>CAWJYU010000014.1:0-364029 GCA_963847235.1 uncultured Actinomycetes bacterium | reverse complement strand
GAGATTTTCTCCGGGTGCTGCGGCCGGATCGCAAGCCAGCTAGCCTCTGGCCATGAGTTCACGCGCCGGCCGCATTGCCGCGGGCGCGGCGATTCTTGCGGTGACGGGGGTCTTCGCGGCGACGACTCCTGGACCGGCAGGTCCCGCGCTCGACCGAGCGCGCCCGTCCGGGCCGACCAAGTGCATCAACGACGCTCCACAGCGCCCGAACGGCGAATGGATCTTCCCGGAGCTCCGGCAGCTGGGAACACGAGTGTGGGTGACCGGCCTTTCGTGGGCGTCAGTCGCTCCAAAACGGCCCGCCGACCCAAGGAACCCCGAGGATCCCGCGTATGTGTGGCCGGAGAGCATGGATCTCGCAGTGAAAAAGGCGCGCGCCCACGGAATCGAACCCGTCCTCTACGTGAACGGCTTTCCGTCGTGGTCGAACGGCGGCCGCGACCACACCTGGGTGCCGAAAAATCCCGCGGACTACGGCAACTTCATGGCGGCGGCGGTAGCCCGGTACCCGCAAGTACGGAGGTGGATCGTCTTCGGCGAGCCAAGCCACAGCTGGAACTTCCAGCCTCAGGGGAACAAGGGACGACGCGCTCCCCGCCTGTATGCCCAACTCCTCGACGCCGCATATCGGTCAATGCACGCGGTCCGCAAGGATGTCGTGGTCATCGGCGGCAACGTTCACCCGTCGGGCTTCAACGACGCGAACACGACAGCCCCGGACGCATTCGTCCGAAACATGGTGCTACCCAATGGCCGTCGCCCTCGCATGGACATGTTCGGGATCAACCCGTTCACGGAACGTCCGCTAGACATGGCGCTCCCACATCGCGAAGGCCGCGTCGACTTCAACGATCTCGACTGGCTCGTGCGTCAGCTCGATCGCTACTGGCCCCGCCGGCGCCTCCAACTCTTTATCGAAGAGTTCAGCTGGAACACCGAGCACGGCGCAGCCGGTTGGCTATACGTCGTCTCGCGCAAGAAGCAGGCAGCGAAGATGGCGCGTGCGTTCAAGCTTGCCGCGAGCTTCCGCAGAATCAACACCATGTGCTGGTTCCAGCTTTACGACGCTGCGCCGGACCGTGGCCTGAATTGGACGAGCGGCCTTCGCACGTTCCAGGGTACGAAGAAGCCGTCTTGGCGTGCGTACGCGCGAATCCCATAAGGAACGCCCATGTGCGGCATCGCCGGC
The DNA here is from genome assembly GCA_963847235.1 of uncultured Actinomycetes bacterium. Lineage (GTDB taxonomy): Bacteria > Actinomycetota > Thermoleophilia > Gaiellales > Gaiellaceae > JACDAN01. Next base: position 362,840 of record CAWJYU010000014.1, on the reverse strand, counting down.
TTCGAGATAAACGGACGCGACGTCGAGACCAGCTCAGCCGTGCTGGCAAGCTCGCTTGCCTCCCGCGGGCCTGATGCCGCCTGGTGCGTCGTCCGCGGATCCCTCGCTCTGGTCCAGACCCGCCTCGCCGTCATCGATCTCTCGGACGCGGTCGTCTACCCGATGGAGAATGAGCGCGGCGACGTTCACCTGCTTTACAACGGCGAGATCTATGACCACCCCGTGCTCCGCCGAAAGCTCGAGGACCGCGGTCACCACTTTCAAACGCGGTGTGACGCCGAGGTCATTATCCATGGCTACGAGGAGTGGGGCACCGGTGTCTTTTCGCGATTGAACGGCATGTTCGCGGTCGCGATCATTGACGAACGGCGCGGCGAGGTCGTTCTGACGCGCGATCGTCTCGGGATCAAGCCCCTTGTCCGTACGACCGGTTCACGCTTCGCGTTTGCTTCGGACACGCTCGCCTTGGTCGAGGCGGGGCTCAGCGAAGGACAGATCGACACCAAAGCGATGAGCGAGTTCGCGACCTTCCATTACGTACCGCCGCCGGGAACGGGGATCCAAGGCATCGCCGTCGTGCCTCCCGGAACCGCGATCCGGCGCCGGGAGGATGGGTCAGAAGAGCAGGTCCAGTGGGCACAGCGGCCATTCGCCCGGGAGGAGCCTGGGCCCCCCACCACGGTCGAACAAGCCGAAACGGCGCTGCTCGCCGCCGTTCGGCGCCAGCTTGTTGCCGACGTCGACGTCGGAGTGTTCCTTTCCGGGGGCCTCGACTCGGCGCTCGTGCTCTCCGCCGCGGCGGCCCTCGGCGCTCGCCCGAAGGCATTCTCGATCGGATTCCCCGGGCACGGCGACTACGACGAGTCACCCGCAGCTTCGGCCGTGGCGAAACGGCTCGGCGTGCCGCACCACGTCGCTGGATTGGACACGTCATTCTCATGCGCGCTGAATGGGGTCGCCAACGCGTACGACACCCCCTTCGCCGACGCCTCGGCAATCGCGATGATCGAGCTAGCGAGGCTCGCAAGGACGCAGGTGACGGTCGCTCTTAGCGGGACGGGCGGCGACGACCTGTTCGGCGGCTATTACCGGCACCGCGCTCACCGTCTCCGTTCACTCGTTGCCCGTGCGCCACGGCCAATCTTGGAGAGGATCCGCCGCGCAGGTTCTGGCCAGGGCTCGGCGCGACGGGGACGCTCGCGCCTCGCACTCTCTTACCTGGCCCGGCTTGCCGAAGCCGGTGCCAGCAGCGATGCCGAGCAGTATCTGGCACTGGTGGCGAACCACACCTCAGCGGCGGGTGCCGCAGCCCTCAGCTTCTCGATCGACAAGTCCGCCATGGCTGCCGATGTGGCGGAACGGTTCTGTTTCAGCGAACCTCTAAGCCCGACTCCGCTGCGCGCCATTCAGCGCTTCGAGCTCCAGACCTACCTTCCGGGCGACCTCCTCCGCAAAGAAGATCGCGCGACGATGGCGGTTGGGCTGGAAGCACGCGTCCCTCTGCTCGACGAGGCGCTTGTCGACATCGCGGAGCGGACCCCGGAAGAAAGGACGATGTCGCTCCGTGAAGGAAAGTTGCTTCTGCGTGAGGTGGCTCGGCGGCGGGGACTCTCCGCCAGTTCGCTGAAGCGGGGCTTCGCAGTACCGCTCGGCGCGTACTTCAGCGGCCCTTGGCACGAGGAGGCCAGAGAGTGGTTCGGCTCGCTGGAGAGCGACCTCGTCGACGGCGAGTCCGCGCGTCGTCTTCTCGAGACGAAGCCACCGCCGGCAACCGACCTTTGGATGCTCGCGACCCTAGCGGCCTGGGAGCGACGCGTGAGGGAGGCGCGCACCACCAGCCGTCCTGCGCTACCGAAGGCGGAACTGTTTGGCCCGGGCCGCTAGCTGGAAGCACTAGAGCGCAAGATGAACGCATTGGTCACGGGAGGCGGCGGATTTATCGGACACCACTTAGTCCGGCGGCTTCTGGCCGACGGTCACGAGGTTCGTATCCTCGACAACTTCTCCACCGGCCGACGCGAGCGCCTCGAAGGGCTCGAGCTCAGCCTCGTCGAAGGCGACCTCCGCTCCTACGAGCGGGCGCACGCCGCCGTGCGCGGCACGGACGTGGTCTTCCACCTCGGTGCGCTCCCGTCCGTCCCCCGCTCGGTACAGGACCCGCTCACGACTGGCGCCGTTAACGTCGAGGGCACGCTCAACGTCCTGCTGGCGGCCCGGGACGAGGAGGTCGCCCGGGTCGTCTTCGCGTCCTCGTCTTCCGTCTACGGTGCCAATCCCGATCTCCCGAAAAATGAGGCGGACCAGCCACTGCCGGTTTCGCCATACGGCGTCTCGAAGCTGTCCGCCGAGCACTACTGCCGTGCGTTTACGACCGTGTATGGCCTCGAGACGGTAAGCCTTCGCCTTTTCAACGTTTTCGGGCCTGGCCAGGATCCACTCTCACAGTACGCCGCAGTTGTTCCTAAGTTCATCGCTGCTCTCGGATCCGGCAGCCGCCCGGTCGTTTACGGCGACGGGAATCAGACCCGTGACTTCACGTACGTCGACGACGTTGTTGAGGCCTTCATGCTGGCCGTATCAGCACCAACCGCCGTCGGCGAGGTCATCAACGTGTGTGCTGGAAGAGAGACGAGCCTTCTCGCGTTGCTCGCGATCCTCTCCGAGCTGCTTGGAACCCGGGCGGACCCGCTTTTCGAATCCGCACGCGCGGGAGAGGTTCGGGCGAGCCACGGCGATCGCAGCAAGGCTGCCGCCGTACTTGAGTGGGAGCCTCGCTGGACGCTTCCGGCTGGCCTGGGCGCGGCGATCCCGGGGCTTGTCGACTCAGTTGGCTGAATGAGTACGGAACGCGGTGGCACGCTCGCAGGTGTGCCGCGCGATGAGGTCGGGGCCGTGCCGCACGGGCCCCTCGACGAGGTCGGCGTCGCAGCGGTGGCGGCCCAGGGTCCGACAACGCCGGGATTTCGCGTACGGGTGTTGCTCCTCGCGCCCGAGCTTCTCCGCTATGGCGTACGGGTCGAGCCCTACACGCTCTTCACACAGGCTGAGGCGGAGACGTTCTCGCGTGCCGCACTGTGGCGCCGGGTCATCGTCTTACAGGGCGCGAGGCGCCGCCTTGCCGATCGACTCTCGAAATCGGAGGACGCGCACAGCGTCGCGTTGATTCAACGCCAAGCCGACTTCTTTCCGAGCCTCCGGCTCGAGCGCCGTGCGGCCGCCGGTCGCCGCTTGATCTGGGACGTCGATGATGCGATCTGGCTTGACGCGTCGAGAGCAGCAGGGGGCCACAGGCTGGCCGCAGTCAAAGGCACCGGGCGGAAGGTGCGCTGGCTTGCGTCACGGGCGGACTGCATCGTTGCCGCCAATGCGTACCTGGCTGACCACTTGACCCGGTACTCGAGCCGTGTGGTCATCGTCCCATCCCTCGTTGACACCCGAGCCGTCGAGCCGAAAACCCATGAGGATCGGTCCGAGCTTGTCCTCGGCTGGATAGGCTCGTCCACGACCGCCCCGTATGTTCGACGCCTTGCCGGTGTGATTTCGCGGGTCGCGCGAGAGCTTTCGGATCTCTCCGTAAGGCTCGTGATCGTCGGAGGCACAATGCCTGCTGGACAGCGCTTCGTCGTCGACTCAGTCCCTTGGAGTGAAGAAAGCGAATCCGATGCACTCAAGCGAATCGACGTCGGGCTCATGCCTATGCCCGACAACGCCTGGACGCGAGGCAAGTCCGCCTACAAGGCTCTGCAATACATGTCGGCCGCACTTCCGGTTGTAGGCGATGACGTCGGCGTCGCTTCGAGCGTGATCGGGTCCGAGAACGCAGGGCTAATCGTCCGCACCGACGACGAGTGGGTAGAGGCGCTCATCGCCCTCGCTCGCGACGCCCGTCTGCGAGCTCGACTGGGCAAACAGGGCCGACGTTGCGTAGAGGAGAACTATTCCGTCGCCGGCTGGGCTCCGGTCGTTGCCGAGATCCTCCGAGGCCGCACGTGAGTGCGGAGCATCCCAGAGCATGACGATCGCATCCAGCCGCTACTTGGGCCTCCTCCTCGCTGCCAGGCAGTTTCGATGACCGAAGTCGTCGACAAGCATGATGTGCTCCCTCGCATCACCGGCGCCAAGCTTGACCTCGGGTGTGGAGTCCGGAAACGGGGCCCCGAGTACGTCGGCGTTGATTTGGTCGATCACGATGACGTCGACTTGGTGGGCGACGTCTTCGACGTTCTCGCCCGCATACCGGATGGCTCCATTGCTTGCATTTTCTCTTCTCATTTCATGGAACACATCACGCACGTTGATCTTCTCATTGAAGAGCTCGGCCGCGTGCTCGTGGGTGGTGGCGTCCTTGAGACCATCGTGCCGCATTTCTCGAATCCATACTATTACTCAGATCCGACGCACCGAACATGTTTCGGCCTCTATTCCATGGCATATTTCGCGGCGTCCTCGCTCTTCAAACGGCAGGTGCCGCTCTATGCACGGCCACCGCTGTTTCACCTCGACACGGTGAATCTCATCTTCAAGGCCCCTCGTCCGTTCTATGGCCGTTATGCCTTTAGTAGGGCAATTCAGCCCATTGTTAATTTCTCCCGAGCTACGCAAGAGTTCTACGAGGGGTTCGTCGCGTCATGGTTTCCTTGTTATGAGCTCCGCTTTCTGATGACCCGTCTGGTCACGTGACGATCGTTGCGTCATCCACAGGAATCCGAGCCTCTTGAGTCCCGATCGCGTAGCCGCAGCTAGCGTTGCGGTTGTTCTGCTTCTTCTCAGCGTGGCGGTGTTTCGTCGCCGCAGGAGCCGCGATGTAGCGGCCCGGAGTCCGATCACGCTGTTTGCTCTCGTCTGGGCAATCGCGCTCGGCTTCTTTGCGATCCCTTGGATTAACTATTCCCGACCGAGTGGCTTGGCATGGGCAGCTGTGTACGGCGCGCTCATCGCGTTCCTCGTAGGGGCTTTTGTCGGGGAGCGTTTGGGACGACGACTCGGGTCTCCTCCTGGTCCCGAGCGCCTCCGGCTTGCACGGCTGCGCGCCGCCGTCGTGATCACGGCCTTAGTGGGATACATCGGCTTCGCCTTCTTCGTGCTCACGATCAATGACATCGTTGGATGGCGAGCACTCTTTACGGATTTGCGCGCCGCGCGCGAGATTCAGGCAAGTTCGCGCTTCAACGAACAATACGGGACGATCAGAGTATTGACGTACGCAAGCGGCATTTCCCTGCTGTTGTGGACCATCGGCCTTCGCGAGCGTGCGTTTCGGGGACGATGGCGCATACTCGCCCCAGTGGGCTTTCTGGTGCTTGTGCCTTACTTTTTCCTCGGTGAGCGCATCTCGCTTCTCACAGTCGGGATGTGGATAACGGCCTTTCATCTTCTCTGGCGCCCGGCTCGCTCCCCCCGCACGGTCGCAGCCGTTGCAGTCCTAGCCGTGGCGGGAGCGTTGGGCTTCTTCTATCTCATCGGTTATCAGAAGGGAGCGACGCTCCAGAATCATCCTCAGTTGAAGAGTCAGATCCGTACGGAGAGGTTTCAGGAGCTTATCTTTCCGTACCTGTACCTGACAGCCAATGTGCCCGTCTTGTCCAAGTCGATGCAGGATCCGATTGCACCTCAGACGTATGGCGCGTTGACGTTTTGGCCCGCGTCCAAGTTGAGCAACCTGGCCCTGAGACGCAGCGACTTTCCGCCAAAGTACGGAGCGTTCTACAACGTTCCATTTGACGGGTACAACAGTGCGACCTGGCTCGGACCATTCTATCGGGACTTCGGCCTGCCAGGATGCTTGGTGATGCCCGCGCTTTTCGGGGTCTTCACGACATGGCTCGTCACCTTAGCGCGTAGACGCCGCACGCTCCTAACCGCCTGGATTGCCGCGCTTGGATTGACCATCATCGCCTTTTCTCCCCTTAAGAACGCATTCCCAGACGCGAGCACATGGGAACTTCTCATTGCGGCGCCTCTGGTTTCCTACTTCATGAGACAGAGGACGCCCAGAGACCATCCGGCGCCACGGTGGCGGATCCTGGATCTACAGAGGAGGCCACTCGTATTTGCGACTGCCATTGCTCTCGCTGTCGCGCTCGCAGCCGTCGCCGGACGAAACCGGCTTGCCACGGCTGGCGCTCACGGCCAGACTTCCACTCAAGTCGTCAGCGAGCGACTCGTACGTGCCGGCGAGAAGGTGGCACAGATCTATCAGCGTGAGGGTAACGGCTCTTCGCCTCACGCGCTCGCCACACGGCTCGAGGTTAGCGACCCGAGCACCCTATACCACGGGGTCTACTCTCCTGGGGAAATCTCTGCGCCAGGCGTCATTGACGTCATTCCAGGGCAACAAGAGTTTCGCCTTCAGTCGCGCACTGACCGCGACGAGGTTCTTGAGGTGATTGGCGTCCGGCGCGGCGGCAGCTATCGAGTCACTGGACCCCGTGTGCTCGCGGCAGGCCTCGTCGAAAACGGCGACTTCGAGGAGCCGGTCATGACCCCGTGGCTTATGTCCTCACACGACCGCGTCGACCTGAAGAGGACTAGTTCGAACGCGTTGGACGGTGCGTATTCACTCAACCTCCGATATCGGCGAGCATCTCGTGGTCGACCTAGCTCCATCAGCCAAGTCATCGCAGACGTACCTGCTCGTTCCGCTGGCACGAGCTACACGATGAATGAGATAGTCCTCACACAAGGGCTGTCACGGGGTGTGAGTCTTGGACTGCAGCTCGTCTACAGAGACGGAACAAGCCGGTACTTTCGTGGCCGTCCAAGCGCCCCTTCCACTCTCAATGGCGTCGGTATTCCAGCAGGAACAGCCGGGCCACTGAGAATGACCGCTTCTGGCATCGCCTCGAAGTCTGTGTCCTCCATCAGGGTGTTCGCCCTCGACGCGGGCGCGGCGCCCCTGACCGGCGTGATATCCGTGGACGCTGTCCGCCTCGATGTACGCGAGCCGTCGCGACAGAAGTAGTCAACGCCGAGGTGCCCGAAAGGTTGCAGCGAGGCCCACTCCGCCCCCACTAAACCGCAATGCGAGATTCGCGGCGCGCTCCAATAGAAGAACGGCTGGGCTCGTGTCCCAGGTGATGCGTTCTTCCGACGCGGCCGTGCGTCTGGACGGTACGACGCGTCGAACTCGGACGGCTAACGAATCCAGCACGGAGACGAGATCACGGCCAAGGCCGAAGGTTTCCACCGAGCAGAGTTCCATGTTCTCGCGCTCAAATAGCTGGCGTAGCGCGGTGGCCGTCCAGTAGGTGAAATGCTCATCCGCGATCATCGACCACCGCATCCCACGGAGGCGCCGTACGAGTGACGACCAGTTAAGTGTCGTGATAAAGATGCGGCCCCCCGGCGCAGTCAGTCGCGAAAGTCTTGAAGCAAAAAGCCTCGGTGTTGGCGTATGCTCGAGTACATCCCAGCATGTGACAACGTCGAACGCTCCCCACGGGAGATCCTCGAGGTCTTCAAGCGCTCCCTCGTACACAGTCGCTCCGCGTTCTCTTGCCCTCGCAACAGCGGGCGGATTGAGCTCGATCCCTGAACTGTTCCAGCCATGCATCTGTGTCACCTCGACGAACTGCCCGTCGGCGCAGCCGACGTCGCACAGCCGATTCCGAGCCTCCGCGGGCGACCCGATGACCTCGAGGCGTCGCTTGAACAACACCTGCTTGCGCGGGCCGACATGGTCGAAGTGCGCCGCGAGATCGTATTCGTTGAGATACCTTGCCCGAACTGTCTCGCGCGCCTGGGGGTCTGTATAGACCAGTGTGCAGGCCGGACAACGGGTGAGCTGCACCTCGGATCCCCTCGCGAACGGCCCCGTTCCGGGCGTGTGGCACGCAGGGCAACGGCCAAGCCGCTGATCGCGGCTGCCCTTCGCCTGAGATGACGTGGTCATTTCACGTCACCAAAGCGAAACGAGGGCTCCGACGGAGGCGACAACCTGTTCCGTGCCTGACTCAATACGAGGACGATAGCCACGCATATTGAGCTGACCCCAGCAGCGTGCGTCGAACCATCGGAGAACACGATAAACGCGGCGAGCACGCTCGTAACCGTGAGCGAAAGGAGCAGCGGGATCGCCGCGAGGCCAAGAAGCCCGCGAGCCGACAGCCACACCACCGCTGCGGCGGCGAACGCGATCAACGTCGCCAACCCAGCCCCCTCCAATCCGAGCGGGGGTATCAGGACAAGGTCAAGCCCGATGCTCAGCGTGCCCGCCGTAGCAGCTCCCCAAAGGAACCTGCTGTTTTCACCCTGCGCGATGAGGCTGTAACCAGCCGGATAGCCGACGGCGTACCAGGCGACCCCGGCAGCGAGAAGGATGAACGCGCCCGAGGCGGCGCGGAACGGCGCGCCGAATAGTGCGTCGAGCGCTTCGGCACCTACGAGCTCGACAAGCCCCAGGGTGACGAGGCCATAGCCGGCCAAAGGTATAAGCGTCGAAAGGACAAGGCTGTCAGCATGGACTTGCTCGCGTGCGTTTGCCAGGCGGGCGAGTGTCGGCAACATCGAATATGCCACGAAGACACCGACGAGATTGAGTACCAAGAAGAGCCGATATGGAGCGCTGTACAAGCCGGCTTCGCGGCTCGAGTGGGTCGCCGCAAGGACGATTGTGTCGATGTTTGCGTAATAGCTGTAGATCGCGAGAGATGAGATTGCCAGCGGTCGCGCCCGACGAAGCATCGACGTCATCCCGCGGATGCCGAACTCGACATTCCTGAACAGGCCGAGACTCGTCCACAGCACTATCGCGACAACACATTCCGCCAGTGCGAAGGCGCCGAGTGCCGCCGTCGCCGTATCCGACCGCTCAGCCACGACGAGAGCGCCAACGAGCATGGCCAACCCTCCAGCCGCGTTGGCCGCGGCGACAATAGACATTCGCTCCAGCCCGCGAGCAAGCCAGTCACCCGAGACGGCCATGAAGATCGCCATCAGCGCAGCCATGATGAGTAGCGGTGTATGACCGGGCCAAGTAGCCGTCGCGATCAGGATGCCGGTCGCGCTTAGCGCTCCGAGAACGATTACTCGGGCCACCGCTATGTGACCTGCCAGCCACGCTGCTCGCCCAGGCGCAACAGCGACGTCGCGCGCACCGAGATCAGGCAGGCCTAATGAACTGGCTACGAGCGCTACGCCAGAGATAGCGATGCCGACATTGACGATTCCGAAATCGCTAGGCGACAGCGCCCTTGCGAGCACAACGAGTGCAGCGAAGCGAAGCGCTTTGTTGACAAACTCACCAGTCAGCAGCTGGCCGACGCTTAGACCAATGCGGCGCCGCGGATCGCGAGATCCGCGCCCGCTATGTTTCACGTGCGGAGGCCGTTCGCGATCGTGGGCTGTCGCATTGTCATCGCTCGACAACCGTGAGCGTGACGTCATCTATCCACGCCGTACCATGTAGGGCAGTCACGCCGGTATCGACTGCGTAGATCGTTAGCGCCCTGACAGGCTTCCGAGCAACTGCACGGCTTTCTAGGGGAACCCAGTCTGGCCGCGAGCCTGCTGGCACTCCCTCCGCGGCCCGTCTGCCCTGCGGAGCGGCGACGAAGAACTCGTAAGAACCGTCTCGATACTCCAGCTTGATCTCAACCGCGAGTGGCCGACGGAGCTCATGAGTACGCGCGACAAGGTTGATCGTGTAGACCGTTCCGACGGAACGTGAGGCCAGTGGTTGCACCGGCTGGTACACGAGAGTCGGGTCGACGTCGCGTCTGCCAGTACCGTCGATCCGGAGAGATCCAGGCGTCGAGGCAGAAACCATGCGGTCTCGCTCGACGCGCGCAATCCGGCTCATGTGAATCGTCCACGTCTCGTCAACGGGCGTCACAAAGTCGCCATTGGCGAGACCCGACGGAGCGGTTGTCGCCGGCCCGTAGGTTCCGCGACTCGAACCGCGATTTACTCGGCGGAGCTGTGCGACCAGTCCGCCGGACGCCCGCTTCCGCAGCCACAAAGTCGAAGCCGTCGCATAGACACCGATCGACTCCCATGAAGGGACGTCGGCAGGAGACGACAGCGGCTCGTAGACCGTTTCCGGATCCCGTAGATGTAGTTGGCTGGCAAGCGAGGTAGGAAATGGGTATCCAGCGCCTGTGGATAAGCGGTCGGCGGTGTCCGCGGCTCGGAGAAGGGCCGCGTTTGTGGCTTCCGTCGACTCGGAGGGCGGAGCGTCGTCTCCGCACCCTGCGATCCCGAACGCAGCAAAGGCCGCTACGAGCATTCCGATCGCAGCCAGACGTGTACCCGGCCTCAGTTGGTTCCTCACCACGCGCATTGCCCCTAGACCTTGGGCGAGCGAGCGCTGCCAATCCAGCCATGGTTTTCGAGAACGAGGATGTCAACAAAGCCCGCGTCATCGAGCATCGCCTCCACCTCATCCGCTGTGAAACGCCATTCAATGGGTGCTGAGAACCTGTCGAACTGGTCGTTGACGCAGACGCCGAACGGATAGTCCGCATACGCCTTAAGCGGAAGACTGCTGGCGAGTCGCTCGAAGCTGGGCACTCGGCGAGTAACGCGGTGCGGGAGGACGAACATGGCGAACAATCCGGCGGCGATCGGGTAGGAAAGCCCACGCAACAGCGGCCGAGGCATTCGGGTCGTCACTCGCCGAGCAGCCGTGACAAGCCGGAGAAGCGACCGGTGCCAACCGCTTGACGGAATCCAATAGACGTAGATGTGGATGTAACCGCCGGGACGCACGAGTCGCGCTAGGGAGCTCAGAGCGCGCCGAGGGGCCGAAAGATGGTGGAGGACACCGATTGCCATGACGAGGTCAAAGGCGGCGTCATGGAACGGCAACTCCTCGGCGTCGGCCTGGACCGTCACGACATCGGCGGGAAGATTTCGCCGCGCGACGTGGATAGCGTCTCCGACGTCGACAGCGACGACTCTGGCCCCATGTCGATGCGCTTCGAAGCTGTGCCGACCGGAACCCGCACCGACGTCGAGCACGAGCCGACCCCGCAGCGTCTCGGGATCATGCGGGCGCAAGTATTCGCGGAAGTTCCGTTCCCACTCGGGACGCAGCTCGCCAAAGTGTTCCCACTCGTACGCAAAGCTCTCGCCGGTAAGGCGGCGCAACTCCGTTTCGACATCTGAGGCTTGTGCTGGTTCTCGGCTGAGCATGAGCGGCGATCCCGCCACTATCGGGTACTCGCGGCTGCACGCGTCGCACCGAATGGAGTTGCCTTGCGCAGGTTCAAGCGCGCCGTGGCATTCGATGCATCGCATGATCCGCAGCGGCAGAAACGTGTCCCCGGCTACTTGGACGGTCTCTATGGCACTTGCCGAGCGTTGCTGGTATCGGAGCACACCGCGGCGTGGGTCAGCCTTGGCTTGGACTTGGGAGCATCGCTTACGAGACGTCGATACAGAGAATCGATGTCGTCAACCAGGCGAGCGAGGCTGAACTCGGACCGCATCCGCTCCATTGCATTTCGGCCAAGACCATTCCCGAGATCTGGTTCGAGCAAAACCTGCTCGAGCGCACGTGCGAATGCCTCTTCGTCATCCGGCTCGACGAGCAGCCCCGTGTCTGCGGCCACGACACTCGGCATGCCGCCGACACGCGTCGAGACCACGGGGAGGCCGGCGGCCTGTGCTTCGATCGCGCTGACGTTCGTTCCCTCATTGTCGGATGTCACCACCAGAACATCGGTCGCGAAGTAGACGTCCGGCATGTCGTTACGCAAGCCCGCCCACAAGAGGCGGTCCCGGAGCCGCGCCGCCTCGGGTGACTCCTGAAGCTCTTCTCTCAGCGCCCCGTCGCCGACTACCAGGAACCACGTCTCTGACGAGGCGTCCATCCTGTTCGCCACGCGAAGAAAGCGATCAATGCGCTTGATCGGCTCCAGCCGCGCCACGATAGTGACCAGCCGCGCGTCCAGCGGGATTCCAAGCTCGCTCCGAAGCGCCTCGCGTCTTGCGCGGCGCTCCTCAACCGTTGCGTCGAACCGGGAGAAATCAAAGCCGAGGGGGAGCACGACGATCCGCTCGGGAGGCGCCACACCGAGCCGGACGAGATCGGAACGGACCTCGTCCGATACCGCAATCAGGCAGGTCGTGTAGCGCGCCAGTAGCCGCTCAATCGCCGTGAAGGCGGCGGAGATCAGCGGGTGGAAGTAGCCGGTCAACACGTGGCCGTGAAAGGTGTGGACGATTACCGGAGGGCGGCGCCGCAACGCGAGAAGAGCCGCCATGCGCCCGAGCGCTCCCGCCTTGGCAGCATGTGTGTGGAGGATGTGGGGCCGCCACCTGCGAATCTGCTGGACGAGGAACGCGAGCGACACGAGATCGCCGATGCCGATCCTCCGCTTCAGGGTCGGTAAGTCGACCGGAACCACACCGAGCTCCTCCGCGAGCGAGTCCATCGAGCCCTCGCGTGAACCCTCGCGCCCGCGTATGAGGCGCGCCTGATAGCCGCGATCCGGTAAGAACCGTGTGAGCGTCAGGGCTTGAATCGATGGGCCTCCGACGTTCAAGCGGGCAATCACGCGCAGAACACGGATCGTCCCGTTGTTGGCTGGCTCACGCATCGGCACGCGCAGATCCTCAGCGCGGGGCGAGCTGTGGTGCCCGCGGATTGAGTTTCCTGGCTCGGTCGAGCGCCGCCCTGCTCCCGCCGGGATCCCCGGTGAGGCGCCGAAGGTCAGCAAGGACCAGCCACGCTGCCCAGTTTTGAGGCGCCCGCTCAGTAGCTTCGTTCGCTGTCCCGAGTGCCGCTCTCGACCGCCCATCGAGCTGCTGCACCGTGGATCGGATCAGCAAGGGCTCGGTGGCGAAGGGATTCAGCCGGCTTGCGTCCTCAAGCTCGGCCAGCGCCGCTTGCGTCGAGGTCGCGGACTCTCTCTCGCCCCGCGCGACGGCGGCGGTCGACAGGTAGGCGGCAGTCGCGAGGACGACGACGACGATCGAGGCTCCCGCCAGAGCTGCTCGCTGGGTTCGGCCGGCGAAGATCGGCTCGCCCGGCTCTCCACCTCCGGTTGCGAGCGCGCCGAGAACCACGAAACCAGGGATCGCGATCGCCGGTATCCGGAACAGCCAGTCGAGCGAGGCGTGGAGCACGAAATAGGTTCCGGCGCCGCCCAACGCGACTGCTGCGATAGGCCACGCTCCCGAGCTGACGCGCGCGCGGCGGAGTCGGACGAGCGGGATGAGTAGGACTGCAGCCATGAGCGCCAACCCGACAACGCCGGTTTCGGCCAGCGCGCCTGCCTGCCACGAGTGGGCGTCTGTCACGTTCTCGTCGATCGACCGCGAGCGGAACCAGGGGACGCTGAACGCCCCGGCTCCCACGCCCTGGATCGGGTCGGCTTCGAACGCTCTCCACGCGACGCGCCAGTAGTCGTAGCGGTTTGAGACGCCGGTTCCGAAGTGCGTTGCGTCCGCGGCCGGCACCGAGGTGGCTGAGCCGACGTTCGTGAACTCGTCCCACCGCGCCGACGCCCACTCGTCGGGCCGCCCGCTCGTTGCAGCGAATGCACCGGCCGCGAGCGCGAGGGCCAGGGCCCAGATCCCAATCGCTACAACGCCTTCCCGGCCTCCGAACGGGAAGCGACGCCGGCGATCGAGCATCGAAAGAACGCAGACGAGAACGCCGGCCACGACTGCGGCGATGAGTGCTGCCTGTCCGCGCTCGCGCACGACGTCCGCGGACGACTCCGCATCGCCTCCGACCATGCGCGGTGCCAACGCGAGAGCGGGAGCCATGATCGCGATGAGCGTCAGGCTGAACCGGCTCCGGTCACTCGCGATCACGACTGAGACGAGCAGTGCTCCGGCGAGGGCGATGGCCGCGCCCCTGCTCTGCGTGGTCAGACCGACGGCGAGCGAGAGCGCGGCGAAGAAGGCCAGTCCTCCCCTCATGAACGGCCGGAGCGGCTGGGCCGCGGCGAACGCGACGAGCGCAGGCAGCGGCAGCCAGACGAGTGCCGCGACGGCGTTCGCATAGTTGATCGGCCAGGAGAGGCGTGAGCCGACGAACGCCTCGGTGCTCCCGGCGAGGAGCATCGCCTCGATCGTGCCTGCCGCAATCGCGCCGAACAGCGCCAGTCCCGCGGCAAGCGATAGGGCTGCGCGCGGCCGCGCGCCGTAGGCGGCGCCGACGACGGCGGCCCCCGCGAGCAGGGCGAGGCGGATGAGGTGCTCGAACGTCGCCTCTCGCGACACGGTCCACGTCATCGACGCTGCGCTCCACACGAGCAAGCCGCCGAGGGCGAACAGCGCGGGCAGGGCTGCGCGTTGAACCTGCGGAATCGCACCGACCACCGAAAGCACGAAGAGCGAAGCAACGAGCCCGACCGCCGCGGGCTGCCACTGCTCGGGCGCGACACCGCCCCCGCGTACCGCAAGTCCGAACCCGACGGCGAGGAGCATCACCGGCGGCAGAGCAAACGCGGCCGCGGCAACGAGACGGCCGCCCACCGGCACCGCACGAAGGGTCGACGGGTGGTCGACGACAGCCATTTTCTAGTCGCGAAACGCGCGCTTGGCGGCCCAGCCGCCGCTTCCGAGGGTCAGAAGCAGGAGAACGACGCCGAGGAGCACCATCCTCCCGTCCTGGCCGTCCTGCGACCCGACCGTCGGTACAACGCCTGCCGCCTGGCCCGTGTCCGGGCTCGGACGAACCTTGCTTGTCTCCCGCCTTCTCGGTTTGTCCGTCCGAGGACTTCGGCGGGCTCGGCGCCGTTTGCGGCGCCGGCGGAGTAGCACCGCCGCCTGCGGGGACCCCCTGGGAGACTCGCGTCGGCTCTTCGCGTCGACACCCACCGGCAAGCTGCTTCCGGATCGCGAGCCTGAGTCCCATGAAGGTCAGCGGATCGCCGTACTGGTGGATCGAGGCATCGCTCAAGGTCCTCTTCAGAGCCGAAGAGGAATACCCGCAGCTCAGCACGCCGTCCTGGGCGAAGTCGCTGTAGATCTTCGGCGGCGTGCTCGCAAGCGCGGTGGCCACAACAGCGAGCGCTGCGAAAACGGCGGCGGCGCTAGCCCACTTCCGCATCGCGTGCCTCCACGCGCTCGATCGGGGCCGGGACGAGCGCAACCGTTCGGCCAACGCCGTGTTCGGTGATCACGACGAGCTGAGACGCAAACGCGGTCAGCGCCGCCAGCGTCGCGCCAGCGACCACCACGGTCAGCAGGATGTCTTGCAGGATCACGAGCGCGATCGCCGCCATCGTGCAATTGGCCGCGATCCCGAGCAGGAGCGCGACGGCGCGGCGCTCTCCGATGCCGTGATAGACGAGCCGGTGCGAGGAGTGATCCCGTCCGCCTTGCCACAGCGGGCGGCCTTCGGCGAAGCGAACGAGCATGACCAGGCCCGTGTCCAGCACCGGCAAGGCGAGGATCAGGAGGGGCGCGGCGATGGCGGCCGCTGCCCCACCGGCTCCCCCCGGACTGGCGAGGAGTGCCAGGCCGCCGAGCGTGAACCCGAGCATGTGGGAACCGGAGTCACCCATGAAGAGCGCCGCGGGGCGGTGCGGCCGGTAGTTGAAGGGCAGGAATCCCAAGCAGGCCCCGGCCAGCGCGGCGGCAACCACGGACGACCCGGATCCCGGGACAAGACCACCGACGAGTGCGAGGCCGATCGCGGCAATCGCGGCGGTCCCTGCCGCCAAGCCGTCCATGTTGTCCAAGAGGTTGAAGCTGTTCATGCTCCCGACCAGAATCAGGCACGCGAGAGGGATCCCCGCCCAGGCCGGCAGCCAATCCGGCTGAAGACCGGCGGCGGCGGCAAAAAGCGCGATGCCAACCTGCCCCGCGAACTTCGTGCGCGCGTCGATCGAGCTCGTGTCGTCCCACAGCCCCAGTGCAAAGGCGGCACCGGCGCCGAGCACGAGCGGGAGGTAGCGATCACTCACGGCGCCCGAAGCGAACGACGGGATCAGCACCGCCGCGAACGCGCCGAAGAGGGCGATGCCGCCCGTGACCGGCGTCACCGTGCGATGCCAGCGATCCGGAAGCGGGACCGCTGCCGGCAGGGGCAGACGACGGACGGCCGCCGAGAGCACTGCCGATGCGGCAATCGCGAGAACCAGCGTCGTAAGCGAGATCACGAGCGGGCCGCGTACTCCGCACGGGCGGTTCGTTTGCCTGCCGCTTGGCTCGCGAGCCTCAGCGTTCCTACCCCCGGTCCCTGTCGATCACTGGCCGCAGCGGACCTTCCCCTAACTGCAAGCGATCATAACCCCGTTCGTACACCAGTGCTCACATTTGTCCATCGCACGCTGATCCGGCCTGTGCGACCCCAAAAAGGCTTACGCTGATCGGTCAGGCGTCGGATCGTGCGCCATCGACGACGTGGGTCGCCGCGCCGGCCATTCCGGTCGCTGGTGGCGCGCTGGCGTGGGCATCGGGGTGCTGTGCCTCTGAGTACGATCCCGCGCGTGCAGCGCCTCGAGACACGCCTGGAGGGGCCGATCCTGCTCGCCCCCACAGTTCACGGCGACAAGCGCGGGTTCTTCCTCGAGTCCTACCGGCAGGATGGCCTCCGCGAAGCGGGCATCTCCGAGGAGTTCGTGCAGCACAACCACTCGCGCTCGAGGCAGGGGATCGTGCGCGGGATGCACTTCCAGCCGGGCCAGGCGAAGCTCGTGCGCTGCGCGCGAGGCGCCGTGTTCGACGCCGTCGTCGATCTCCGCCGGGGCTCGCCGACGTTCGGCGAGTGGGAGGCGGTGCAGCTCGACGACGACGAGAACCACCAGCTGTATGTGCCGGACGGGTTCGCCCACGGGTTCTGCGTCCTGAGCGACGTGGCCGACCTCGTGTACCTGGTCTCGACCTACTACGACCCCTCAGCGGAAGCGGGCTTCAGGTACGACGATCCCGAGGTCGGGATCGAGTGGCCGGACATCGAGCTCACTGCCTCCGAGCGGGACGAGAACGCCCCGCGGTTCCGCGAGCTGGTCGACGACCTGCCGTTCACGTACAGCGCTTGACCGACTACGACCAGTTCCGAGACCGGTACACCGACGAGCTCGACGAGGCGGTGTCGTTCTCGGGCGCCGACCACGACTTCTTCACCCGCGCGAAGGCCGACGAGCTCGTTCGGCTAGCTGCTCTGCACCTAGGCGATCCCGCGGAGCTCGTCGCGCTCGACGCCGGCTGCGGCATCGGGCTCACCGACAGCCACCTCGCTGGGCGGTTCGCGACGCTCATCGGCACGGACGTCTCGCCCGGCGTGCTCGAGACAGCCGCGCGCGCCAATCCCGGTGTCCGCTACGAGCTCGCCGAGCGCGACCGCCTTCCGTTCCCGGACGGCAAGTTTGACCTCGCGTTCGCGGTCTGCGTCGTGCAGGTACTCCCTCCGGCGGAGCGCCCGCGCTTCGTGGCCGAGCTGGCGCGCGTCACGCGCCACGGCGGGCTCGTCGTGGTCTTCGAGCACAACCCGCTCAACCCGCTGACCCGGCTCGTCGTGCGCCGCTGCGAGTTCGGAGAGGACGCGCGGATGCTCCGGATGGCCGAGGCCGAATGCCTCTTCCGGGAGAGCGGCCTATCGCCTGTCGATCGCGGCTATCTCCTGCTCTTCCCGTCGCGGCGCCGACGCGTCCTCGCCGTCGAGCGAGCCATGCGCCGGTTGCCGCTCGGCGCCCAGTACTACCTCGCAGGCCGTTGTCGACCGTAGAGTCACGCCTGCGATGCGCAGCGCCCCCGAGCTGTCGGTCGTCGTCCTCTGCTACCGCGCGCAGGAAGGCCTTCGACTCGTCGTCGAGCCGCTCGCGGCAGAGCTTCGTGCCTCGGAAGTCCCCCATGAGCTGGTGCTGGTGGCGAACTACTGGAACGGATCGGGGGACCTCACACCGCAACACGCCGAGAGCTTCGCCGCCGAGCACTCCGACGTCGTCGTCGTGGCAAGGCCGAAGGAAGGAGCGATGGGCTGGGACCTCCGCTCCGGACTGGACGCGGCGCGCGGCGACTATCTCGTCTACCTGGACGGCGACGGCCAGGTGCCCGCGGCGGCCGCACTGGACGTTTACCGGCGCCTGAAGGAGACCGGTGCGGACGTGGCCAAGGGGCGACGCTACCTCCGCGAGGACGGCTCAGTCCGAACGCTGACTTCGCTCGGCTTCAACGTCCTCTTCCGACTCCTGTTCTGGACCCGGGGCCTGTGGGACGTGAACGGCCAGCCTAAGGGCTTCACCCGCGCGGCCCACGAGCGGCTCGACCTGCGGACCGATGACTGGTTCACGGATGCCGAGATCCTGCTCAAGGCGAAGGAGCTGGGCCTTCGCGTCGTGGAGGTGCCGGTGCGCTTTCACCCGCGGCGCGCCGGTGGCTCCAATGTCGGGCTCGGAACGGTCTGGGAGTTTCTCGTCAACATGGCCCGCTGGCGCCTCGGCCGTCACTCGGCGCAATGAGAGGCGACTACGCCGGCCGCCGCGTGCTCGTGACGGGCGGGCTCGGCTTCATCGGCTCGAATCTCGCGATCCGGCTCGTCGAGCTCGGCGCGGAGGTGACCGTAGCCGACAGCCTGGTGCCGGAGCTCGGAGGCAACCGCTTCAACATCGCGCCCGTCGAGGGCCGGCTCACGGTTCAGACGGAGGACGTTCGCGATGCCGCCGACGAGCTCGTCGAGGCCCAGGACGTCGTCTTCTCCATTGCCGGCAACGTGAGTCACGTGGACTCGATGGCCGACCCGCTCCTCGACCTGGAGCTCAACTACCGGACGCAGCTCGCAGTGCTCGAGGCGCTCCGACGGCGGGGGTCGCAGGCGCGAGTCGTCTACGCGGGCTCGCGACAGCAGTACGGGCGCCCGCGCTATCTCCCGGTGGACGAGCACCACCCGCTGGAGGCGATCGACGTCAACGGGATCAACAAGACGGCGGCCGAAGCCGCGACGCTGCTCTACCACCAGGTGCACGGGCTCCCGACCTGCTCGCTGCGGCTGACGAACACGTACGGGCCGCGGATGCAGATGCGCCATCCCCGCCAGGGCTTCGTGTCCTGGTTCGTGCGGCGGGCGATCGACGGCGAGGACATCGAGCTCTACGGCGGCGGCGATTCGCTGCGCGACTTCAACGAGGTCGACGACGTCGTCGACGCATTTCTCAGAGCCGGCGTACGGGAGGCGGCGGTCGGAGAGGCGTTCAACCTCGGCCATCCCGAGCCGCTGACGATCAAGCAATTCGCCGAGACGCTGGTTGAGGTCGCGGGCTCGGGCTCGCTCTCTGATCGGCCGTTTCCGGCCGACCGCGCCGGAATCGACATCGGCAGCGTCTTCGCGAACTACGGGAAGATCCGCGGCCTGCTGGGCTGGGAGCCGCACGTCGGGCTGCGGGAAGGCCTCGCTCGGATGGTCGAGTACTACCGCGAGCACCGCGGGCAGTACTGGTGAACGTCCGGTTCTTCGACCCGCGGAGGGCGTACGAGGCGCAGCGGGACGACCTGGACGAGGCGTTCCGCCGGGTCATGGGCTCCGCCCGGATCGTGCTCGGCCCGGAGGTCGAGGCGTTCGAGCGGGAGCTCGCGGAATTGACCGAGACGGAGGCGGCGATTGGCGTGGCCTCCGGCACCGACGCACTCGAGCTCGCGCTGCGGGCGCTGGAGCTGCCGGCCGGAGCCGAGGTGCTCTGTCCGGACCTCACGTCGCCCGCGACGCCGACGGCGATCATTCGGGCCGGCCTCCGGCCCGTCCTCGTGGACGTCAACGCCGAGACGCTCACGATCGATGCGGCGCGGGCTGCCGACGCAATGACGCACCAGACAGCGGCCGTGGTTGCCGTCCACCTCTACGGCCGCCCGGCGCCGGTCGACGAGCTGCTTTCGATCGGAGTGCCGCTCGTCGAGGATGCCGCGCAGGCGCACGGACTCGTGATCGACGGACGTCCGGCGGGATCGATCGGCATCGCCGGCTGCTTCTCCTTCTACCCGACGAAGAACCTCGGGGCGTTCGGCGACGGCGGTGCGGTTGTCACCTCGGACCCGGGGCTTGCCGAAACGGTTCGCGAGCTTCGCTCGTACGGGGAGGAGCCGCGCTACTTCGCCCGCCGGCCGGGGACAAACTCCCGACTGGACGAGCTTCAGGCGGCGCTCCTCCGCATCCGGCTTCGGCGACTGGAGGACGACAACCGCCGCCGCGCTGAGATCGCTGCGGCCTACGACGAAGAGCTGGGACGGCCGAGCCCAGACGGCGTCCATCACCTCTACGTCGTGCGCAGCGGGCGGCGAGACGATCTCCGCTCCAAGCTCGCGGACGCCGGCATCGAGACCGGCGTCCACTATCCGTGGGCGATCAGCGATCAGCCGGCCTTCGCGGGCGCCGGCCACGGAGACCCACTCGTGGCAAGCACCGCCGCGGCCCGCGAGGTGCTGTCGCTCCCCTGCTACGCCCACCTCACGGAGGCGGAGCAGGAGCGGGTCGTCGCCGCTCTCTAGCCGGGGAGGAAGGGGCCGAACGCCGAGTCGGTGACTCGCATCCTCGTCAGCCGAAAGTAGTGCGGGCGGTTTCTGTTCGCGGCACTCGCGGGAACCTCGGGCGCGGTCGTCGCAAAGCGGATGACCGTCTCACCAGGCGGGAGGGTCAGCTGCCGCTGGAGCGGCGCTGGCGTCCTGTAGGGGGCCGGCGCGGTACCGGGGAAGGTGACGACGACCTCGGCAGGAGGACCGCCGTCCCGATCGAGCAGCGCCCCGAAAAGGGCAGTTCTCTGAGTGTCCGAGGGGTTGACGATCCGCAGCTCGGCATTCGGGGCATCTGCCCAGGCGAACCACAGTCCCTGACGGCGTTCCAGCGGCAGAAACCCGCTCTCCTCGAAACTGAACGGCTCGAGCACAGCCTGCTTGAACGCGGCGAGCTCCTCTGGCGAGTGCTCCGCCTGGAGGCGCACGGCGTAACCTCGGAGATCGAAGAAAGAGAGCCGGCCCGAGCCGCTGACGAGCGGCTCCGCACGCACCCGGCTGCGCGCGTCGCTCTCGAGCGCGCGCCCCTGATCCTGGTAGCCGGCGCGGTCAACGTAGAGGCCGGCGAACCCGGCGACCGCAGCGGCATCGAGCACCGTCGGCGTAGGCATGCCGGCCAGGTCGTCGACCCACTCCTCAGGGCGGCCTTTAGTCGCTCCGAAGCTCCAACGGAGGTCGTCCGAGTGGAGGTAGCCCCGCAAGAGGTCGTTCTCGAAGACATCGACGGACTTGCCGCCTTCCGGGAACGGGAGGTGCGGCAGCTGAAACACAGCTGCTCCCTCGGGGAGTCGCCGGTCGATCTCCGTGACGAACCTCCGGTCGTCGGCGAACGAGCTCGCGAGCTCGTAGGGCGGCACGTGGACGTACGTGATCTGGTTGTAGAGCCCGAAGACAAGCACCGCTCCAAGCGCCGCGGCGAACACCGCACGCCGGAGCGGCTGCGGCCCCAACCAGCGACCCAGGGCGCCGAGCCCCACCGCAACGGCGATGAACGCGAAGAACGCGATGAAGATCGAGATGCGGTTCCAGCCACGGATCTGCGGCGTGACGAGCTCGGCGATGACCGTCGAGAGCCCGCCGACCGTCCCGATCAGAAAGGCAAGCAGCGCGGCCGCGGCTGCGTGGCGGAGAACCGGCGGGCCTGCTCTGGCGCCGACGAGACCGGCGAGGGCGACGAGCAGCAACGCCACGAAGCCCGCGGCCGCCACCGGTCCGAGACCCATCGGCTCCGAGCGAATCGGGCTTGCTGCCTTGTACTCGTCCGTGAAGCGCGCCAGCGACTCGATCCGGTGGAGATCGATCGGAAACAGCAGGTTGCTCAGCTTCAGCGCGTACAGCTCCGACTCGCGTGGGTGCCGCTCGGCTGCCGCGTTCGGGCCGTTCGCCAAGCGGTAGGAGATGCTCGGTGCAAGGTGCACGAGCACTCCGGCGAGGATCAGAGCCAGGCAGATTGCGCCGCCGGCGACCGCAGCCCGACCGAGCCTCGCGACGAACGCGATCAACGTCGCGCCCGCAAGGAGCAGCAGCGTGAACACCGCGTAGTAGATGCCGGTCGACGCAACTGCGACGCAGAACGCGATCGTCATCAGCGTCCACAAGGACGCGTATGCCCGCCAGCCGCTCGCGCCCTCCCGACGCCGAAACAATGGGATGCCGCCGAGAGTCGCCAGGACGAGGTAGGCGCCGAGCGGGACGACCCAGTACGCGGTCAGGAACAGGTTGCCCTCGCCCCGCTCGAAGTGGTACGGCGCGAGCGCGAAGAGCAGCGCGGCGACCACCCCACCGGCCCTCGAGACGTCGAGCAGGCGAAACACGAGATAGGCGGCGGCAGCCGCCAGCGGAAAGGTCAGCAGGTAGAAGACGTTGACGGCCGCTGCCGGGCTTCCGAAAAGGAGCAGCAGCCGAAGCAAGTCGAGGTTCAGCCGGTCGGTTCCCACGGCGAAGTCCTGAAGCTCCTGGCCGAACGGCGCACCGAGATTCGGGTTCTCGAGGTACCCGCCGTGATCCTCGATCGACTTGGCGAGCATGAGGTAGTACTGCGCCTCCTCCCGGTACGAGAACGGGATGCCGACCTCGCCCCGCCAAACCTTCAGCGCGAGACAGGCGAGGACGAGGGCGGCGACAGCCACAAGCACCCCAACGACCACGTCGCGGCGGACAGGCCGCTCGACGCGGACGACGGGCTGCATCGGGCCCCCGACGGACGGGCGTGATGGGGCATCTGTACGGAGCGTCATCGTCCTCCCCGGGCGACGCCGTAGCGTACGGCATCGTGCTCTCGCGGCTGCGCCCCGTTCTCCTGCTCGCCGGCTTCGCCCTCTCCATCGTCCTCACGTACTTCGCGCTGCGGGACATCGACTTCGACGCGTTCCTCGACGCGCTCGCCGACGGCGACCCGGTGTGGTTCGTGGGATCGTTCGCCGTCTTCGCCGCCGCTTACGTCGTCCGCGTCATGCGCTGGTGGTTGCTCTTCGACCCTGGCACGCGCCCGCCGATCGGAGCCCTCGTGAGGGCGATCCTCATCGGGGACTTCCTGACGAGCCTCCTGCCCGTCCTCCGCCTCGGCGAGATTGCGCGAGTGGTCGTCCTCCACCGGGAGGTCCGGACGCCGCGCTCTGTGGCGCTCGGCACCATCGTCACCGAGCGGCTGCAGGACTTGGTCGCGCTCCTGCTCCTTCTCTTCGCCGCGGTTCCGTTCGCCCCGCCGGTCAGCTGGCTCCGCGGCGCCACGCTGCTCCTTGCCGTCCTCGTCGCCGGGCTCGTCGTCACCTTGTGGGCCCTGGCGCGCTTCGGCACTCGCCCGCTCAGCTTCCTGCTCCGTCCGCTGGCGCGCCTGCCCGGTTTCAGCCGGGCGCGGACCGAGTTCGTTGCCAAGGGCATCGTGCGCGGGCTCGCCGGCCTGCGGACGACCCGGCTTGCGCTCGCCTCCTTCTCGCTCGCCCTGCTCGTATGGCTCGCGGTGGCGCTTTCCTACACGCTCGCCCTGCGCGGCGTCGGCCTCGAGCTCGGCCTCGAGGCCGGGATCCTCGTCGCCGTCGCGACGACCTTCTCGCTCCTCCTCCCCGCCTTGCCGGCGTCCGTCGGGATCTTCGAGGCGGCGACGATCGTCGCGCTCGAGCCGTACGGCGTCAGCGAAGCGCAGGCGCTTGCGGCAGCCGTGGTGATCCACGTTCTGACGTTCGTCCCGGTCATGCTGCTAGGCGCGCTGGCGCTTCGCGGTCACGTGATGATCATCCGGCGGGCTCAGGCCTCCGGTGCGCCCGACGGCGTCCGGACCGCCGGCGAGGCGTAATCGAGCGACCAATCGCCCTCGAACAGCACGAAGCCGTGGGCCTCCCCCTGCGGGATGACCGAGAACTCGGCCGCCTTCTCGAGCCGGTGGTATCGGCGGTCATGGGCGCTATCGGTCAGCGAGAGGCTGAACTGGAAGCGCCCCTCCACGAGCGGAAGCCGCTGGATGTCGAAGCGCACTTCGGCCTCCTCGCCGCCCGTCTCCCAGCCGAGCTCGCCCAGATCTCGCTCGGCGCGACTGAGCAGCGCACCCGTCACGTCCCGGAGCTCGATCGCCAGGAGCGGCGGCTGGATGCTCGCGCCGGCTCTGAACCTGCATCCGAAGCGTGACGTAGTCGCCGGGCCTGAAGTCGTCGGTGACCTCGCCGGCCTCGTTCTCCAGGCGAACGTCGGTCACGCGAGCCTCTCCCGTCCCCCACTCGCTCAGCCCCGCCGCCCGCTCGGCCGGAGCCTCCTCGCCGGCAAGCAGCTCCTGATAGCGGCGGATCGCCTCGCCGGTCTCCCCGTCGTACTCGACGACGCCCTGGCTGAGGAGCAACGCGCGATCGCACATGCGCTCGACCGCCGGGCCCGAGTGCGAGACGAATGCGATCGTCTTGCCCTGGCGCCTGAAATCGAGGATCCGGTTGACGCACTTCCGCTGGAAGGCCTCGTCACCGACGGCGAACACCTCGTCGAGCAGCAGGATGTCCGCGTCGACGTTGACGGCGATCGAGAAGCCGAGGCGCATGTACATGCCGGCCGAGTACGTCCGGACCGGCAGGTCGATGAAGCGCTCGAGCTCGCTGAACTCGACGATCTCGTCGAACCGGCGGTCGACGTCGCGCTTCCGCAGGCCGTAGATCGACGCGCTGAGGTAGATGTTGTCGCGCCCGGTGAAGTCGTGGTGGAAGCCGGCCCCGAGCTCCAGCAGCGAGCCGACGCGGCCGGCAACCGCGAGCTGCCCGTCCGTCGGCTTGAAGACGCCGGCGAGAACGCGCAGCAGGGTCGTCTTGCCGGAGCCGTTCCGACCCATGAACCCGACGGACTCGCCGGGGTCGATCTCGAACGAGACGCCGCGCAGCGCCCACACCTCGACTGGCCGCAGGTGCCGCCGGCGCACGATCGCCTCCTTCAGCGTGACGTGCCGCTGCGGATAGACGCGAAAGCGACGGCTGACGTTCTCCGCGACGATCTTTCCCGGTTTCATCGCAGGACTCTAGAGCGACGCCGCGACCTGATCGTCGATCCGCCGCGCCGCGACGACGCCGAGCGCGAGCGCCGCGAGACCGGCAACCACCATGTAGACGACATCGCCAACTCGGGGCCACTCACCGAAGAAGAGCGGGATCCCGGATCACCTCGACGAACGGGGCGACGAAGTTCACGTAGTAGAGGAGTCCGCGATCCGCTCGTTCCCCTCGAGGCCGGGCAGCTGGTCGAGCGTGAAGAAGATCGGCGTGATGAAGAACCAAGGAAGGAAGACCGTGGTCATCAGGTGCTCGATGTCCCGGTACACGACGGTCAGGTATCCGAAGACGACGCCGAGTCCGCTTGCCAGCGCGATCAGCGGGACGAGCAGCGGGATCGCAACCCAGAACGTCGTCCTCGTCTCCGGAATGAAGATGAGGTTGAAGAACACGACGACGGCCAGCATGGCGACCAGTGTCACGATGTTGGTCGCCACGACCGCCAGCGGCAGAATGTGGCGCGGAAACTTGATCTGCTTCACCAGCGTCGGCTGCGCGAACAGGCTCGAGCACGACATCTGCACCGCTGACTGGAAGAAGACCCACGTGACGAGGCCCGAGAGGACGAAGAGGGGATAGTGCTCGATCTGAAACGCCTTCAGGAGCACCGAGAAGACGAGCGTGTAGACCCCCATCAGCACCAGCGGGTTGACGAGCGTCCAGAAGAGCCCGAGGACGGAGCCGCGGTACTTTCCGTACAGCTCGCGCTGGAAGATGCTCAGAAACAGGTCCGGATAGCGGACGACGTCGGCGTAGAGACTCACGAGGCCGAAAGTGTAGGTACCTACCTGTGAGGTGGTCGTTAAGGCGGCGCGAGCAGGGAGGACGGCTGCCGAGCCTGGGACAGGACTACGACGAAGGTCACCGGCGGTACGTCGAGCGGGTCGGGCACGGCGGTGAGCTCTGGCTCCGGACGAAACCGTTCAGCGCCGCACCCGGTTACGAGCTTCGTGAGTGCCTCCGCACCTTCGCGCACATCGTCGAGCGGCTCGATCTGGGGATCCGCGCGCAGGTGCTCGACGTCGGCTGCGGGCCCGGCTGGCTCAGCGAGTTCCTGGCGCGCTGCGGCTACTGGGTGACCGGCGTGGACGTCTCCGAGGACATGGTGCGGATCGCCCGCGAGCGGATCGCAGAGATCGAGCACCCGGTCGGGCGAGGGAATCGAGGTGCGTGCGGAGTTCCACGCGATGCCGGTACTCGATCTCCCGTGGACGCAGCAGTTCGACGCCGCGGTCCTCTACGACGCGATGCACCACTTCCACGACGAGGTCGAGACGCTCCGCGTGATCCGCGGGACGCTCGCGCCCGGCGGTCGGATCTTCATCCACGAAGGCGTCCGTCCCGCTCCCGGGTCCGAGGGAGAACGGGAGCTGATCGCGGAGATGGAGCAGCACGGGACGCTCGAGTCGCCGTTCGACCCGGAGTATCTGGTGTCGGTGCTCGACGAAGCCGGATTCGAGGATGTCACGCGCTTCGCTGCCGTCGACGCGCTCCTCGAGGTCGCGCAGGCGCCGAGGGAGCTCGAGCGGCTCGAGGTGGCGGTGAAGTACCCGCAGATGAACACGGTCATCGCCGTGAACCCGGCGCCGGCCGAGGTTCCGGAGGGCTTTCAGGCGCGGATCGAGGCGACCGGCCAGTTGCGGGACGGACGGCGAGGCGGTCTCGCTCGGATCACGATCACGAACACCGGTCGCTCGTTCTGGCCGCATCGGCTCGGACGATCCGTGGGCGCATGGCGTCGTGACGATCTGGCCGTACGTCCCGTCGGATGACGGCGACGAAGGTTCCGCTCGATCGCCTCGCCCTTCCACTCG
Source organism: uncultured Actinomycetes bacterium (assembly GCA_963847235.1). Lineage (GTDB taxonomy): Bacteria > Actinomycetota > Thermoleophilia > Gaiellales > Gaiellaceae > JACDAN01. Next base: position 336,106 of record CAWJYU010000014.1, on the reverse strand, counting down.
CTCTCGTCGGGCGAGTCGGCGGAGGTCGAGATCGGCCTGCCTCGCGCGAGCCTCGCCGGACGCAAGGAGCTCGGCGTCGACCTGGTGCGCGAGGGGATCGCCTGGTTCGCCGACTACGGCTCGCCGCCGCTGATCGTCCCGCTGCCGGCCGAGGTCTAGCGCGCGTGCGCGTCGTCGTCGACGTCACGCCGCTCGCCCTGCCGCGAACCGGCATCGGCAACTACGTGCTCGGGATGCTCCGCGGCCTCACCGAGGCCGGCCCCGAGCACGAGATCGTCGCGTTCTCGGCCGTCGCGCCGCCGGGCAAGCGCCGGATCGAGCAGGCGCTCGACGGTGTTCCGGTCGAGAGACGGCTCGTCCTCGTCCCGCCGAAGTCGCACTGGTGGCGGACCGCCTGGAGCCGCGTCGGGCGCGGGCCGGTCGAGTGGCTCGCCGGGCCGCTCGACGTCTTCCACTTCTCCGACTGGATGTACCCGCCGCAGCGTTCGCGGCGTCCGCGCGACGACGATCCACGACCTCTTCCCGCTCCGGCATCCGGACTGGGTGCACCCGCAGACCTTCCGGATGCACTCGCGCAAGTACGCCCACGCCGCCGAGACGTGCGACCTGATCGTCGTCAACTCCGAGTTCACGGCGGGCGAGGTCGTCGAGCTGCTCGGACTTCCCGCGCGAGCGGATCTGCGTCGCGTACCCGGCGGTCGGGCCCGCTTTCGGTCCGAGGGCCGCTCGCGCGACCTGGGCGGCCCGTACGTCCTCACCGTCGCGACGCTCGAGCGGCGCAAGAACCTCGAGACGCTGCTCGACGCGATGACGCTCGTCCGTGCGCGCCGCCCGGAGCTACGGCTCGCCGTCGTCGGGGCGCCGGGCTGGCAGGGGCCGAGCCTCGACGCGGAGGGCGTCCTCCCGCTCGGCTACGTCGAGGACGAGGAGCTCGCGGCCCTCTACCGCGGCGCAGAGGTCTTCGTCTACCCGTCGCGCTTCGAAGGCTTCGGCATGCCGATCGTCGAGGCGATGGCGTGCGGAACGCCGGTCGTCGCCTCGGCCCATCCGTCGATGGACGAGGCGAGCGGCAAGGCAGCGCTCCGGGCCGATCCGGAGAGCCCGGAGGCGTTCGCCGACGCGATCGAGCGGGCGCTGTCGGAGCCGGATGCTCTTGTCGCGCGCGGCGGTGAGCTCGCCACGCGCTTTACGCCGCGTAGGTCCGGTCGAGCGATTCTCGCGAGCTATCTGAGGTCGCGGAGCCTGCTTCCCGCTCGGTGACCTTGTAGCCCATCGCCGCCGTGTAAAGGCCAATCAGCGGCACGCGGTACGGGAGCCGCACGAGGGCTCGCGCGAGCGCCTCCGGAGTCCGATTCGGCGTGAAGTAGCCAACCGCGTGGCACGTGACTCCTCGAAGCCCGGCGTTCGTAAGCAGTCGCTTTGTCGAGACTGGGTTGAACCGCAACGAGCCGCGCTCGTGGCGCATGAGCACGCCGAAGGCAGCCATGGCGGGATTGAACGTGTTCGGTTCGCACACGATCACGCATCTCGAGGCGACCCGACTCATCTCGACCACTGCCGCCTTCGGATCGGCGAGGTGATGGAGCAGCTCCCAGCAGTACACGAGCTCGAACGAATTGTCAGGCCAAGGGAGGTCGTAGGCATCGCATTGCGTGAGGTCCTCCGCACTTGCTGGATTGGCGTCGAGCATGCGCCGCGACCTGTCGCAGCCGTGAATGTCCTTGATCACTCGTTTCATGTAGTGCATCCCGAAACCGTCCCCGCAGCCCACGTCGAGGGCCGTGTTCGGCGGTGGCGAGCCCAGCAGCTCGTTGAGAAACTCGACGCGCTGCGTGGCGAATGCCCGGACGACCGGATGGTCGTACGGACGGAGATTGACGGTGTCTGCCCAGTACTCGTCCTGAGCTGCGTCGAAATCAGCTCGCATGAGGACGTCGCTCCATGACTTGCACGAAGAGCGCTCCGACGAGCACTGTGCCGGCGATCCAAAGAAACGCGAGCGGCCACTGCTGGAACGTCCCACGAGGACGAGCGAATGCGGGGTCGGGCTCAACACGGACAGGGCCCGCTCGCAGCGTCCCCTGGCCGTGGAAGTAAACCCTGGCCTCCATGAAGTAGCTCCCCGGTGTCGTGAACTGAAGCGTGATCGGCGTCGGTCGGGTCGGCCTGAGCTCCGCAGCGGTCACCGTCTTGCGGGAGAAGACCAGCGGGGGCGGATTTCCATACGCCTCGATCGTGGCGACCGGCTCCCTGGGCGACGCGCCGGAGGCCGCCAACGGAAACGTCGCCCGATACGTCCCGCCGTCGAGCGACGTGCCCGGCCCCCATAAGAGGACGCCCGGAGGATCTTGGCCCGAGCGTGCCACGATGGATTCGCCCTCGATCGATCCGGTCTGCGGTGGGAACTGTCCTGGAGCAAGGGTGAAGGACGTGAAGAACGGCAGGTCTCGCGTCGTGGGAAACGCTGTTGCGATGCTGCGCACTCCTCGCGTACGCGGAGTCTCTCCTACCGGGTAGAGCCACTCGAAGTCGGGCACGGAGGCCGCCGCGAACGCCAGCGAGACGCCCAGGAGCGGGACGAAGACGATCCGGGCCGCTCGTACCTGCTGGATCACGAGCGCAATCGGGACCGCGATTAGCGGAATGACGAGAATGAGATACCGAGCCGGGAGACCCCATCCGATCGGAATCTCCGCGCTCGCAAGCGTCAGTTCGTAGGCGACGATGATCGCGAGACACGCAAGGGCCGGGCCGCGAAACCAGACCACCAAGCAGCCCAGTGCGGCGAGTCCGAGCCAGTGAACCGGTACGTATGGGATCCATCCGTACGACGGGCTGAGCACGTCGCTGAGCGCCACGTCGTAAATGAAGTTCCAGCCACCGGTCCCGATCGTGTAGTCCCAGAACACCGCGTACGGGGCGCGTGGGTCCGGGTCCCGTACCAACGCTGGAAACTGACGACCAAGAGGCCGAGAACCAGTGCGAACGGAACGGCAAGTGGCAAGGCGATTTCCCGCCACCGCGAAATCACTTCGGCAACACAACCGCCGACGACCTCACGCATTGCGCGAAGCCGGCCGCGAAAACCACGGGCGGCCGTTGCGTGTTGTCTTGCGCGAGTGCCCGAACAGGCCGCGTACGCGAGACCGAGCAGCATGCCGGCCGCGAGAGGGAAGTACCGGACGTGAAGCCAGACCATCGCCGCGCTTGCAGCCGCACCAAGAGCGAGCAAGGCCGGCGATGGGGCGCCGGCAACGATGATGCGAAGAACCACGACGATGAGAAGCGCCGCGGGAATCTCAGGATAGATCTGGCTCGAGAACGCGATTAGGGGAAGGCAAAAGGCGACGGAGGCCCACGCCAGCATTCGGTATCGTCGGCGGAAGCGCAGCTGCACGAGTAGCCGATAGAGCTGATGCGCCAGAAGCGCGGTCAGGAGCACCATCGCGAGCCGCGCGCCGTCCAGCCCTCCGAGTGCGACTGCCGGAGCAATTAGCGCGGCGAGCCCAACGCCGTGCAGAGGCCGCAGCTGTCCCGAATCCGTGTAGTCGGCTGCGTGGAGCTCGGGACCGAGCGGAAAGACGTTCACGACTCTCAAAGTCCTGTCTCGACTCGCGTAGTCGTTGGTCAAGTTGACGTCGGCGTCGTGGGCAATGCTCGAGGCGATCAGGAGGTAATGCGGCTCGTCCCCCGTACTGTCGGGCCGCACCGCCAGGAAGAACGCGAGGTAGACCGCAAACGCGAGCGCAAACGGCGCGACGTACCCGGCCAGACGCCAGATTCCCGGGCGGGCGGCCAGCGACCGAGCGCGCACCGTGCGACGAGGGCCTAGCCCCTGCTCAACCTCGGTCGCCACGCTGCCCCTCGTCCCCGCGGAGTGTCATTGCCCTAACGGTTCCGCAACCCCAAAACGCTCAAGAACAGGGCGGACAAGACCGTCTGCATCCCGCAGGCGATGAGCGTTGCATCCGGGAATGACGATTCGCAACGTGTCCGGGTAGTCGAGCCGGCCGAAACCGGTCTCGTTCCAGTTCGCCAGCGCGTACAGCGAAAGGGCCAGCCCAGCCGTCACGAGGAGAATCCCTGCAACCAGCCCGACCTCGAGCCGTCCCCGGCCCTCGAGCAAGCGCCTGATCCGAGGATCGTCCGGGAGCAGTCCCTCGGTGATCCCGAACCAGCGGGCAGTCAGGAAGAAATAGACAGCCTGGAGCCCGACGGTGACTGCGAGCGCGAAGTACAGCAACGTGCTCACATCGAACGTGACATCCCCGATTGAACGCTGGCCCGGGATGAGCCATGCCATCCCGGCGATGCCGACGGCGAGCAGCGCCAGCCCCGGGTAGAGGAACAACCACTTCGGGCTGTACAGCAGCAGCAACCGGATCGACCGCCAGCCGTCGCTCCAGGTGTTCAGGTGCGGCTCCCGGCCCTCGGCGTCTGGCGAGAGCGTGGTCGGCACCTCCGTCACGCGGAGTCCCTGCATGGTCGCCTTGACGATCATCTCGATCGCGAACGTCATGCCTGAGGAGCGAATGTCGAGTGCAGCGACCTTCTCGCGGTCGAAGCCCCGGAGCCCGCAGTAAATGTCACCACACGGCGTCCCGTAGAGCGTGCGCCCGACGAAGGACAGAGCGGGATTGCCGAACCATCTGTGGAGCCACGGCATGGCTCCTTCTCGGATGCCGCCCTTGAACCGGTTGCCGTTCACGAGCTCGTAGCCCTCGCGCAGCCGCTGGACGAACGGCTCGAGCTCGGCGAAGTCGTAGCTGTCGTCGGCGTCGCCCATGATCACCCAACGCCCCCTGGCGGCGGCGATCCCGCCCGTCAGCGCGGCCCCGTAGCCTCGCGCGGCGACGGGGACGACCCGCGCTCCGAGCTCCTGCGCGATCTCCCGCGAGCCGTCCGTGGAGCCGTTGTCGGCGACGACCACCTCGCCGTCGATGCCGAGCCGTTCAAAGGAGTCGAGCGCCTTGCGGATGCAGATTCCGATCGTCGCCGCCTCGTTCAGACACGGCATCACCACCGAGAGCTCCGGGCGGGCATCCTGATCCGGCATCGCGGGCGACTGCGTCGGTCCCGCGAGGCTCACGGCTCGTTGCACCGTTCCTGAGACCACACCGGGCGATCTTAGACAGTACTTTCCGCAGCGCCCCTCGCACCAACCGGCGCCGTCTCGCTGGCCTCTACGCCGAGCGCACGAACGAGACTCTCTGCCAGCGCGTCGGCCGAGTGTTCCCCTGCATGAGTACGCGCCCTTCCGCTGAGCGACGAAGACCGCTCCTGGTCGTCGAACAGCGCTGCGATCTCTCCAGCCAGGCTGTCGGGGCCCTCGCCGGGCGGAAGCCCGACCACAACGCCCTCGGGGAACTCGCGGAGCGCGCCCGTCTCGGAGACGACGGTCGGGATGCCGGTCGCGAGTGACTCGAGGAGGAAGTCCGACGGCATGGTCGTCCTGGCGTCGCCCAGCTCTACGACCACCGCTGCTCGGGAGAGCAGCCGTCGCCACGCGGCCGTGTCCTGCTCCGCTGCGAGAGACGTCCGCGAAGCGATGCCGCGCGCGCGTACGACGTCCAACACGGCGGAGCGCAGACGTCGGCCCCGTCGCGCGATCACGATCCCGAAATCGACGTTCGATCGCTCTCGCGCAACCTCGGCAAAGCCGTCGACGAGCTTCTGAAATGCGGAGCCGGCGTTTCCGACCCTCGCGACGATCCGCGCGCTCCGCTCCTGCCTGTCGGCGTGAGGCTTCGGGTAGGCGAGCGGGAGAAGCTGCAGCTTGATCGCATCCGTTCCGGCGCAGTCGAGCTCCACGAGCCTCCTTGCGTGCTCCGACTGGACGAAGACGCGATCAGCGATGCGGACAACCTCGCGGGCCAGGAGCAGCCCACGCCGATCGACTGCGGCGGGAGAAACACGCCTGAAGCCTTCGAACTCGTGCGGGAGGTCGTCGCGGTAGATCCAACGCAAGGCGTCGGAGAACGAGCCCGGCTCGTGCTCCAGACGGTCGCGCGCGGACTCGGCGTAGAGACGGACGAGGGATGGGCTCCTCAGGAGCACGTTTCCGCCGTGCCTCAGGACGTGCGTGAGGACGCCGGAGGCGCCGGGTTCGTCGGCCAGGATCGCCAGCACCGCGTCGTATCCGGCGCGGCCGCGTTCGATGAGATCGAACCGAGCCGGGTGGTACCGGTCGACGCGAGGCGGCATGAGGCCGCCCGGGCCGGCGACGAACGCATCGACGGCGCAGCGCCGCCCGAGGGCCGCGAGCAGGCGGTATGTCTCAGCCGCCCTCGCCAGATCGCCTTGGGGCAGCGAGGCAACGACTGCGAGTCGACGCAGCCTGCGTCCGGTGAGCCGAGGCTTGCGACCCGCTGACCTATAGACGGCCGCAGTACCCGTTGCAGCACCGGCCCAGCTATGGCGCTCGTCCAGGCGCGCTGCGGCGAGACGCTCGTGCAGCGCGCCGTCCTCCAGAGCGCGGCGGAGCTTCTCTCGAATCGACGCGGCGTCATGCGGATCGAAGAGCGCTTCGCCGTCTTCGATCAACTCGGGAAGCGAAGACGTGTCGGACGCGATGACGGGCGTTCCGCAGGCGATCGACTCCGCGACGGGGAGCCCGAAGCCCTCGTACAGCGAGGGGAACACGGTCAGCTTTGCGCTCTGGAAAAGGAGCAGGAGCACCTCGTCCGAGACGTGACCGGGGAAGAATGCGTCCTCGGTCACGTCGAAGTGGTCGAGCATCCGGTCGACTTCTCGCCGGTCCCAGTCCGTCAGCTTCCCGGTGACGACGAGCTGGTGACGTTTCCGCAGCGCCGCCGGCAGACCGGAGTAGGCGTCGAGCAATCGCGCGATGTTCTTCCGCGGATCCATCCCGCCGGGATAGAAGACGAACTCCTCGCGCAGGCGCGGAATGGCGTACCGCGCAGCCATCAGACCAGCCGAACGATCGGGAAGTGGCTTGAACCGCTCGGCGGGACCTTCGCTCACGACGACGATTCGCCCCGGCTCGACGCCGGCATGCTCGACCACGTCGTTCGCAGTCGCCTGCGAGACCGCGATCACGCGCTCGGCTCGCTTCACGAGCTCGAGGCGAGTCCTGTACCAGCGGCGCTCGCTCGCGCTTCGGAGGTAGAGGTCGCTGAGGACGAAGGGGATGAGGTCGTGGACGGTGACCACGAGGGGGAGCCCGCGCGCGGCGGGCGGCCAGACCCGGTCGATATGGGCTGGCTCAAATGGCGACGGAACATGGAAGACATCTCCGGCTCCGGGATCGAGCCGATCGGAAGGAGTGGCCTGACCGCTTGCCAGCAACGGCTCGACCAGCTGCGTGATCGGGAGGTCGGGATTCAGCGCGTACGAGAGCCGGATGCCATGTTCGGATCCGCGGAGAGCGGCCAAGAGCTCACTGAGATAGCGGCCGATGCCGCGCTCGGCCGACAAGGGGTACTGCAGCGCCTGGGCGTCTACCAGGGCGACCGGCGACTGTGGTCGACTCAGCTCGCTTGCGAGGCGCTCGAGGGACTCATCCGTTCCTCCTCGACGGTGCCGCGGATTGCCTCCAACGACGACTCGACCTCGCGAAGCGAACGACCGAGGAGCGTGACGGCTTCGCTCGTCGCTTCCATGTCCGCCCGGATCAGCGCGTGCAGGTGGTTGACTTCCTCCTGTGTTTGCTCCTGTACGAGCATCAGGGCGCGGTACTGCTCGGCGAGCGCTTGATAGCGCACGTCGGACTCGTTTCGAGCGGCGTCGACGCGATCGACGACGCCGAAGAATCGCGGATCGAAGAACCTCCGAAAGGGCCAGAGCAGAGCAAGGGCAATCTTCCTCAGCACGTTTCCGCCACCAGGCGGACGATTCTATAGTTGGCCCTCGCGCGTCCGAGCCCGCGCCGCTCCGACTTCTCGCGGTGACCCGCAGAGACAAATCATGACCCTACCCGGCTACCTCGTTCACGACCGAATGGTGCTCGAGAGCGCCTCCCGTCGCGAGAGCAAAGCCGTGTTCGTCGGTGACGGAACCCTTCTCTGCCGTGTCCTCGGGACGTACTTCATGTATGCCGAAGCGGACGACGTCGGGATCGCGCCGCACTTTGCGCTGAACGGTTTCTGGGAATCCAACGTCACGCTCGCACTCGCGCGGGCGGTGAAGCCAGGCTCGTGGTGCCTCGACGTCGGCGCGAATCACGGCTACTTCACGCTCGTGCTCGCAGCGGGGACCGGACCCGGCGGCCATGTGACGGCGGTGGAGCCGAACCCTCGCTCGGTCGAGCTCATGAGGATGACGCTCGACGTCAACGGCTTTCTCAGCCAGGTCGACGTCGTGTCCAGCGCCATTTCCGACTCCCAAGGCGAGCCGGTCAAGTTCTACATTCCGCCCCACCGCGGCATGAATGCCTTGATCATCGGCGACGGGAGATCGGAGGGCCAGGGAGGCACGACGATCGAGACGACGACCGACACGATCGACAACCTGACGGAGGGCTGGCCGCGGGTTGATCTCGTCAAGATCGACGTCGAGGGATCCGAGGAAGCTGTCTGGCGCGGGATGCAGCGCGTCCTTGCCGACAACGAGTACATCACCGTCGTCCTGGAAGTCAATGCTGCGAGATACGGGGAGCCCGTCGCATTCCTCGAGGAGATCCAGTCGTCGGGTTTTTCTCTTCGCCACATCGATCCTGACGGTGACGCGCGCCACGTGACGATTCAGGAAATCGCGTCTACCGGCCACGACTGGATGCTCTATCTGAAGCGGGAGCCCGACTCCTGACCCGAGTCCCACGTCGACCTTTCGGCCGCGTGGGAGACGAGCCCCGGGATCACGACGACTTCGCCGACGTTCTTCACGGCCGAGCCCGGAGACCAGCAGGCGATCCACCAGTCCGTGTCCGATCCCTGCCCTGGGAAGACGCCCGCTTCCGGCTTGGGCGCGCCCGTATACGTCGTGGGCACAGGCAGCACTCCCTGCCAGTACTCGCGATGGGCATGCAGATGGATGCCCGAGCAGGATCGTGTGAGCAGGACCTGCTGCCCGTTGACTCGGTCAGCGCTGTGGGAATCGTGCAACGCGCTGTGGTGGCCTGCGAAGAGCCGAGATCGAGCGTCTGCGAACGAGCGTGTGACGACGTCCAGCCTGTCGAACACGTCTTCGTCAGCCTCAACGTCGTCGTTGAACACGGAGATCCACTCGATGTCCGGATGGGCGAGCCAGTGACAGACGCCGACGGTCGTTGCGTGCGCAAGCCCGAGGTTTCGAGGGAGGCATAGGGAGACGGCGCCGGCTCTTTGAGCGAGCCACCTGTTCCTGAGCCTGTTTTCTCTCGATGATCGGTCGTCGACGACCAGCAACGGTCGCCCAGTGCGAGCCAGAGCGCCCAACGTGCGAGCGAGCGCTCTCGGGCGGTTGTACGTCGTGACGACGACGCCGGTCGAGTCAGCCTTCCCTTCGGCTCGGGCGAGCTGTCGAACGTGATCGTCGAAGATGGCGAGATGCTGCCGCTGCTCGTCCGGCAACGCGGCTCCGTCCTCCGAGAGGACGACGAACACGTCGTTCGCGAAGGTGGGCACGTAGTGGAGGGTCTCGTCCAGAAACGCGGGGTCGACCCAGCTCAGCATCCCTTTGTGCAGGACGAAGTGGCGGATCTGGGCACGCGGGACCATGCGTCGCCTTATGTGCAGGGCGATCGTCCCGCGAAACCAGTGCACGAACTCGGCCGGCGCGAGGATCAGCTCACGTTCGCCGACCCTGCCGCGCAGATGGCCGACGACCTCCTCCCAATACCGGTCCGGCGGTCGCAAACCGGCGCGATTTACCCCGTCCAGCTCGCTGCGGGGCTGATTTGTACCTGGGCGCCGAGTTGGCGGAGGTCCGGCTGGCCGTAGGTCGCAGGCGAGAAGGTCGGATCGACGCGAATCTCGAGGCGGTACGGAGCTTTCGGCGTGGGCAGCGTGAAGGCTCGCGCCGTCCCGGACCGTACCGTCCAGGTCCTCGAGGCAAGTAGTTGACTGATCGCCGGCGTCCCGTTCAGGTTGCCGAGGAGGCCGATATTGATCGTCACTTTCCCGGGCGGGCTGGGCGCTCCCCAGCCTTCACGCGAAACCCGGACCCGCAGGCTGCCGGCCCGCCTCGGTGTCGCATAGTGCGTCAGGGCCGCAAGATCACCCATCCAGCTGTCGGCGTACACGCCGCCCAGGAATGTTGCGAGCCGCAGCGGCGGATCGACCTGGTACAGCGCCAGCCATTCCTGCTGCGCGAGCTGACGGCCGGCTAACTTCACTGTTGTCGGAGCGACGACATAGCGAACCGACCCGGGAGAGCCCCCGATGCCGGGCTGCGGAGCTACCCGCCCAGTAACCGGGTCGAAGCTCGCCGGGCTGGCGGTGAGCCCCGGGTCCGCCGGCCCAAGCGTGTAGACCGAGCCGAGACTGCGATTCCAGAACTCGGTCTGCCAGAGGATCTGCGCCTCCGAGAAATAGTCCGCAGTCGTTCCGTAGAGGTAGACGGCGTTCGACCGCGAGCCGATTCGCTCGTCGATCCAGCTCGGGTTCGTGGTCGAGGTCAACGCGAGCGTCCTCTCCGAGTGGTCTCGGATCGCACCGAAGACGACGTACGAGAACGCTCCAAGCGATACCGCGACGAACGCGGGCAGCGCGACCACGGCGATCCGACGCGGTAGGAGCGCGAACGCAAGGGCGACGACGATCCCTGCAGTGCCCATGAGCGTCTCGGCCGACTCGACGCCTCCCTCGAGACGGCTCGAGAGACGGAGCAGAGGGATGAGCCCGAACGTGTCCGACAAGATCCCGATGTTGAGCAGCGCCGTAAGGTCGAGAGCGAAGAGGAGCGTCGCCGGAACGAGCCCCGCAACCGCCGCGAGGAGCCAAGGGCGCGGAAGCCCTCGCGCGAGCCAGAGCGCCAGCGCAATGAAGAGCAGCGGCGCGACGCATGCCATGTTGCGCTCCTCGATCCGAAGGGCGAAGCGCGATGCGTAGAGCCCGACCTGGATCACGACGAGGACAAACGCCGAGACCGCCACGGCGACGAAGGCCCGCTCAGCAGCGCTGGAGACCCAACCTCGAACACCGAGCCCGAACAGCACGATCAGGGCGCTGACCGGAACGAAGGCGACCGAGAGGCCGATCTCGGCGAAGTGGTCGACGATCCATTGCGTCGCGAACTCGCGGTCGTACTCGACCTGCACGACTCCCCCGTACGCCCCAAGCCCTGATTCGAGGGCGAGTCCCTGGGCGATCTTGATGCCGACGTACGCGACGCCGACGGCCAGCAGTGTGACCGCCGTCGGCAAGAAGCGAAAGAGTTCTCGTCCGAGGTAACGAAGCCCGCGCTCCTGCCCCGGTTCGCGAAGGTCGAACACCAGCTTGAGCGCGAGCGCCGCCACGTAGATCGCGAGCAGGACTAGTCCCTGAGGACGAACGAAGAACGTGACGGCTATGGCGGCGAGGGGGAATGCTTGCCGGAGGAGCGTTGGCCGCTCGAGCGCCAGCGCGATCGCGAAGCACGATGCGGTGAACGCCGTGAAGAACGCGTTCTCCGTCATGAGCATGCCGGTGTAGATGAACGTCGGCATGAGCAGCACGAGACCGGCCGCAAGCAGCGCCCAGCCCGTTGACATCAGCCGCTTGCCCCAGAGGTAGACGACCACAGCGGCCAGGCTCATCACGAGGACGTTGATGAACCGCGCAAGGCCGTAGGCGGTCTCGATTGGCTCGGCGAGCCAGGCCGGTGCGATCAGGGCCGGGTAGGCCACGTTGTTGAGCGGGGAGGGCGTCTCGCGGAGCAGGAACTCGCCGCTGTCGGCGAAGCTCTTCGCCATCTCCGAGTAGATCAGCTCGTCCGCCATGATCCACGGCGTGACGATCTCGCGCGCGAGCAGGTACCTGACGGCGATTGCCAGGAGAAAGCTCCCGGTGAGGACGAGCGCGAGTGAGACCGAGTAGTCCGGAACCGCGAGCCTCAGACGTGAAGTGCGCGTCTCCGGCTCGCGAGGTGGTGCCTCAGTGGCCACGGCCGACCTCGTGGAAGCCGGCGAGGATGTCGTCGATGTCTTCGTTGATTGTGGGCCTCGCTGACCTGAACTAAGCACCTTAGACACGCGTTGTGAGGAATCGGTCAGGCGCCGGCCGCGATTCTCCTATCATCGCCAGCTCGCTGCCGAGCGGACTTACATCGGCCTGGTGGGCCGCGGAGCGTGGCGCACGTGGACGCCGCGGAGCACGCCTGCCTCCGAGGAACGGCATTCCACTGGATCGGCTCGACACCGGTCTTCCGCTCGACCCGGCAGAGTTCGCTGAAGTAGCCCCGCTCGTCCATGTGAGTTCGGAGCGGACGCACGATAGTGCCAGCGGGGAGGTGCACGTCGACCGCAATGCTCACACGCGTCTTATAACGCGAGCGGCGGCGGGTCAGCGGCCGAAGCCGACCTCTCGCAAGCTCGCGGCGATCTTGGCCAGCTGGTCGTCGTTTCCCCTCATGCCGACGTCGTTGGCTGCGTGCGCGAGCTCGTGGAGGATCGTGTCGCGCACCGAGGGCCCGCCGACCATCTCCTCGAGCACCGCGACATACCTGTCGGCGACGCGATCGAGATCGTGCTCCCGCCGGGCGTGCTCAAGCGCGGCTGCGCCCATCCGGCTCCGCAGGTCTTCGTCCCCGGCGAGGCCCGCGAGCACCGCAGCCAGCGTGTCGACCTCTCCCTCGTTGACAGGGACCTTGGCCGCGACGGAGCCGGGGAGCTCGGAGAACCACCCGAGGTCGCTGACAACGAGAGGCTTGCCGAGGGAGAGGGCGCGGACGGCCATTCCGGAGGTCTCCCCCATCGTCGGCCCGCGCAGGCTCACGCAGACGTCGCAGTCGGCGAGGAGCTGCCACAGGTCGTTCTCCTCGAGATGGTCGAGACGGACGATTCCTTCGCCGAGGCCGTCGAGATCGACGTCAGGCGCAGCCGCTCCCCCCAACACGAGCAGCGCCTCCGGGAACCGGCGCCGAACCCGCTCGAACGCCTCCAGGAGCTGAGGGATCCGCTTGGCGGCATTCAGGTAGCCGATGCAGGCGAAGACGGGCGATCCTTCCGGCGCCAGGCGGGAGCCGAGCTCGACCGAGGGCCAGGCCGGCATCGGGATCACCGAGACCGGCTTCGCGTACCCGAAGTCCCGGACCCGGCGCTCGACGTACCGCGAGTGGCAGATGACGCCGTCGGCAAGGCTCAGAACCTCGCCCGTGAGCGGGAAGTCCTGCGCGCGGTACTCCCAGATCGGCGGGAGCAAATCGTCGACGACGCCGTGCGCGAGCAGCCTGCCGACGACCCCGGAGTCTCGTTGCATGGCGTCTAGGTAGCCCGCCGCATCTCCCCGCCCGAGCGTCATGCCCGCGACGAGGTGATGGAGGACGAAATCGTGCAGGACGACGATCCCAGGCCGCCGCCGGAGCGCCTCGAGGATCCAGCCGTGCGCCTCGGGGTTGTTTCCGATGTGGTAGAGCGCGGCGTTTGTGCCGCGTGAGGCTTTCTTGGCTCCACGGCGAGGAACTGCGATGTCGAGGCGTTCTTGAAGCGCCGGGAGCAACAACGCGCTGTAGTCGGCGATCCCGGAGCGCTCGGGCGGCAGCGGCGAGTAGTACGCGACCTTCAAGAGGGAAGCAGCGGCCGGCGCCTCAGCACAAGGGACGTGATGTTATCGCTGCGCACTGTTTCAGCTGCATTTGGGTACTCGGAGCTCATGCTGCCTCTTCCGGTCGTTTCGGTGGTGATGGTCGCCTTCGGCGGTGGCTGGAACTGGATCCCCCGCGCTCTCGAGAGGCTGAAGCAGAGCACCACCGAGCCCTACGAGGTGCTCGTCGTGGACAACGGCGGTGCCGACAAACGACCCTTGCCGGCAGACGCAATGGTCGAGCTGCTCCGAAACCGCGACAACATCGGATTCGGACCGGGGTCGAACCAGGGAGCCGAGCGAGCACGCGCCGAATTCGTCTGCTTCATCAATCCGGACGTCCTCGTCCGGCCGGGTTGGCTCCCACCTCTGCTCGAGCGCCTGGGGGACGATCGGGTGGGTGCAGTGTTTCCGGCCATGCTGAACCTGGACGGGACGTTGCAAGAGGCCGGTGCGTTCGTCACGGGGGAGGCCCACACGTTTACCTTTGGAAGGGACGATGATCCGGACGCTCCGGAGCACTCCTTCCGGCGTGAAGTCGACTTCGGGTCGGCGGCTTGCATGTGTTTGACCCGGAAGACCTTCGAGCTGGCCTCGGGGTTCGATTCCGCTTACCGACTCGCCTACTTCGAGGATGCCGACCTCTGCTTCCGCCTTCGACGGCTCGGCCTCCGGCCGGTCTACGAGCCGCGTTCCCGCGTCGAGCACGCTCGGACTGTTTCAGCCGACCCTGCTGGACTCGAGCAGGTCTACGCGGCCAATCGCGAGGTCTTCCTCGACCGCTGGGAGCCGGACCTGGCGGCGCGACCGGGGTTCGACGAACTTCGTGAGAATGCTCGCACCCGGCTCGGAGCAAGGGACTTGCACGCCTACCCCCGAGTCTTGGTGGTCGACGATTCCGAAGAGCACGCTGCTCGCATCGCTTCGAACCATCCCTCGGCGGTCGTCACTCTTCTGGCGGAAGGTCCCGGACAAGGGGGCCTGCGGCGCCGGCTCACAGAGGCCGGCGTCGAGGTCGCGCTCACGGACCGCGCCGACCGTTGGCTGAAGGAGCGCTCAGGCCACTACTCGCACGTGATCCGAAGTGAGAACGAGCCCTGGCAGCGCTTGGCCTCCACGATCCGTAGCACCCAACCCGGCGCATCCATCGTCGATGCCACTCGCTTTGAGGAGCTTAGGAAGCAAGCAGCCGCTCGATGACGGAATCCCACGTGACCTGTTGCGCACGCCGCTTTCCGGCACGGCCTTGGGCTCGAGCCTGATCGGGGTTCGCAGCAAGCCACGAGCACGCCGCGGCGACGGCCGTGGCGACAGGCTCGCAGACGATCCCGTTCTCCCGGTCGACGACGACTTCGAGCGGCCCACCTGAGTCGCTCGTGGTCACGACCGGCCGCTCCGAGAGGAAAGCCTCGTACGGGACGAAGCCGAAATCCTCGTCGAACGGCGCGTAGAAGACGGCGACGCAACGCGCATAGAGGTCGACGAGCTCGTCCTCGCCCACTCGACCGGCGAACGTGACCCGGCCGTCCAGACGGCGTTGCGCGCTGAGACGCTCGAGACGCTCTCGGTCCGGCCCTTCCCCCGCCACGACTACGTTCGACGCTCCCCTCGAGCGCCGCAGCCTCCAGTAGCAGGTCGACGCGCTTCGCGCGGTCGAGCCTCCCGACCGAGAGGATGAACTCACCGTCGCCCTCGGGCGACCGGAAGTCGAGCTGCTGCGGCGGCGGCGGGAGCACCTCGGCCTCGAGCCCGATCGAGCGGTGCAGCCGCTCGGCCACGTTCTGCGAGATCGCGAAGAGCCGCCTCGCCTCGCCCAGCGTCTTGCGATCGAGCCGGTGGACGGCCCGAACCGTGGCGCGGTCGAACGGCTCCTCGCCGAACTGCCCGAAGCTCGGCCCGGTCGAGCTCGTAGGCCTGCCGGAACTGGTGCACGAGCCAGACGACCTTGTTCGGGTGGCGGATCGCGTAGGAGGGAAACTTCGTCGCGATGACGAGGTCGACGGGCCGCTCCTGCGCCTCCTCGAGGTCGAGAAGCCGCCAGACGAGCGCTTCGCGCAGCGCCCGCGGCCCGGGATACCACTTGAACGGGATCTTGACGTCCTCGACCTCGTGTCCGCGGTCGCGCAGCTCGCGCACGAGCGTCTCCGCCAGGATCTCCGTGCCGCCCCGCTCGAACGGAACCTGCGGCGCGCAGACTGCGATCCTCATCCTGTCCGAGTCGGCGCGGTCCTCCGCGCTCGGCCGCTGCTCGAGCGACTCGACGCGCGCGGCGAGCTCGTCGACCAGGTTCAGCACGTTCAGGTTGAAGGAGCGCTGCTGTGCTGCGAGCGGCTCGACGTACCAGCGCATCAGCTTGCGCAACGCGCGCTTCAGCGGCGCGAAGACGAACGTCTGGACACGGCCGCGCCGGTTCGGGCGGACGCTCGAACGGACGCTCCGCGCTCACCGCCCAGGTTCGCTCGGCCTGGGCTCTCGCCGCGAGCTGCGTCTCCGGTCGCATCGACGCCCGGACTCGCTGTGGCCGATCTCCTCCTTCAGGCGGGCAAAGATCGCGGCGATCTCCGCCTCCGTCTCCTCTCGGGTCTCGCCTGACATCGAGCCAGTCTAGGCGCCTTCGGCTCGCACTTCTGCCGTCCCCCGCTCCTGGATCCGTAACCGCTCCTCGAGCAGCGCGATGTCCTGGGCGAGCATGACGTTCCGCTCCGCGAGCTCGGAGATCACGGTCGAGTAGTGCAGCAGCACGGCGAGGATGAACAGGAAGCCGACGACGAAGAGCGCCGAGGGCGGGTAGGCGATGCCGATCTGCTCCGCGACGAGGCGGAGGGCGTCGCGCCAGACCGAGAGGAGCAGGATCACGCCGCCGGTGATCAGCCACAGGAGGGCGTAGCGCTCCTGGAGCCTGCGGCTGCGGATCAGCTCGAAGATAATGAGCAGGAAGACGACCGCGGCGATCGCTGCGACGACGGAGACGCGAAACGGGATCATGGTTCCTCCTCGAGGCGGAGTGCCGGCCGGCGAAACATCGAGACGAACACGGCGAGCAGCACCTTGGCCGAGTAGAAGAGCGAGAGCGGAATGGTGAGCGAGGTGCTGCCGGTCTCCCGCTCGCGCATCGTGACCGGCACCTCCTTGATCCGGAGCCGGTACTTGCCGGCCAGGACGGTCGCCTCGACGGTCTCCAGGAAGCCGTGCGGGTAGTCGGCGGCGAACAGCGACAGGCTGCGCCGGTTCAGCGCGCGGAAGGACGAGCTCGTGTCGGTGAGCGGCTGGCGGACGAGGAGAGAGACGATCGAGGCGAACATGCGCTGACCGAGCCGGCGGACACCGCGCGCACGGTAGGTGCCGATGCCGGCGTACCGCGAGCCGATGACCATGTCGGCCTCGCCGGCGAGCAGCGGCCCGAGCAGCACGCGCAGCTGGCTGGGGTCGTGCTGGCCGTCCCCGTCGATCTGCACGGCGAGGTCGAAGCCGTTCGTCGAGGGCGTACCGGAAGCCGGTCTGCACCGCGCCGCCGATACCGAGGTTGAAGGGGAGCACGAGGAGCCTGGCCCCGGCGGCCTCGGCGACCGCTCCGGTGCCGTCGTCGGAGCCGTCGTCGACGACGACGATGTCGAAGGCGGGATCCGCGGCGCGGATCTCCTGGATCACCCGTCCGATCGTGGCGGCCTCGTTGAGCGCCGGGACGATCGCGATCCGCCTCTTCGGCGGCGTCTGGTCGGCCTCAGTCACGGCGCGAGCATTGTATGGAGGTAGGCTGCGGCGCCCCGGCGTTCGGGCTGAAACTTCACAATTTCCCTCCAAAACGTGCATATCTGCCTCGTCTACGACTGCCTCTACCCGTACACGGTCGGCGGCGCCGAACGCTGGTACCGGGCGCTCGCGGAGCGCCTCGCTGCTGAGGGATACGAGGTCACGTACCTGACGCTCAGGCAGTGGGATCGCGGCGACGAGCCGAGCATTCCGGGCGTCCGCGTGGTCGCGGCCGGGCCGCGGTCCGAGCTCTACGTCGAAGGTAGGCGGCGGATCGGGCCGGCGCTGCGCTTCGCCGCCGGCGTGTTGCGCCACCTGCTCGGCCAGGGGAGGCGCTACGACGTCGTGCACTCGGGATCCACGCCGTTCTTCCCGCTGCTCGCGGCGAGCCTCGCGCGGCGGCGTGGCCGCTACCGGCTGCTCGTCGACTGGATCGAGGTCTGGACGCTCGCCTACTGGCGGGGCTATCTCGGCCGGCTCAGGGGGACGATCGCCTGGACGATCCAGCGGCTCGCCACGCGCATGGGCGAGCGCGCGTTCTGCTTCTCGCGCCTCCACGAGCGGCGGCTTCGGGCCGAGGGCTTCCGCGGCCCGGTCGACGTGATCGGCGTCTACACGGGCCCGCTCGATCGGCCCGAGCCCGAGCCGGCCGAGGCGCTCGTCGTGTTCGCGGGGCGGCACATTCCCGAGAAAGGCGTGCTCGCCCTGCCGGCGGCGCTCGCCCGGGCGCGCGAGACGGTGCCTGAGCTGCGCGCGGAGATCCTCGGCGACGGGCCTCTGAGGGCAGAAGTCGAGCGGCTGGTGGCGGAGGCCGGGCTGGACGGCGCCGTCGCGGTGCCGGGCTTCGTCGCGGAAGAGCAGGTTCGCGACTCGATCCGCCGCAGTCTGTGCCTCGCGCTTCCGTCCACCCGCGAGGGCTACGGCCTCGTCGTGGTCGAGGCAGCGGCTCAGGGAGTCCCGAGCGTCGTCGTGGAGAGCCCCGACAACGCGGCGCTGGAGCTTGTCGAGGACGGCGTCAACGGCGTTGTCGCCCGCTCGACCGAGCCGGACGAGCTTGCTGGTGCGATCCTCCGCGTGCACGAGGCCGGGCCGGCACTGCGCGCCTCGACCGCCGATTGGTTCGCGCAGAACGCTCGGCTGCTCTCGCTGGAGAGCTCGCTCGAGACGGTGATGCAGGCCTACGGACGGAGCTGAGATGCACGTCGCCTACAACCTCCTGCACCTCGTGCCGGGCGAGACGGGTGGCGCGGAGATCTACGCGCGGCGGCTGCTGCCGGCGCTGCGCGACGCAGATCCGGAGCTCGAGATGACGCTGTTCGTCGGCGGTGCTGCCGCGAGTGAGGACTGGGGCGAAAGCGTCGATGTCGTGCCGCTCCGGTTCGATCCCCGGAGCCGGGTCCGCCGCGTGCTCGCGGAGCAGACGCTCCTGCCGCGGGCCGTTCGCGCCTCGCTCCAGATCTGCTGCACAACCTCTTCAACACGGCCCCCGTGCTGCCGCAGATCCCGCAGGTGACGACGATCCACGACCTCGTCTTCAAGCGCCACCCGGAGAGTGGGTTGCTGGCGAAGGGCGTCGAGGTCGTCGTCCCGCTCGCCGCACGCCGCTCGACCCGGATCGTCACCGATTCCGAGGCCTCGAAGAGCGACCTCGTCCGGTTCCTCGGCGTCCCGGCCGAGTGCGTGGACGTTGCGCCGCTCGGCCCGGGCCTGCCGAAGGACGCGATCGGCCCGCCGCCAGGGGAGCTCCGTCGGAGCCTCGAGCTCGGCGATGCCCCGCTCGTGCTCAGCGTGCTCGCGAAGCGACGGCACAAGAACGCCGAGCGCCTGATCGAGGCGTTCGCCCAGATTCCCGAGGGCGTTCTCGTCGTCCCCGGCTACTCGACCGGCTACGAGCAGGAGCTCGAAGCACGGATCGAGGAGCTCGAGCTCGGAGACCGCGTGCGGCTCCTCGGGCTGGGTCGACGACGAAACGCTCGACGGGCTCTATCGCGCGGCTGACTGCTTCGTCTTTCCGTCGCTCGCGGAGGGCTTCGGCCTCCCGGTGCTCGAGGCGATGCTGCGCGGAGCACCGGTCGCCTGCTCGAACGCGACGTCCCTCCCCGAGGTCGCAGGCGATGCGGCACTGCTCTTCGATCCGCTCGACGTTGACGCGATCGCCGTCTCGATCCGGCGGATCCTGGAGGACGGGGAGCTCGCAGAGCGTCTGCGCGCGGCAGGTCGGGAGCGTGCGGGCCGGTTTAGCTGGGCGGAGACCGCGCAGAGAACTCTGGCGTGCTATCGAAAGGCATTGGCGTCGTGAAGCTCGGACTAATCTGCGTGCTCGGTCTGGCGATCGCCGGGACCGTGATGAGCAGCCCTGGCGCACCGGCGCAACCCCCAGCCGGCACGCGCATCCTCGTCTTCACGAAGGCGACTGGCTTCCGCCACAGCTCAATCCCCAGGGCCGTCAGGGCGGTCCGCAGCCTCGCAGCCGACAGTGGCATCGCAGTCGACGCCACCGAGGACGCCGGCGCCTTCGCGCCCGCGAGGCTCGCCCGCTACCGCGCCGTGGTGTTCCTGCTCACCAGCGGCGACGTCATCAGCCCGGCACAGGAGCAGGCCTTCGAGCGCTACTTCCGCAACGGCGGCGGCTTCGTCGGCGTCCACTCTGCCGCTGACACCGAGCCCGGCTGGACCTGGTACGGCGAGATGCTCGGCACGCATTTCCGAACGCACCCGCAGATCCAGCGCGGCGTGGTCGTCGTGCTGGACCGGCGGCATGCCTCGACCGTCGGCCTTCCGGCGAGGTGGGCTCGGACGGACGAGTGGTACAGCTTCACGCGGAGCCCACGGCCGTCCGTCCACGTGCTCGCCGATCTGGACGAGAGGAGCTACTCGCCGGGCGACGGCGCGATGGGCGCCGACCATCCGATCGCATGGACGCACGCGTTCCAGGGAGGCCGAGCCTGGTACACCGCCAGCGGGCACACCGACGGGTCGTACTCCGAGCCGCTGTTCCGTAAGCATCTGATCGGCGGGATCCGTTATGCCGCGGGGCTCACTCCGCCGACGATCATCTCGGTCGCCCAGGCCGTGCGTTCGCGCCGTCTGGCCGTGACCGTGCGCTACGGCAGCTGCGTCCCGTGCGCGGGACAGCTCGTCGTCGCCGGCGGCCGCTCGGTGACCGTGCCGATCCGCCTCGGAGGCGGCACCGGCCACGCGCGGTCGCCGCAGCTGCCGCGAGGCCGCTGGCGCTACTCGATCGTCTTGCGGGACCCGAAGACGGGGATCGAGCGGGCCGTCCGCCGCAGCGTCCGGATCCCGTGAGTCAGCCGCTCAGCAGCCGGTCGTAGACGGCGGTCAGCCTCTCCGCGGCGGCCTGCGTCGAGTAGCGCTGCACGAGCTCGCTCGGGATGTCCGCGCGCTCGCCGGGAGGCCGTGAAAGCGGACCCTCGGACAACTGCCGCGCCAGGCCGAGCCAGTCGCCGGGAAGGAAGTACCTCGCCGCCTCGCCGCACACTTCGGGGATCGCTCCCGACTGTGAGGCGACGATCGGCAGTCCCGCCGCCATCGCCTCCGCGAGCACGAGGCCGAACTGCTCCTCCCAGAAGAATCGAGGGATGTCGCCGAGGACGTAGCCGCCGGAGGCCGTCGCCAGGCTCGCCAGCACCATGCAGGAGGCGCTCGCGAAGACCGAGGGCATCTCGTCGTATGGCACCGCCCGGAACTCGACTGCGTCGGCGATCCCGAGCTCACGGGCGTAGGCCCGAAGGCGTTCCGCTTCAGGGCCGGCTCCGACGATCAGGAGCCGAAAGCCCGGGGCGTCATCCGACACCAGCCCTCCACGCAGAGCAGCGAGCGCCCGCATGACGTCCTGGTGGCCTTTCTCCCAGACGAGCCGGCCGGGCGACACGACGATGTGCTCGGCCGGAGGCGGATCGGGTCGCGCCGCGGATGCGAAGCGCTCCGCGTCGATGCCCGGGTAGACGACCTCCGTGCGCTCACGCTCGACCCCCTCGAGGAGGAGGGCCTGCCGCGCGCGCTCCGTCGCCGGGAGGAAGAGGTCGGTCGCCGCCAGCGCCTCGTGCCGGTAGGTCCGCGCGTGCCGGTTGCGGTAGACGTGGAGGAACGGGAGCGTCTCCCAGACGGTTAGGGCGAGCTTGTAGGCGTTCTGCGCCTTCCGTCGTGCCGCGTCGGCAGAGAACCAGTACGAGAGCTCGGCGGCGTGGACGACGTCGGCCCAGGCGAAGGCCTCGTCCGCGTCGACGTAGCGGTCGCCCGTGACCCCCGTCGTGAGCATCCCCACCCGTCCCTTCGGGAGATAGGCGCTGACCGCCTTCACGGGGAAGCGGCGCAGGCTCAGGCCGGAGTCGTCGAACCAGTTGCGCGCGAGCCGGAGGTAGCCGACCTCGAAGCGATCCTTGGGCAGCAGCTCCCACGACCGGAGCTCCCAGGGCGTCACCTGGTAGCCGCGGGCGATCAGGATACGCGCAGGACGATCCACGGTCGGCGAGGTTACTCGCGACTACTATCGAGCGCCGTGCCAACGAGCGGAGCCGTGAGGGACCTGCCGATCCGCCTCGTGCGCAGACTCGCCTCCGCGCCCGGCTTTGAACACCTGACGCGCTTCGAACCTCTACTGCGGCTTAGCTTCGCGCTGCGGGCGTCCCTCGTCCGCGAGAAGGTCACGTTCGCCACGAACGAGCTCCGTCGAAAGCCCGTGGTCGGCGTGTACAGGCTGCGAGGCTCCGGGATCGCCGTCGCACTGCGGCACCACACCGGCGACGTAATGGTCCTGGACGAGATCTTCTCCCAGGGCGAGTACGAGCCTCCTCCCGAGGCGCGGATTGCGCTCTCCCGGTTGCCGGGAAAGCCGCGGGTCCTCGACCTGGGCGCGAACATCGGGCTGTTCGGCGCGTGGGCGCTCGGGGAGCTCCCAGACGCGACGATCGTCGCGATCGAGGCGGACCCGGCGAACGCGGCAGTCCACAGGCGCACGATCGAAGCGAACTCGCTGGGCGAGCGGTGGGAGCTCGTGGAGGGCTTCGCGGCGACGGGAGCGGGCGCGGTTCCCTTCAAGGCCGGGCTCCATGCGACGTCACAGAGAGCCGAGCCTGGCGAGGAGGCGGTCGAGGTGGCTTCCGTCGACGTCCTCCCGCGGGTGGAAGCCGCAGATCTCGTGAAGATCGACGTCGAAGGCGCCGAGTGGGACCTGCTCGCCGATCCGCGGTTTCCGAAAGCGCAGCCGCAGCTGGTCGTCCTCGAGTACCACGAGCAGGGCTGCCCCGGGCCCGACCCGGCCGAAGCCGCAGAGGCCGCCTTGCGCGCGGCGGGGCTCCAGGTCATCCACGGCGAAGCGAAGCCGCAGTTCGGCGCCGGGATCCTCTGGGCCTTTGCTCCGGCGCCGCAGCCCGACGGCCCTGCGGATCAGCCGTCGATCGCCCGCTGATAGCTGGCGAGCGTCTTCGCCGCAGTTCGAAGCCACGAGAACTGGCGGACCCGCTCCCAGCCCCCCTCGACGAGCTGGGCGCGAAGACCTTCGTCGCGGAGCAGCCGCCGGATCGCCTCGGTCACGGCCGACTGATCAAGTGGATCGAAGAGCAGCGCCGCGTCGCCGGCCACCTCGGGCAGGGCCGGCCGGTCCGAGCACGCGACCGGTACGCCCCGGGCCATCGCCTCGAGCACGGGTAGTCCGAACCCTTCGACGAGCGACGGAAGAACGAAGCAGGTCGCCGTCCGATACAGCGCTTCCAGATCCTCGTCCGAGACCCAGTCGAGAAAGCGGAGGCGATCGGAGACCCCTAGCCTGTCGGAGAGCCGGCGCAGCTCGGCCTCGTGCTCGGTCGACGAGCCCGGTAGAACCAGTACCGCGCCCTCGACCTCCAGGTCCGGCATGGCGCGAACGAGCGCCGCCAGGTTCTTATACGGCCGCTTCTGCGCGACGCAGAGCACGACCGGCGCCTCGCCGAGGTCGAGGCGCTCGCGCAGCGAGGCTGGGTCGGCGGCGATGCCGGTCGGCGGACGGACGCCGAGGGGCGCGACGTCAATCTTGTCCACGTCTAGCCCCAGCGTCGACACCAAGTCCTCGCGGGCGGCGTGGGAGATCGTGATCAGGCGGTGCGCGAGCCGCGCGGACACCCGAACGAACGCCTCCATCGACCGGACCGCCCGCGCGGAGTCCCACTGCTCGCCCTGGTGAAGCCAGATCAGGTCGAGCAGGGTCACCACCTTCTTGGCCCCCGGCGTGATCGGCGGCCCGCCGTTCGCGAGGCTGTGCACCACGTCGAGCCGCCGGCGGGCCGCGACGGCCGGAATGCCGAGCACCTGGCCGACCAGGTGCGACCGGTTGGCGAAGCGCACGGGCAGCTCGACCCAGTCGACCTCCCCCGCCCACGGCTGCCTCCGCAGGTCCTCAGGTGCGTCCCGACTGACGAACGCGGTCAGCCTGACGGAGGGGTCCGTCTCGAGCAGCGCCGGGACCAGCTCATAAGCGTAGGTCCCCGCGCCTCCGGCTCGGTCGACCAGATAGACGAGATTGAGCCCGACCCTCACGCCTGCGCTCTCGCCCGAGACGGAAGAAACGCGCGCCAGATCTCGGTCGGGATGCCCCGCACGAGCCAGAGAACGACCCAGTACACAAGCGAGGCCACGATCACGAGCGGGAGGTCCTCGAGCGACGTCAGAAACGCGACCGCGCCGGCCGCCGCAGCGGCGACAGCCACTTTGATCACGCTGCCGACACTGAACTTGAACGCGCCGGGCCGAAAAAGCACGACGATGTAGACGAACGCGAGCTCCAGCTCCGAGACGAGGGTCGCGGTCGCAGCGCCGTTCGCGCCGTACTCCGGAACGAGCACGAGCGCGAGCACGACAGCCGTCAGGAGCGCGAGAGCATTTGCTACCAGGAGGACCCGGTGCCGGTGCATCGACACGAGCGCGTACGCGGAGGCGATCGCGACGCAGCTCGCAATGATCACGCCCCCGGTGATCTGCAGCGCAGGCACCGCGGCGTCGTACGCGTCTCCTGCTACGACCTGGATCGCGAGGCTCGCGCCGAAAACCGTGGCGAGCGCCATCCAGGCGCCGATGATCAGGGCGGTCTGGACGACCCGCTCGAGGGCGTACTCCATTCGTTCCGGATCGCCGTGGGCCGCTCTGGCGAAGATCGGGAAGGCCGAGGAGACGAGAAGGATCGGGACCGCGCCGAGGATCGCGAAGATCCGGAAGGCGGCCCCGACGTTGCCGGTGTCGGCTTCGGTGCCCACCAGCGAGGTCACGACGACCACGGCGGAGGTGTAGAGCGTCCCAACGGCGGCGGCAGCGGCGTACGAGCCCGTCAGGCGGAGGACGCGCCCCCACTCTTCGCGGTCGAAGCGCGGCATGAGCGGCACCGTCTTCCGGACGAGCGCGCCGACCAGGAAGAGCGCGAAGATTCCCACCGGAATCGTCGCCGCGAGAAAAGCGAGCAGCCCGGCGTCCGCGAAGACGAGGATGACGACGAGCGCGACCCACGCCGCCTGGCGGAGGAGGTCGATCCCGGTGATCCACGCGAGCCGCAGGCTCACGCCCAGCGGGACAGCGAGCGTCTGCTGTGCCGTCGTGAGCACCAAGCCGATTCCGGCGACGAGCGTCCCCACGACCATCACCGTGTCGTAGCCGGCGACGATCGCGAACCCGGTTGCCGCGAGGACTCCGACCGCCGCGATCGCGACGCGGATCCCGAGCACGTTGGCCAGCATGCGGTCGCGGTCCTGACCGCGCCGCGTCGCGAACTCGCGTGCCGCGATCGTGGCGATGCCGGCATCGGTGAGGCCCGAGACGATGGCGATCAGCGACGTGACGACGACGTACTCTCCGAACGTCCCGACGCCGAGGTGGCGCGTTAGCAGAGACGCGGCGATCAGGCCGAGAAGCACGCCGGCCATGTAGCCGCCGACGCGCAGGAGGCTCCCTCGGATGACAAGATCGCCCGCCACCGGAGAGTCGAGAACGTCGACGGGATCCGAGGTCCTGCGCGGGACCGGAGCCTCCGAGTCGGTCACGCGTCCGCGCTCGGCCCCTGGGCCACAGCCGACGCGACCGCTGCGAGCGTGTCGTCCCGACGAGCGTTGGTCACGATCGCAACTGCGGCTTCGGAGCCCGTTTGCACGCGTGGACTATGCCCGTCCACAACCTAGACTTGCCCTTCGTGCTCCGCCGGCTCGGGATCAACGCCATCTTCCTCGAGCCGCAGATGGGCGGACTCGAGACTTATGTGCGCCAGCTGCTGCCTGCGCTCGCCGAGGCGGCACCCTCGCTCGAGATCACACTCTTCGTCAACGAGGCTGGCCGAGCGACGCTCGCCGAGGAGCCGTGGGCGCCGTCGGTCTCGTTCAGGACGCACCCCTTGCTCGGCCGGCGCGGCATACGAGCAGCCGGCGAGGCGCTTCTGCTAGGGGCGATGGCAAGACGAGCGCGCTGCGACCTGCTGCACAGCGTGGCGATGACGGCTCCGCTTCGACCGGTGCTCCCTTCTGTCGTGAACATTCCGGACGTCACGTGGTGGCGGGTGCCCGGCGCAGTCCCGAAGACGACACGTCTCCTGTGGAGGACGCTCGTCGTGCCTGCGGCTCGCGCCGCAGAGCGCGTGATCACGCTCTCGAACTCGGCGCGAGAGGAGATCAACGAGGACTTCGGCATCCCCGCGGACCGCATCGACGTGGTGGCGCTCGGACCGGGCAGCAGGACGGCGGTCGACCCGACGCCGGAAGCTGAGCTCCGAGTGCGCCTCGGCCTCGGGTCAGGGCCAATCGTGCTGGCGGTCTCGGCGCTGCTCGCCCACAAGAACCTCTGCCCGCTCGTCGAGGCAATGGCGTGCATCAAAAGAGATGTCCCGGAGGCCGTGCTGGTGGTTCCGGCAAACCGGACCCCGCTCCAGGGTGAGCTGGAGACGCATGCCGCACGCGTCGGGAGCACCGTGATGTTCCCCGGTTGGGTGTCGGCCGCCGAGCTGGAAGGCCTCTACAGCGCCGCCGCCTGCTTCGTCTTCCCGTCGATTCGTGAGGGGTTCGGCCTTCCCGTTCTCGAAGCGATGCGGCGCGGAGTTCCGGTCGTCTGCTCGAATACGTCGGCCGTCCCGGAGGTGGCCGGCGACGCCGCGCTGCTTGTCGACCCCCGGCGGCCCGAGGAAATAGCCGGCGCGATTTCCCGCGTCCTCACCGATGCCGACCTGGCCGCGAGTCTGCGGCGGCGGGGCGAGAATCGCGCCGCCGAGTTCAGCTGGCGGCGGACCGCGGAGGAGACCCTGGCGAGCTACGACCGGGCGCTGGGCTGACGCCAGGCCCACACAACGCCGTGGCCGAGCGCGGTGGCCCGCACTTTGCTCGTCTCGTATCCGGCCTGCCGGAGCAAGTGCACCGCGTCCGCCTCGGGGTCGCCGCTTGGCGCCAGGTGCGGGTGGAACTCGAGCACCAGGGCGCACGGTCCCTCGTTCGCGAGCCGAGGCGACGCGAGGAGCTCCCATTCGCTGCCCTCGATGTCGATCTTCGCGAAATCTGCTCCGGCGAGGTACTCGAAGGCGTCGACGCTGGGCACCCGTTCGGCTCCGGGTCCTTCCTCGACGCGCGAGAGCGAAAAGCGGCCCGATGCGAACTGCGTGGTACCGGCGGCCGTCGCCGCCACCGCCTCCACGACCTGCCAGCGGAGCCCGTTGAGCTCGCGTACCCGCCGGAGGATTGCCGCGTTCTCGGAGTCCGCCTCCACGGCCGTCAGCTCGGCGGAGGGCCAGGCGGCGGCGGCGAGCAGGGTGAAGAGTCCGATGTTGGCGCCGAGGTCCACGATCCGCGGTGCCGCAGGCAGGCCTGCCTCAACAGTCGGCGGCCGCTCGTACTGCCGCTGGTAGAAGACCTCGTCGAGCGTCGCCACGTCAGGGGTGCCGTGCCGGATGACCGCGACGAACCCGGAGCCGCGGAGCCGGTAGCGATACGCGCCGGTGCGCCCGCTGAGCTCCCGGGCGGCAAACCGGACGGATTCGCGGACGGTCGTTGCCCGCAACACAGTGGCGACGACCCGCTCGGCGGCCGGCGTCTTCAGCAGCCACCGAAAGGGCGGGCGGGCGAGCAGGGATCGCACCAAGGTCATCGGCTCTGGAGGGTAAGGGCATAGCATCCGGCGCCGTGGGAAGCTTGGACGCCAACCTGCGCTCGGGGCCGCAGGTGCTGATGTACCGAGCGCTAGCGGAAGATCTCGCGGGCCGCGACCCGGGCCGCGTGCTCGACTGGGGCAGCGGCTGGGGGCAGATGACGGCGCTCCTGCGGGAGACCGGCGTCGACGCGGTCGCGTTCGACTACAGCGCCGGGCTCGAGGCTCCGACCACCGAGCCGCTGCCGCGGTTCCCCGAGCTCGAAGTTCACCTAAGCTCCGAGCCGGTCGCGCTGCCCTTCGAGGACGCCTCGTTCGACACCGTGCTGTCCTGTGGAGTCCTCGAGCACGTCCCGGATCCGGAGGGCAGTGTCGAGGAGTTGAGGCGGATCCTGCGGCCGGGCGGCATGTTCTATGTGACGAACCTTCCGAATCGCTACTCATACACCGAACGGGCGGCCCGGGTGCTGGGGCGCTACTACCACGGGCAACTGCCCGACGACCGCGTCTACACGGCGCGCACGGCGCGCGAATTGCTCGAGCGCCACCGCTTCCGCGTCGCCGAGAGCCGACGAGCCCACATGCTTCCGCTGACGCTTGGCGGCCCGGGGTTCCTGTGGACGCTCAGCTCCGTCCTGGAGCGGATCCCCGGACTCAACCTCGTCTCGACGAGCCTCGAGCTCGTCGCATACTCGGAGGCGTGATCCTCGGTCGGCTCGCTGAACTGCGAAGCGCTCTCCGAGAGGTCACGCGGAGCCGCAAGGAGGCACGACGGCACGAACCGCACCCGCCGGCGGCGGGGCTCGTGCTGGAAGTTGGATCCGGCCAGGCTTCCCATCCGCGGGCCGACGTCCTCGTGGACAAGTACGTCGCGGACAACTTCGAGCGACCGCACGAGATCGGGATCGACTTCGCGAAGCCGTTCGTCGTCGCGGACGGTCATCAGCTGCCGTTTGCCGACGGCTCCTTCCAGTACGCGATCGCCTTGCACGTGCTCGAGCACGCCACCGAGCCCGCCCGATTCGCGGGCGAGCTCAGCCGCGTGGCCGGCGCCGGCTTCGTACAGGTTCCGAGCGCCGTCTCGGAGCTCACCTTCGGCTGGCCGTATCACCCCTGGCTCATCGACCGCGAGGGAGACACGCTCGTCTTCCGTGCCCGAGAGGGCATGCGAGCGCCCTACGGCGAGATCTTCCACCGCGGCTATGCCGAGAGCGCGCTCTTCCGCATCTGGTGGGCGGCCAACCGCTGGCTCTTCCACCACTCCGTGGAGTGGGAGGGCGAACTCTCGGTCCGGGTCGAGGGCACGAGCGCCGCGGAAGGCACAGCCGAGGTCGATCTCGAACGGACGAAGTCGATCCTCGGGGAGCTCGATGGCCGCGGGGTGCTGCGGCCTCATCCGCCCGAACTGATGGCGGTGCTGCGCTGCCCCGGCTGCGGCGGTCGTCTTTCGTTCGCACTAGAGACGACCACCTGCGATTCGTGCGGGCGGGCTTACCCCGCCGTGGGTGGCACACCGATCCTCCTCGAGGAGGCGGTGCGGTAGTGGGCCGAGCGATCGGCATGGCCGGTCAAGCAGCCGCCCGCATCAAGGCGAACCCGCCGACTTTCTGGCGCGTCAGGTCGCTAGCCGCGGCGCAGCCGCCGGCGCGAGGCGCTCGAGGTCCGCGTCGACCATCATCTCGACGAGCTCGCGGAACGAGTGGCGCGGCTCCCAGCCCAGGTCGCTCTTCGCCTTCGCCGGGTCGCCGACGAGCTGGTCGACCTCGGCCGGGCGCAGGAACTCCGGGTCGGTCTTGACGGAGCTGCTCCCAGTCGAGGCCGACGTGGCCGAACGCGATCTCGGCGAACTCGCGCACCGAGTGCGTCTCGCCCGTCGCCACGACGTAGTCCTCGGGCTCGTCCCGCTGGAGCATCCGCCACATCGCGTCGACGTAGTCGCCCGCGTAGCCCCAGTCGCGCTCGGCGTCCAGGTTTCCGAGCCGCAGCTCGTCCGCCAGGCCGAGCTTGATGCGGGCGACGCCGTCGCTGATCTTCCGCGTCACGAACTCGAGCCCCCGGCGCGGGCGACTCGTGGTTGAAGAGGATCCCGCGAGACCGCGAAGAGGCCGTACGACTCCCGGTAGTTGACGGTGATGTAGTGCCCGTACGCCTTCGCGACCCCGTACGGCGAGCGCGGGTGGAACGGCGTCTGCTCGGTCTGCGGAACCTCGCGCACCTTCCCGTACATCTCCGACGAGGACGCCTGGTAGAAGCGGATGTTCGGATCGACTGTCCGGACCGCCTCCAGGAGCCGCGTGACGCCGACCGCCGTGAACTCGGCCGTCAGCACCGGCTGGTTCCACGAGGTCGGCACGAAGCTCTGCGCGGCGAGGTTGTAGACCTCCGTCGGCTCCGCGGTCCGGAGGGCCGAGACCAGCGAGTGCGGGTCGAGCAGGTCGCCCTGGATCAGCTTGACCCGGTCGGTGAGGTGGCCGATGCGCTCGACGTTCTCCGTCGACGCGCGTCGCGTCATCCCGAACACCTCGTAGCCTTTCTCGAGCAGGAGCTCGGCCAGGTAGGAGCCGTCCTGCCCCGTGATTCCCGTGATCAACGCCCGCCGATCCGCCACCGCGCGCCACCCTATCTGAGGGTCGGAATCAGTTTGTTAACGCGGGCTCGCCGCCTGATCCCTCAACAGCTCGAGATCCGCCCGCACCATCATCCGGACGAGCTCGTCGAAGCCCGTCTCCGCCTCCCAGCCCAGCCGGTCGCGCGCCTTCGCCGGGTCGCCGACGAGCTCCGGCGAGTCGGCCGCGCCGCGTGCGAACGACTCGTCGAACCGGACGTGCTCGCCGCCAGTCGAGCCCGACCTCGCCGAACGCCGCCGCCACGAACTCCTCGACGCGTGTGGGACTCGCCGGTCGCGATCACGTAGTCGTCCGGCTCGTCCTGCGACGCCATCAGCCACAGCGCGCGGACGTAGTCGCCGGCGAAGCCCCAGTCCCGCCGAGCGGACAGGTCGCCCAGCCGCAGCTCGTCCTCGAGCCCGAGGCTGATCGCGGCCGCGCCGCGGCTCACCTTCCGGGTCAGGAACTGCGGCGAGCGGCGTGGGGACTCGTGGTTGAAGAGGATCGCCGACGAGGCGTGAAGCCCGTACTGGCGCCGGAACGCGCCGGTGAGAGAGTGCCCGAAGGCCTTGCAGGCACCGTACGGAGTCAGCGGGGCGACCGGCGTCGTCTCGCGCTGCGGCACCTCGCTCGGCGCGCCGAAGATCTCGGCCGACGCGGCGTTGACGAAGCGCGCCTCGGGCCGCTCGCGGCGAACGCCGTCCAGCAGGGCCGACACCGCGGCGACCGCGGCCGTCGACGTCCCGACCGGGTCGTCCCAGGAGGCCGGGACGAAGGAGGCCGAGGCGAGGTGGTAGACCTCGTCCGGCTCGATGTCGCGCAGCGCCCGCCGGACGTCCTCCGCATCCTGGAGATCGACCTCCGCGAACCGAAGCTGCTTCCGGATCGGCGCCAGGCTCTCGTACTGCTCAGGATTCCCCAGTACGGTGCCGAACACCTCATAGCCATGCCCGAGCAGCAGCTCGGCGAGGTAGGAACCGTCCTGCCCGCCGATACCGGTCACGAGCGCGCGGCGCCCCATCCGCGCAACGTTAATCGAGGTGACCGATGCGGCTAGTACGCGCCCTTCCCGGCCGCGACTGCCGGGATCGTCCGCAAGAGGATCGAGATGTCCAGCCAGATCGACCAGTTCTCCAGGTAATAGAAGTCGAGCCGGACGAGGTCGTCGAACTCGAGATCGGAGCGGCCGGCGATCTGCCAGAGGCCCGTCATGCCCGGCAGGACGAGGTAGCGCTTGCGGTGCCAGTCCTCGAGTAGACGGTAGTCGCGGATCGGCAGCGGCCGCGGCCCGACGAGGCTCATCTCGCCGCGCAGGACGTTCAGCACCTGCGGGATCTCGTCCAGCGAGAACCGCCGCAGGAACGCCCCGACCTTGGTCACGCGCGGGATCGTCCCGGAGCTTGAAGAGCGCGCCCTTCGCCTCGTTCTCCGCCTCGAGCTCGGACTGGAGGGCGGCGGCGTCGTGCCGCATCGTCCGGAACTTGAGCATGTCGAACTCCTGCTCGTTCAGCCCGACGCGGCGGTCGCGGTAGAAGACGGGCCCGCGCGAGGTGAGCTTGATCGCCGCGGCGATCGCGAGCCAGATGGGGATCCCCACGACGACGATCAGGGCGCTGACGACGAGGTCGAACCCGCGCTTGACGATCCAGTCCGTGCCGACGAAGGCGGGCGGCCGAAGCTCGAAGAGCGGGACGCCCTGCCCGGGGACGTAGTCCGCGCGCTGCGTCAGGAGCTCCGTCGTCGTCGGCGCCAGCCGGACGCGGACGCCGCGCCGGTGCGCGAGGTCGACCATCTCGAGGAGCTGGCGGTCGTCGAAGTCCGCCTCCGCGACGATCACCTCGTCCACGGTGTGCTCGGCCAGGGTCTGCGGCAGGTTTCCGGGCTCCACAGCGCTGACGAACTCGTAGCGAATGCCGCTCCGGCCCTCGCCGAGGGCCCGGCGGAGGTGGTCGACCCGCTCGGAGTCTCCGACCAGGACCGCCCGACGGCGCACGCCCGCCGCGCGCATGATGTCGCCGGTAATGACCTCGTAGCTCGCCCGGAGCAGCCCGATGAAGAGCCCCGTGAGCACGACCGCGGTCGGCGCGAGGCCATACGTTCCGAACTCACGGTTCGTCCCGACGCCGTAGACGACACCGACGAGGCCGACGAGGATCAGTGACCCGATGATCTTGCCCCCGCCGCCGCGACGCTCGCGCTCCGCGTACAGGCCGGCGCGCCAGAAGACGAGCACCAGGACGAGGCCGAGGAACGGCAGCCACTCGGACTCGGCCCGCCACAGCGCCCCCCAGAGGATCTCGTCGCCGTAGTAGAGCGCGCGCAGGACGAACGCACCGTAGAGCCCGAGGATCAGCCCGCAGAGGTCGAGCGCGATCAGCGAGAGGATGCTGAGCGCGCGGCGGACGAACGCCGCCACCGGACTGCCGAGGACGAGCGGGCGCGCCGAGCGGATGTCGCCGACGGAGGGCGGCGGGGCGTCCCTCGGCGCTTCGTTGGTTGCCACGGAGCGACGAATTCTACGCTCGCCGCCCCGTGGCCTTCCTGCGCGCTCCTACCTGGCGAACGTCTGGAACGTGCGGTACGACGGCTTGCGCGCGCCGCGCCGCGTCATGACGCCGGACTGCCAGCCGCTGAGACGCCCCTCATCGCGGATCAGGAACCACACGAACATGTCGATCCGCCGCGTCTTCCTCGCCATCGCGACCGCCTGCTTCATGTAGAGCGCCTGGTTGCGGTACGAGACGCCGAAGAGACGGTCAGGCGGATTCGTCTGGTAGCCGTACTCGGTCACCCACAGCCGTGTCTTGCGACCCCAGAGGCGATTGATCTGCTTGATCAGCACGCCGATGTTCCCCATCGTCACGGCCTTCTTCGAACGCGAGACGGTGGCCGGCTTCTCCGAGCGGTGGCCGTAGTAGGGATGGTGCGCGTAGGCGTCCATTCGCTTCACGCCCGCGCGGCGGAGCCAGGACATGAAGACGAGCGGCGAGGTCGACGGCCGCGAGCTGCGCGGCGCGTCGTTCCCCCTCGGGCCCGTGGCGCCGCAGGCGACCTTCTGGCCGGCCAGCCGGGTCGACTTCACGCCGGCGTAGATCGCCGAGCAGATCTTCGCGTAGTCATACGCGGCCTGGACGCGCCACTTCCGCGCGACCATCTTCCACTGCGGGCGAAGGAAGACCGGGTTGTTCGGCTCGTTCCAGGCGAGCCAGCTTCGGACGGCCGGCAGCGTGCGCTCCGGCTCGTTCTCCTGCTCCTTGACCGTGTACGTGCCGCTGTAGCGCCTCGCGGCGGCGTTCGCGAAGGAACGGAGGTCGGTCGCGCGGCGCGGTACCCGGTTCCGGGCCGGACCTGCCCAGCGCGGCGTGCCGTAGATCGCGAGGACCACGCGGATCCCCTTCTTGTCGGCCTCGTCCACGACCTGGTCGACCGCGGTCCAGTTGTAGGCCGGGTCGGCCGGATCGGTCGGCTTCACCGGACGCCGCCTGGCGACTGTTCCCCAATCGAGCGTCGTCCGGACAACGCCGGCGCGAAGCAGGCGGAGCTGGTTGAACGCCCACGTGGTGTTGCCGAGCACCTGCTGGTCGTCGTAGAAACCGAACTGCATGCGCGTGGCGCTCGAGCCCTGTGCGGCCGAGTCGGCGTCGCGGCTCGTCGTCGCCGCGGCGACGGCTGCTGACAGGACTAAGACCAAGACCAACGTGAGGCGTCTAAACACGAATCTGCTCCCTTCCTAGACTGGGCAACATTCGGCGCAGGCCCTCCTCAAGCTCGATCTCCGGGGCCCAGCCGAGAATTTCCTTTGCGCGTGTGATGTCTGGCTGGCGGATCTTCGGGTCGTCGACGGGCAGGGCCTCGTGGACGATTTCGCTCTTCGACTCTGTTACCCGGATCACGGTTTCCGCAAGCTCCAGGATCGTGAACTCGCCCGGATTCCCCAGGTTGACGGGCCTGTGCTCGTCGCTCGTGGCAAGGAGGAAGAGGCCGCGAATCAGGTCGTCGACGTAGCAAAAGCTCCTCGTCTGCTGGCCCTCCCCGAAGACCGTGAGTGGCTTGTGCTCGAGCGCCTGGCGCATGAACGTCGGGATCGCTCGGCCGTCGTAAGGGCGCATCCGCGGCCCGTAGGTGTTGAAGATGCGGACGATCGCCGTGTCGACGCCCTGCTGGCGGTGGTAGGCCATGGTCATCGCCTCGGCGTAGCGCTTCGCCTCGTCGTAGACCCCGCGCGGGCCCGTCGGGTTGACGTTGCCCCAGTACGTCTCCGGCTGCGGATGCACCTCCGGGTCGCCGTAGATCTCGCTCGTCGACGCGAGGAGGAAGCGGGCGCGCTTCCACTTCGCCAGGCCGAGCGCGTTGTGCGTCCCGTACGACCCGGTCTTGAGCGAGTGCAGCGGCTGGCGCAGGTAGTCGATCGGGCTCGCCAGCGCGGCCAGATGGAACACGAGGTCGACCGGCTCCTCGATGTCGATCCGCTCGATCACGTCGTGGTAGAGGAACGTGAAGCGGTCGTCGCGGATGTGCTCGAGGTTCTGGAGCGTGCTCGACTCCAGGTTGTCGATGCAGATCACCCGGTGGCCCTGCGCCAGCAGGTACTCACACAGATGGGAGCCGAGGAACCCCGACCCGCCGGTCACGACTGCGGTAGCCACGGACGCCTAGGCTAACGGCCCTCTCGGCGGGTTCTCGGGATCCTTACGGACGCTTTACGGCCGCGAAAGCGCCCGCGGGACGCGCTGATCGGGCCGAAGACCGACCCGCCGGAGCGCCTCCACCGTGGTGCGGGTCGCCGCCGATCGCAGCATTTCCCAGCCGACGGCGCGATTCCCCACGACGAGACGCGCCAGCTCGCCGAAGCGCCGATTACGGACGTAGAGGTTGACGTAGCAGGCAATCTGGTACCGCTTCAGCCGGGCGAGGCTCACGGTCTCGAGCTCGAGCACGCCGCTCGAGTACTTGTCGAAGTCCTCCCAGCCGCCGGAGAGCAGGCGGTACCCGCCTTCGCCGCGCAGCGCCATCTCGTGGATCGGGGTCCCGGGAAACGGTGTCATGATCGACACCGAAAGCTGGTTCGGGTTGATCTTCGCGATGAAGTCGATCGTGTCCCGGATCTCGGCGCGGGTCTCGTCCGGATGACCGAGGATGAACTTGCACCAGACCCTCAGGCCGTTGCCCTTCGCGAGCGCGACGGCATACTCGACCTGCTCGAGCGTGATCCCCTTCTTGATCTTCCGAAGCACCTCCGGGTTGCCCGTCTCCACGCCGAGCTCGAGCATCTCGAAGTTCGCGGTCTTGAGCAGGCGGATGAACTCCTCGTCGATCCGGTCGACGCGGGTCTGGGCCGAGAACCGAACTCGCTCATGGAACCCTCGCGCGATGATGCCCTCGAGGATCGCCTTCGTCCGGCCCATGTGCAGCCCGAAGGTCTCGTCCTCGATCCGGATTCGCGACGGGCGGTAGCGCTCGAGCATCTGCTCGACCTCGTCGAGCACGTTCGCGGGGGTCCGGTATCGCGGCTTGAACCCGGAGTTGTGGGAGCAGAACACGCACTTGAACGGGCATCCGCGGTGCGTGATCAGCGGCAGGGTCTGGACAGAGCGGAACAGGTCCCAAGCGGGAAATGCAAGCGCGTCGTAGTCGTCCGGCGGCGGGCGAGGCGGCCCCGCCACCAGCTCGCCTCCGCGCCGCGAGACGAGCCCGGGGATGGCCGACGGATCGACGTTGCGCTCCAGCGCGTCGGCGAGCTCACAGGCGAGGTACTCGCCTTCGCCGACGCACGCGTAGTCGAAGCTCTCGCCCTCTTCGAGCGCCCCTCGCCCGACGGCGTTCACGTGTGCGCCGCCGACCATGACCGGCACGTCCGCGCGATCGTGCTTGATCCGCCTCGCGATCTCCACGGCCCGTGGGTACTCGACCGTCATGCACGTGATCCCGACGAGGTCGGGCGGCCGCGCCCGCACGCGCGTGACGATGTCGTCGACCGTCAGGCCGTCCAGCTTCCCGTCCAGCAGGTCGATCGTGTGGCCGGCTGCGCGCAGCGAGCTTGCGACGTAGGCGATTCCCAGGCTCGGAAAACGCGCCCAGTGCCGATCGAACTCGCTGCGCGGCGGCACCTGCACGAGCGCGACCCTCATCGCGCGCTCCTCATCCGGTCACGGCGTCGCCACGACGAGGAAGCCGAGGCGCCCGCGCGAGGCGAACTCGACCGTGGAGAACCCGGCGTCCGCGAGCAGCGCCTCTGCCCCGGCCTCGGTGTACTCGAAGATCGGGCACCGGTGCAGCGCGTAGTGGAGGTGGCGTAGCGGCGCCTTGACCCAGTCCCAGCGCGGGAAGGATGCGACGAGCGCAGACGTGCAACGGGCGCGCATCCACGCCGCGGCTCGCTCTGGTCGGTCCAGGTAGTCGAAAAGCCCCAGTGCGAGCACGACGTCGAAGGTCCGCGCGAAGTCGATGTCGAGGAAGTCCCCCTCGATGAGCTCGACTTCGTGCGCGTCGACTCGCCGCCGTGCCAGCTCCAGCATCTGCGGGGAGAGGTCGATCCCGACGTACCGCGCGGCGCCGGCCTCGATGACCGCCTCCGCGACGCGGCCGGGGCCGCACCCGATGTCCAGCACCTCCGGCGCCGGGTGGCGCGCCACGACGGAGACCGCGAGCGCCCGGCTGAGCTCGGGCCCGCGTCGGAAGCGCGCGGCGATGCCTCGGCTGTCGTACAGCCGGTCAAACGAGCGCGCGTGCTTGTCGAAGTAGCGGCGTGTCGGCGTCATCGGCAGCGCGAAGACCTCGCGGACGGGGACGAGCCGGAACCGCGCGGCGGCTTCGCGGAGCCGTGGCTCGATCAGGTGGCGGCGGGTGTTCTGCCAGACGAACCTCCACCCCTCCCGGATTCGTTCCCGGCCGCCTGCCCCGCGAGGAAGCTCGATGCGCAGGGGCTCCGGCGCGAACTCGTACGGGTGGAAGTAGAGAACCGGGAGCGTCGTGCGGCGGCTGAGGTCGTGCAGCCCACGCCACAGCACGGCGCTCGGCAGGACGCGCCAGTAGGCGCCGCCGCCGACCGGAAGCACGACCCTGCCCCACCGGCACACGGCAAGTGGGAACTCCCAGAGCGTGTCCGCGTCACCCCGGATGCCGTACGGGTGCGCGGGGATCGGGCGGATCCGGTTCCGGACGCGCGGCGAGTCGAAGAGGCTCGAGTCGTACCGGAAGCCGACGTCGCGTAGGACGTCGTGCGCCCACGCCGAGTCGCGGGTGATCGAGCACCACGGCGCTCGATACCCGGCCGGTGTCACGCCGCAGATCCGCTCGACGACATCCACGCAGCGGACGACGTCGCTCCTGAACTCGTCCGGCGTCTGCTCGTACGCGCGCACGTGGTCGTATCCGTGACAGCCGACCTCGTGTCCCCGCGCGGCGACGTCCGCGAGCGCCTCCGGGTGACGCTCGGCGGTGACACCGGCGACGAAGAACGTCGCTCGGACTCCGAGCTCGTCCAGGAGGTCGAGAAGCGTCGAGATGTGCCGCCCGAACGCATCGCTCCCCTTCCGCCAGTCGGCTCGTCCGATCTGGTGATAGACGAGCTGGTGCCAGTCCTCGAAGTCGAACGTCAGCAGGAACGTCTTCCGCTCGCTCATGCCACGACCGCCGTCTGTTGGACGCGTCGATACTCCGGCGTGGCGAGCATCTCGGCGAGGGCCGCCCGCGCTCCGGCCGCGGACGGGTGCTCGACGTGCCGCGCGAGCACCGAGAGCCAACTGTTCAACCAGGCCGGGTCGACGTTGCTCGCGCTCGCCCTCCACACGTGCTCGCAGCGGGTCGC
The DNA here is from genome assembly GCA_963847235.1 of uncultured Actinomycetes bacterium. Taxonomy (GTDB): domain Bacteria; phylum Actinomycetota; class Thermoleophilia; order Gaiellales; family Gaiellaceae; genus JACDAN01. Next base: position 298,187 of record CAWJYU010000014.1, on the reverse strand, counting down.
GGCGATCTCGTCGCCGCTCGCGAACAGGCGTTCATGCAGCCGTTCCCCGGTCCTGAGCCCGACGAACTCGACCGCGACTTCATCCGAGGCGATGCGCCGGGCGAGGTCGAGGATGGTCACCGGCGGCCCGGTGTCGAGCCAGAAGACCCCGTCCGGGTCGGCCAGCCCGCCGGCGACGATTGCGAGCTTGGTCGCCTCGTCCGCCGTCATCAGGTAGCGCGTCGCGGAGGGATGCGTGACCGTCAGCGGACCACCGCGCGCGAGCTGCTGCCGGAACAACGGGAGGATGCTTCCCGTCGAGTCGACCACGTTCGCGAGGCGCACCGACGTGTACCGACCGTCTGCCGCCTCGCGGCCCGCCGTGGCGACGATCCATTCGGCAACGGCTTTCGTGCGGCCGAGGATGCTCGTCGGCTCGACGGCTTTGTCTGTCGAGAACAGCACGAAGCGCCCCACGCGCGCCCGGCGGGCCGCCTCGACGACGCACTTCGTCCCGAGCACGTTCGTGGCGACCCCCTCGATGGGAGACGCCTCGAGCAGCGGCACGTGCTTGTACGCCGCTGCGTGGAACACGACGGCCGGACGATGCTCCTCGAAGACCGCGGCGGTTCTCTCCAGGCTCTTGATGTCCGCCAGGACCGGCACGGCCTTCCCGAACCCCAGGTCGTCCGCGAGCCTCCTCGCAACGGCGACGAGCGAGGCCTCCGCCTGATCGACGAGGACGAGCTCGGCGACACCCTGCCGGACGAGCTGCGTACAGAGCTCGGCGCCGATGGAGCCCCCGGCGCCGGTGACGAGGACGGTCGCGTCCGCGAGGTACGCGCCGAACCGTCCGACGTCGAGGTCGACGAGCGGCCGGCCGAGGAGCGAGGCGGCGTCGCCGGCAGGCGCATGGCCGTTGTGTGCCGCCGTCCGCATCAGCGCGGAGCTGATGTGCAGCTTCTGGCTTCCGACGTGGCGCTGATGGCGCGGTCCCTATCGCATCCGCAGGGACGTGTCAACAGTCGTCAGGCGGTTCCGAGCGCGCGAGCCAGGGCGGCGACGACCCGTTCCTGATCGCCGGCGGAGAGCCCCGTGTGGAACGGCAACGCGAGCCCCTGGTCGCCTGCCGCCTCCGCGACCGGGAACATGCCGGAGGAGAAGCCGAAGCGGTCGCGATAGGCCGCCTGCAAATGGATCGCGGGCAGATAGGGCTTGGAGGCGATCCCGTCCGCCGCGAGCCGCGCCATCACCGTCGATCGCTCCGAGGGCGGGTCGACGAAGACGACGTACACGAACCAGGAGCGGTGGTAGACCTCGTCGTCGGGGCACAGCAGCCGGACGCCTTCCACGTCGGCGAGCAGTGCGTCGTACCGAGCAGCGACCTCCTCTCGGAGGGCGAGGATGCGGTCGAGCTTCCGAAGCTGCGCGACTCCCAGCGCGGCCGACAGCTCGTCGAGGCGGTAGTTGTAGCCGATCCGTTCGTGCGCGAACGTCTCGCCTCTGTCGGTCCGGCCCTGGTTCGCGAGACTCTTCACGAATGCCCACTCGTCCTCCGTGCTGACCACGACCGCGCCGCCCTCTCCCGTGGTCACCTGCTTGTTCGGATAGAACGCGAAGACCGCGGGGTTCCCGAAGGACCCGACCGGGCGGCCGCGATAGGTGGCGCCGAGCGCTTCGCAGGCGTCCTCGATGATCGCAAGATCATGGCGCTCCGCGAGGTCCTGGAAGGCGTCCATGTCGAGCGGGTACCCGAAGAGATCGACGAGCATGAGCGCTTTCGTCCTCGGCGTGATCGCTGCTTCCACGGCCGCGGGGTCGAGGTTGAGCGTCCGCTCGTCTGCGTCGACGAAGACCGGGGTCCCGCCCTCGTAGACGATCGCGTTCGCCGAGGCGATGAACGACAGCGGGGTCGTCACCACCTCGTCACCGGGCGAGATCCCCGCGAGCTTGACGCAGAGATGGAGACCGGCTGTACCGCTCGACAACGCCGCGGCGTACGGCGCCTCGACCCGCTCGGCGAGCGCCGCCTCGAACTGCTCGATCATCGGCCCGAAGGCGAGACGCCCCGACCGGATGACCTCGAGGACGAGCTCCTCCTCGGCCTCGTCGACGTACGGCGCCGAGAGGCCGATGGTGTCAACCGCGGTCCCGCCGCTCACGACGTCGCATGCTGACAGATCGGAGCTAGCGCAGGTCCTTGTTCGACTCCATGTCGAACCACATCGCAAACGAGCGTGAACTGAATCCCCGAGATCAGGAGCAAGGCAACGAGCGTCGCCGTGCCCGCCGTGATGTCGCCGCCGAGGAAGACCCGCTCGACCGCGACCCAGGTGCCGAGGGCGAGGCCGAGCGTCGTCATCACGATCCCGAGCGCGTAGAAGAAGACGAGCGGGTGGAAGTCCCGGATCACGTACTTCTCCCGCAACCGCCAGAAGAAGCCCTTGAAGAGCAGCCAGGCGATCGAGGGGATGACCTTCCAGAGCTTGATCCCCGAGCGCTCGCCGACGTTGTAGATCGGGCGCGAGGAAAAGTCCCGCACGCGCGCGTTCCAGACGTTGAGGTGGACGAGCATGTCGTTCGGGAAGCCGTAGCGCGGATAGATCCGGTCGAGGTCGAGCTGCTGCAGCATCGGCCGCGAGATCGCCGTGAAGCCGGACTGCGAGTCCGCGACGTGCCAGTAGCCGGACGCGATCTTCGTCAGCATCGAGAGGACGGCGTTGCCGAGGTACCGGTGGCGCGGCATCAGCTCCCACGCCTGTCCGGTGAAGAGCCGGTTCGCCTTCGCGTAGTCGACCTCGCCGGCGGCGACGGCGGCGGCGATCGTCTCGAGGTCGGCGGGATCCATCTGGCCGTCGGCCGCCATCACGGCGGTGACGTCGACCTTCTCGTCGAGCGCCCGCTTGTAGCCGGTGACGATCGCCGCGCCGACGCCGCGGTTGCGGTCGTGCGCGATCAGCTCCACGCGGGGGTCGCCGCTCTCGGCCGCACGGGCGGCGGTGCCGTCGCGCGAGTGGTCGTCGACGACGTAGATCCGGTCGACGAAGGCGGGGATCGACGCGAGGGTGCGGCCGATCAGCTCTTCCTCGTCGTGGGCCGGGACGACGACCGCGACCCGTTTGCCTTCGATCACTACGCCGTCCGGGGGCGGAACCGCCGCTCGGCCGGCTCCCAGAGAATCGCCGCCAGCAGACCGAGTACCAGGCCGATCAGGCCGCCGACGACCAGCGAACGGCCGACGCTCCGCGCGGTCGTCTTCCGGGAGGCGGCCTCCTGGACGACGCTCGGCTGCTCGACGTTCTCGGCGAGCGAGAGCGCCTGCCTGCCCTCGAGCAGGTTCTGTGTGACGAGCCCGCGCCGCTCGACCAGCGAGCCGATCGTGGCATTGAGGGTGGTGACGCCGATGAGCCGGTCGGTCGCGGCGAGGCTGCGGTCGCTCTGGAGGCGTGTGAGCTCGGCCTGCGCCGAGTCGAGGCGCCGGTCGCTCTCCGCCAGCTCGCGCTCGTCGGCGGCGATCCCCTCCTCCAGCGCTTCGATCTTGTCCTCGACGTAGGGCGAGACGGTCGCGACGACCTCCTGCCCGAGCAGGTTCGCGGCGCGCGCGGTGACCCTGGCGTTCTGGCCGGTGACTCCAACCTCGATCAGCGGCGTCGTCCCGACGACGGCGCGGCGGCCGGGCGGCGGCGAGACCTGCCGGCTCGTCACGTTCGCGCGGAGCTTGCCGAGGTCCATACCGCTTCGGTCAGCGACGCTCTGGAGCACCGCCTCCGAGTGGACGATCTCGTTCACTGTCGACGGGTTCGTCGCAAGCCCGGGAACCGGCGCACCGCCGTTCGGCGAGAACGGCTGGCCGAGGTAGAGCGTCGCCTCGGCGCGGTAGACCTCGCCCCCGCCGAGCGCCAGCGCGTAGCCGACCGCCAAGCCGAGCAGCAGGCCGAGGACCGGCAGCCACCAGCGGCGCTTGACCGCCTCCCACCAGCCGCGGACGTCGACCTCGCGCTCCGCGTCGAGATCGAGCTCCTCTGGGGGGATTCGGCGTGCGGTTCGGACGCTCACAACCCGCCGACTTTAGCGAGGAGGTCGGAGTAGAGCCGCTCGTGGGCCTCCGCGATCGCGTCCCAGGAGAGCGCACGGCGGGCGGCCTCGGTGCCGCGAAACGCCTGCTCCAGCGCGGCCGGGTCGTCGAGCAGCTCCGAATCGCCGCGGCGAGCGCGCGCGGCGTCCTCCCTCGGCACGACCGCCCCGGCGCCGTGCTCGGAGACGAGCTCCCCCAGGACGTCGCTGACGACCGCCGGCCGCCCGTGGCCGAGCGCGGTGGCCAGGGCGCCCGACGCGGACTCCCCGCCCCTGTACGGGAAGACTGCGAGCGTCGCCTCGCGCATCAGGCGCTCGACCTCGTCCTGCGGCAGGTAGCCGAGCCGCCAATCGATCCGGTCGGCGACGCCGAGCTCGTCGGCAAGTGCCCGAATGGTCTCCACCGGGTCGAGCGGGTCACCGGCGACCACGAGCCGGGCGTCCGGCACCTCCGCCAGAGCCCGGACGAGGACGTCGAGCCCCTTGTAGCCCCGGATCAGGCCGAAGAAGAGGAGCGTGCGTCCCGTCGGCGGCTCGATCGACGCGGGCGTGTCGAAGGTCCCGTGCGGAATCCGAAGGACACGCTCGGCCGACACCCCGAAGCGCTCGAGCTGCTCGGCGCCGCCCCGCGTGTGCACGACGATCCGGTCGAAGGCGTCGTAGAGCGCCCGTCGCTCCTCGACGTCGGCCTCGCCCGAGTGCGGGAGGACGTTGTGCGCGGTGAGCACGCGAGGCCGGGGAAGCCGGCGGGCCCAGACGAGGTCCCTTCGGCCGAGCGGCAGCCACTGCACGTGGACGACGTCCGGCCTCGCTCGTCGAAGGCGGCCCAGGAGCAGCGCCACGCTCGGGACGTACTCGGCCGCCTTCAGCGGCACGCGCAGCCTCGAGCGGGGCGAGCGGCGTAGCAGCCGGCTGCTCAGCGGCAGGAAGAGCTCCGAGCGCCTGTAGCCGTCCGGCTGGGGCGGCTCCCCGAACGCGAACGGCGAGGTCAGGAGGTCGACGTCGTGCCCGCGCGCGGCGAGCGCCGAGGCGAGGTGATGGTCGTACGCTGGCGAGTACGAGGGCGGATCGAGCAGCGCGATTCGCACCGGGCCAGCATCATAGGTCGGCCTCAGAACGACCACGCCTTGGACGTCCTCTACTTCCACCAGTACTTCGCCACCCGCCGGCGCTCTACGGGCACCCGCTCGTACGAGCTCGCGCGCCGGCTCGTCGAACGCGGGCACCGCGTCACGATCATCAGCCGTGACACGCGCATGCTGGAGGCGGGACGCGAGGAGCCTCCGCAGGGCCGCTTGCTCGCCCGGGAGCAGGTGGACGGCATCGACGTGCTGTTCCTCAACGTGCCCTACGCGAACCGGTACCCGACCCCGGTCAGGCTCGCCTCGTTCAGCGCGTTCACGATCGCTGCGGCTGTGGCGGGCATGCTGGAGCGGAAGCCGGACGTCGTCTTCGCCTCATCCACGCCGCTGACGATCGGGCTCGCCGGCCTTGCAACCGCGCGGCTGAAGCGGGTGCCGTTCGTCTTCGAGGTCCGTGACCTCTGGCCGGCCGTTCCGATCGAGCTGGGCGTCCTGCGGAACCGGCCGGCGGTGTGGAGTGCCGAGTGGCTCGAGCGGCGGCTCTATGACGGCGCCGCCCGGATCGTCGTGCTGAGCGAGGGCGCACGCCAGGTTCTCGAGCGGCGCGGCATCCCCGGGGAGAAGCTGGCTCTCATCCCGAACGCGGCAGACCTCGACGTCTTCAGGCCCGACCTCGTCGACGAGGGCTTCCGCGCCGCGAACGGCCTGGAAGGCCGCTTCGTGGCCCTCTACGCCGGCTCGATGGGGCCCGCGGCCGGGCTCGACCAGCTCGTGGACGCTGCGCAGGCTTTGCGCGGAAGCAAGGTCACGATCGTTGCTCTCGGCGACGGAGGCGAGCGGCCGCGGCTCGAACGTCGCGCGCGTGAGCTCGGTCACGACAACCTGCTCTTCCTGCCGCCCGTTTCGAAGGAGCAGCTCGCAGGCATCCTCGGCGCCGCCGATATCAGCCTGACGATCTTCGCGCCCTACCCCATCCTGGAGACGAACTCGCCGAACAAGTTCTTCGACGCCCTCGCCGCCGGGAAGCCGGTGGTCGTCAACCTCGACGGCTGGCTCCGCCGCCTGGTCGAGGAGAACGACGCCGGCGTCTGGGTTCCAGCCGGAAGTGGGGACGCTCTCGCGGCGACCCTCCGCTTGCTCGCGGCGGAGCCGGACGCCGTCGCGAGGAAGGGCAAGAACGCTCGAGCTCTCGCCGAGCGGGAGTTCTCACGCGACCTGATGGCAGAACGCCTCGCTCGCACGCTCGAGGAGGCGGTGGCCGGGTGAGGCCGGCCGCGGTCTTCGGCCTCCTCCACGCCGGGCTCGCCGTCACGAGGAGCCTCGGCCGCGCCGGGATCCCGGTGACCGGGATCGCGTGGAATCCGCACGACTTCGGACTGAAGTCGCGGTACCTTGCGCGTCGTCGGCTCGTCGCTCCCGGCGACGACGATGCCGTCCTCGCTGCGCTCCGCGAGCACGACGAGCGCCCGATCCTCTTCCCGGACCGCGACGAGCACGTGGAGTGGGCGCTCCGGAACTGGGCCGAGGCGACCGCCGCGGCGGATCTGCCCCTCCCGGAGAGCGCGGACGCCGTCCAGCGGTTGCGACGCAAGGATCTCCTGCCGCTCGTCGCCGCCGAGGCCGAGGTGCCCTCGCCCGGAACCGTGCTCGCCAACGACGACGACGCGGTCCGGGCCGCGGGCCTTCGCCCGCCGCTCGTCGTCAAGCCTGTCGAGGGCCAGGAGTTCGCGCTCGTGCTCGGGCACAAGGCGCTCGTCGCCGAGACGGTCGACGAAGCCCTGCTCGCCGCCCGTCATGCGCGCGAGCATGGGTTCCAGACCATCGTCCAGGAGATCGTCCAGGGCTCGCACGAGCGCGTCTACTCGCTGCTTGCGTACGTCGCGCGCGACGGCCGGCCGCTGGTCACGCTCGTCGGGCGGAAGGTTCGGCAGGGCCCGCTCCGGTTCGGCACGAGCGCCGTCTTCGAAGTCGACTACGAGCAGACCGTGCTCGATCAGGGACTGCGGCTCCTGCGGGCCGCCGGGTACACGGGAATCGCGCACGTCGAGTTCGCCCAGGACCCGCGCGACGGCGAGTTCCGGGTGCTGGAGGTCAACACCCGGCTGCCGGTCTGGGCCGCTCTGGCGGCGAATCGACATCTCGACCTGCCCCGGATCGCCTACGACGACCTCGCCGGCCGAGACATCTCGCCCCTGCCGACGTTCACCGGCGACCTGACGTGGATCTACCTCGCGAAGGACGCGTACGTCTCGCTCCAGATGGCGCGCCGCCGCGAGCTCGGGCCGCGCGCATTTCTGCGCGAGTACCTGCGCCGGCCGAAGGCCCGGGCGATCTTCGCGCGCGACGATCCGTGGCCGGCGGTCGCGTCGCTCACCTATCTGCGTTCGCGAACGCCATAGTTCCCGGCGTGCGACGTCTGATCGACCTCACCGGCGCCTCGATCCTCTCAGTCGTGCTCTCGCCGGTGCTCGCCGGGCTGGCGCTCGCGATCCGGCTCAGCATGGGCCGGCCGATCCTCTTCCGGCAGCAGCGTCCCGGCTACAAGGGCGAGCCGTTCGAGGTCTACAAGTTCCGGACGATGAAGGACGCGGCCGGCGCGGACGGAGAGCCGCTGCCCGACGAGGAGCGCCTGACGAAGGTCGGGACCTTCATGCGCCAGCTGAGCCTGGACGAGCTGCCGCAGCTCTGGAACATCCTCAAGGGCGACATGAGCTTCATCGGTCCGCGGCCGCTGCTCATGGAGTTCCTGAAGTGGTACACGCCGGAGCAGATGCGGCGGCACGACGCCAAGCCGGGAGTCACCGGCTGGGCGCAGGTTCAGGGCCGCCACGACATCCCCTTCTCGAAGCGACTGGAGCTCGATGTCTGGTACGTCGACAATCGAAGCGTGCGCCTGGATCTGAAGATCGTCGGGCTCACCTTCCTGAAAGTGCTCTCGATGCGTGGCGCGCAGCCGGCGCAAACCGACGCGGAGGTCGACGACGTAGGCCTCCACGATGCGGTTCGCCGCGAGCGTGGGTTGATGTGACCGCCGTGACCGAGACGACGTGGGAGCTCGGTGGCGAGTTTCACTTGCCGGTGGAAACGCCCCGCCCGTTCCATCCCTGGCCCCGGCCCGCGGTCTGGTACGCGCTCGGGCGGCACGCGGTCGAGGCGGTGGTCGAGCTGGAGCGCGTGCGCACGCTCTGGCTCCCGGACTACTTCTGCCACGAGGTCGCCGTCGGCTGGGAAGAGCTGGTCGAGGTGCGGACGTACGAGGACGACCCCCGGTGGGAGGAGCCGCGCTGGGAGACGATCGAGGCGCGCCGCGGCGACGCCGTGCTGGCGGTCGACTTCTTCGGCACCCGTGCGGGCACCGGCTGGGCCGAGCGGCGGGCGGACGGAGGACTGGCTGCTCGTCGAGGACCACTCGCACGATCCCTTCTCGCCCTGGGCGCTCGGCTCGAGCGCGGACTACGCCTTCAGCTCGCTGCGGAAGACGCTGCCCGTGCCCGACGGCGGGATCCTCTGGTCGCCGCGCGAGCTCGATCTTCCGCCGCAGCCGCGTGGATCGGCCGAGGGCAGCGAGCTGAAGCTTGCCGCGATGATCCTGAAGGGCCGATATCTGGAGGCCGGCGGAGGCGACGACCTCAAGGAGCGGTTCCGGCGACTTCAGGTCCAGGGCGAGGAGCAGCTGGGGCGGAGCCCGGTGGCCGCTGCCTCGCCGGCGGCGCGCGAGGCCGTGATCGGCGGGGCTCCGCTGCCTTGGCGGGTGCGGCGCTCCGACAACGCCGTGCACCTGCTCGGCCTGATCGCCGGGCTGGAGATCGCCGAGCCGCTCTTCGACGAGTGGCCCGCGGGCGCCGCACCGCTCGGCGTCGTGCTGGTGTTCCGGTCGGAGGATCTGCGTGACCGCGTTCGGGAGCTCCTGCGTGAGGCGAGCGTGTACTGCCCGATCCACTGGCGGATCGAGCGGCCGCGACTGACTTCCGAGCGCGTCCGGGATCTCTCCACAAGGGTCCTGACGATCCCGACGGACTGGCGCTACTCGGATGCGGACATGGAGCGCGTCGCGTCGATCCTCCGCGAGGCCGAGTCCCGCGTGTGACGGTCGAGACGCTCACCGCCGGCGACGGGCGGTGGGACGAGCTCGTCGACGCAGCGCCGACGCCCGACGTCTACTTCCGGCCCGGGTACGGCCGCGTGTACGAGATCGCCGGCGAAGGACGGCTCGTTGCGGTGCGGACGGACGGGGCCCTGTTCCCGCTCCTCCTGCGGGAGCTGCCGTTCGGCGAGGACGGGCTCGACGCGGTGACGCCGTACGGGTACGGCGGGCTCCTGCCGCTCGCGGCGGGGTCAGACCCCGTCACGGATGTGCGCCAGCTTCGCGACTGGTGTGCGACGGAGGGCGTCGTGAGCGTGCTGCTTCGGCTACACCCCCTCCTGGGGGGCTCGGAACGCCTGTCGGAAACGGACGACGTCGACGTGCGGGAGCATGGCCCGACTCGCGCCCTCGACCTCTCGCGCGTCGTGGACGGCCGGCTGGCCGGGATGAGCAAGGGGCGGAAGGCCGACCTCAATGTCGCGCGCCGTGAGCTCCAGGTCTGGTGGGAGAGCGACGAGGAGGCGCTCGAGCGGTTCCGCGCCGTGTATGACGCGACGATGCGGCGCCTCGGGGCCGGCGAGCATTACCTCTTCCCGGCCGAGTACTACCGCGAGCTGTCGGCCGGGCTCGGCGACCGGCTCGGAGTGGCGCTTGCCCGTCGCGGCGACGAGGTCGTCGGCGGCTCGCTCTTCATGGCCGACCGCCGGTTTGCCCACTACCACCTGAGCGGCGCGACCGACGCGGGCCGCGAGCTGAAGGCGGGCACGCTGCTCGTCCACGAGGGCGCGGTCTGGGCGGCGGACCGAGGCTGCGAGCTGCTGCACCTCGGCGGAGGCACGTCCGGCGCGGACAGCCTCTACGACTTCAAGCGCAGCTTCGGCGGGGAGGAGCACACCTACGCGTTCGCGACGATGGTCGCGGACCGCGAGCGCTACGACGCGCTCGTCGCCCGGCGAGCCGAGGAGCCCGAGCCGCTGCGCCCGGACTTCTTCCCGGCGTATCGCGCGTAGACGTCCAGCGTCTTGCGCGTGACGGCGTCCCAGCCGAAGTGCTCGCCTGCCCGCCTCCGCCCCGCGCCGCCCATCCGCCGGCGGAGGTCCTCGTCCGCGAGCAGCCGCTCGAGCGCTGCCCGCAGCGCCGGGACGTTGCCCGGTTCCACCAGGATCCCGGTCTCGCCGTTCACCACCAGGTCGAGCAGCCCGCCGACCGCGCCGCCGACGACGGGACGCCCGTGCGCCATCGCCTCGAGCGCGGCGACGCCGAAGCCCTCCCGATGCGACGGGCAGGCGACGACCGCCGCCCGCGCGTAGAGACCGGCGAGCTCCTTCGGCGGGACGAAGCCGCGCGCCATCGGCACACGCTCGCGGAGCGGCCCGTCACCGGCGACGACGAGGTTGAGGTCGCCCGCCGCCTCGACGAGCTCGAGGATCCCCTTCTCCCGGGAGAGCCGACCGGCGTAGAGCACCTCGGGCGGCCGCGCCTCGGGGCCGACCTCGGCCGGAAGGTCGACGCCGCTCGGGACGACCTCGATCTGCCGGGCGCCGAGCCGGGTGGCCTCGCCGGCGAGCGCCGAGGACGGGCACACGACCGCCTCCGCCCGGCGGAGCACCGCCCGTGCCAGTCGTGGCGCACGCCGGGCGAGAGCGACGTCCGTCCCCCAGAGCTGGACGACGAACGGCTTCCGCGTCGCCATCGCCGCCACCCCGGACGGAAGCCAGTGGGCGTGCACGAGATCGGCGTCGCTCGCCGCCCGCCGCGCGGCCCGCGAGTAGGCGGCCAGGAACGGCGGCACGAGCGCGGCCCGCCACGGCTGTCGCCGCAGGTTGCCGACGATCCCGGCACCGTACGCCAGGCCGAAGTGCGGAAAGGACGCCGGCGAGACGACGTCGATCTCCGTGCCCGCCTCCCGTAGACGCTCGACCGCGTCCGCGACGAACCGGCCCGCCGTATCCGTCTCCGACCGCGGGTACGAGGTGGCGAGGACGACGACCTTCACGCCGTCGTGAGGCGCCTTCCGAACACGACCGGAAGGGCCAGAACCAGCATCGCCAGGGCATAGAAGTACGACTGCTGCATCGTCAGGTAGAAGGCGTTCGCGGCCATCACGCCGAGCACAGCCGCCGTGAGCCCCCAGGCGAGCGGCCTGACGCGCGCGGCGAGCGGATCGCGCATCGCCGCCAGCGCCTTCCCGAGCCGGTGACCCGCGCGCAGGCGGCGGAAGAGCCACCAGATGAAGACGGCGAAGAGCGCGGCGCCGACGATCCCCGTCTCGATCACGAGCGCCGCGTAGAACGAGTGCGGGCCCCAGTTCGTCAGCCCCGTCACCGCCTCGTAGTAGACCGAGAACGTGTTCAAGCCGAGCCCGAACAGGGCGTGTCCATCCAGCGCCGGCCGGATCAGGTCGTAGACCTCGAAGTGCGTCGCTGTCGAGCTTGACTCCGTGTCGAGCCGGGAGCGGACGACGGTCTCGAAGAAGTCCACGCGGCGCGAGACGATCACCGCCAGCGCCACGGCAAGGCCGGCGAGCGGGACGAGCACCGCCGCCGAGACGAACCGGCGCCCGTATGGGAAGAGCAGGACGAGCACGCCGACGAGCAGTCCCAGGAGCCCGCTCCGAGAGAGCGTCGCGAGCTCGACGAGGAGGAGGAAGGGCAGGAGGAACATCAGCGGCACCCGCAGCGGATGTCCCCGCTCGAGCCGGAGATACAGCGGCGTCAGAATCAGCAGCGGCACGAGCAGCACGATCCCGAGGTGGTTCGGGTCGTTCGTCAGCGCGTTCGGGCGGTAGACGTCGGCGCCCTCGACCGAGCCGTAGAAGTTGATCGACCGCGCGTCGCCCAGCAGCGGGCCGAGGACGGTCTGGTCCAGGTCGCGACCGGCCTCCGCGAACGCGAGCTGCGCGACGCCGTAGACGCCGTTGAGCGCGATCCCGGCGCACAGTGCGCCGAGCGCGACCCAGTAGAAACGGAGCGGGCGGCGCGCCAGGTAGGCGATCCCGACAGCGGCAAAGCTGAACGTGATCGCGAACCGCGCGAGGCCCTTGGCGAACAGGGACGCGGCCTCCTCGCTCTCGATGTTGTAGAAGCCGGCGAGGTAGACGACGAGGAACGCCGCCGCGAAGAGCAGGACGATCGCCACGGTGCGGTGGATGCGTCGAGGCCAGGAGCCGAGCCGCTCGAGCGCGAACGAGGCGACGAAGAGCACGGCCAGGATCCCGGCGAGGCCGATCGTCCCTGCGAGCTCCCACTGGATCTTCTCGAAGCTCACGCAGAACAGGGTGGCGAGGAACAGGAACGACGTGACGCGAGGGAGGATCACGCGAGGGTCCGGATCAGGTCGGCGAGCTCGCGAGAACGCGTGCGTCGGGACAGGCGCTCCCTGAGCTCGGGCGAGAGCGGAGTCCCGTTCAGGCTTCCGCCTCGGTAGTCGGCGTCCAGCCGCTCGATCGCGGCTCGCAGTCCCTCGATGTCGTCGGGCGCGACCACGGTTCCGGCGCCGGTTTCGCGGAGGAGATCGGCCGCCGCGCCGTCCGGCGGGACCGCGGCCAGGATCGGACGCTCGGCGGCGAGGTACTCGAACACCTTGGCCGAGAGCACCGCCCGGCCCCGTCCGCCGGACTCCGGGATCAGGAGCAGGAGCGCCTCGGAATCCTTCTGGATCGCGAGCACCTCGCGCCGGGGCAGGTAGGGGTGGAGCTCGAGCCGGTCACCGAGGTCGAGGCCCTCAGCGAACTCTCGGTCGGCCGCGCGGAAATCGCCGACGAAACGCAGCACGGCGTCGACGTCCGAGCCGGCCAGCGCCTCCAGGATCGGCCGCGGGGTCCGGCGCCCGAAGAAGCTGCCGGTATGCGTGATCCGCATGCGCGTCGAGGGCGAGTACTCGAGCCCGGCGAAGTCCTCGAAGTCGCAGCCGTTGGAGATCGTCTCGACCCGGGCCGCGCCGAGCGCGCGCAGCTCCTCGGCGATCGGGTCCGAGACGGCGACGACGGCGTCAGCCTTGCGCGCCACGAGCCGGGCGACACTCTCTCCCGTCCGCTCCTTGGCGCGGACGAGCGCGCTCTCGGTGCGCCGGTGCGGGTTGGCGACGATCGAGTCGCGGAGGTCGGCGATCCAGCGCGCGCCGGTCGCGCGGCGGACGGCGGCCCCGACGAGGTGGACCGACGTCGGCGGCGAGGTCGTGATCACGACGTCGATCCCCTCGCGCTTGGCGATGCGGATCGCGGCCGGGATCGCCGTCAGGTTCCACGTCACGTTCTCGTCCGGCGCCAGCGCCCGCCGGAAGGTGAGGCCGGCCTTGCGGGCCGCCCGCTCGATCCCCGTCTTGCCGTGCAGCTCCTCCGCGGGCAGGCGTCCCTTCGGGCCGATGTACCGGACCCGGTGCACCCAGGCCTGCGTCGGTGGGACGAGGTCGTCGTCCCGATGCACCCACTTGGGGTCGTCGGGCGCGAGAACGTGGGTCTCGATCCCGAGCGCCGGCAGGTGCGTGGCGAACTTCAGCGGCCGCTGGACGCCGCCGCCGCCGGCGGGCGGGAAGTACATGGAGACGAGCAGCACTTTCACGGCAACAAGGCTAGAGGCGGTAGAGGAGAAAGCGCTCGTCCGCGTGGACCAGCGGCAGCGCCGGGCGCAGGAACGACCGCCGGCGGTCGACGACCAGCCAGTTGGCGCCGTAGCTGCGGGGGATCTCGAGCTCGCCCGTCCGCAGGAACCGCCGGACGTCACGCAGGCGCGCGTAGGGCCGGTTGTCCTCCGTGTCGGCGACGTGCGCGGGCGGCGCGGCGGCGACGTAGACCGGAGCGAGCGCCGAGATCCGGTAGCTCGTCTCCAGGTCGGAGAAGACGACTGCCCCCTCCGGGAGATCGCCGAGCGCCTCGCGCAAGCCCGGGGTCAGCGGCACGCGCGGGCCGGGCGGCTTCTCCCACTCACGCATCCCATGGACGGCGACAGGCAGCACGAACAGGAGTGCCGTGAGCCCAGCGTAGAGCCCTCGCCGCTCGATGCTCCCCCATCGGCGCTGGATCAGGAATCCCGCCGGGATCGCGAGCGCGCCGCCGACGAGCGCGACCCAGGTCGCGAACGCCGGCCCGCCGTGATCCAGGCGCGGCCCGAAGTCGCCCGGCCAGGTCAGATGGAGCCACAACCCAGCGGCAAGTCCCGCAGGCAGCGCGGCGCCGCGGAGGAACCCGGCGAGCACGGCACAGCCGCCCGCGAAGGCGAACGCGAACGGCAAGAAACCCGCGATCCGCCGCGCCTGCGAGAGCGACACGAGATCCGCGAACGACGGAAACCAGAAGCTGGCGAGCGTCAAGAGGAGGACCGGCAGCGAGCCGCCGACCACGAAGGCCGCCCACCGACTGCGCGCCGCGAAGGCTGCGAGCGGGATCGCGACGAGCGCGGCAACCGCGACCGCGCCGGTCCGGCCGAAGACCTCGGGCACAAGCGAGTAGCGCTCGAGCGACTCGACGTCCAACTCCCGCGCGTACCGCTCGAGTGCCCGGCGAACCTCCTCCTCGCGCGGCGTGTGCCCCGCCGTCTCCTCGACGATCGGCCGGAGCCACAGGAGGACGAGCGCCGTCGGAACCGCAACCGCCGCGAGCCCGCTCGCCAGCGGGATGACGTCCCGCCTCGTCCAGATCACCCGCACAACCGCGAAGCCCGTGAGCGGAACGAGCAGGAACAGCGCGTAGGTCGGATGGGCGAGCGCGATCGCCAGCGACGCGGCGGCGACGGGGATCGCGAAGAGCCACCTCCGCTCCCGGATCAGCAGGAACAGCGAGGCAAGCACCATCGGGACGAGCAGCTGGCGCGCGGCGGTCGCCGGCAAGGCCAGGGAGTCGTACGCGCCGCCGTCGCCCGGGGCAAGCCCGGTGATCGCGACCTGGCCGGCGAGGACCGCGACGCCGCCCCAGACCGAGTTGAAGAGCGCCCTGCCGGCCTCGAACACGACGACGAACGCGATCGGGACGAGGATCGCCGCCTCGTTGAGGACGACGTCCGTCGGGTCGACGCCGGCCAGCTTCGAGACGAGCGCGAGGAGCCCGTGCCACAGCGGGAACGCGTAGCCGGGGTGCGGGCCGCCGTCGGCGAACTCCCCGACCGCGTCGATCCCCAGCTCGTCGAACGTCTCGAGCTTCCGCACGCGCGCGAGGTGGAACAGCGCGTCGCCGCCCAGCGCAGGCCCGAACCGCCAGATGAAGACCGCGAACACTGCGCCCACGCCCGCCACCGCCCAGGCAGCCCAGTGCAACGGAACAGGCTCCCGGCGCAGCGCGAACGGGAGCGCGATCGACGCAGCCGCGCCGAGCACGATCAGCGTCACCAGGATCGAAGTGCCGAGCGCGAAGGTCACGAGCATCCCCAGGAAAAGGACCCCGAGCGAGAGGGCAGCCGCCTCCGCGACTGCGGGCAGTCGCAGCGCGCGGGCGATCAGCGCGCCGGGGATGAGCAGACAGAGCGAGGCAGCGGTCAACCGCAAGGCAAGCCCCAGGCCCTCGGCCGGGAGCAGGCGCGCGACGGCCAGCAGCGGAATCGCTGCGAGGACCAGTGGAATCCGGGTCAACGTGTGGATTCGAGAAGGGCCGTCGCCGGGCCGCCCGCCACCCAGTCGGCCGCGTCGCGGTAGACCGCCCCTCGCTCGCCTCGAAAGACCACCGAGCGCAGCCGCAGGCCGGCCAGGATCACCCGCCGGGCGTGCTCGGCGGCCGAAACGCCCTGATGCTTGACGAGAAAGCGCAGATGGCCGCGGACCTGCTCGCGGAAGAGCGTCGCCGACTCGCGCCGCCACGACGATCCACCGACGTGCACCGCTTCGGCCTCCGGATAGAAAAGCGTCCGCCAGCCGGCCGCCCGGGCTCGGTACGACCAGTCCGTCTCCTCGCTGAAGAGGAAGAAATCCTCGTCGAACGGCCCGACCTCCTCGAACGCCTCCCGTCGGATGAGGAACGCCGCCGCCTTGGCGAACTCGACCTCGCGCACCTCGTCGTGGCGGAATCCCGCTCCGTAGAACGAGTTCAGCAGCCTCGACCGGGGCGCGAGCTTCCGCAGGAACAGGTACTCGGTCGCGATCCGCCAGGGCGTCGGAAAGCCGCGCACCGACGGCTGGAGCGTCCCGTCCGGGTTCAGCAGGCGCGGCGCCACCCACGCGGCCCGGGGAATCCCGTTCGCGAACCGCTCGAGCCGCTCGACGGCGTCACGCATCACCCAGGCATCCGAGTTCAGGACGAGGACGTACGGCGCCGCCGTCTCGCGGATGCCCCGGTTCCAGCCGGCCGCCAGACCGAGGTTCTCCTGCTCGACGATCCGAACGTCGGGGAAGCCTGCGCGAACCCGCTCCACCGTGCCGTCCGTCGAGCCGTGGTCGACGACCACCGTCTCGAGCCCGGCGACGCTCTCCAGCGCCCGCTCGACGTGCGGCAGCCCGTTGTAGGTGACGACGACGGCGGAGACGTCAGGCATCGGGCACCGACCTTCGCATTCCGGACCGGACGGCCTCCCAGGCGATGATCGCCGCGCCGGGCAGCGCCAGCCCGAGTGTGGTCGCGAAGAACAGGAACCCGGTCGCCGCCGCCGCATCCGCGTCCACGTCGAGCCGCGTCAGAAAGCTGACGAAGAACGCCTCGCGCACCGCGAGCCCGTTGATCGTGAACGGCACGAGCATGACGAGGAAGAGCAGCGGGCCGAGCACGAAGTAGGGCCTGACCGACAACTCGACGCCGACCGCTTCCCCACACATCCAGATCGCGACGATCCGGACGATCTGGACGCCGATCGTGAGGACGAAGACCGCGAGCAGCACCCGAACGCTGTCGCGATAGCTGTGCATTCCCCTGTAGAGCCCCAGCACCGGACGCTCGATCCGTAGCCGGGCGAGCAGCGGCCGGAACCGCCTGAGTCTGGTGCGTAGGCTCTTCGAGAAGATCACGAAGCCGGCGACGATCGTCGCGACGACGAACACGGCCTCGATCCAGAGGTAGACGTCGATGTCGTACTCGCCCACCGCCAGGGCGAGCCCGATTGCGGCGAGCAGCAGCGTCGCGGCCCCGCCGATCGCCCGCTCGAGGATCACCGAGCCGGCGATCGTTCCCGTGTTGCCGGGGTGCCGCTTCGCCGTCTCGTAGATCCGCGCCGCGTCACCTCCGACGGCCGTCGGCAGCACCTGGCTGGCCGCGTACGAGACGAAGTAGGCGCGGGTCAGCCAGCCGAGCCGGTCGTGAATCGCCTTCGCGTCGAGGAGCCACTTCCAGCGAAGCGCCATCGGCCAGGTCGTCGCCAGCGTGATCACGAGCGCGAGCAGGAAGTAGCCCAGGTGCGTGTCCGCCAGGATCTCGATCGTCCGGCCGACGTCGATCTTCCAGATGACGTAGGCCGTGCAGAGCGCGGTGACGAGGAGGGTCAGGGAGACCCTCAGGCTCTTGCTCATGTGAGGCGCGAGTGGATCCGGCGGAGCGCGTCGACCACGTCCGCGACGTCCTCGTCCGAGTGCGCCGGGGAGAGGGGCAGCGAGAGCACCTGCGCGCCGGCCCGTTCGGCGACCGGGAGCGCGGGCTGGTCGGGCAGAAGCTCCCGGTAGGCGGTCAGCGTGTGCACCGGCAGGAAGTGGATGCTCGTCGCGACGTTCTCCTCCTCGAGCAGCGCGGCGTACTCGTCGCGCGTGCCACCTGCGCGCTCAGGGTCGATTCGGACGACGTAGAGGTGGAGCGCATGCAGGTCGCGGTCGTCGCGTGCGAGCGGCTCGATGCCGTCCAGGTCGGCCACGGCCTCGTCGTACGCGGCGAAGTGCCGGAGCCGGATCTCCCTGTGCCGCTCGAGCTTGTCCAGCTGGACGAGCGCGATCGCCGCCAGGACGTCGGAGAGGTTCGCCTTGTAGCCCGGCACCGCGATGTCGTAGAGCGACCCGCCGTGGCGTCGCATCAGCCGGAGCTCGCCGATCGCGTCGGCGACGTCGTCCCGGTTCGTCGTGACGATCCCGCCCTCGCCGGCCGCGACGTTCTTCGTCGCGTACAGCGAGAAGCAGGTCGCCTCGGAGAGCCCGCCGACCTTCCTGCCGCGGTACGCGCTCTCGGCGGCGTGCGCGGCGTCCTCGATCACCGGCAGGCCAAGGGCCCAGATCGGATCGAGGTCGGCGGGCTGCCCGGCGAGGTGGACGGGCATGATCGCCTTCGTCCGCTCGGTGACCGCCGCTGCGATCGCCTCGGGGTCGATGTTGAGGTCCGCCTCGCGGACGTCGGCGAAGACGGGCGTGGCGCCGGTGTGAACGATCACGTTGGCAGTCGCGGGCCACGTGATCGGCGTGGTGATCACCTCGTCGCCGGGCCCGATCCCGAGGGCGACGAGCGCCAGGTGCATCGCAGCGGTGCCGGAGGAGACGGCGAGTGCGTGCTTCGCGCCGGCGTACTCCGCGAACCGCCGCTCGAGCTCGGCGGCGTTCTCGCCGGTCGTCAGCCAGCCGGAGCGGATCGTCCGAGCGACGGCCTCGATCTCCTCCTCGCCGACGGCGGGAGGCTGGAACGAGAGCATCGTCTTTCTACGCGAGAGTTCCTGCACGGGCCGTCCGGAAGCGTACGAGAGCGGCAGCCGCCCTCGCCCGGTCCAGGGCCTCGTCCCTCGTGGAGCCGACCGCCTGAACGGCGCCGAGCCGGTCCGCGCCCCGCCGGAGCTCGCCGACCTCGTAGCCGCGCCGTCGGTAGACACGGATGCGCAGGACACCCTCCATCGCCTCTGCCTCCTCCACGCCCTCGACCGTCTCGAGCTCTCCCGGCGCCGCCGTCAGGAAGACGGTGGAGGCACCGCCCGCTCGTGGATCGACGACGAGTGCGGCCGGGTCGATCTCCTCGCCGAGCGCGGCGTGCAGCGCGAGCTCGTTGAGGTCGACGCCGAGCGCGGCGCGGCAGAGCTCCGCGTCGTGGCCGCCGCCGAGCCGCGCGGCAACCTCGACCACCTGCGGCCCTTCGCGGGTGATCCGGAGTTGGGTGTAGGAGGGCCCGTCCTGGATGCCGAGCGCCGAGGCAGCGCGAGCGGCGACCTCGGCAGCCTTGCCGACTGCGTCCGCATCCGATGGCCAGACGTGTGCCAGCGCGACGCCGAACGCAGGTGGCTCGGCAGTCAGCCGGTCGGTCACCGTGAGCGGATGGAAGCGTCCGGCGACCGAGAACGCGTTCACGGTCACCTCCGGCCCGTCGGCGAGCTCCTCGACGAGCGCGTGGCCGTTCCTCGACTCCGCGAGGGCGCGTGTGATCGCCGCCTCGAGCTCGGCGGCGTCCTCGACGAGGCTCAGGCCTCGCTGGCCCTGCCGGTCGGGCGCCTTGACGACGCAGGGAACCGGCAGGCCCTCCTCCGGGCCTGAGACGAGATGCCAGGCCGGCTGGGGCAGGCCGGCGGCGGCCAGCCGTTCGCGCTGCCGCGCCTTGGAGGTGGCGAGGACGGCGGTGGCCGGCGAGAGGGGGTGCGCGATTCCGATCCGCTCGGCGACCCGCGCCGCGATCGCGACGGGCCAGTCGATCCCCGGAGCGACGATCCCGTGCACCCGCTCGGCGTCCGCGAGCCGCTGGATCCCGCGCTCGTCCTCGGTCGAGATGATCGCCCGACGGTCGGCGAGGGCGAACCCGGGCGCCGCTGGGTCGCGGTCGAGGGCGATGACCTCCAGGTCGCCGCGGGCCCGAGCCGCCTCGAGCAGCCCGACTTGCGCGGGACCGGCGCCCAGAACGAGGAGACGTCTCCGCCGGTCCGCGCGTCGCTCAGCTTCCGCCGCCACCGTCCCCCATTGTTGCGCCCAAGCGCGACGACGCCGACGAGGCGGACGCCGACGTTGACGTGGTGGTACTCGCAAGGTACTATGCGACGCATGGAACCTGTCGAGACACGCAAGTCGGTCTCCCAGTTGCGTCGAGGCACGGTCGAGTACTGCGTCCTGGCGCTTTTGCGCGGTGGGGCGCGGTACGGGTTCGAGCTCGTTCGGGAGCTCTCGGAGGTGGACGGCCTCGTCACGAGCGAGGGGACGATCTACCCGCTGCTCACGCGCCTACGGAAGGAGGAGCTCGTGACGACGTTCTGGCGCGAGTCCGAGTCGGGCCCGCCACGCCGCTACTACGAGCTCACCGAGGCGGGCCGGGAGGCGCTCGACGACTTCGCCAAAGAGTGGGCCCGGTTCCGGGACTCTGTCGATGCGATTCTCACGAAGGAGGAAGGATGACCACCATGCAGACCGACCGGCTCGTCGACGACTACCTGAGCCGGCTCGAAGAGGCGGCTGCGCACCTGCAGCGGTCCCGCCGGACCGAGCTGATCGCGGAGATCCGCGAGCACATCGAGGCGGCGCTGCGCGAGGAGGAGGCGGCCGGCGAGGTCGCGGTCCGCAACGTGCTCGAGCGGCTCGGGCCGCCCGAGGAGATCGTCGAGGCCGCGGAGCCCGCGCCGGAGGCCGTGCAGCGGCCCACGGGCAAGCTCGAGGTGGCCGCGATGATCACGCTCGTCGTCCCGTTCATCGGCTGGCTCTTCGGCATCGCGATGGTTCTGATCTCCAAGGCGTGGTCGAATCGCGAGAAGACCATCGGAACGGCGCTCGCGCTGCTCTCGGTGGTTCCGTTCCTCACGCTCGCGATCGTCGACAGCTACTCGGAGAGCTCGAACAGCACGTTCGAGACGTTGTTCTTCGTGTTGTGGGTGATCGGCGGACTGCCGAGTGCTCTCTACCTGGGTCTGCGCCTGCGCCGCGACCCGTGAGCAGACGGCGCGGAGCTCAGGTCGTGCCCGCGACGTCAGCCGGGGCCGCAAGGGACGAGTCCACCCAGGACGCGTTCTCGCGGTACCACGCGACAGTGCGGCTCAGGCCCTCCTCGAGCGACGTCCGCGCAGTCCAACCGAGCAGCCGCTCCGCCTTCTCCGTCGAGCCGATGTGTCGCGCCACCTGGCCCGGCCGCTCCGCCACGTGCTCCTTCAGCGACGCGGGCTTGCCACAGAGCTCGAGCACGAGGTCGGCGATCTCCGACACCGACGCGTCCCGCCCCGTCGCGACGTTGATCACCTCACCGTCGACCGCCGCGTCCGCCTCGATCACCGCCTGGATCGCCTCCGCGTCGTCCTCGACGTAGAGCCAGTCCCGGCTCGCCGTCCCGTCACCGTGGACGGTCAGGGGCTCGCCGGCCAGCGCCTGGAGGATGAAGCGCGGGATCACCTTCTCGGGATGCTGGCGCGGCCCGTAGTTGTTGAACGGCCGCACGATCACGATCGGCAGGTCGTACGTCGCTCGGTACGAGAACGCGAGCCGATCCGCCCCCGCTTTCGTGGCCGCGTAGGGGCTGCGGGGGTTCAGCGGATGTTCCTCGTCCATCGGAGCCGTCTCCGCAGTGCCGTACACCTCGCTGGAGGAGATCAGGATGAAGCGCTCGACGGCCTCCTCGCGGATGGCATCGAGCAGGACGCGCGTCCCCTGCACGTTCGTGGCCACGAACTCGGAGGCACCCTCGGCAATCGACTTCTCCACGTGCGACTCGGCCGCGGCGTTGACGATCACGTCCACACCGGCCACGACCTCCCGCACCAGCGCCTCGTCGCGGATGTCGCCGTGGACGAACGAGAGCCGTTCGTGCGAGCGAACGTCGCGCAGGTTCTCGAGGTTCCCCGCGTAGGTCAGGGCGTCGAGCGAGACGACCTCGTACGGCGTCGCCCGCAACAGATGCCGGATGAACGCGGAGGAAATGAAGCCCGCCCCGCCGGTGACGAGGATCCGTTTCACAGTTCCTTGTCGATCGTGTACAGCGGCCTGCCCTCCACGTCTCGCTGGATGCGCGCCAGGTACTCGCCGACCAGCGCGAGGATGAACCCTTGCACGCCGAGGACGAAGACGACGGCGGCGCCGCCGAAGAGCGGCCCCGGGAAGTCTGACTCCACGATCCAGTACGCGACGCCGTAGATCCCGAGCGCGAGCGCTGCCAGCGTGCAGAGCGTGCCGAGCGCGACGCCGATCCACTGGATCGGCTGCGGCCAGAAGCCCGCGAGGACGTGGAGTGCGAGGCGCGTCAGGCGAAGGGGCGAGTAGCTGGAAGGCCCCTTGCGCTTCTCGTGCGCGACGTCCACCTCGACGACGCTCGCGCCGCCCGAGAGGACGAGCGCCTTCGTGAACTTCTGCCGGCCGATTGCGCCGAGCATCGGCTCGAGCGCCGACCGCCGGTAGGCGTTGAACGCGCAGCCGAAGTCGGCAATCGAGACACCGGTGAAGCGGCGGAGCATCCCGTTCACCATCCGCGAGGGGAGCGTGCGACCCCATGAGTCGCGCCGCGCCGCGCGCCGCCCGCTCGCCACGTCGGTGCCGTTTCGGACCGCCGCCAGCAGCTTCGGGATGTCCTCGGGCGAGTTCTGGAGGTCTCCGTCCATCGTCACGAGGATGTCGCCGCGCGCGCGCACGAGCCCCGCGTGCATCGCCGGGTGCTGGCCGAAGTTGCGCTTGAGACGCACCCCGCGGACATGCCCATCGGAGCCATGCAGGCGCTCGATCTCCTCCCAGGTTCCGTCAGTCGAACCGTCGTCGACGAGCAGCAGCTCGTAGCCCTCCCCGTCGAGCGTCGCCGCCGTCCGCCGCACCAGCTCGTCGACCGTCGGACGCTCGTTGTGGAGCGTCACGACAACGGAGATCTCCGGCTGCACGGGCTCGACACTACAATTGGCTGTCCGGTGGCCGCCGCCTCACTCGAAGACCGGATCGCTGAGCTCCGCGAAGATCGATCACACGGAGCCAGCTGGATGGCGCGCCAGGCCGTCGAGGCGCTGACCGAGCTGGCGGAGCAACACGACGGATCGTCCGAGGACCTGCTCGAAAAGCTCGAGGAGGCCGGCCGCCGGCTCGCGGCCGCGAGACCGGGTGTCGGCGCAATCGCCGGGACGGTCGGGAGGCTGCTTGCGTCAGGCCTCTGCGAGAGCCACCTGGAGCCTGACGACCTCCGGCGGGTGGTCGGCGAGGAGGCGCAGGCGCTCACCGAAGGACGGATCCGCGCGCCGGCGTCGATCGCGATCCAGCTGCGCGACCGGATCGACGGCGCGACCGTGCTCACGCACTCGAACTCCGCCACCGTGCGCGAGGCTCTTTCTCACGACGACCCGGCGAAGGTGCTCTGCACCGTGTCCACCCCGGTCGAGGAAGGCAGGACACTCGTCACCGAGCTGACCGGTGGCGAGATCGACGCGGAGCTGGTCGAGGACGCCGACGCGCCGGGCAGGCTTCAGGACGTGGACGTCGTCCTGCTCGGCGCCGACACCGTCTTCCGTGACGGCACGATCTGCAACAAGATCGGGACGATCCCGCTGGCGCAGGCGGCGCGTGACGCCGGTGTACCGGTTGTCGTGGCCGCCGAGGTGATCAAGCTGGCGCCGATTCCGGGCGCCCAGGCCCCGGATCTGGCCGACTTCGAGCGCGAGCTCTTCGAGCTGATCCCCGCCGAACTGATCACCGAGATCGTGACCGAGGAAGGTGTCTTTCCGCCGGAGGAGATCGGCGTGCTCGTGGACCGCGTCCCGTTCCTCCGTGAGGGGTACGAGCTGATCGCACCCCTCGCGGCGAACAGGTAACGGCGGCTAGGCCGCCTCGAGCACCACTTCGGCTTCGTCGACCGGCTGCTCCTGCCGGCGGCGCCGGCCGGGGATCAGGAGCGAGATCAGCGCGCCGGCGCCGACCACGACAGCACCGACCCAGATCGCCGGCGTGAGGCCGTCCACGAACGACTGCGGCGTTCCGTAGCCTCCGTACGACGCGAAGACCGAGGCGAGGACGGCGACGCCGAAGACGCCTCCGACCTCCCGGATCGCATTGTTGGTGCCCGAGGCCTTGCCTTCCTCCTCGTGACGCACGGCCGAGAGCACGACATTCGCGACCGGCGCGAAGAACATCGCCATTCCGGTTCCGCTCAGGATGAACGGGATCACGAGCTGCGTGTAGGGGACGGTCGGTGTCGAGACCGCGGCGAGCCATCCGAGACCGATTGCCTGCAGCGAGAGCCCGACGACCATCAGCGGCCGACCGCCGATCCGGTCGGAGAGGGCGCCCGCAATCGGGGCGACGATCATCGGCATCGCCGTCCACGGCAGGACGCGGAGCCCGGCGCCGAGCGGCGAGTGTCCCTGCACGGTCTGCAGGAACTGAGTCAGCAGGAAGATCGACCCGAACATCCCGAAGTACATGAGCAGCGACGCGCCGTTCGCGGCCGCGAACGCCCGGTCACGGAAGAAGCGCATCGGGAGCATCGGGGCTGGCGTGCGCAGCTCCCAGGCCACGAAGGCGGCCGTGAGAATCGCACCGACGGCGAGCGAACCGACGATCTGCGGGCTCGTCCAGCCGTCGCCGTTCCCGTGGATCAGGCCCCAGACGAGTCCCAACAGGCCGGCGCTCACAAGCGCGAGGCCAGGGAGGTCGAGGCCCCTGTCCGGGCCGTAGGTCTCACGGAGGAACCGGAGGGCGAGCGGCACGAGCAGGATCCCGATCGGGACGTTCAGCCAGAAGATCCACTGCCAGGAGATCCCGTCGACGACTGCACCGCCGACGAGAGGACCGGAGGCGACGGCGAGGCCGGCGATCCCCGACCACGCGCCGAGCGCGAGGCCGCGCCTCTCCTTCGGGAACACGTCGCTGAGGATGGTGAGCGTCAGCGGCGTGACGATGGCGCCGCCGATCCCCTGGATCGCGCGAGCGGCGATCAGCGCGTCCATCGTCGGCGCGAGGGCGGCCGCGGCCGAGGCCGCGGTGAAGAGCGTCATTCCGGCGACAAACATCCGCCGGCGTCCGAAGCGGTCACCGAGTGCTGCGCCGGTGAGCAGGAAGACCGCGAAGGTCAGGGTGTAGGCGTTGACCGTCCACTCGAGCTCCTCGAGAGAGGCGTCGAGGTCGGTCCGGATCACGGGCAGCGCGGTCGAGACGACGAGGTTGTCGAGCACGACCATGAAAAGCGCGAGCGACGTGATCACGAAGGTCCAGAGCGTCCGGGGAGCCTTCATCTCCTCCTCCTTGCTAGTGACTCGTCACTTACTCTCAAGCGAAAAAAGAGAGGCCGCGTCACACGTCCTCCCTGCATCCCTGTACCAGGCGATCGGCCCACTCGAAGCCGGCGTCCTTCACCTGCATCGCGGCGAGCACGTTCGTGAGCATCCCTTTCCCGAAGAACCGCGAGATGCGGCCGGGCGCAGCGCCGGTGCGAGTCTCGACGAAGCGAACGAGCTCGCCGTACCCGTCCTGTGCGACCTGCCGGATCTCCGGCTCGGCGCAGGCGGCGTACATCTGCATCTGCAGCATCAGGCGACGCGGCTCGGCCGCCAGAAACTCCATGTAGGCATGGCCCATGGCCTCGAAGGCCTGCTCCCCGTCGAGGCCGGCGGCCGCACTCGCCATCGCCTCGCGGACCTCACGCATGCACTGGCGGCAGGTCTCGGCGAAGAGCAGCTTCTTCGTGCCGAAGAGGCGGAAGACGTACGGCTGGGAGATGCCGGCCCGCTTGGCCACGTCTTCGGTTGACGTGCCGTGCAGCCCCTTCGCGGCGAATTCGACCGTCGCGGCGTCGAGGATCGACGCGCGACGCTCGTCAGCCGTCTGCCGTGTCGCGGTGGTCGCCACGGCTTTGTAAGTTATCACTCACTTACAAGACTGCGCAAGACCTCTGCGACCCGGTCGAGATCCTCATCCGTCAGCCGGGTGTGAAAGGGCAGCGCGAGCGCCTGCTCGAAGGCCGAGTCGGCGCCCGGGAAGGGGCCCTGATCGGCGTACGCCTCCAGCCGGTGCAGTGCGTACGTGCCGATCTGCGCCTGGATTCCAGCCGCAGCGAGTGCGTCGAGCACCTCGTTCCTCCCGTCGATCCGCACGACGAACGCTTGGAGGCCGTGTCGGTCGCCGTCGTCCGTTGAGGGGAGACCGACCGAGTCGCCGAGCCGCTCCGCGTACCCGGCGGCGAGGCGCTCGCGCTCCGTCATCAACTCCTCGAGCCGGTGCATCTGGGTCGTCCCGATCGCGCAGAGGATGTCCGGCAGCCGGTAGTTCAGGCCGGCCGTGCGGATCTCGAAGTCACCGTGCGGCTCGATGCCGTGGTGCCGGAAGCGGCGAATCGCGTCGGCGATCGCCGGGTCGTTCGTGGTTACCGCACCGCCCTCTCCCGTCGTGACGATCTTGCGCGGGTGAAAGGAGAGGCAGCCGAGCCGCCCCAGGCCTCCGCACGCGCGTCCCTGCCGGCGGGCTCCCAGCGCGCCGGCCGCGTCCTCCAGCAGCGCGACGCCGTCCGGGACCGCCGCCTGGAGCTCCTCCCACGGCGCGGGACGGCCGAAGAGGTGGACGACGAGGACGGCCTTCGTCCGCGGCGAGAGCCCCGCCGCGACGGTCTCGGCGGTCACGTTCATCGTCTCCGGGTCGACGTCCACGAGCACCGGCCTGGCGCCCACGAGCGCGACGACGTTCGCGGTCGCGGGGAAGGTGTAGGCCGGGACGATCACCTCGTCTCCAGGCCCGATCCCGAGCGCGAGCACCGAGAGGTGCAGTGCCGCGGTGCCCGAGGACACGACGACGGCGTGCTCGACCTCGCACGCAGCCGCGAGCGAGCTCTCGAACTCCTCCACGCGCGGGCCCATGGTCAGCTGGCCGCTCTCGAAGACCTCCTCGACCGCCGCCAGCTCCTCCGGGCCGAGGTCCGGCCAGGCGAGCCGGATCACGCCGGCGCCGGCTGGCGCTCTCGGTACCACGCGATCGTGCGGGCGAGGCCGTCGTCGAGATCGACCTTCGGTTCCCAGCCGAGCAGCTTGCGGGCCTTGTCGACGTTCGGGATCCGCATCTCGACGTCCGTGTAGTGGAGCGGACGGTGCGTGATGTCGACGTCGGCCTCCATCAGCCGCCGGATCCGGACGGCCAGGTCGAAGACGGTTACAACCGAGCGCGGGTTCCCGATGTTGAACACCTGCCCGACCGCCTCGGGCCGCTCCAGGACGAGCATGAGGCCGTCGACCATGTCGTCGACGTAGCACCAGGCGCGGATCTGCGAGCCGTCGCCGTGGATCACGAGGTCGTCGCCGGCCAGGACCGTCTCGATGAAGGCGCGGATCGCGCCGCCGCCGATCTGGCCCGGCCCGTAGACGTTGAACGGCCGGACGGAGACCGTCGGAAGCCCGAGCTCGTCGTGGTAGGAGTGCGCGAGATGCTCCCCCGCCAGCTTCGACACGGCGTACGTCCACCGGGCCTCCCCCACCGAGCCCTGCGCCGTCTCGTGGATCTCCTCCACCTTGTAGGCATGTCGCCCGAAGACCTCGCTGGTCGAGAAGTCGACGAACCGCTCGACGGTCTCCGACGTCGCCTGCGCCGCCTCGAGCACGTTGTAGGTGCCGATCAGGTTGACCCGCATGGTGCGCACCGGGCTCTCGAGGACGGTGTCGACTCCGGCGATTGCGGCAAGGTGGACGATATGCGTCGCGCCCTTCGCCGTCTCCGTCGACCAGCTCCGCATCCAGGACGTCGCCGTGGACGAACGTCAGGTTGGGGTGGCCGGAGAGCTCCGTGCCGCCCATGGCGTCCCGGTGGAGGTTGTCGTAGACGACGATCTGGTTGTCGTCGATGAGCTGCCGGCTGAGCGTCGTGCCGATGAAGCCGGCACCGCCCGTGAGAAGAATGCGCTTGCCTTGAAGTGGCACGCGGCGAGTGTAGTGATGGGTCTGGCGCTACTGGCGGGATGCGGGGGAGGCGACGACCCGCCGGATCAGCCGGCCACCGAGCTCGAGATCACCGTCTGGGCCAGCGGCCGCTCAGGCGATAAGGACGAAACGAGCCTTCGCTGCGCGCCCGCCGGAGGTTCCCTGGCGAACCCGGACGACGCGTGCCGGCAGCTCGAGCGTATGGAGCGTCCATTCGCCCGGCCTGGCGACCAGGCCATCTGCACCGAGATCTACGGCGGGCCCGCCGTCGCCGAGATCCGCGGCACCTTCAACGGCAAGCAGGTCGACACGACGTTCGCCAGGACGGACGGCTGCGAGATTGCGCTCTGGGACCGGCATCAGTTCCTGTTTCCGGTGCTACCAGCCTCGCCCTAGCAGGCTAGCTCAGCCGGATCCTCGGATCGATGACCGCGTACAGCAGGTCGACGATCAGGTTGCAGATGATCACGGCGAAGGTCGCGAACACCGTGATCCCCATCACCGTGGGCAGGTCGAAGCCGTCCAAGGCGAGCAGCGCGCTCCGGCCGAGCCCCGGTAACCCGAAGACGGCCTCGGTGAAGATCGCCCCGCCGAGCAGGACGCCGATGTCCAGGCCCAGCAGCGTCACGATCGGCAGCATCGCGTTGCGGAGGATGTGCGCGCGCATCACGACGTGCTCTGGCGCGCCCTTCGCGCGGGCCGTCCGGATGTAGTCCTCGTTCATCGTCTCGAGGACGGTGGCGCGGATCATGCGTGTGTAGAGGGCCGCGTAGAGGAGCGCGAACGTCACCCAGGGGAGGATGAGCGAGTGCGCCCATTTCAGCGGCCCTCCGCACTCTGTCGATGGGTTGAAGAAATCGCAGTAGCCGCCGAGCGGCGTCAGCCCGGCCTTGTAGCCCACGAAGTAGATGAGGATCAGCCCGATCCAGACCGGGTGCGCCGAGATCCCGATGAGCACGAACATCATCGCGCTTCGGTCTAACAACGACCGTGGCTTGAGCGCCGAGAGGATGCCGATCGGCAGCGCGATCATCATCCAGAGCACCACGCCGCCGATGATGATGCTCGCCGTGACCGGCGCGGCTTCCTTGATGATGTCGGTGACCGGCCGGCGCGAGGCGTATGAGCGTCCGAGCGACTGGTGCACGACGATGTTCTTGAGGAAGTCGCCGTACTGGACGTACACCGGGCGGTCGAGGCCGACCTCCTTGCGCACGCGCTCGACCTGGTCGGGCGGGCACTGCGCACCGCAGATCAGGCGCGCCGGCTCCGCCGGCACCAGGAAGAAGATGATGTACGACACCATGGTCACGGCGATGAAGAGCACGCCGGCCCAGAGCAGCCGTCTCACGAGGTACCTGAACATCTCTCCTGAACTGGTGAGACTCGGCACGAGAGCCCGGGTTAGACCTGATTAGCAGCGCTAATCACCCTTTTGAGGACGCGACGGTCCTCTTCGTCGGCGCGGGCCGCCATCAACGACGGGCGCTCGCGCGCCTGCGGGAGCTCGGCGTTCGGGTCGTCGCGGTGGACCGGAACGCCGACGCGCCCGGTCTCCCGATCGCCGAGGTCGGCGAAGTCGTCGACATCCTCGACATCCCGGCGGTCGTGGAAGCCGGTCGACGGCACGGTGTCGACGGGGTCATGACCTACGCGGCCGACCGCGCGGTGCCGGTCGTCGCCGCCGTCGCGGAGGCGCTCGACCTGCCCGGCATCGGCACGAGGACCGCCCACCTGATGACGAACAAGATCGCGATGCGGCGTCAGCTCGCCGACGCCGGCGTTCCGCAGCCGCGGTTCGCCGCCGTCCGGACACTCCACGAAGCGCGGGCCGCTGCCGGCGCGGTCGGGTTCCCGGCCGTCCTCAAGCCGGCGGACTCGGCGGGCCAGCGCGGGCTCTTCCTCTGCGAGTCGCTGGACGACGTCGAGCGCCACCTGCACGCATCGCTCGCGCAGTCGACCGAGCAGGAAGCAATCCTGGAGAGCTACCACGAAGGCAAGGAGGTGAACGGCCTGCTCGTGCTGCGGGACGGCGAGCCATCCGTCGTGACGCTCTCCGACCGCCGACGGCCGCCGGGCCGCGGCTTTGGCGTTGCGATCGCCCACGTCTATCCGTCGACGCTGTTCGGCGACGCGCTCGAGGAGGTCCGCCGCGCCGGCGTCCACACCGTCAAGGCACTGGGACTGCGGGAGGGGGTTGCCTACCCGCAGGTGCTCTGGAGCGAGGACGGCGTCGCGCGCCTGATCGAGGTCGCAGCGCGGATCCCGGCGGGCCAGATGGACTCGGTGGCGCGGTACGGCGTCGGCGTCGACCTGATCGACATCGCACTCCTCCAGGCGCTCGGCCGTCCGGTGCCTGATGAGATGGTCGCGGCGAAGATGGAGCAGCCGATGGCGATCTCGTTTCTCACCGCGAAGCCAGGGCCGCTTCCGACCGGCAAGCTCGTCAGCGTCAGCGGCCTCGAGCGGGTGCGGGCGTTCCCGGGCGTCGTCGAGGCGGAGCTCTACTTCCAGGACGGCGAGACGATCCGGCCCGTGCAGCTCGACGGCGACCGGCGCGGCTACGTGATCGCGTTGGGCGGGACGAACCTCGAGGCCGTCGAGCGCGCCGAATCTGCGGCGAGGCTGCTCGACGTCGAGGTGGAGGCGGCGTGAGCTGCACCTTCTCGCTCGAGCACTACCGCGAGCTGATTCAGGCTGCGAACGACAGCGGCTACCGCTGGACGGCCTTCGGCCAGGAGCCGGAGCCCGGCGATCTCTACCTGCGGCACGACGTCGACCTGTCGCTGGACGCCGCGCTCGAGATGGCGGAGCTCGAGGCCTCGCTCGGGGCGCGCGCCACCTACTTCCTGATGACGCAGTCGGTCTTCTACAACCTCGGCTCGTCGGAAGGGCGCAGGGCGCTGAACAGGCTCCGGGAGCTCGAGCACGGCGTCGGGCTCCACGCGGTCTGGCCGAACGTCGAGCTCGACGACCGCTTCGACTCGGTGCTGGCCTGGCACAACCCGAACCCGGACTACATGTCGGAGCCGGTCGACGGCGCGGTCAACGTCATGCAGCGACCGTTCTTCGACCCGGACCACTACCGCTCGGACTCGAACCAGCACTGGCGGCACGGCTGTCCTCACGAGGATCTCCGCCACGCCCGGTTCGAGTGGCTCCAGCTCCTGATCCACCCGGAGATCTGGGTCTACCCCGGCGAAACGATGGGCGAGACGATGGCGGCGATGCTCGATTCGGAGCGAGACCGGCGCCGCGCCCTGCTGGCGGAAGACCGCATCGACCTCTCGTGAGCGCGCGATGCCAAGTAACAGAGTGTTACTAGCTCAGAGCCGCCCCGAGATTCCGCAGTCCGAGCGCGTTCCCGGCGCTTCGAGGAGCAAGTAACAGAGTGTTACTTGGCCGGCGGCTCGGCGAGCTCGCGCGCCACTCGGCCGTGTACGGGTTCGGATCGCTCGTCTCGCGGTTCATCGCCGTCCTGCTCCTGCCCGGTCTACACGCGCTACCTGTCGCCGGCGGACTACGGGTTGATCGAGACGCTGATCGCGCTCTCCGCGGTCCTCACCGTTCTCCTCGCAGCCGGAGTCAAGAGCGCCTTCTTCCGCTTCTACTTCGACGAGGCGGACGAGGCCGGCAAGCGGCGCGTGATCCGCACGTCGTTCTGGTTCACGATGGCGATGGGCACCGCCGGCCTGGCCGCCGGCCTCGCCCTCGCAGGCCCGATCTCGGAGTTTCTGTTCGACACCGGCGAGCACGCCGACCTGGTGCGGGCCGCGTTCGTCGGGATCTGGGCCCACGTCAACTACGAGCAGATGACCTCGCTCTTCCGGGTGGAGCAGCGCTCCACGGCCTACCTCGTCGCGACGCTGATCAACCTCGGGCTCACGGTCACCGCCACAGTCCTCCTCGTCGTCGTGTGGGAGCAGGGCCCGATCGGCGTCATCGTGGGGAACTTCACCGGGACGCTCGCCGTCTACGCCGGCCTGCTGCTCTACCGGCGCGAGCAGCTGGGCTTCGAGTGGGACCGCCCGCTGCTGCGCGAGATGAACCGCTTCGGGATGCCGCTCGTCCCGTCGGCACTGTTCCTCTGGGTGCTGAACTTCAGCGACCGGTTCTTCCTCGTCCGGCTGGACGGCCCGCGCGAGGTTGGCCTCTATTCGATCGGTGTCCGTATCGCCTCAGCGATCATCCTGCTCCTCGCTGCCTTCCGCACGGCGTGGCCGGCCTTCGCCTACTCGATCGAGGACGACCGGGAGGCGGCGCGGACGTACGCGTTCGTCCTCACCTACCTGGTGGCGATCACGTCGTGGATGGCCCTCGCGCTCGGCGTGCTGGCTCCCTGGCTCGTCGAGCTGCTGACGACCGAGGAGTTCTACTCCGCCGAGCGCGTCGTGGCGCCGCTCGCCTTCGCCGCGGCCGCGTTCGGCGCCTACATCGTCGTCGTGATCGGGATCGGACGGGCGCGGCGCACCCGCTCGAACTGGATCATCACGGGTGTTGCCGCCGCCCTGAACGTCGTTCTCAACCTGACGCTGATCCCGGAGTTCGGGATGATGGGCGCCGCCGCCGCGACCGTCGGCGCGTACGCGACGCTCTTTCTCGGCATGGCGTGGAAGGCGCAGCAGGTCTTCCCCGTGCCGTACCAGTGGCGGCGTGTGGCGACGGCGTTCGGCACCGCGATCGTCCTGTGCGTCATCGGTCGCTCGTTCGACCTGCCGCTGGCCGCCGCGATCGCGCTCGTCGCCGTCTACCCGCTCGTCCTCTTCCCATTGGGGTTCTTCCTGCCGGAGGAGTTGCGCCGCCTGCGACTGCGTAAGCTTCCGGCGTGAGCATCGTCGAGCGCCTCAAGCGCATCTTCAGCGACGAGGACCGGACGGTCGACACGCAAGACCAGCGCATCGACAAGCTGACGTCGACTCGCGAGGGCCAAGCGCTGACGCAGAGCGAGGGTGGCGGAATTCCGCCGAACTATCTGCCCACCGGAGTCGACGAGGGTCGGCCCAAGAAGTAGGGCCACTTGTACGATCCGCCGCGGCGTGGAAGCGGCGACGACAACCGAGGACGAGGTGAGCGAGAGCGGCCTCGTCGAGCATCTCGAAGAGCAGGCGGCGCACTTCTGGGACGTCGTCCAGGGCGAGACGCAGCGCGGCCACCGCTACAACACCGGCCGGGTCACCGGGCGGGACGGCTACGACGAAGGGCTGCGCCTCTACCGGCTGCTGCGCGAGATGAAGCCGCTGGTCGCCGTCGAGACCGGCGTCTGCAACGGCGTCTCGACCGCGTTCCTCCTCCTCGCGCTCGAACGGAACGGCACCGGCGAGCTGCACTCGATCGACCTCCCGGAGGTCGCCGGCGAGGAGTACGAGCCCGGGACGTTCTGGGACGGGAAGGGCGGCGCCGTCATCCCGCCCGGCCGCGAGCCGGGCTGGATGGTGCCGGAGTATTTGCGCGAGCGGTGGAAGCTCGTGCTCGGGCGCAGCCAGGACGAGCTGCCGCCGCTCTTCGACCGGGTGGGCTCGATCGACTTCTTCATGCACGACAGCGAGCACTCGTACGAGTGCATGTCCTTCGAGTTCGAGCGGGCCTGGGAGGCCCTGAACGACGGCGGCGCGCTCGTCGCGGACGACGTGAACGTCAACCCGGCCTGGGACGAGTTCACCGAACGGGTCGGCCGCCGGTCGCAACCGCTCGGCTCCAAGCTGTCGCTCGTCGTGAAGTGACGACCGTCCTCGTCTCTGCGGCGGGGGCACCCGGGACCGCCGCGCTCGTCCATGCCCTGCGCGAGAACGGCGAGCGCGAGGTGCGCGTGGTCGGCACGGACATGGCCGACCGGTCGGTGGGTCGGCACATCACCGACTCGTTCCATCTCGTGCCGTCGGGATCCGATCCGGGGTTCGCCGACGCCATGCTGGACGTAGTGGAGCGGGAGAGCGTGGACGCGATCCTGCCCCAGTCGTCGTTCGACCTGCTCGGCCTGGCCGAGGCGAAAGACCGGTTCGAGGGCGTCGCGGTCATGGTCTCCTCCCCGGAGGCGATTCGGCGCTCGAACGACAAGGCGGAGAGCTACGCGCTCCTGGACGAGATCGGCGTCCCGGGCCCGCGCTGGCGGCGGGTCGTCGGCGGCGAGGCAGTCGCGGAGGCAGCCCGAGAGCTCGGCTATCCCGGCGAGGACGTCGCGATCAAACCGGCCTTCTCCTCCGGCTCCCGCGGATTCCGGATCCTGTCCGCCGGCGCCGACCGGCGAGAGCAACTGCTGAAGAACCGGCCGGGTGTCGCGGAGGCGCTCAGGCTCGAGGAGCTGGTCGAGCTGCTCGGCGACGACGAGACACCGCTCCTCGTCATGGAGCTCGCCTCCGGGCTCGAACGGACGATCGACGGCATCGCTGAGGGCGGCCGCATCCTGCTCGGCCACCCGAAGACGCGCGAGTCGATGCGCGCCGGCCTGGCGATGTACTTCGCGACCCTCGACGACCCCTGGCTGATGGAGATCTCGGCCAAGATCGTCGAGGCGCTCGCCATCGACCACTTCTTCAACATCCAGCTCGTCGGCGACAAGGTGATCGAGGTCAATCCGCGGATCTCCACGATCGTCTACCAGGAGGATCTGAACCTGCCCTGGCTCGGCGTGAAGCATGCGCTCGGGGAGATCTCCGCCGAGGAGTTAGGCGAATACCAGGCGCGAGTTCGGCCGACCCGGCGCGCGCTGCGCTACTTCGACCAGGTCGAGTGGGACGAGCCCTCCGCGTAGTCCATACCCCGCTCAACGTGGCGGGCATTCCGTGGACGAACGTGCAGGCGCTGCGCCGGAAGGGCGTGGACGCGAAGCTGGTCGTCGTCGAGCGCCAGATGATGCACCCGGAGGCCGACGAGTCGCTCGACCGGCCGACCGGCCTCCTCCGTCGCCAGGTGGTGCAGTGGCCGGCGTTCCTCCGCCTGCTGCCGAAGACGGACATCTTCCACTTCTACTTTGGCTGGACTCTCGTCCCGCGGAAGGCGACCTGGCCGATCCTCAAGGCCACACGGCGCAAATCGGTTCTCCATTTCCTGGGCTCGGACATCCGCGGCAAGACGCCGAACGAGCTCCGGTACGCCCGTGGAGCGGACGCCCGGATCGTCGGCTCGTACGACGCGCTGCGCTGGGTGCCGGACGCCGAGGTGATCCCGCCGGGGCTCGACCTACGCCAGTACGACGCGCCGCAACCGGAGGAGCGCGCGCGACCCGTCGTCCTGCATGCGCCGTCCAGCCGCCGACGAAAGGGCACGGAGCACATCGTCGAGGCGTGCGAGGGCCTGGACATCGAGCTCGACATCGTCGAAGGCCTGCGCCACGACGAGGCGCGCCGACGGTACGAGCGTGCCGATCTCGTGGTCGACCAGCTCAACGCTGGCTGGTACGGGATCTTCGCACTCGAGGCGATGGCTCTCGGCAAGCCGGTGCTGAGTTATCTGCGGCCCGAGGCCGTGCAGGAGACGGAGCGCGAGCTGAGCGTCGAGGTGCCGATCGTCCCGGTCACGAAGGAGACGCTTCGCGAGCGGATCGGGGAGCTGGTCGAAGCGCCAGAGGAGCGGCGGCGGATCGGCGCCGCTTCCCGGAGCTACGTCGAGCGCGTGCACGACGCGGACACGGGCGCCGACCGCCTGCTCGCGATCTACCGCTCGCTGTAGGAGGCTTTGGCGAAATACCGGCTGTGCCGCCAGGCCGCGCTGCTCGCCCCCAGGACGCGTCCTCAGTCGCGCCCGTATCGCAAGGATACGAACGCTCCCTGCGTCCTTGCCTGGGAACGAGCATCGCACCCTGGCAACGAGCGATATTCCGCCAAAACCTCCTAGCGGCGGTAGACGATCGTGCGACTGATCCCCGCGAGGTATCCGGGGCCGGCCTGGTTCACGCTCATCACGATTCGCAGCGTGGACCTGCCTCGCCGGAGTCTCACACGGAAGGTCGCAGCCGAGCTGCGCTTCAGCCGAACGCGCTTCACCGTCACCCAGCGGCCGGCCGCCGTTCGCCGCTGGAGCTTCACCCGACGGCTTCTGAACGACCGCGCTGCGACCACGCGGGTGAAGAAGCGAGCCCTCCCGATCCGCCGAAACCTTACTCTCGGCCGTACGCCGATCGCGACCGAGCGGCTCGTCAAGCCGTTCCAACTGGCGAGGTAAGACGTGAGGATCGGCGGCCTTGCAAGGTACTGCCACACTCCGCCGCCGGCGGTCACGAGCGTCGCCACCGACATCGGCGAGCCCCGGCCGAACACCTCGGCGAACAGCGTCACAGTCTCCCCCGCCTTTCCGCTCGGCACGCGGCCGGAGAGCATGACGGCGCGGCCGTACACAACCCCCTGTGCCTGCGCCGCAAGCGTCAACCCAGCGGTCGCGAAGGTCACGTCCGCCCCTCGCCTCGTCCCTGCAGAGTTCATCGCGACGAGCCGGTAGTGGTAGGTGGTGGCCGCGCGGAGCCGCGTGACCGCGATTGAGACGTTCACGGGCCTGACGCCCTTGCCGGCGCCCCGAGTAGGGGTCTTGGTGCCGTAGCGCGTGCTCGTCCCGTACTCGAAGTACCAGTTCGTCGCCAGCCCGTTGGCCGTCACCGTTCCATTGAGCCTCGCCGAGCTATGCGTGAGCGACGACGCGGGCGCTGTGACCGCTGTTGGTGGACCGAAGGTCGAGAAGGTGCGGTCCGCGCCTCGACTCGTGCCTGCGTCGCTGGTCGCGACGAGCCGGTAGTGGTAGAGCCGTCCCGGCCTCAGGCCGGACACCGCGGCCGAGACGCCCGTCGCCGTCGTGCCCGAGCCGGCGCTCTTCACGGGCGTTCTCGAGCCGTAGCCCGTGCCGGTGCCGTACTCGAAGTACCAGGTCGTCGCCCGACCGTTTGGATCGACGGATCCGTTGAGTGTTGCCGAGCTGACCGTGACGCTCGTCGAGGAGCCGGTCACTGCACTCGGCGCCGATGGAGTGGTGAAGATCCCGTCGCTGCCTCGCGTCGTGCCGCCGCCGTTCACGGCGGCCAGCCGATAGTGGTACGTCGTGCTCGGCGAGAGACCCGTGAGCACTCCGGAGACCTGGACGTTGACACTCCCGGAACCCGCGCTCTTGGACGGGGTCCTCTTCCCGTAGCTCGTGCTCGTCCCGTACTCGAAGTGCCAGGTCGTCGACTGGCCGTTGGGGTTGACCGTTCCACTCGCCGTCGCGGAGGTCGGGCCCACGGCGCTCACCGGCCCGGTGATCGCCGTCGGCGCGGCGAGGACAGCGGCCACCCCGGCACCGGTCGACAGAAGCACGAGGCCGGCCAGCAGAAGGGTCGCGCCGAGATGCCTGCTGGGACTTCGCGTCCTCATTTGCCTGAGTGCGTATAACCCCGTGCTGTTAGCAACGTGCTAGGAAAACGGAAGGATTCTGCTGTGCGAGGAAGGGGCGAGCTCCGAAGCCCGCCCCTTTTCCCGCCGTCCTAGGGCGTCATCACGTTCGCCGCCTCCCGGGTGACCGTCGTGGTGAAAGCCCAGTCCGCGGCTGCATCGTTCGTGTCCTTGCCGTTCGGGTTGCGGATGAGCGCGCCCGCGACGGCGTTGGAGTCCTCGACGGTCGCCGCCAGGGCAGTGCCCTCGACGAGGTTGTACGTCTGGCCGCCGATCGTGGCCGTCGTGATCGCGCCCTCGTAGGACAGGGCGTCCAACAGCGTCGTCCCTTCGAGCAGCGCGATCCCGTCAGGGGCGCCGTTCTGGAGCTCGATCGCCACGGCGAGGTAGCCGCCCGCAGCGAGCGAGCCGGTGAGCGCGACCCGGTCGTACTCCGAGCCGTCGCCGCCGTTGACGGCGACGAGGTCGACGTTGGCGAGGTCCGCCGCCGAGCCGCCGGTGTTGTGGATCTCGACGAAGCCGTTTCCGTCCGCGCCGACCTGGTCGTAGTCGACCTCGTTGATCACGAGCTTCGCGTTCTCGGCCGGAGGCGGCGGAGGCGGAGGCGGCGGCTGGTCGGGCGCGGCCTCGCACGTGAGAGTGACGTCGCCACCCGTACCGACCGTGACCTTGATCTCGCCGGCTGCTGAGTCCTCCGCAACGCACGGGACGCCTTCGAGCGTCTTCAGCCCCGTGATCGCCGTTCCCGGATCACCCTTGTCGCCCTTTGCACCCTGCGGCCCGGGTGCGCCGGCCTCGCCGGGGTCTCCCTTGGCGCCTTGGACGTTCCAGCTCACGCGGGTCTCGCGACGGCGGCACTGCGTCTCCTCCGCGACCTGCCGCAACCAGCCGCCCGACGGGTGCTTGCAGGCGTGGATCACGGCCGGCGGCTCGCCCGAGTCTGCCGCGAGCGCGGCGCCCGAGGCCACGGCGGCCAGAACGGCCAACAGAATCGTCTTCATGCTCCTCCCTTGGTTGCTTGGCGGTCACGCAGGTAAGTCGCCGCGTCCTCGGGACGCCAGGGTGCGTGCGCAAGGCGGCGCTAAGTCGGCACGAAGAGGAGCGTTACGCTGGGATGCAAAGCAAGCGCGCGAAGACCGCCAGACAGCCTGAGAACCTCTAACTGAAGGGGAGAGGCTCGTCCTCGGGGTGCAGGACCATGAGCGGGGTGCTACGGGACGTGCACGATCTCGAGCTTGATGCCGTCAGCGTCGTAGAAGAAGCCGGCGTAGTAGCCGGGGCGGTAGTCGTACTCCTTAGGGTCGTTCTCGATCTCGAGGCCCTGCGCGCGTACCCAGCGTAGGCGCTCGTCGACGATCTCGCGTGATGGCGCTTGGAACGCGATGTGGTGGATGCCGATGCGGTAACGGTCGTATCGTCCCGGCGTCTGCGCCTGTCGCAGGCTGACCGGCACGACCCCTGATCCGCCCAGGTAGACGACGCGTTCACCGCGTTCACCGACGATCTCGCCCGCCCGCACGTAGCCGAGCGGCTCGAGCAGCGCGCGGTAGAGCTCGAGGCTGTGGTCGAGATCGGAGACGACGAGGTCGAGGTGATCGACGCCTGTTCGGTCCATCGTCCAAGAAGCTACGTGCTCGACTGGTCGTTAGCGGCCGACGAGCTTGAAGACGCGCCGCCCGGCCCGCTCGACCGGGCCTGGCAGCCAGCCGCGCCGCTTCTTCAGCACCCGCGACACCGACCCGAAGATCGCCTTGGTCGCCTGAACGCGGCGCGCGTGGAGCCGGTCGTAGGGCGTGTTGTGCGCCACCTTGGACGCGATCGTGGTGGAGCCGATCACGAAGCGGACGTCGCGGAAGTTCCGCGAGGCGTAGATCTTCTCCGCCACGACCTTGCGGACGCCCGGATGCCATGTCGTGTCGTGGAAGGCGACCGTCCCGCCGTCCACGACCTTCGGTACCCACGTCTCGAAGTCGTGCCGTACGTCGTCCTCCTCGTGCGAGCCGTCGACGAAGAGCAGCTCGATCGGCTCGTCGAAGTCGTCCACGACGTCCTGCGAGAGCCCCTTCACGGGCGTCACGAGATCGGCGATCCCGGCCCGCTCGACGTTCTCCTTGAACTCGCCGTGCCGGTAGTCCGCGTGGGGGTCGACGGCGAAGATGCGGACGCCCTCGCCCGCCCGCGAGCCAAGCCCGAGGCAGATCGTCGACTTGCCCTTCCACGAGCCGATCTCGACGATCACGCCCCTGCCCGTGCAGTCCTTCGCGAGCTCGTAGAGCGCCTCACCCTCCTCGTCGGAGAGCCAGCCGGGGACGTCCTTGATCAGCTCCTTGACGGGAGCGAAGTCGTTCACGTCTCGCGGTCGTAGTAGTCGACGTGGCTCTCTCGCCGCACCATCACGTGATCCCCGTGGTGTTCTTCTCCCGGGAAGACACCGATCTTGTCGCTGTCCGGATACACGGCCAGCGAGGGGTCGACCATCGTCGAGAACAGCAGCACGCGCACGGTCTCGTCGCTCTCGTTCGTGAAGTTGTGGGCGCCCTCCGGCCCGACCGGGAAGCAGATCACGTCCATCGGCTCGACTGCCTCCTCGCCGTCGGGATTGCGAAGCGTCGGCCTGCCCTGCAGGACCAGCGCCCACTCCTCGTTGCCGTACTCGTAGTGGTACGGACCGACGCTCTCGCCCGGCGGAAGCTCGTAGACCGTCGCGCCGAGCATCGCGGCGCCGATCGACTTGCCGAAGCTGGCAATGCCAACCTTGTAGCCCTCCGGACGGGCCTCGTACCGCTCGAACTCGAGGCCGCCGAGGTTGATCTTCTTCATGCGCCTACGGCTCGCGATCCCAGTAGTCCACCTGGCTCTCGCGCCGGACGAGGATGTGGTCCTCGCGAAACTCCGGCCCCGGCCAGGCGCCGATCTTGTCGCTGTCCGGGTAGACGGCGAGAGAGGGATCGACCTTCGTGGAGAACAGCATCACCCGCACGGGCTCCTCCGTGTCGTTCGTGAACTTGTGCGCGCCCTTCCGGCCCGTTGGGGAAGCAGATGACGTCCATCGGCTCCACGACCTCTTCGCCGCCGGGATGCCGCAGCGTCGGCCGTCCCTGGAGAATCAGGGCCCACTCCTCGTTCCCGTACTCGTAGTGGTAGGGGCAGACGCTCTGACCAGGCGGGAGCTCGTAGACACTCGCACCGAGCATGGAGGCGCCGATCGACGGCCCGAAACGCGCCATCGCCGCCTTGTAGCCCTCGGGGTCTGAGTCGTCGGTCTCGAACTCGAGCGAGTTGAGGTTGACCTTCTTCATCGCTTCGATTGAATCAGGCGACGAGCAGGCCCGTCACGTACATCACGGCCACGCCGGCGAGAAAGCCGAGCAGGACGTGGGGCGAGGACAGCCCGCCCGGCGCTTTCCGCGCCACGTAGCGCCCGACCTCGACGACGACCTCGAACGCGGCACCGGCCGCGGCCGCGAAGAACACGACTCCGAGCAGGTCGCTGGTCAGGAATCCGCCGATCCACGCGCCGAGAATCGCCGGAGCGCCCGCGACGAGGGTCAGGAGCACCAGCCGGCCCCTCGAGACCGACTTGCCCTCGGACAGCGGCGCGGCGATGCCGAGCCCCTCCGTGACGTTGTGGACCATGAACCCGACGACGAAGAACGTCCCCAGCGCCAGTTGGCCGAGCGCGAAGGACGAGCCGATCGCGAGGCCCTCGCCGAGATTGTGGAGCCCGATCCCGATCGCCACAAGCGTGGCGAGGGCGACGCCGGCCACTCCCGCGCCACTGCTGCCGCCGCCGCGACCGAGCCGCGAAGAGATCGCGGTCAGGATCAGATAGCTCGAAGCCACGCCGAGCAGGACGAGGCCGGCGCCGCCCAGGGCGCTCGGCAGCTGCGCCTGGAGCTCGAACGCCTCCGACAGCGCCTCGACCGCGAGGAAGGTCAGGAGCCCGGCTGTGAGCGCCATGAACGCCGCCAGCCACTCGGGCGAGGCGCGCCGGAGGGACGGCAGCCAGAGCAGTCCCAGCGCGATGGGCACGATCCCGACGAGGAATCCGATCACGGCGTACCCGAAGAAGCTCCCCGCCGAGGCTGTCGGCGTCTTGACGGCAGCGGGGATCTCTTCCACGGTCTGGATCCCCGTCGAGCTCGTCACGCCCACCGAGATCGGCTCGTCCTCGACCCAGTCGTACTGGACGACGATCTCGCTCGAGCGGAGCCGCCCGAGTGTCTGCGGCCCCTCGAGCTCGAACGGCAGGATCGCGTCGTCCACCGTGACCGCCGCGATCGTCAGGTCGTCGCGCTGCGGGTTCGTGACCCGGATCCGGATCTCGCCCGGGTGGAACTCGACCCGGCGGATGTCGAACTCGTCCGGCGGCGGCGGGTTCTCGCCCAGCAGCCCGGTGATCGACGAACCGCCGGCCGTGAAGAGCGCGACGACGCCGGTCAGCAGGATCAGCGGCACGAACGCCCAGAGCCGCCAGCTGCGACCCGCGCGAACCGCTGCGACCGACTCGGACATCAATCGGTCACCTGGAAGAACCCCATCCAGCCGAGCTCGGCGAACTCGGACTGGTGCGCGTGGAACATGAACAGGCCCTTGTTGGCGAAGTCGATCTCGATGATCCCGCGCTGGCCCTGCGTCTGGACGACGGTGTCCGTGTACTCGAACTGGTCGCCGGTCCCGGTCGGGTAGTAGCGGAAGAAATCGCCGTGCAGGTGGAACGAGTTGATCAGGTCGAACTCGGTCAGGTTTGCGAGATAGATCCGCACCGTCTTCGACCGGCTGACCCTGATCGGGTACTTCGCGTAGTAGAACGCCTTGCCGTTGACCGTGTAGAAGTTGTTCTCGCCGTCGCCGTCGGTGTCGAAGCCGTTCATGACCATGACGAGCTCCTGCGCCGGCTTGCGCGGCTTGACGGGGTCGATGATGAAGGCGCCGTAGAGGCCCTTGTGGATGTGCTTCTTCAGCGGCGTGGCGTGGCAGTGGTAGAGGTGGAAGCCGGCCGGCCGCGCGGGAAACTCGTACGTGAAGTCGTCGCCCGGCTCGACGATCTCGAAGACGCCGTCCATGTTCGCCGGGTGGATCCCGTGGAAGTGGATCGTGTGCGGGTGCGAGCCGCCGTTCGTGAACTTGACGCGGAGCAGGTCGCCCTCGGTGGCGCGAATGATCGGCCCCGGAACCGTGCCGTTGTACGTCCAGGCGTTGAACTCGACTCCCTGCGCGACCTCGATCGTCCTGTCGAGGGCGACGAGCTCGTAATCGCGGACACGGCCCGGCTTGTGCGGCAGCGCAGGCGTCGGCAGGAGGAGCTTGTCGAGGTCGCGCGGGCCGCCCGGCGCCGGGACGTCGGGGCCGATCATCGCCGCATGGCCCGTGGCTCGGCATGTGAGTGGTCGTGACCGAGGTGAGTCGCGCTCGGGTCGGCCTGTGCTTCGCTCGGCCAGGCGACCTTCACGAAGGGAGCGGTCGCGGCTGCCGCTGCAGCCCCACCGATCAGACCCTTCCGCGTAAACTTAGGCATGTCTAAACTCTAACTGAGACAACCGTATGGAACTGTCGGACGCGATCCAGGACTACGTCAAGGAGATCTACAAGCTCGAGGCCGCGGGCACGCGCGTCGACGACCTCTGCCCTCGCCGGCCGCCTGGGAGTCTCCCCGCCGTCGGCGACCGCGATGGTGAAGAAGCTCGCCTCGCTCGGCCTCGTCGAGCACGAGCGGTACCGCGGCGCGACGGCTGACGCCCAAGGGCGAGAAGGTCGCCCTCGAGGTGATCCGCCATCACCGCCTGCTCGAGCAGTACCTCTCCCAGACCCTCGGCCTGCCGATCGACGCATTGCACGACGAGGCCGACCGCCTCGAGCACGCGCTGTCGGAGGAGCTCGAGGCGCACATCGACCGTAGCCTCGGCTACCCGACGCACGACCCGCACGGCGATCCGATCCCCGGCCCCGACCTCAAGCTCGTCGTCAGCCAGGCGATGCCGCTCTCCGCGCTGGAGCCGGGGGCGAAGGCCACCGTCTCTCGGGTCCCGGACGGCGACGGGGAGCTCCTTCGCTACCTGTCCGAGCTGAAGCTGACGCCCGGGAGGCGCATCGAGGTGCGCGAGGCGGCACCGTTCGAAGGCCCGCTGACCATCCGTGTCGGCGGCGCGGACCACGCGATCTCGCGCGAGCTGGCCGCCCGGATCGCCGTCAGCTAGCCGGCTTCAGGCAGGACGTAGCGCAGCCAGCGCACCCGCCGCGCACCGTCCGGCACGTCGGACTCGGGCCGGGTGACGTACGGCTCGAGCAGCTTCTCCATCTCCCAGTCGAGAGCCTCGGCCTCTTCGATCGTCATCGCCATCCCGGCGTTCGAGAGACCGGATACCCGCCGCCAGTCCCCGTCGAGGCGAGGCTCGTCCTCGGCCAGCCAGCGCCTTGGCAGCTCATCTGTGCTCAGGAACAGCTGGTTGGCCAGGGCACGGTAGGCGTCCTGGCTCTCGTCGTCGGCGG
Source organism: uncultured Actinomycetes bacterium (assembly GCA_963847235.1). Taxonomy (GTDB): domain Bacteria; phylum Actinomycetota; class Thermoleophilia; order Gaiellales; family Gaiellaceae; genus JACDAN01. The sequence continues at coordinate 254,491 of CAWJYU010000014.1, read as the reverse complement.
CCGGCTCGAAGCGAATGCCGGTCCCCAGCGCGTTCCAGGTGCCGCCGGTCTTGCTCACGAGTCCGAACTCCGCGAGCCGGCGCAGGTGACGGCCGACTGCCGACGCAGTCGTGCCCACGGCGGTCGCAAGATCGCCGGGCGTGGCCGGACCGTCTCGCTGAAGCCGGTCGAGGATCGTCATCCGGACCGGGTGCGTGAGAACTCGCATCGCTCCCGGATCGGTGATCTCGATGTCCCCGAGCTCGTTGACGCGCGGCATGTCCGCCAAGCGTAGAGAAGGTAACTTGACAGTTACGTAACCTGGTGGTTACTCTCTGGCCGTGAGCGCATTCGAGGCTCTGGCGGATCCGACGAGACGGCGCATCGTCGAGCTCGTCTCCGAAGGCGAACGCTCGGCCGGCGAGATCGCGTCCGCGTTCGCGATCTCGCGGCCCGGCGTGTCGAAGCACCTCCGCGTACTGCGAGAGCACGGAGTGATCCGCTCGCGGTCGGACGGCACGCGCCGCCTCTACTCGCTGGACGGCGAGGGCCTCGCCGAGCTCGACGACTGGATCCGCCGGTTCTGGACGAACCGGCTCGACGCACTGGAAACCGAACTGAGGAGAGGACACCGTGAGCGAGGGAAAGCTGAGAGCTGAGGGCGACCGGGCCGGTGTGCGGTTCGAGCGGCGTTACGACTTCTCGCCGGAAGAGGTCTGGTCGGCGCTGACCGAGCCCGAGCGGCTCGGTCGCTGGCTCGCGAACGTCGCCGAGCTGGAATTGCGGGTGGGCGGCCGCTTCCTGCTGGTCTGGAAGGAAGACGACGGCGATCAGCGCACGGACGGGCGAGTCCGTGAGCTCGACCCCGGCCGGGTGCTCGAGCTCGACTGGACGTACCCCGGCGAGGCGGACAGCGTCGCGCGGTTCGAGCTGCGTCCCGACGGCGACGGAACGATCCTCGTTCTCGATCATCGAGGCCTTCCCCCGGTTCGATCGCGGGGTACGGCGCCGGTTGGCACTCGCATCTCGACTCGCTCGAGGCGCACCTCGCGGGCGGCGAGTCCGACTGGACTGCGCGGTTCCAGGAGCTCGGGCCGGCCTACGAGCGCCAAGCGGCGGCCGTCAGCGGCTAGGGAGCGGACGGGGAGTCCAGTCGAGGCCGTAGATCTGCGACTCGTCGTCCTTGGGGAGCCCTGAGATCGCGATGCGCCGGACCGGCGAGCCGGTGAGTGAGGCCACGATGAACCGGGTTGCCGGTCACGCGGCGGGTTCATGCTCGACGTCCAGCCAGCCCTCGGCCGCGCAGAGTGTCAACCTGAAGAAACGGAGGAACCCCTCCTGGCCTAGGAGGTTGAAAGCGAAAGGCCATGGATCACAGAAGCTGATTGGCGCGTCATAGCGCACGCCGGCGATCGTCAGGTCAGCCCGGGCGTGCCGGGCGATCGTCGTCAGACCGGCGACATGGAGCAGCGTCTCCGGTGCGTCACCCAGGTCGACACCAGTTGCCTCCGCGAGCCAGACGCCGAAGCGGTTGGCGGTAGAACCGGTATCGACGAGGCAGAGCTGCGGCGCATCCTCGAGATCCTCGACCTGGACCGGCACGACCGGACGCACGAGAGTGTCCGCGCCGTCGCCGGGCAGCTCCAGGAACTCGAACCTCACGCAGGCGCGATCCCTTCGGACTCGGAGACCGAAGTCGGCACCCGGAACATCCCGTACGACGCCCGGCGCCCGTGGCGCGCCAGCCACGCGAGCACCTCCTGCGGGCTGTCGGCTGCGACGAGAACCTCGGTCGGCCCGGCGAGCGCGACCCACTGGCCGACATAGGGTCGGAGGGCGTCAGCCTGCCCGCCGCCGCCGGGCTCCTGTTCTCCGGGCCCGCTCTTACCGGCCCCTCGATGTGAGCGCGCGGCGACGAACCCGAGACGCGTGAGGATCCTCCTCGCCTGGTGCGTCGTGAAATCCGCCCGGTCGAGCCCGGTCGCGCACGAGAGCACCTGCTTGGGCGGAAAGCGGCGGCCACGCACGACCACGTAGTGCTCGTACACGGGGTCGGGAAGGACGCCGACGAGACATCCCTCCACTCCGGTGGCCTCGAGCTCGAACTGCTGACCCGAAACGGTGAAACGCGGCATCGTCTCCGAATCGTATTCTCTGAATTGTCTTCTCGCAAGTGTCTCCGCTGGCCAAGCCTCTGACCGCCATCGTCGAGAGCAAGTCCGCGCCGCTGCCGCCCCTAGGTTGGGTCGAGAGTTTCCACCGAAGGTCGTATCTAATGGTGACCGCTGTCCGGGACTGCTTAGCCCGCCAGGCGAAGAGCGACGACCGCCGCGGCGTCGGCCATCTGGCCGAGGACGCGGAGGTTGATGTTCGAAAGCGTGTCGCAGGCCTGGTGGTAGCACGGATCGTAGGGCCGGTCGGCGGCGCCGCCGAATCGTTGGGCCAGGTCCGCGGACTTGCGCGCGTCCGCCCCCGTGAAGAGGCCCCCAACCGGGAGGCCGGCCCGTGCGAACGACGCGTGGTCTGAACCGCTCTGGATGGACACCTCGTCCACCGGCTGCCGGCGAGCTGCGAAATAGGCGCGGAAAAGGCTCTCGATCCGCGACGAGCCGGGCGGCTGCTGGTCGCCGTCGTAGACGAAGCGGCCGAAGTTCGGCGAGCCGACCATGTCGAAGTTGAGCACGGCGAGAAGCTGCCGGCGCTCCTGCGCGCTCAGACGCTGGACGTAGGCGGAGGACCCCACGAGCCCGAGCTCCTCGGCACCCCAGAATGCGAAGCGGAGTCCGCGCGCCGGCCGGATACCGAGGCGGCGAGCTTGCCGCGCGACCTCTAGCACGAGCGCCGAGCCGGATCCGTTGTCGTTGATCCCGGGCCCGTTCCCGACCGAGTCGAGGTGCGCGCCGAGCAGCACGGCACCGCCCCGACGGCCCGGCAGGTCGGCGAGCACGTTCACCGACCGTCCCCGTCGGTTCAGAACCGAGAGAACGATCCGCACCCGCACCGTGCCCGCCTGAGCCGAACGCGCGAGCTCCGAGCCGAGCGCCGACGAGATCCCGAGCACCGGGATGCCGATGCCCGGTCGAATGAGGGTGCCGAGGATCGGCGCGGTACGGCCGGGCCCACCTTCGTTGGCAATCAGGACCCCGCTCGCACCGGCCGCCTTGGCATTGCGAGCCTTCAAGGACATGAAGCACGTACCGCGACGCACGAGAGCGACGGCGCCGCGCGGGAAGCCGGCGAAGGCCGAGCGCTCGCAGCCGCTCGAGGCCGAGTCGGGCTCGACGGGTGCGACCTGGGCGCTCACGTCTCCGCCGCCCGAATAGCGCATCGTCACGAAGTCGCGCCCGGGCCGGAACTGCGCGGCCTCGGGGGCGAGGCGCTCGAAGCGAGGCGGCCGTGTCTCTCGAAACAGATCGAAGGGGAACGACTGAAGCCGGGGCCGGTACCCGGCCTGGCGGAGCTGCGCGGCCACGTAGGCCGCCGATTGCTGGTACCCCGGCGTGCCTGCCTCACGCGACCCGCCGGCCCGGCGCGCAATCGCCGCGAGCGCCACGAGGTGACCTTTCAGGCGCGCCGGCGTGACTGCGCGAGCGAGGGCATCGGGGCTGGCAGCTGCGGGACGGGCAGCGGCCTCCCGCTCACCGCCCGCGTACCCGGCTCCGGCAAGGAGCACGGCGCATAGCCCGAGCATGAGAGCGAGGCGTCGCACGTGTCTCGTAGGACGGCGTGGCCAGCCTAAAGTTGAGCTTGGCCGCTCTCCGCGACTAGCGTGTTAGGGACTGCTCGTCGTCACTCGACGACCCGGTAGACCTCGAACACCTCCGCGTACTCGCGATTCACGTTGATCCCGTGCGTGCGGGCGACGTTCCAGATGTACTCCGGGTCGGAGTAGCGCCGGTGCTGCTGCGACTCGTACTTCGCGAGCGCACGCACCTTCCGCTCCACGTGGTGCTGCTCGAGTGCGACGTACGCCTGGTAGTCGAAGTTGAAGTTGTTCCAGGGAATCTCGTAGCCGAGGATCGTCGTGCGCTTGAAGGCCCGCACGCCCTCGGCGGCGATCACCTGGTGGTCCTGGTGGATGTCCCGGAGGCTCGGCTGGAGAACTGCGTCGGGCTTCCACTCCTCCCAGAGCCCGATCAGCAGCTCGAGGATCTCCTGCCGATGCTCGGGGAAGGTGCGCACCTCGAAGTCGTGGACGTCGAGCTGTGCCTCGGCGATTCCGAGCTCGGCCGTGGCCTCGCGAACCTCCCGGGCAAGCGTGTCAGGCGGGAAGCCCTCGGGCAGCGACCGGGTGGCGATCGAGAAGGCGACATACCGGACCTCCGTCCCGCCGTCGACCAGACGGGCGAGCGTGGCGCCGCATCCGAACTCGCCGTCGTCCGTGTGCGGCGCGAGGACGAGCACGCGCTTCCAGGCTGTGATCACGAGTCAACCATTTCGACGGAGGGACGTAGTATCCGGCCCCGGGGATGGACGAAGCCGGACTGGCGGAGCTCGCAGGGATCGTCGGCGCCGGCGGCGCCACGCTGGCGGTCATAGCCGGGCGGAGAGCCACGCTGCTGGCGGGATTCGGGCTCCTGGCGCTGGCCGAGGCGCTGCTCGCCGTCTCGATCGCGGGAACCGACGCGCTGGACAAGGCTGGATCGGCTACGGCTGCCGCCGCCGGAGTCGGAGGACTGGTGGTCGTCGCCGCGGCGGCCGCGGTGTTCGTGCGCTTTCCGCTGCTGACGATCCCGGCGCTCGTCCTCGCCGCGCCGTTCCGGCCGCCGCTCGACTTCGACCGGGACTACCGATTCTTCTTCGTGCTCGCCGAGGGGGGCCGGCTCGGGCGTCTGATTCCGCTCTACGCGGTGCTGACGGCCGCGGCGGTCGCATTCCTGTACCGCGCGCTGCGACGCGACGAGATCGTCGCCCCACCGCGGCTGATCGCTGTCCCGACGGCTGCGTTCCTGGCCTTCGCGTCGCTGTCGCTGCTGTGGTCGCACGACGTCGAGGCGGGGGCCAACCTGCTCGCGTTCTTCCTCCTCCCCTTTGCCGCGCTCGTCGCAATCGTCGCCCGAGCCGACCTCGCGCCCTGGCTACCGCGTGCTCTCGCGGTAATCGCGATCGGCCTGGCGTCGCTCTTTGCTGCGGTCGGGCTGTACCAGCAGGCGACGAAGGATCTCCTGTTCTACGAGCCGAAGCTCGAGGTCGCCAACGCGTACTCCCCGTTCTTTCGCGTGACATCGCTCTTCACCGACCCCAGCCTGTACGGCCGCCACGTGGTGCTCGGGTTCGCGGTGCTCCTGGTGCTGCTCTGGGCGGGCAAGATCAGCCTTGCGCTCGCTGCGCCGCTGATGGTCCTGCTCTTCGCAGGCCTCTACTTCTCCTACTCGCAGTCGAGCATGGCGGCGCTCTTCGTCGTCGCGGCGGCGGTCACGGTGGTCGCGGGCGACCGCACCGCGCGGCGCGCCGTGCTCGTCGCGACCGCCGTCGCGGTGGTCGTCGCCGCGGGATTCGTCGCTGTCCAGGCGCAGGGCGAGTCCATCCGCGACCTGACAAGCGGGCGCTGGCAGCGGGCGGAGCGGACGATCGACGTCGTCCGCGAGCAGCCGCTGCTCGGGGTCGGCCTCGGCGCCCAGCCGAAGGTCAGCCGCGAGCTCGGGGCCGGACGGAGCGCCCGCGAGGCGAGGTTCGTGTCGCACACGACGCCGCTCACGGTCGCCGCCGAGCTCGGCCTCGTCGGCTTTGCGCTCTACGTCCTGCTGCTGCTCGCGGCGCTCAGGATGCTCGCCCTCCTCCGCGAGACCCTGCCGACCCTTGCGCTCGCGCTCGGCGCCGTGCTACTCGCCCTCTTCACGCACTCGCTCGCCTACAGCGGCTTCTTCGAGGATCCCATCACCTGGCTCACGCTCGGTGTCGGCGCGGCATATCTCGCGGTGCCCGCCGCGGCGCGGGAGCCCAAGCCGGCGCCGGCGCAGAGCGGCTCGATCGCCGGACCTCAACCAGTGCCGACCAAGTGACGCGACGCGAGGCCGGCGTCGTCCTCGGCGTCCTCGGGATCCTCGTCGCGATCACGGTGCCGGAGCTCGGGTCCGAGGCTTGGCCGTTCAGGGTCCCCTCGGGCAGCATCGATCCCCAGGGGCCGTTCGGCTGGCTCGTCAAGGCGGCCGACCGCGACTTCGACATCGCGCTGATGCGGGCCGCCGCACTGGTCGCAGGCCTCGTGGTCGCCCTGGGCGCAGCGGTCGTCCTCGCCCGCCGCGCGGTCCCCAAGGCTCTCGTCGTCGCGATCTGCGGGGCGGTGATCGGCCTCCTGATCCTCCCAGCGGCCTTCCTCCAGGTCGGCCTCCGCGACTCCTCCGAGCCCTGGTACCACGTCAACGACTCGACGTACCAGATCGAGATCGCCGGCGACCTGATCCTGGACGGCGAGAACCCGTACGGACACGACTATCGCGACTCCGGGCTCGAGCGCTGGTACCCGGCCGCACAGCCGGAGGCGACGGATCCCGCAGGTCGCGCTCGACCACTTCGCGTACTTCCCCGGCACCGCGCTGACGGCCGCGGCGTGGCGGCTCCTCCCGGAGCCGTTCGACGACTACCGGATGCTCGTCCTGCTCTGCACCCTGGGCCTCTTCGGGGCCGCGTTGCTCTTCGATGCGCCGTTCCACTGGCGGCTCGCCGCCGGGGCCGCGCTCGCCGCCAACCCGCTGGCCGTCACCGCGGCGTGGTTCGGCACGGCCGACGCTCCCTCCCTGCTCCTGACCGTGCTCGCGTTCGTCTTCGTCGCGAGAACCCGCTACCTGGTCGCCGCGGCCTGCATCGCGGGCGCCGTCCTCCTGAAGCAGTTCGCGCTGATCGCCCTGCCGTTCCTCGCCGTGATGATGCTGACCCGCAACGTCGCCAGGCCGGTGCTCTGGCGGGCGGCCGCGCTCTTCACCGGGATCGTCGTCGTCGGGATCCTTCCGTTCGCGATCTGGGATGCCGGGGCGCTCTGGGACGACACGATCGCGTACGGGGCGCAGACCTACCGCATCATCGGCTACGGGCTCGCCGGTGTCCTGCTCGAGCTCGGTGTCCTCGACGACCGGTTCGGGCCGTACCCGTTCCTCCCGCTCGCCTTGCTGCTCTGGCTACCGGTTACGGCGTGGCTGCTGTGGACGCAGTGGCGCTCTCGGCAGTTGTGGATCGGCGCGGCCGCGTTTGGGGCGTCGATCTTCGGCCTGCTGTACCTTGGCCGCGTCTTCCAGAACTCGTACTTGATCTGGCCGTTGACCGCTGTGCTCGTTTCTTTCTTGCTTTCTTGGCTCGAGCGGGACGACGCTTCGGCGCGAAGCTGAACACGCGCGAGCGCCCGACGATGTAGAGGTGCTGGCTGTCGGCGATGGCGGGACTGAAGACTCCGTCGGGCCAGCGCCAGACGAGCTTCCCGGTGAGCGCGTTCAAGGCGTAGGTGCCGCGGTCGCCGCTCCTGGACGACCGGGAGGCGTTGCGGCCACAGCGGGGGCAGGCGGCGAAGTAGACGAGACCGTCGATCACGCTCGGCGCGCCGTGGATCGCGGACGAGGCCTGGAAGCGCCAGAGCCGGTCCCCGGTCGCCGCGTTGAACGCCATGAACTGACCGTCGTACGTGCCGATGTAGACCCGCTGCCGCCAGACCGCGGCCGCTGTGTAGATGTAGTTGCCCGCGCGCTGGGCCCACAGCAGCCGTCCGCTCGAGGCGCCGAAGGCGTAGAGGGTGCCGTCGGTGTTCCCGACGAACACCCGGCCGTACGCGATCGTGGGCGTGGCGTAGAAGAACTCGCGGCGGCCGAAGCGCGCGAGTGCCTGCGAGCGCCAGCGGAGGCGCCCCGTGCGAGCGTCCAGCGCGTAGACGCTGCCGCCGTCGGTGCCGAAGTAGATCTTTCCGTTGGCAAACGCCGGCGAGCTGTTGATCTCGTGGTCGGCGGTGAACTTCCAGCGGGCCTTGCCCGTGTAGATGTTGATCGCGTGCAGCTTGTGATCCCACGAGCCGACGTAGAGGGTCTTGCCGACCACGAGCGGAGAGGACTCGAACACGCCGGCCCGGTAGCGCCAGACGATCTTCCCGGTCCGGGCCGCCATCGCGACGACCTGCCCGGGCTGGTTCCGCGGGAACCGGTTGCAGGGCAGCGGTTGCATCCACGAGTGGTAGACGACGCGGTAGGCGACGGTCGGCGAGGCGGCCGAGCAGTGGTTGAACTTCCGCTGCCAGATCACCTTGCCCGTCCGGTGGTGGAACGCGTAGAACCTGCCGCGCTGCTGGGCGACGTACAGGCGGCCGTACCCGATCGACGGCGGGAACTCGAGCACGTGGCCCGCCTTGAACGCCCAGCGCAGCCGGAAGGGCGGCCTGAGCCTGAAGTCGGACGAGGTGTGCGTCCGCTGGACGCGGAGGCCGTACGTCGGCCAGGGGAGGCGGAGGACGACGCGGCGCGGGCGCGGCGCCTCGGGAGCCTTCGTCTTCTGCGTCGTCACGAACTCGACCGTGGACGAGCCGCGCTTGTACTCGATCGTCGACTCCTCGTGGAGCCAGACGCCGGCCAGGAAGCCGGGCACGGCCGTGGCGAGCGCGATCCCGGCGATTGCGAAGATCCGGTTGCCGTTCACGGCCTGCGCACCACCACGAGCGCTGCGTCGCGCCGGCCGGAGACCTCGACCACGAGCGGGTAGCGGCCAGGTGTTGCCGGTGCCCGAAGGCGCAGGATCCGGACCCGAGCCGACCCGACGCGGCGGCCCAGCCGCCAGGAGTAGCGCCGCGCATCCGTCGAGACCCGGACGGAGAAGCCGGCGCGCGGCCGGGCGCGGATCACCTCGGCGGCGATGTCGACGTACCGGATCCGGACGGGGAACGGCCCCGTCGGCTGGCTGCGGTTCCCGGCCTGGTCGAGCGCCGCAACCGAGAGCTGGTACTGGCCGCGGCGCCGTCCCTTCGGCGACCAGACGATCGCGCCGTTCCGGCGCAGGGCCGTCTTGATCTCCTGGCGCCTGCCGACCAGCAGCAGCGCGTTCACCGGCTCGGAGGCCCGGTAGCGGATCGTGAGGTCGTCGGCCCGCCCGTCACCGTCCGGCGAGATGACTCGTGGCCGGAGGCGGGTGATCTCGAGGTCGGCGGGCGTCGTGTCGACACGCATCCGCCGCGGGAACTCGATCGCACGGCCGAGCTTGTCGAGCTCGACCCGGGGCCGGTAGGTCCCCTCGGGCACCACTTCGCCCGCCTCGTCGCGGCCGTCCCAGCCGAAGGTGTGGTTGCCGCGGCCGAAGCTCGCGTCCCGGAGCAGCGTGCGGACGACCTCGCCCCCGTCGTCCAGGACGGTGAGTGTGAGCCGGTCCGGCTGGCGGAGCCGGAACGCGATCTGCGCCGTCTGCGTCTCGCACCTACAGGTCGGCGAGAACGTCGGCGTGATCCGCGGACGCGCGATCGGGTCAGGCTCGAGCTTCAGCTCTTCCGTGACGACGAACGCGGCCGCCGTCCCGGCAAGGAGGAGCAGAACGATGATCGTTCGCAGGTGCCGGGCCACGCCCGCCGAGTGTAGAGACGGGGTGTGCCGGCCTCGTGAAGGACCGGGATGCCTGGCTACCATGGCCGCCGTGGGAAGGCTGTTCCTCGCCGGGGTCGTGGCGCTCGCGCTCTTTGCCGGAACCGCGCAGGAGGCGCGGGCCGCCGCCCCGTGCGGCCTGCCCGAGCGTGGAGACGGGATGGCCTGGGTCGATTTCGCCGACGGCTCCGTGCCCTTCTGGTACCGGTTCGCGCGGCCCGGGATCATCGCAGCCGCCTCGAACTTCATCTACCCGCCGAAGCTCCGGTCGGCCGGCGCGAAGACCGTCTACTTCGACCTCTACATGAACAGCCGGGTCGGGACGCCGGCGAAGCCGACGACCGAGAGCGAGACCGTCGACTGGGCGCACCGGATCTTCTACCGAGCCGTCGCGTCCGCCGACTGCCCTCGTCCGTGGATGGCGCTCAACGAGCTTTTCGGCGCGGGCACGACCACCCCTTGGACGGCGAACAACGCGCAGTACCGGCACAACGTCATCGTGTTCGCGAAGACGCTCCGCGACCTCGGCGCCAGGCCGTTCATCCTGATCTCCAGCGAGCCGTACACCCAGGGAGACGCCGGGAACTGGTGGCGCGAGGCCTCTCACTACGCGGACCTCGTCCAAGAGGTCTACTTCAGCGGCCGCACGATCCACCGCCAGGGGACGGTCGCCGGGAGCCGGACCCTGCGGAACCGCTTCCGCGCGGCGGTCAAGACCTTCACGGACATCGGGATCCCGTCACGGCGGGTCGGGCTCATGCTGGGCTTCCAGGCGTCGAACCGCGGGACGCTGCCCCCGATCGCCTGGTTCCAGCACGTCAAGCTCCAGGCGCTGGCGGCGAAGCAGGTCGCGCAGGAGACTCGGATCGGGAGCGTCTGGTCGTGGGGCTGGCAGGCGCGGAACACCGCGCAGGCCGACCCGGACAAGGAGGTCGGCGCCTGCATCTGGCTCTGGACGCGGGATCCACGGCTGTGCGCCGGGCCGGAGGCTGCGGGGCCCGACTTCGACAGGACGCTCACCCAGGGACAGATCACGCTGCCGCGCGGCGTGCGCTGCGAGGTGGCCGGGAACCCGATCACCTACGGCAGCGTCCGCCGGCTCTCGCGGGTGATCCGCGACGGCGACGTGGCGTTCTCCGCGGCCTACTCGCAGGCGGTCCTCGCCGGCCTCGTCCACGTCCCGCGCCAGGACGTCCTGGCCGCCGTCCGCGCGATCGTTCGGTCGCGATTCGGAGGTAGCCGAGCGGCCTACCGCAGAGCGCTGGCCCGGATGGGCGCCACGGAGGGCCTCGCGCGGGGCATCATCGCCGACGAGCTCCGGCAGCAGCGGATGGGCCGGCGGTTCCGCGCGCCGAACCCGACCGGGCAGCAGATCACCGAGTACCACGAGAACTTCTCCCAGCAGCCCGCCCGGATGGTCGAGGTGAAGCCGCGAGCCTGGTGGCTCGGCGAGCGCCGCACGGGTCTCGCGATCGGGTCGATCGCGCCGCCGCAGGTCTTCAGCCTCCCCGCGGGCAAGAAGGTGAAGATCCGCACCGCGGACGGCGTCTACGAGATGAGGGCGGTGGACGACACGATGCCGCTCGGCGCCTTCCCCGTCGGCGTCGCACGGAACTCCGTGGTCGCCGCCCTGCGGGAGACCTCCCGCCGCCAGCTCTTCGAGCGCTGGTTCAGCCGGCCGCTCAACGACCAGTTGAAGAACCTCCGCTGCGCCGACGACCAGCTGCCGGCGGTCGCGGTCGTCGACATGACGACCTTCCTGCCGTTCCTGACGCTCTAGGAGAGCGCCGGGCCGGGCCCGGCGCTCTCCTCAGATCGCTACAGGCCAAGCCCCGAAAGGAAGGCCCGAGCCGTAGGCGTGTCCGTTCGGGCGGAGACGTTCGTCGAGTAGCACGGGATGTCCCCCGTCGACGTCACTGCCAGGACGACATTGCCGTCGTTCGGCGCGGCGCCGAGATACGTCGGGCCGCCCGAGTCTCCGTAACAGGCTCCGCTGTCACCGTGAGCCGCGTTCTGGCTCATCTTCAGCGCCTCCGGCGTGAGCGCATTGAAGCCGCCGATGCCGTAGCCCCGATCGCCCTCGTACGGGAACTGCGGCCCCTTCTCGCCCTTGACGATGACTTTCTCGCTCGTCCCGTATCCGACGACCGTCAGCCTCGTGCTTTGGCGCAGCCCGAGCGTGTCCAGGTAGCCGACCGACTTGCGGAACCTGGGCCGGCGTGATGTTCGTCACCTCGGAGCCGAGCACCATGGCGGAGACGTCGGTCCTGTACCCGCCCTTGTAGGCGGGGTTCGTCACCGGCCTCGCCGCGATCAGGCCGCTCGGGAACGGCTCGACGTCTGTCTCGTCGAACGTGACGTAGTCGGGCCTCGGGTCGGCCTCGAGGAACGCCGTGCAGTGGCTGGCCGTCAAGAAGATCGTCCGCGACACGAGCGTGCCCGAGCAAACCTGCGCGTAGCCGACGCCGCTGCGGGCCGGAACCATGATCGCGCCGACCTTCGGATGCAGACCGTTGTCCGGAAAGCCGTTCGTCGTAACCGCCTGGCGCCGCCGACGAAGACGCTGCACGCGACGACCGTCGCGACCAGTAGGAATCTCTTCACTTTCCCCCCTTCCTGCGTTGGAAAGCGGGCAGATCCTAACTCGAAAGAGAGAATTCGGAGCTCTACACGCGTCGCCACGAAGACCTGGGAGCCTTGCTCGAGCTCGAGCTGCTCGGCCTCGGACTTCGTCATCTGCACCCACACCTCCCGGCCGTCCTCGAGCGCCAGGTCGGCGCGCACCTCGAAGCCGAGGTGGACGATGCGCTCGACGGTCGCGCGTTCGGCCGAGCCGTTCGGCTCGCGCCGGACCTCGATGTCGTGCGGGCGGACGAGCTCCTCGCCGAAGGTCGAGACCGGCCCGATGAACGTCATCACGAACTCGTTCGCCGGCCGCTCGTAGAGGTCGCGCGCGCCGCCGATCTGCTCGACCCGCCCCTCGTTCATGAGGACGATCTGGTCCGCGATCTCCATCGCCTCCTCCTGGTCGTGCGTGACGAAGATCGTCGTGACGTGGACCTCTTCGTGCAGCCGGCGTAGCCAGGCGCGGAGCTCCTTGCGGACGCGCGCGTCGAGGGCGCCGAACGGCTCGTCGAGGAGGAGCACCTTCGGCTCGACCGCCAGGGCCCTAGCGAGAGCCATGCGCTGGCGCTGGCCGCCCGAGAGTTGCGCCGGGTAGCGCTTGGCGAGACCGCTCAGCTGGACGAGGTCGAGGAGCTCCCCGACGCGCTCCTTGATCTCCGCCTTCGGCCGCTTCCGGATCGACAAGCCGAACGCGACGTTGTCCCACACGGTCATGTGCTTGAAGGCCGCGTAGTGCTGGAAAACGAAGCCGACGCCGCGCTTCTGCGGCGACACGCTCGTCGCCTCCTCGCCTGAGATGAACACCTCACCTGCGTCCGGCTGCTCGAGCCCGGCGATGACGCGGAGTAGCGTCGACTTCCCGCTGCCGCTGGGCCCGAGAAGCGCGGTCAGCGAGCCGCTCTCGACCTCGACGGAGACGTCGTCGATGGCCGTGAAGTCGCCGAAGCACTTGGAGACGTTGCGGACCTCGATGGCCATCAGGCGTCTTCCTTTCGGAGCAGGGTCATCGCCAGCAGCGTCATGACGGCGAGGAGCGCGAGCACGACCGATGCCGCGTACGCGTCCTGCACCTCGAACGCCTGGAACCGCTCCTCGACGTGGAGCGTCATCGTCTCGGTCCGGCCGGCGATCCGCCCGGAGACCACGCTGACTGCGCCGAACTCGCCGAGCGCGCGGGCCGTGGTCAGCACGACGCCGTAGGCCACGCCCCAGCGGATCGCCGGCAGCGTGATCTTCCAGAAGGTCTGCCACGGGGAGGCACCGAGCGTGGAGGCGGCCTGCTCCTGCTCGTCACCGATCTCGCGCAGTACGGGCACGACCTCGCGGACGACGAACGGCAACGAGACGAAGACGGTCGCAAGCACCATCCCGGGCAGCGCGAAGATCACCTGGAAGCCGTTGTCGATCAGCCATCCGCCCCACCAGCCCTGGCGGCCGTAGACGAGGATCAGCGCGAGCCCGACCACGACCGGCGAGAGCGCCAGCGGCAGGTCGACCACCGAGTTCACGAGCCCGTGGCCCCTGAAGCGCCGGCGCACGATCGCCAGTGCGCACATGACGCCGAACACCGTGTTCAGCGGGACAGCGATCAGCGCGATGATGATGGTCAGCCAAAGGGCGTGGAGCGCCTCCGGCGTCGTGATCGCGGCGACGAAGTCGGCGACGCCGTCCTCGAACGCCCGGTAGACGACCAGTCCGACCGGGACCCCGAGCAGCGCCGCCAGGTAGCCGAGTGCCGCGAACCGGAGCAGGTACCTAGCCATCGTGCCTTGTGGCCCAGCGGCGAACCCCGCCGATCGCGAGCAGGACGCCGAGCGAGGCGACCAGGAGGACGACCGACACGGCGGCCGCGCCGGTCACGTTGTCGCTCTCGATCTGGCCGAAGATGTAGACGGACGCGACCTCGGTCTTGAACGGCTGGTTGCCGGAGATGAGCACGACGGCGCCGAACTCGCCGAGCGCACGTGCGAAGCCCAGGGCCGTTCCCGACAGGATCGCCGGGAAGAGGTTCGGGAAGATCACGCGCCTGAACGTCTGGAGCGACGTGGCTCCGAGGGACTGCGCCGCCTCCTCCATGTCCCGGTCGAGCTCGAGCAGCACCGGTTGCACGGTCCGAACGACGAACGGCAGGGTCACGAACAGCAGCGCCAGAACGAGTGCGGCCGTCGTGTAGGCCACGTTGACGCCGATCGGGCTCCTCGGGCCGTAGAGCGCGAGCAGTGTCAGACCGGCGACGATCGTCGGCAGCGCGAAGGGCAGGTCGATCAGCGCGTTGACGATGCTCTTGCCGCGGAAGGAGTCCCGCACGAGCACCCAGGCGATCAGGGTGCCCGCAACCGCGTTGATCAGCACGACGACGAGCGAGACCGCGAAGGTGAGCTTCAGCGCGGCGACCGCCTGCGGCTCGGTGACCGCTTCCCAGAAGGCCCCCAGCCCGCCCTCGAGGGAGCGGAGCGTGAGCGCTGCGAGCGGGATCAGGACGACGATGCTGAGGTAGCCGGTCGAGATCCCGAGGGCGAGTGGCGCGGAACGGCGCCGCCTGGGTGCGGCTACGGGCTGTGCGAGGCTACTCAAGGGCCGCGCCGACCTCCCGCTGAATGCCCGCCATGATTCCGTCCTCGCGGTCGAAGAACGTCTTCTGCACCTCGTCCCAGCCGCCGACGTCCTCGATCGTGAAGAGGCCCGGCGGTATCGGGAACTGGAACTCGTTCGCGAGCGCCTCGTTCACGGGCCGATAGCCCGCCTTGCCGAAGACGCGCTGCGCCTCCTCGCCGCGGATGTAGTCCAGGAAGGCCGCGGCCTGCTCGGGCGCGTCGTTCGTGACCGCCACCGGGTTCTCGATCAGGATCGTCTGGTCGGGGACGACGTAGTCGAGGTCTTCGCCCTTCTCCTGCGCCAGAATCGCCTCGTTCTCGTAGGCGAGCAGGACGTCGCCCTTTCCGCCGGTGAACGTCTGCAGCGACTCGCGCGCGCTCTTGTCCTGCACGGACACGTGCTTGAAGAGCTCGCGGAGGTACTCGACGGCCTGCTCGTGCGACTTGCCGAGCTTCTTCTGCGCGCCGTAGGCCGCCATGACGTTCCAGCGGGCACCACCGGAGGTGAACGGGTTCGGCTCGATCACCTCGACGCCGTCCTTCACCAGGTCGTCCCAGGTCTTGATCCCCAGCGGGTTCCCCTTCCGGACGGCGAAGACGACGACCGAGTTCGTGACCATTCCCTTGTGCTCGTCATCGGCCCAGGTCTCGGCAACCTGGCCGGACTCGACGAGACGATCGACGTCCGGCGCCAGAGAGAAGGCGACGACGTCGGCGGGGAGCCCCTGCTCGACGGCGCGGCTCTGCTCGCCCGAGCTGCCGTACGACTCGTCGAACGAGACGCCCTGGCCGCCGTCCGACTGCGCAAAGCTCTTCGTCAGGTCGGCGTAGACCTCACGAGGGGTGGAGTAGGCGACGAGGGTCAGCTTGGCGCCGTCAGAGCCGGCCTCCGCCGAGTCCTCCGAGGTACCGCCGCATGCGGCAGCCAGGACCACGACGGCACCGGCGACGAGTGCCAAAATGAGGGAACGCATGGAGCCTCCTTGGATAGGAAACGCTAATCTCACCGATTAGGCGTTTCTATCCGGGAGGCTCCTGCGCTGTCAAGTCGCATCAGCTGCGGTAGGCCTCGATCAGGACCTCGGCGACCTCGGGCCGGGAGAACTCCACCGGCGGGATCTCGCCGTTCACCAGCATCTCCCTCACCTTCGTCCCCGACAGGAACACGTGGTCGTCGCCGCCGTGGGGGCAGGTCTTCGGCGAGACCATCGCCTCGCAGCGCTTGCAGTAGACGGCGTGCTCGAAGAACATCGGCTCGATGTCGAGCTCGTGCGGCTCGAGCTCGTCGAAGATCCGCTGCGCGTCGTACGAGCCGTAGTAGTCCCCGACGCCGGCGTGGTCGCGGCCGACGATGAAGTGCGAGCAGCCGTAGTTCTTGCGGCAGATCGCGTGCCAGATCGCCTCCCGGGGCCCCGCGTAGCGCATCGCCGCCGGAAAGGCGGAGACGACGACACGGTCGGCCGGGTAGTAGTTGTCGACGAGCACGCGGTAGCACTCGACGCGTGTTGCGGCGGGGACGTCGTCCTGCTTCGTGTCGCCGACGAGCGGGTGGATCAGCAGGCCGTCGACCGTCTCGAGCGCCGTCTTCGTCAGGTACTCGTGCGCCCGGTGGATCGGGTTGCGGGTCTGGAACCCGACGATGCGCTTCCAGCCGCGCTTCTCGAACTCGGCGCGGGTCTCGGCCGGGTCCTTGGCGAGCTCCGGGAAGGGCGGCTCGGCCCGCTCGAAGACGGTGACGCGGCCCGCGAGGTAGAGCGGCTTCTGGGCGTAGAGCCGCGCCACGCCGGGATGCGCGTCTTCTGTCGTGCGGAAGCACTGCTCCGCCTCCCGCTCCTTGTCGTACTCGAACGTCTCCTCGACCTCGAGGACGGCGACGAGCCGGCCGGACTCGTCGGCGAGCGCGACGCGGTCGTCCTCCGGCGCCTTGTCGACGGCGAGGCACACGGGAAGCGCCCACGGGAGATCGTTGGCGAGCCGCATGTCCTCGACGACCCGCCCGTAGTCCTCCCGTCCCATGAAGCCCTCGAGCGGGCTGAGGGCGCCGGAGGCGAGCATGTCCAGGTCGGAGAGCTCGCGGGACGTCAGCGTGACAGCTTCGAGCTGTTCCACGTCGTCCGGCCGGTCGCCGGTGCGGTCGACGAGCTCCCCGCCGTGTGGCTCGATCAGACCTGTCCTCGTGCCTGGCACCGAGACCTGGCTCATGCGGCCACTTCGGCGCGGACCAGCCCGAGCTCCTCGAGCCTGGCCAAGACGATCTGCGCGGACTCCTCGGGCGGGTGTTCCTCGGTGTCGATCCGCAGCTCCGGGTCGGTCGGCTCCTCGTACGGATCCGAGACCCCGGTGAACTCCTTGATCTCGCCGCTGAACGCCTTCTCGTACAGGCCCTTGACGTCGCGCCGAGCGCACTCCTCCACCGAGGTCGCGACGAACACCTCGACGAAGCGTCCGTGCCCCTCGACCAGCTCGCGGGCGTGCCGGCGCGTCTCCTCGTAGGGCGAGATCGCCGAGACGAGGACGGCGGCGCCATGACGGGTCAGCCGCGAGGCGACCCAGCCGATGCGCTCGATGTTCGTGTCGCGGTCCTCCTTGGAGAAGCCGAGGCCCTTCGAGAGGTGGGTGCGGACGACGTCGCCGTCGAGGTACTCGACGACGTGGCCGCGGCGCTCGAGCTCGGGGCCGACGATCTCTGCGATCGTCGTCTTCCCGGCGCCTGAGAGCCCGGTGAACCAGAGGGTGAATCCGTCAGACATTCGTCTCCTTCGCATCGATGGGTGTGTCCAGGTGGATGCCGCACTCGAGCTTGTCCGAGCCGGCCCAGCGTCCCGCCCGCTCCTCCTCGTCGGGCGCCGTCGGCCGGGTGCAGGGCATGCAGCCGATCGACCGGTAGCCGGCGTCGTGGAGCGGGTTGAACGGAATCTCGTTGACGTGGATGTAGAGCCAGACCCGCCGCTCGTCCCAGTCGGCGAGCGGGTGCACCTTCCAGACGCCGTAGCGCTCCGACCACTGCAGCTTCGGCGTGGTGGCGCGGCTCGGGGACTGGTCTCGGCGAATCCCGGAGATCCAGGCGTCGTACGGCTTCAGCGCGTCCAGGAGCGGCTCGACCTTGCGGATGTGGCAGCAACGGTCGGGATCGCGCTCCCAGAGGTTCGGGCCCTCCTGCTTGTGCTGCTCGGCCACTGTGATCACCGGTGGAGGCGGCAGGAGCTTGAGGCCGTAGCGCTCGACGAGCCGGTCGCGCGTGTCGTAGGTCTCGCGGAAGAAGAGGTGAGTGTCGAGCTCGACGATCGGGATATCGAGCCCGAGCTCCGAGACCATGTGGACGAGCACGGACGACTGCTTCTGCCAGGAGCAGGTCAGGCAGAGCTTGTCGCCGTACTCCTCGTGGGCCCAGCGGAGCAGGTCCTCCGCGGACATCGCCTCGACGTCCTGCTCAGGAAGCGGGGGCGCGGTCGCCAAGGAGCACCTCCTTCAGCGTGTCGGCCCGAAGCCCGCGCCGGAGCGTCTCGAGCGGAATCACCTCATCGGGTGGGATGTTCCCGAGGTTCACGGCCGGCCCGAAACGCTTCACGAACCAGGCCTGCGCGGCCTTCGTCGGCGCCTCGAAGATGACGTCGTCGAGATCGACCGCAGAGCCGATCTCCTCGACCAGGTCGGTGCGCATGGCGCCATCCGAGGTGAAGATCCCGGAGCTCCCGCCCTCGCGCGCCTCGGTGATCACCTTCCAGGCGCCGGCGTCGAGCTCCTCGCGGAGCCACTGCGTCCACTCGTCCGACGAGAACTCGACGGACGAGTCCTTCGAGCCGACCTCGGAGAGGACGGTGAAGTCTCGCGCGAGCTCGGCGATCAGCGAGAGCTTCTCCTCGCGCGGGATCTCGACCGCGCCGTCGGAGATCTCGACATGGTCGAGCCCGAGGTCGGCGAGCCACTGCTTGTACCGGTCGAGCTGGCCGGTCGCCCACACCGCCTCGAAGAACGTCCCGCCGACGACGACCCGCTTTTCGCGCAGGACGTCGAGCTTCTTCCGGAGGTTTGCGGTCACGAACGCCGTGCCCCAGCCGAGCTTGACGACGTCGATGTAGAGGCCGCTCGTCTCGAGCGTGTCCTCCCACGCTCGCGGCCCGAGGCCCTTGTCGAGGACGTGCGTCAGCCCGCCCTCGGGCGCCTCAAAGCTCAGCAAGGATCTTCTCCAGGCGCTTGTTCGCGGCCTCGTTCACGTCGTGGAACATCGAGTTGCCGTGTGAGTCGATCCCGACCCAGAGCGGCCCGAAATCCTTGACGCGGAACTTCCAGAGGCACTCGGGCATGAGCTCCTCCCAATAGACCTCCTCGATCTCCTCGATCTGGGTGGTCTCGAGCGCCGCGGCGCCGCCGACGATCGCGAAGTAGACCATCCCGTGCTCGCGCATCGGCTCGATCGCCTCGTCTGGGAGGCCGCCCTTGCCGCAGATCGCGCGAACGCCGTAGTCGCGGCCGAGCGGCTCCGTGAAGCGCACCATGCGGGCGCTCGTCGTCGTGCCGATGCAGACTGGGTCGTACCCGCCGTCGTCGCGCTTGCGGACGCCGGGCGCCGTGTGGAGCAGGAAGGCGCCGTTCAAGTCGATCGGCGGCTCGACGCCCTGGTCGAAGATCCGGATCTGCGTCCGGTCGCGGATCCCGATGATGTGGCCGTCGATGGTGACGAGATCGCCGGCGCGGAGCTTGCGGATGTCCTCCTCGGAGGCCGGGAATGTCAATCGATGCTCGGCCATCACGCCTCCCGGTCGAAGTCGGTCGGTCCCGTCGGCGGCGATGTGCGCCGTCGCTCGCCGCGCCGCCCAGCACTGGTAGTTCACGGCCACCGGGTTCAGCGTCATGTGCGTGTCCGCGTGCTCGATGTGGCACTGCAGGACGGTGACGTCGCCGCCGAGCCCCATCGGCCCGATCCCGGTCTCGTTCAGAAGCTGGAAGAGCTCGTCCTCGAGCTCCGCGACCAGCGGGTCAGGGTTCCTGGTGCCGACCGGCCGCGCGATCGCCTCCTTGGCGAGGTGCATCGCGTAGTCGGCCGAGCCGCCGATCCCGACCCCGACGATCCCGGGCGGGCACGGCTTCCCGCCGGCGCCGACGATCGACTCGAGCACGAACTGCTTGATCCCCTTCACGCCGTCGGCGGGGACGCACATCTTCAGGAAGCTCATGTTCTCCGAGCCCGATCCCTTCGGGACGCACTTGACGTCGAGGCCGTCCCAGTCGGCGACGAAGTCCCAGTGCACGATCGGGACGCGGTAGCCGACGTTCGGACCGGTGTTCTCGCGCGTCAGCGTGTGGACGGTGTTCGAGCGCAGCGGGTGGTCGAGCGTCGCACGCATCGTCCCGTCGTAGAGGGCCTGGTAGATCCGCGCCGGGTGGAGTGGGAAGTGCTCGCCGACGCGGCAGTAGTAGACGGCGATGCCCGTGTCCTGGCAGACGAGGTTGTTCTCGCGCTCGGCGACCTGGACGTTCTTGAGGATCGTCTGGAGCACGCGCTGGCCGGGCACCGAGGTCTCCTTGCCGGACGCGTCCGCCAGCGCGTCGCGCAGGTCCTGCGGGATGTCCTTCAGCGCCCAGACGTACAGGTGCGCCGCCGCGTCCTCGACCGCCTGCTGGATATCGGTTTCGACCGTGCTCATGCCGCCGCCTTGTCGGCCGCGGCCTTGCCGGCGCGCCGGCCGAACACCGTGCACTCGAGGAGCGAGTTGCCCATCATCCGATTCCTTCCATGCGTGCCACCGGCGATCTCGCCGGCCGCGTAGACCCCCTCCAGCGTCGTCTCGCCGTGCTCGTCGATCACGAGCCCGCCGTTCTGGTAGTGGAGCACCGGGTAGGTCAAGATCGGCTCGGCCAGCGGATCGATGCCGCCCGCCCGGTACCGCCGGAGCATGTACGGGAGGGACACGTCCGCGTCCGCTTCGGGGATGCGCGTCGTGTCAAGGTAGACCGCCGGGCGGCCGTCCTCGGTCTCGACGCCCTTGCCCTTCTCCACCTCGTCGAAGATGGCCTGCGAGACCTCGTCGCGCGGCCCCAGCGAGTCCGTGAACTCCTCGCGGTCGGCGTTG
Source organism: uncultured Actinomycetes bacterium (assembly GCA_963847235.1). Lineage (GTDB taxonomy): Bacteria > Actinomycetota > Thermoleophilia > Gaiellales > Gaiellaceae > JACDAN01. The sequence goes on along the minus strand of CAWJYU010000014.1, from coordinate 233,683 downwards.
AGAAGCACAGCGCCGTAGGCGCGCGTGGTCTCGGGGATCGAGTAGCCCTGCATCGTCTCGGGCCAGGCGCCGCCGTTGGGGTGGTACTGGAGCGCGTCGAGGTCGCGCGACTCGGCCCCGAGGTCGAGCGCGATCTGCGTCACCTCGCCCGTCGCGCCGGGATGGTTCGTGGAGAGCTCGCCGCGCTCCTTCGCCTCGCGGAAGCAGCGGCCGCCGGCGGCGAGGACGACCGTCCCCGCCTCGATCTTGTGCGCGCCACAGCGCGCGAGCCAGCCGTTCTCGACGGGCTCGAGCGAACTGAGCGGCGACTTTGGAAAGGCGGTGCCCGAACCGGCCTCGAACGCCTCCTTCAGCGCCATCGTGATCGCGAGGCCCGTGCGGTCGCCGACCTGGAGCAGGCGCTTGCGCGAGGCGCCGCCGCAGCGCGCCAGCCGGTAGCCGCCGTTCTCGCGCGTGAACTCCACGCCGAGCTCCTCGAGCCAGTGGATCGCCGACGGCGCCTCGCTCGTCAGGATCTCGACGAGCTCTCGGTTCGCTGTCTCGTGCGAGCTGCGCCAGACGTCCTCGGCATGGATCTCGGGCGAGTCGTCCTCGCCGAACGCGGCCTGGATCCCGCCCTGCGCCTTGGCCGAGTTGCAGGACTGGATCGCACCTTTCGTGGCCAGCGCCACGTGCGCGCCGGCCTTCTCGGCGGAGACGGCGGCGGCGAGCCCGGAGGCCCCCGATCCGATCACGAGCACGTCGAAGGAGAGCTTGCCGCCCACAGGCTCGATCCTACCACCGCCTCGCTAATCACACGCATTAGCGCTCATTATTCTGCTCGTCACGGCCGATACAGATCGCATGATCAGGACGATCGGCCTTGTCGGGATCCTCTGTGCTGCGGCGATCATTGGAATGACCTGGGCCCGCCAGAGCTTCCAGGCCACCGAGAAGGCACCCACAGCCATCCTCCAGGCTGCGGCCATCGCGCTCGAGGCCAGCCATCGCTCGACCGGGACCTACGCCGGCGTGAAGATGGAGTCCGTCATGCTCGTCTGGGCAGACCAGTCCCGCTACTGCATCGAGTACGGCGGCCAGCACGTCGACGGGCCGGGCGGAACGCCGACTGCCGGCGCCTGTCCGCGCTAGGGCGACCTCTCAGTAGATCGAGCGCAGGAGCTCAGCGATCTCGGCCGGTGACGCGGGCCGCGGGTTCGCCTTCGCTCCGGCACGCTGGGCGGTCGCTTCGGCGATGTCGTCGAGGTCCTCCTCGGGAATGCCGTAGTCGCGCAGCCGGTCGAAGCCGCCGAGGCGCGCCAGCTCCTCGACCCGGTCCGCCGGATCCGCGGCGCCGATCGACTTGCCGAAGTCGTCGATCGCCTCCGGCACTACGGGCTCGTTGAACCGCAGCGCGGGTGGCAGGCACAGCGCGTTCATCGCGCCGTGCGGGAGCCCGTACCGGCCGCCGAGCGCCTGCGCCATCGCGTGGCCGAGACAGAGCCCTGAGAGGCCGAGCGCCTCGCCCGCCCGGGCGGCTCCCTTCAGGAGCGTCGTCCGCGGGCCGATCGCGCCGAGATCGTCGAGGACGGCCGGAAGGGAGCCGTTGATCAGCTCCGCGCCTTCGTGCGCGGCCCGGTCCGATTCCGGGCTCCTGGCCGGGTGGTAGAGCGCCTCGGCCGCGTGGGCGAGTGCGTTCAGCGCCGTGCCGGCAGTCGCCTCCCGGGGCAGATCGAGCGTCAATTTCGGGTCGTAGACGATCGCCGCCAGGCTGGCGCCCCCTCCGCCGCCGACCATCCGCTTGTCGGGATCGCGGACGCCGTAGAACGGCGTCCACTCCGAGCCGGAGTACGTCGTCGGCACGGACACGAGCGGCAGGCCGCCGGCGGCCGACGCCGCCTTGGCCGTGTCGATCGCGCTGCCGCCGCCGACCGCGAGCACGCCGTCGACGCCGTCCGGCACCTCGATCCGGTGCGAGGGGATCTCGTCCCAGCGGGCCGCGGCGGGAAGGTCGAGCGAGCTCCATCGCGGGCTCGCGACGAGAAACGGCCGCTCGATCCCGAGCTCCCGCAGGACGCCCGGCAGCTCCTCCAGCCCCCAGCGGACGATCAGGGGACCCGCTCCCGCGCGAAGGCGACGAACGCCTCCGCGACCCGGCTGGGCGTCCGGCCGGTCGAGCGGACGAGCGAGATCTCGCGCGTCGGCGCCAGCCCCTCGACAGTCGCAGCCGCAAGGGTGCCCGCCGCCAGCTCGGGCTCGATCGAGGAGCGCGAGATGAACGTGACGCCGTGGCCTGCCGCGACCGCCGCCTTCACCGACTCCTGGAGCCCGAGCTCGAGCTTGACGTCGAGGTCCCGGAGCCGGAGGCCGGCAGCCCGCAGCTCGTCCTCGACCATCTGCCGGACTCCGGCGCCTTCCTGCATGAGGATCACCGCCTCCTCGCGGAGCGCGTCGAGCTTCACCGTCGCATCGGCGAGCTTGTGCCCGGGCGGCACCGCCAGGACGATCTGGTCCTGGAAGAACGGCTCGAAGGTCACGGCCCGGTGGCGTGGCGCGGCGCCGACGACGCCCAGCTCGAGCCGCCGCTCGGCGACCAGGTCGATCACGTGCAGCGTGTCGTTGACGGACAGCGAGATCGCGACGCCGGGGTTCTCCGCCTGGAACTGACAGAGGAGGAGCGGGAGGACGGTGGCGCCTGGGCCGGTCGAGCAGCCGATCTCGAGCCGCCCGCGAAGCACGTCGCCCTCTCCGGCCACCTCGTCGAGCAGCTGCTGCTCGAGGGCCAGCATCCGCTGCGCGCTGCGGTAGAGCCGCTGGCCGGCCTCGGTCGGCTCGACGCGCCGCCCGGACCGGTCGAGGAGCTTCTCGCCGAGGCGCTTCTCGAGCGAGCGGATCTGGAGGCTGACCGCCGGCTGTGTGACGCCGAGTTGCTCGGCGGCGAGCGAGAAGCTCTTGCGGTCGACGACGGCACAGAAGGCGGCGAGCTGCCTCGTGTCCATAAGCAACGATGATAGTCACAGCGGCACCAATAAGCGAAATGTCTGTCAGACTCCGGCGTCCAACCAGTTCAAGGGGGAGAAATCAATGCAGCTGACAAGCCCGACGGGACGGCGGCGTGCGGCCGGTCTCGTCGGATTCATCGCCGTCATCGGGCTCGCGATCGCCGTAGTCGCCGTGCCCGCAGCAGCCCACAAGGGCAAGGGCGGAAACCACAAGCAAGGCTTCAAGACACCCCAGGCGTCCATGCTGACGCCGGCCGTCCCGGGCGCGACGGTGACGCCGCTGATCACCGTCGGCGAGACCCTGCCCGGCTCGACGTACAAGTTCGAGTCGATTCCGGACGGCATCGCGCTTCAGAAGGGCCGCCACGGCAAGGTCCACGCGTACGTGAACCACGAGACCTCGACGGTCCCGTTCCCGTTCACGCCGGGGACGCCGCCGGCGCAGGGCACGGGGTTCAACGACTTCACGAACGCGCTCTTGAGCAAGCTGACGCTCAGCCGGCACGGCGCCGGTGTGCTCGCCGGCAAGTACGTGATCCAGAGCGAGCAGAACTACCAGCGCTTCTGCTCGAACACGATCGTGTCGCGGCGAGAGGGCTTCGAGCGGCCGCTGTTGTTCACGAACGAGGAGGCGACCGACCTCGTCAACCGAACGGGCACCGCCTGGCCGGCGGGTCCGAATCCCGAGCAGGCGGGCGTCGTCGCCGCACATGACGTGAAGAGCGGCCAGACGCGGTCGATCTACGGCATGGGCCGCCACAACCACGAGAACAGCGTGGGCGTGCCGGGGTACGGCCATCCGGTCGTCCTGTCCGGCGACGACACGTTCACCGCGCCCGCATCGCAGCTCTACATGTACACGGCTCGGAACGGTCGAGCCGTCTGGAACGACGAGGGCGAGCTGTGGGCGTTCCGGTCGACCCAGGCGAACGACTACGGCGACCTGAGCGGGGCCATGTCGATCAGCGGCGAGTTCATCCAGGTGCCGCGGATGATCGCGACGGGCAAGAAGGCCGACGGGACGGACGCGAAGTCGGCAGACGTCGGCTTCCCCACGCCACCGGCGAGCGCCGGGCTTCCCGACGGGCCGCAGTGGCTCCTCGAGCACTGGAGCAACACGAACAACGTGTTCCAGTTCATCCGTGTCGAGGACATCCAGTACGACCGGCACCACCGGAACGTCGTGTACTTCGCGGACACCGGCGAGCCTCGGGCGCTTCCGGATCCGGCCACCGGCCGTCTTCGTCGCGGCCCGGCCGGCACGATCGGCCCGTGGCCGAACGGCCGGATCTTCAAGATGGTCCTCGACCGCAACGATCCGAAGAAGGTCACCAGCCTCTCGATCCTGGTCGACGGTGACGCCCGCGGCGCCGCCGGCTCCGGGGCGGTCGACCTGATCCACCAGCCGGACAACGTCGAGACGACGAAGGACCTGCTGTTGTGGCAGGAGGACCCGGGCAGCCACAACCAGTACCCGCTCGGGACCGGCACCACGGCTCGGATCTGGGCCTACGACCTGAAGAGGGGCGGCGCGCCGTTCGTCGTCGCCCGCGTCGACCAGTCGGCCGACGAGGGCCCGACGGACGTCGATGCGAGCACGACGAAGGCGAACGCAGGCGCCTGGGAGTCGAGCGGCATCGTGGACGCGTCGAAGTTCTTCGGGAAGGGAGCCTTCCTGGTCGACATCCAGGCCGGCTCGCTCATCGTCCAGGAAGAGGTTCGCGTGGAGGGGAACAACCGCCTCACCTACCAGCGTGAGGGCGGCCAGCTCCTGCTCCTTCGCATTCCGGGCGCCGGAGACAACGGCCATCACCACGGCCACAGCAAGGGCAAAGGTCACGGAAAGAAGCGCGGACGCTAGAACCGCGCGCCACCAGAACACGATTCCGAGGGCCGGCCCACGCCGGCCCTCGGTCTTCCCGGGGAACTACCATCGGCCGGTGCAGACGCGATCGCAGAGCTCGCTCTCAGAGAGCTTCATCCGCCGCGCCCGGGAGAGCCCGCGCCGCGATCGCGTCGACGCCGTCCTCCGCGGGCTCGACATCGGCCTCTCGCTGGTCTTCTCCGCCCTGGCGCTGATACCCGTGGCCCTCATCTCGCTCGCGATCGTCTTGACGAGCGGCAGGCCGGTCCTCTACCGGGGAACGCGGGTCGGGCGGGGCGGCCGGTTCTACACGATGCTCAAGTTCCGGACGCTCCGCGCGGGCGCCGAGCAGCGGCTCGGCGCCCACCTCGGCGAGGAGCTCGTCTTCCGGACGAAGGACGAGCGGACGAAGGTCGGGCGCTGGCTCCGGGCGACGCAGCTCGACGAGCTGCCGCAGCTCCTCAACGTCCTTCGGGGCGAGATGAGCCTCGTCGGGCCGCGACCGATCCGGCCGATCTTCTTCGAGCAGCTGGCCTCGGACCTCCCGGCCTACTGGCAGCGCCTCGTCGTCCGGCCCGGGCTCACGGGGTTCGCGCAGGTGCGGCGCGGCTACGAGACGTCGATGGCGGAGAAGCTCGCCCACGACATGGAGTGGATCGCCGACCGCTCGGTCGGCCTCTACCTCCGCACCCTCGGCACGACCGGATGGCGTGTGCTTCGCCAGTCGCTGCGCGGGGCGGTCCGACCCACCCGCGTAGAGTGAATTCCGATGTGTGGCATCTGCGGGCTCGCGTCTAGCCGCGGGGCGATCGACCCCGAGCGCCTGCGCGCGATGAGCGCGACGCTCGTCCACCGCGGCCCCGACTCGGACGGTGAGCTGCTTGACGGCCCAGTCGGGCTCGCAGCGCGGCGCCTCTCGATCATCGACCTGGAGCACGGCGATCAGCCGATCGCGAACGAGGACGGCACCGTCCAGGTCGTCCAGAACGGCGAGATCTACAACTTCCGGGAGTTGCGGGCCGAACTGGAGCCGGCGGGCCACCGGTTCTCGACCCGCTCCGACACGGAGGTGCTCGTGCACCTCTACGAGGAGCACGGCGACGGCTTCGCCGAGCGGCTGCGGGGGATGTTCGCGGTTGCGATCTGGGACTCACGGCGCCGCCGGCTCGTGCTCGCTCGGGACCGGTTCGGGATCAAGCCGCTGTACTACCGCGAGGACGGCGGCGAGCTCGCGTTCGCGTCCGAGCTCCGAGCTCTGCCCCGCGGCGAGGTCGATCCGGACGCGCTCGAGGCGTTCCTCGCCTTCAACTCCGTCCCTGCGCCGTACTCGATCTTCCGCGGGACGAGGAAGCTGCCTCCCGGCCACCTGCTCGTGTGGGAGAACGGCGGGACGCGCGTCGAGCGGTACGCGCGGCCGGCGCCGGCCGAGGTGCGCGACGAGGATCCCGCCGAGCTCGCCGAGGAGCTGCGCGCACGGCTGCGGGACTCCGTCAGGGCGCACCTGATCGCGGACGTCCCGGTCGGGGTGCTGCTCTCGGGCGGGGTGGACTCGTCACTCCTCGCGGCGCTGGCGGCGCAGGAGAGCGGCGAGGCCGTGCACACGTTCTCGATCGGCTTCGAGGAGCGCTCGTTCGACGAGCTCGACGACGCCCGCTCGGTGGCGTCCATGTACGGGACGCGCCACGAGGAGCTCACACTGCGGCCCGACGCCGCGCTGCTCCTTCCTCGCCTCGCGGAGACCTTCGACGAGCCGTTCGCCGACTCGTCGGCCCTGCCCACGTATCTCGTGTCGGAGCTGGCCGCGCGGCACGTCAAGGTCGCGCTCTCCGGAGAGGGCGGCGACGAGCTCTTCGGCGGCTACTACACGTACGCGGCCGATCTCCTCGCGCTCCGCGTGGGCTGGCTCGCCCCTGGGGTCAGACCCCTTGTGGAGCGTTTGCCGAGCTCGAGCGGCCGCGCGAGCTTCGACTACAAGGCGAAACGCTTCGTACGCGGGGCTTCGCTGCCGCCGCTGGAGCGCCACCACGCCTGGAAGGAGATCTTTTCGGCCGAGGCCCGAGCGGAGCTGTCCGCGGGCCGCTTGGGGTCAGACCCCATGAGTGGCTCACGCTTAGATCCCGTCGACCTCCTGCGCGCCCGCTTCGCCGAGACCGAGGGCGCGGAGCTGCTCACGCGGCTCCAGGACGTCGACCTCGGCACGTACCTCGTCGACGACCTGCTCGTGAAGACCGACCGGGCGTCCATGGCGCACTCGCTCGAAGCGCGGGTGCCGTACCTCGACCCCGTGGTCGCCGGCTTGGCGCTCGCCCTGCCGACACGGCTCAAGGTGCGGGGGCTCCGCAAGAAGGTGCTGCTGCGGAGGGCCGCTGCGCCGCTCCTGCCGCGGCGGATCGTCTACGGGCGCAAGCGCGGGTTCTCGATTCCGGCTGCGGCCTGGCTCCGCGGCGACCTCGAGCCGTTTGCCAGGGACGTCCTCGCGCCGGACACGCTGCGCCGCCAGGGCTTCTTCCACCCGGAGACCGTGACGCGCCTGATCGACCGCCACGTCGCGGCGGAGGAGGATCTCTCGCGCCAGCTTTGGGGGCTGCTCGCCTTCACGCTCTGGCACGAGCATCACGTCGAGCGCACGCCCGGACCGCTTCGCGAGCCGCGACTCGCCGAAGCCGTCGCTTGAGCGACCTGCCGCCGTTCGAGCTCGGGTACGCACGCACCGAGCTGCGCCGCAAGCTCGTCGACGCGGTGCTCGCCGGGAGGAAGACCGCGACCGCCGGATTGGCCGAGTCGAGCGAGCCCGAGGACCGGCCGGGCGAGCGCTACGCCCTCCTCGGCTACGACGACGAGCCGATCGGCGTCGTCGAGGTGACGGAGGCTCGAGTGATCCCAGCCGCGGAGATCGACGACCGCTTCGCGCGCGACGAGGGCGAGGGGTTCGAGTCGGTCGAGGACTGGCGTGTCGCGCACGAGCGCTTCTTCGGGCAGCCGATCGAGCCGGACACGCCGATCGAGGCCGTCCGGTTCCGCCTGGTGGAGGGCGGCTGATGCGAATCTGGGTGGACATGACGGCGCCGGCGCACGTCCTCGTGTTCCGGCCGCTGATCCGGATCCTTCGCGGGCGAGGCGACGAGGTCGAGATCACCGCGCGCGACTACGCGCAGACGCTGCAGCTCCTCGAGCTCCACGGGATCGAGGCCGAGGTGTTCGGGAGCCACGGAGGGCGCTCGCGGCTCGGGAAGGCCCGGGCGCTCACCTCCCGGCTTGGCCGCCTGCGGAGCTGGGCGAAGGGCCGTGAGTTCGACGCCGCGCTTGCCCACGGCTCCCACGAGCTGACGATCACGGCGCGGAGGCTCGGGATCCCGAGCTCGACCACGTTCGACTACGAGTTCGCGTGGCTTCAGCACCAGCTCGGGCTCAGGGCGGCGACCTTCGTCGTCGTCCCAGAGGCGATTCCCCCCGAGCGCCTGCGGCGCTACGGCGTCAAGGGCCCGAAGCTACGCCGGTACCCCGGGCTGAAGGAGGAGTACTACCTCTCCGACTTCGAGCCGGACCGCTCCGTGCTCGGCTCCCTCGGCCTGGACGACGAGCGCACGCTCGTCGTCGTGCGGACGCCGCCCGACGTCTCGCTCTACCACCGCACCTCGAACCCGCTCTTCCCGCAGGTGCTCGACCACCTCGGTCACCAGGAGGGCGTCCAGGTCGTCGTCGTCCCACGGACGGCCGAACAGGGCGCATACGTCCGGAGCCTCGAGCTGCCGGCGGTCGTCGTGCCTGAGCGGGCTATCGACGCGCAGAGCCTGATCGGCCTCTCCGACCTGGTCGTCTCGGCCGGAGGGACGATGAACCGCGAAGCCGCGGCGCTCGGCGTCCCGGTCTACACGACCTTCGGCGGCCGCCTTGGCGGCGTGGACGAGGAGCTGATCCGCCAGAGACGCCTGGTCCCGATCACGGACCCGCGCGCGCTCGTCGTCGGCAAGCGTGACCCGGGTGACGCTCGTCGCGTGAGGCGGGACCCCACGGAGATGCTCGATCTGCTCCTACCGGGCTGACGTCGTCGACCAGCCGCTCCAGCGCGTGTGACGAGGTTGACACTCCTGGTGTCGTCGCCGTGAACGACGGGAGCTCCATCCCCTCCTACCGTCGAGTTAATGCACGAGGAGGGAGGAACCATGGAGACCAAGAAGACCAAGAGTCGATCAACGGCCATCGCCGCAGTCGCTGCGCTCGGCCTCGTTGCCGCCGTACTCGCCGTCACTGACGGCGGCTCCGCGCTCAGGCCGACCGAGCCGGCGAAGAGCGACGTGCCGGCTGGATCTTGGCCGCACGAGACGGGCGCATTGGCCGGCACGTCCGAGACGTTCGTGGACATGCACGAGGACGGTTCCTACTACGACCAGTCGCTCGGGCGGCGTGTTTCACGGACGCCGTTCTGGCCGCACGAGACGGGCGCATTGGCCGGCACGTCCGAGACGTTCGTGGACATGCACCAGGACGGTTCCTACTACGACCCGTCGCTCGGACGACGCGTGTCTCGCGGCGAATAGCTCGTCTGGGAGGCTAGACGCGCGCGGAGGTCCGAGTCGGCGCGGCAGCCCGCTTCGGCGCCCGCACCATCGTCGAGAGGCGCGAGACCGCCTCCAGCGTCTCGCCCTCCTCGACGAGGCGCTCCAGCTCCGCGAGCTCGGCGTCGAGCCACTCGGCGTCGATCGGCGCGCGGCGGGCGCGAGAGATCTTTGCGTGCGCCGTCGGCGCGATCTCCTCGTCCGGCCCCCAGAGCTCCTCGTGCAACTTCTCCCCCGCCCGCACGCCGATGAACGCGATCGGGATGTCGCGCTCGGGCTCCCGGCCCGAGAGCCTGATCATGTCGCGAGCCAGTTCGAGGATCCCGACCGGGTCGCCCATGTCGAGGACGAAGATCTCGCCGCGGCCGCCGATCGAGCCGGCCTGGACGACGAGCGAGGAGGCCTCAGGGATCGTCATGAAGTAGCGGGTCATCTCCGGGTGCGTGATCGTGACCGGGCCGCCGGTGGCGATCTGGCGCCGGAAGATCGTGATCACGCTGCCCGCCGAGCCGAGCACGTTGCCGAAGCGAACGGCCATGAACCGGGTCTCGACGTCCTCCCGGCAGCCGTACGCCTCGGTGATCCACTCGGCGAGCGCCTTGCACTGGCCGTAGACGGCCTTCGGGTTGAGCGCCTTGTCGGTCGAGACGAGGACGAAGCGCTTGGCGCCGAACCGGACCGCCGTGTCCGCGACGACCTTCGTCCCGAGCACGTTGTTGCGGATGGACTCCAGCGGGTTCGCCTCCATCAGCGGGACGTGCTTGTAGGCCGCGGCGTGGAAGACGACCCCCGGCCGGTAGCGCTCGAAGACCTGCGCCAGCTTCCGGCGGTTCGAGACGTCGGCGAGCACCGGGATGCTGGCGGTGAACTGGCGCTCGTCCACCAGCTCGCGCTCGATCTCGAAGAGCGGCGTCTCGCCCTGGTCGAGGAGGATCAGCCGAGACGGTCTCGCGCGCGCGATCTGGCGGCAGAGCTCCGATCCGATCGACCCGCCGGCGCCGGTGACGAGCACCGTCTCGCCTTCGAGGTACGACGAGATCGCCTCCAGGTCGACCTCGACGGGCTCGCGGCCGAGGACGTCCTCCACCTGCACCGGCCGGATCTGCGCGGCGAGGTTGTCCTCGTCGGCGATCAGCTCGTAGAGACCCGGCAGGGTCTTCACGGGGACGCTCTCGCGGCGCGCGACCTCGACGACGCGCTGGCGCTGCTCGCCCGACGCGGAAGGGATCGCGATCAGGAGCTCGTCCGGGCGGTTGTCGCGGAGGACGTGGGGGAGCTCGTCCGTGGTCCCGAGGACCCGGACGCCGTGGACGCGGAGGTTCTTCTTGCGCGGGTCGTCGTCGACGATCCCGATCGGGGTGTAGCCGAGCTGGCGTGACCGCTGCATCTCCTTGATCACGAGCTGGCCGGCGTCGCCGGCACCGACGACGATCACCTCCTTGCCGCGGGCGACGAGCCGCGAGGCGGACGGCCGCTCGAAGACGCTCCGCGCCAGCAGCCGCGACCCGGCGACGAGGCCGAGGAGGAGCACGCCGTCCATCAGCGCCACGCCTCGCGGCAGGCGCCGCTCGAACGGATCGATGAAGTAGATCGCGTTGGCGGCGATCACCGAGGCGACGACGACGCCGAGCGCGGCCCGCCACATGTCCTTCGTGGACACGTAGCGCCACCAGCGGTTGTAGAAGCCGAAGGCGACGAAGACCGCGAGCTTGATCGCGACGACGATCGCGACCGTCGTCCAGAGCCCGTCGCGGAAGTTCGCCGGGACGTCGAAGTCGAACCGGAGCTGGAACGCAAGCCACCAGGCGAGCGCGATCAGCCCGGCGTCGGCCGCGAGCTGCCACAGCCGGTGGCGGTTGACCGGCAGCATCAGCTGACGGGAGCGCCGACGGCCGAGCGGACGGTCTCGACCACGCGCTCCTGGATCTCCGGCGCGATGCCAGGCCACAGCGGCACCGAGAAGTTCTCCGCGGCTGCGCGCTCGGTCTCGGGCAGCGAGCCCGGCTCGTAGCCGAGGAAGCGCAGGGCGGGCTGGAGGTGGAGCGGCGTCGTGTAGTAGGTCGCGGAGGCGATGTCGGCGTCGCTCAGCGCCTCGCGGATCCGGTCACGCTCCGGCGACCGGGAGACGATCAGGTGGTAGACGTGGCCGGGCTCGTCCTCGGGCAGCTCGACGAGGTCGCCGAGACCGAGCTCGGCATAGCGAGCGGCAGCCTCGCGCCGGCCGCGCGTCCACTCGTCGAGGTGCTCCAGGAAGACGCGCAGGAAGGCAGCCTGCAGCTCGTCGAGTCGCGAGTTGTACCCGACGAAGTCGAACGTGGTCTTGTCGCGTGAGCCGTGGAACGCGAGCATCCGGATCCTCTCGGCGAGGTCTTCGTCGTTGGCGGTCACCAACCCTCCATCGCCGAGGCAGAAGAGGTTCTTGGTCGGGTAGAAGCTGAAGGTCGAGGCGACGCCTGTCTGCGCGATGCCGGGGGCGCCGAACGCCTGCGCAGCGTCCTCGATCAGCGGGACGCCGAGCGCCGCGAGCTCGGCCAGCGGCGCCGGCCGGCCGAACAGGTGAACGGGCATGATCGCCTTCGTCCGGTCGGTGATCCGGCCGGAGACGTCCTCGGGATCGAGGTTGAGCGTGGCGGCGTCGATGTCCGCGAAGACCGGTGTGGCGCCGCGCCGGGCGATCGACTCCGCGGTGGCGTAGAACGTGAACGCCGGGCAGATGACCTCGTCGCCGGGGCCGATGCCCATTGCGTCGAGCACGAGCACGAGCGCGTCGGTGCCGTTCGCGACCCCGACCGCGTGCCGGACCCCGAGGTAGGCCGCGGCCTCTTCCTCGAACGCCTTCACGTTCGGTCCACGAATGAACTGCGCGGACTCGAGGACCCCCTCGAACCGGCTCCGCAGCTCCTCCGTCAGCGGCGCGTACTGCGCCTGGACGTCAACCAGCGGGATCTTCGGCACGGCGGTCAATCCTAGCCCCTCGCCTATGACGCCAGATCCCGGCCACGATGAGCAGGAGAATTGCCGCGGCGACGACGTATTCCGCGTAACGGAAGCTGTGGTGGAAGTCCTCCCACTGCGAGCCGGCGGCCCAGCCGGCGCCCGCAAATGCGAATGCCCAGATCACCGAGCCGGGGATCGTCAGCAGCGTGTAGCGGCCGAGCGGCATGCGGAAGACGCCTGCCGGAATCGCGATGAACGAGCGCACGACCGGCGTCACGCGCCCGATCGCGACCGCCCAGTCGCCGAAGCGGTCGAACCACCCCTCCGCCCTGTGGAGCGTGTGCGGCGTCACGTGCAACCACCGTCCGTGGCGCTCGATGAACGGCCGCCCGCCGTAGTAGCCGATGGCCCAGCCGGCGATCGAGCCGAGGATGTACCCGAGCGCGCCGGCCGTCGCCATCGCGACGTACGCCCAGGGCTCCGACTCGATCGGCTCGCCGAAGAGCACGACGTTCTGACCCGCGAACGCGCCGGCCGCGAGGGCGCCGGCATAGACCATCACGAGCTCGCTCGCGGCAGGCAGCACGGCGTCGACGAACATGAGGATGAAGACGGCGTAGATCCCGTGGTCGCCGACGATCTCGGTGAGCGCGTCCGTAATCGCGCTCAGGACTGAGGCTTGGAGCACCGGCCGAGTGTAGGGCCGCTAGCGGCGGCGCACGCGGAACGAGCGAGCCAGCTCGGCGCGGCCGACCGAGTTCGTCGCGACCACCCGGGCCACGTAGGTGCCCGAATAGACCGGCTTGCCGTTCGGGTACTTGCCGTTCCAGAGCAGCGAGGTCTTGCCGGCGCGGGCGTTGAAGTTCCGCACGACGCGGAGGAGCTCGCCCGTCTTCGACGTGATCGTGACGCTGACGCGGGCCGGGCGCGTGAGCGTGAAGCCGATCAGCAGGCGCCCGCCGCGCTTCCGTCCGACGGTCATGCGGGAGGGTTGGACGGAGATGAAGCCGACGGTGTTGTTGAGGCTGAACGAGCGCTCGGCGGTCGAGCGGCGCCCCTCGGAGTCCACGGCCGTGATCGACCAGCGATAGCGCCCCTCGGGCTCGGTCGCGCGGGCCCCGCTCGACCGGGTTCCGCCGGCGAACGCAAACTTGTAGAGGCCCGGCTTCCGCTCACCGGAGTCGATCGTGCGCGCCACGCCGTTCGGCCCGGTCAGTGTCGCCGTGACCGTCGACGGCTTGACGATCTTGTACTCGAGCCGCTGCCGGTCGCCGGCGCCGTCGCCGTTCGGCGAGAACGACGGCTCCGTCTCGGGCGCGTGCACGCCGTAGTACATGACCAGGAGCGCCTCGGACACGAGCCGCTCGCCGCCGCTGTCCGAAGGACGGCTCAGGAGCTGCCCGCCGAAGGCCATCGTCGACGAGCCGCCGGAGTCGAGCGCGGAGGCGGTCACGACGCCGAGCCGAGCCATCGTCTGCGCCAGCTCGAAGTTCGTCATCCCGGAGGAGTAGCCGGGCCGCCGTCCGTCGACGACGAGCATCACGATGCGCCCGTCCGAGCGCTGGCCCACCGCTGTCCTCGGGTGCCTGCGGTTGAGGTGATAGGTGCCGAAGTCCTCCGCGGGGCGGAAGATCGGACGGCCCTGCCGGATCAGCTCGGGGCCGCCGCCCAGCGCCTCCGGCACGTCCCGCCATTCGGGGCGAAGGACGAGCCGGACGCTGACCGTGTCGGCAACCACCGCCTCGACGGCCATCCGCTGCGCCTGTGTTCCACGCGCCGCCAGGACGGCGCCTCCAGGCGGGATCGGTGTGCCGCCGCGCCGGTTCTCCGAGACGAACCCGACCAGGTCGGCGTTCGGCGTCGCTGACGGGAAGGGCGCCAGGACGGCCTCGAACACGCCCGGGGTTGCGGGCGTCGTCGCGCCGTAGGACGGCGTGTACAGCGTCGTCCCGTTCGGGCCCGGCGGACGGTTGACGAGCTGGATCGGCCGGCGCGGGCCGGATCCCTGCCAGGTGCCGAGCATCGAGATCCGGTCGACGCGAAGGTTCCCGACCGTGTCGACTCCGACCATCGACCGCTTCGGGTGCGGCGTCGTGCGGAGGACACCGTCCTGGATCAGCCCGCTGGAGGGGATGCCGTCTGCCCACGTGAAGAGATCGCCGTTGACGCCGGCAACGGTTGCGCTCGCCTCGGCCCGCCGCTGCATCGACGTCACGCGCTCGCGGCCGGTCGCCGCGCCATTGGAGAGCACCGGCTTGAGGCCGTAGAGACCACCGGCAGGCTTCGGCGCCGTGAGGATGTGCATCGCCTGCGGCCCGAAGCGGGTGAACTGCAGCCGCTTCTCGTAGGTGACGCCCGGCATCAACACCTGCGGCGCCGCGGCCGCGGGAGAAACAAAAACGCCTGCGAGCAGGCAGAAAATGATCGCCTTCCTCAGCATCGACCGCGGCTGAGGCTACCCGATAAGAGGAACGGTCAAGGCTGCCTTTACAGCATTCGTACACCGCTAGGGTGCTGGGGTGGAGCGTGCGATCGAAGTCCGTGGCCTCGTCCGAGAGTTCAAGGGCGGGATTCATGCGGTCGCCGGCATCGACCTCGATGTCGCCCCCGGCGAGATCTACGGGTTCCTCGGCCCGAACGGCGCCGGCAAGTCGACGACCGTCCACATGCTCACGACCCTCCTTCCGCCCACGGCGGGCAGCGCGCGGGTCGGCGGGCACGACATCGTCAAGGAGGGCCCCGCAGTCCGGAGGACGATCGGCGCGGCGCTCCAGGAGGCCGCCCTCGACCCGCTCCTGACCGGCCGCGAGCACCTGAAGCTCCAGCTCGCGCTCCACGGGATCCCGCGCGCCGAGCGGGACGGCCGGACCGACGCGCTCCTCGAGCGCGTGGGTCTCCGGCTGGCCGCGGACCGGAAGATCGGCGGCTACTCGGGCGGGATGAAGCGGCGCCTCGACCTCGCACTTGCGCTCGCGCACAGACCGCGCATCCTCTTCCTCGACGAGCCGACCACCGGGCTCGACCCGCAGAGCCGCAGCGCGCTCTGGGACGAGGTCGTGCGGCTGAAGCGGGACGAGGGCGTGACCGTCTTCCTGACGACCCAGTACCTCGAGGAGGCCGACGTCCTCGCCGACCGGGTCGGGATCATCGACCACGGCCGGATCGTCGCCGAGGGGACGCCGGCGGCCCTGAAGGCGGAGATCGGCCGGCCGACCGTGGAGGCGGTTCCGACCGAGGGCACCGAGCCCGCCCGGCTCGAGGAGATCTTCGTCGGCTTCGGCGAGCTCCAGCCGTCCACCACCGGCGTCGCGGTACGCCTGGACGGCAAGGGCGGCCTTGCCGACGTCGTGCGCGCACTCGACTCGGCGCAGGTCACCGTCGCTGCGCTCAATCTGCACGCGCCGACGCTGGACGACGTGTTCCTGGCGAAGACCGGCCGCTCGCTCGAGGGTGAGGAAGAGCCCCCCGAGCCGGAATGACTCTCGCGTCGCAGGTCCTCAACCTGGCCAGGCGCTCGGTGATCCGCACCATTCGCCAGCCCGCGAACTGGATCACGCCGCTCATCTTCCCGCTGGCGCTGATGGCCGTGAACACCGGCGGCCTCGACGCGGCCACCAGCCTTCCCGGCTTTCCGACGGACTCGTTCCTCGCGTTCTTCCTCGCCTTCCCGTTCATCCAGGGCGCGCTCTTCTCGACCGTGAACGCGGGTGTCGACCTCGCACGGGACATCCAGACCGGCTTCCTGAATCGCCTGGCACTCACGCCGATGCAGAGCGCGGCGCTGCTCGTCGGTCACCTCGGCGGGGTGATCGTGATGGGCGTCGTGCAGGCGATCTGGTACCTGGCCGTCGGTCTCGCGATCGGCGTGCGCATCGAGGCCGGCGTCCTCGGCACGGTGGTGATCTTCGTCCTCGCCGTGCTGATCGTGACTGCCTTCGGCTCGTTCGGAGCGCTTGCCGCGCTCCGCACCGGCTCGACAGAGGCGGTGCACAGCCTGTTCCCGGTCTTCTTCGTGTTCCTGTTCATCTCCTCGATGAACCTGCCCCGGAACCTGATCGAGACGGACTGGTTCCGGACCGCGGCGTCGCTGAACCCGGTCTCGTACCTCATCGAGGCGATCCGGAGCCTGGTCATCGAGGGGTGGAACGGGGAGGCGCTCGCGCTCGGGTTCGGGATCGCGATCGGCCTGTCGATCGTCGGGCTCACCCTCTCGTCGCTCTCGCTGCGGACCCGGATGGAGCGGACGTGAGGAGCACGCTCAACGTGGCGCTCGCCGTCGGCTGGCGGATGCTGCACAACAACTTCACGACGCCGTCGCTGCTGATCCCCGGCATCGCGTTCCCGCTGTTCTTCTTCGTGGCGTTCGCCGGCGGGCTCTCGCGGGTGAACGACGTGCCGGGCTTCCAGTTCCCGGTCGGCTACACGGCCTTCCAGTTCGTCTTCGTGCTGCTCCAATCAGCGGCTTTTGCGGGAGTTTTCACGGGCTTTGGGATCGTTCGCGACTTCGAGACCGGCTTCGCGCGCCGCCTGATGGTTGCCGCACCCGACCGGCGCGGGATTCTCCTCGGCTACGGGCTCGGCGCGCTCGGCCGCTGGGCCCTGACGGCAACGATCCTCACCTGCGTCGCGATGATTGCCGGGATGGAGGTGGGCGGGAACGGCGTCGACGTCTTCGCGCTGTACCTCCTTGCGGTGCTCGTGAACATGGTCGGCCTGCTGTGGTCGGCGGGCGTGGCGATGCGGTTCCGGACGCTCCAGGCGGCGCCGCTCATGCAGCTCCCGGTCTTCCTCTCGCTCTTCTTCGCGCCCGTCTTCGTGCCGGTGGAGCTGCTCGCGGACTGGCTGGAGACGATCGCCCGCCTCAACCCGGTCACGCTGATGCTCGAGGCCGGCCGGAGCCTGATCGCGGGCGAGCCGACGCGCATCGCCGCCGGGTTCGGCGCGGCCCTGGCGCTCATTGGCCTGTTCTCCCTCTGGGCGGTGCGCGGTCTCCGGCGTGCGGAAGCGGCCGGCGGCGGCTAGGCCTACAGTGGCTGCATGAACGTTCGCACCGTGCTGTTCGGGCTCGGAACGGTCACCGGCATCGCCTACCTGGTGATCGGCGTGCTCGGAGCTTGGTGGCCCGGACACTGGGACGACTCGGCCGCCGGCGACCAGATCATGTGGGGCGCCCTCCTCGTCGGGGGCGGCGTGGCGGTGCTCGCCGGGCTCCGGATCATCGACCGCTCTCCTCGCTGGGGTGCGATCCTCATTGGAGTAGGCGCAGTCGCCGGCGCTCTCGTGATCTTCTGGACGGTGATCGTGCTCGTCGTCGCGGTCACGCTCACCGTTCTCGGCGTCGTCTACGCGCGGCGGCTCGCTGCGCCACCGTCGACCGCCTCGGACACGCGCGCCTGAAACGCCACGACGAGCTGCTTGATGCCGAGGCGGCCGGCGGCTGACCTACGGTCTGACGATCGCGTCCGGCATCGGATGGACCTCGAAGCCGAAGCCTGCGTTCGCCGTGATCGCGGGATCGCCCTCGGCGATGCTCCTCGCGGTCGCCTCGTCGTCGACCTCGACAACCGCGATGCCGTAGGTGCCGTTCGGGTCCATCACCGGACCATAGGCGACGGCTCGCCGCTCCTCGATCATCTTTGCCCAGTAGCCGAAGTGCTCTTGCATGACCGTGCCTTCCTCCTCGGTCATGTCGGCGGGAAACGTCGGCCTGGGCGGAATCAGCTTGTAGAGGAAGTGCGCCATGGTCGATTCTCCCCCACGGGATCGGACTCAGGCAAGCGCCTCGCGCAGCCGCTCCTGGAAGGCGGCGACCAGCTGCTCGCTCTCCGGTAGGAGCCGTCCTTCGGGGATGACGCCCGAGCCGGCGCCGCGCTGGACGGACTCGACAAGTCGCGCATCCTCCTGCCCGACCTGGTCGTCGAACTCGAGGAACTCGGCGATCCACGCGTCATCCTCGTCCGGGGCGAAGAAGTAGTCGAGGATCCGCCGGGTCCGGTCGGGCTCGAGCGGCAGGATCGGGCCGATCGAGAGGTTCGGCCTGCCCGGGAAGACGTTGATGCCCGTGTTCGGCCAGAGGAGGTGGAACTGGCCCTCCGGCAGCGGCGCGCCGCTCGGGTCCTTGAGTCGGCCGAACTGGCTCAGGTGCCAGGGCCGGCGCTCGAGCCGGTACTCGCCGGGCGAGGTCTCGACCATGGCCGAGAAGCCCGGGTGCGCGACGGCGCAGTGGTAGCACTCGAGGAAGTTCTCGGTCGCGATCTTCCAGTTCGCCGCGACCTCCCAGTCGACGCGGTGGTGGAACGCGAGATCCTCGACGTCGATCCCGCCCTCGGCCAGCATCGCCGGCACCTCGCCGAGCACCTCCTCGAGCGGCGGCGCCTCGCCGTCGAGGTTCACGAACCGGAACGGGCCCCAGGCGCCGAGGCGGATCTCGACGAGGCCGAGGTCGTCCGGTGCCGCCGAGCTCCTCGGACCGGGGCGCCGAGCGCAACGAGCCGTCGAGCCCGTACGTCCACGCGTGGTACGCGCACTGGAGCGTCTTCCGGCTCCCGGCCTCCTCGACGACGACGGAGCCGCGGTGCCGGCAGACGTTGACGAACGCTCGCTCGGCACCGTCCTCGGCGCGCACGACGACCACCGGTACGCGGCCGGCCCAGCCGGGGACGACGTTGTGCTCCCCGAGGACGCCGACGTACTGCCACGCTCCGCCGGAAGATCGCTTCCTCCTCGCGCTCCAGCACCGCGGGGTCGCGGTACCAGCTCCAGGGCGTGGTCGTTTCGGCCATCTTGCGCCGCTCTGCTCCACGGTCACGATGGTCGCATGAGCTCGCGAGCCGGAGCTGCTGGAGGACGATGAGGCGGAAGAGGACGAACGCTGAGCTTGACCGAATCCACCGCGAGGCGGAGGACCATCCACGTGTCCGGCTCCTTCGCGAGCGCGAGGCCCGAGGTCGGGCCGAGCTCGAGGCGCGCGGCTTGACGCCAGACCAGAGGCAGCTCCGGGATCTCTATCTGGAGACCCGAGCGGCGCTAGCTCAGGAACGAGGCGGGTCTTCCAGCGCGGTTTCCAACTCACCCCGGCTGCGGCTCGTAGCCCGCCGGCGGCTCGAAGAACGTCACGAGGTTGCCGTCGTGGTCGATGACCGCGAACTCGCGGAAGCGCCAGGGCTTCTCCTCGAGCGGAGCATTCGGATGGACGATCTCTTCGGACCGGCAGTGCTCGTACAGGGCATCGATTCCCTTGACGCCGACCCGGATCATCGTGTCCGACTTCTCCGGCGGGATCCCGCTCGGCCCCCAGAAGTGGATCCAGGTCTCGCCGCGGCCGACGATCCCGTACTCGGGCTCGACGTGGAAGACCTCGAACCCGAGCTTGTCGCGGTACCAACCGACGCTCGCCTCCATCTCGCGAGCCGGGATGATCGGGACTGCTGAGACGAACTCGGTCAGAGCCAGGCGTCCGCGGCGATCGCGATCAGGTAGCCCAGAATCAACAGCGTGCCCGTCGCAAGATGGAGCTGGATGTTCTTCGCCATCGCCGGCATGAGCGCGTAGGGCTGGTCGTAAAACGACTTGAGCGCCCTGTACACGGGGAGGGCCAGCGGCGCCGCCGCGACTGCGATGATCGCCGGCCGGACGATCCAGCCGGCCGCCGCGAACACGACGATCAGCGCGAAGGTGAGCGCGACGGCGGCGGCGTAGCCGTTGACGATTGCGTCCTTCGAGAACCGCACGGGCAGCGTGCGCTTGTCCGCCGCGGCGTCGGCCGGCCGGTCGGGCACCTCGTTCACGTAGAGGACGAGGGCGATCAGGATCCCGACGGGGATCGAGACGAGTAGCGGCTCGAGGTCGTACTCCTGCGCCTGGACGAAGTATGCGCCCAGGACCATGATCGGGCCGAAGCCGAGGAAGACGTCGATCTCGCCGAGCCCGCGGTGGACGAGCTTCAGCGGCGGCGCCGTGTAGAAGACGCTGAGCAGGGCACCGGCGATGCCGAGCCAGAGCAGATCCCAGCCGCGGGTCGCCGCGAGGTAGAAGCCGATCCCGATTCCCACCGCGTAGAACGCGGCCGAGAGGAGCGTGATCTCGCGCAGGGTGAGCAGCCCGTAGTGGACGACACGCGATCCGCCGCTGAACTGCGTGGGATTGACGTTCGCTGCGTCGGCGCCGCTGGTGGTGTCGAAGACGTCGTTGGCGACGTTCAGGCCCAGGTGGATGCAAGCGCCGCCGATCACGGTGAGGAGCGCGAGCCACCAGTTGAAGCCGTTCGTCCAGGCGGCGACGGCGATGCCGAGCAGCACCGGCACGAAGGTCGCGGTCAGGAACGGAAGCCGGGTGGCGCGGAGGAAGAGCCAGCCGAACGACAGCTTCGGTCGCACCTCGCGGCCGGTCTCCTCCGAGACCTGCTCGAGGTAGCGGTGCGCCTGCCCCACGCCGCGCTCCGAGTACTCGAAGAACGACATCTCCTGCTCGTCCCAGCCCTGAACCCGCTCGGGCGAGAGCTCGAGGCCGCTCGCCGTCCGCCTCAGCGGCCCCCAGAGCGAGACGTAGCGCCGCTCGTCGTAGCCGATTCCCGGCTGCGGGCGGATGTGGCTGAAGACGACGTTGACCTGCTCGCCCTGCGGCGGCTGCGCCTCGCCGGCCACCGCTCGAAGCACGACGGTGCCGCTCTGCTCGTCGACCTCGAACTCGGTCGCGACCGACATGGGATAGCCGTCGGCGTCGACGTAGGCGACCACGGCATGGGCGAAGCGCTCCTTCAGCCCGCGGATCAGCTCGGGCGTGGGCTTCATGCGAGCACCGGCGACACGTCGAAGACCTGGGGCGGCCGGTCGGTCCTCCCGTCCTCCCACAGGAACGCCTTCCGCGGCCGGATCTCGATCACCCCGCGCTCGAAGAAGAGCGGAAGCGCGACCCGCTTCCCGAGGAAGAAGTCGATCGCGGGCTCCTTCTTCCGCCAGAGAGGCAGCACGCGCTCCCAGCCGGCGTGGAGATCCGAGTCGTCGACCTCGGCATCCCCTTGGATCGTCGCCCTCGCGATTTGGCCCGGCTCGACCGCGGTGGGATCGGTGATCGCGAGCGACACCTTCGGGTTGGCCTTGATGTGCTCCAGCTTCTTCGAGAAGAGGATGCTCGAGGTGAGGTAGATCAGCTCGCCGTCGTAGAGGGGGATCAGCGGGTGCGTCACGGGCCTGCCCGAAGGGCTGACGACGGTGAGCTCGCTCACGAGCGCCGTCTCGAGCAGCGCTTCGACCGGTTCGGGGAGGACTCCCATCGCCTGGACGATAATCGCCAGACCCTCCTAGCTGCGCCGCTCGACGACGATGTGCGTGAGTGCCTCCAGCTCGGGGCGGTGACCCCGGCCTTCGAGCTCGCGGCGCGCCTCCGCGGCGTAGCGGAGAGCGACCTCGCGGGCCTGCTCCAGCGCGTCCGTCTGGGCGACGCGGATGAGCGCACCGTCGAGCGGCCCGCCTGCGAGCGCCTCCCGGACGACGGTGTCCTCGCGGGCCGCGTAGATCAGCGGCAGCGTCGGCGTCCCCTCGCGCAGGTCGTTCCCCGCGAGCTTCCCGGTCTCGATGGTCGTGCCGGTGCAGTCGAGGATGTCGTCCGTGATCTGAAACGCGATGCCGAGCGCCAGCCCGAATCGTCCGATTGCCTCGTCTCGGCTTCCGAGCAGGCACGCAGCCCGGAAGAGCTCCGCCGTCTTGAGCGTGCACCGGCGGAGGTACTCCTCCTCGGTCGTGTCCGGCTTGTGCGCCTGCGCGTGCTGGAGGGCCTCGCCGCTGACGAGGGCGAGCGCGGCGTCGGCGAGCAGCTGCACGCCCTCGGCGTCGCCGGTTGCCGACAGCTCGGAGAACGCACGAGCGAACAGGTAGTCGCCGGTCGCGCGGGCGCCGACGGAGCCGTGCGTTTGCCAGGCGGTCTTCTGCCCGCGGCGAAGCGCCGCCCGGTCGATCAGGTCGTCGTGGACGAGGCTCGCCATGTGGACGAGCTCGACCGCGGCTCCCGCCGGGAGCGGATCGTGGCCAGCCGTGGCGGTGAGGAAGACGAGGAGCGGCCGGAGCCGCTTCCCCCCGGCGGCGAGCGCCTGAGCCCCGGCGTCCGCGACCGTGCCCGCGTGGCTCGCGACCGTCTCGCGGAGGCGGTTCTCCAACGCTTCCATGTAGGCGTCGAGCCCCGGAGTCGCCTTGACGGCGGCGTGCGCGGTCACCGCGCCTCACCGACGAGCAGGACGACGATGCCGCCTCCGAGCAGGCGATGCGCCACCGGGTGGAAACCGGCGCTCCGCACGCGCTCGACGAGCTCGGCCGGGCCGGGGAATCGACGCACGCTCGCCGGCAGGTAGCTGTACGCGGCCCCGCCCGGCAGGACGCTGCCCGCGAGCGGGACGAGCCCGCCGAACCAGGCCTTGTAGAAGAGGGCGAGCGGGCCCCTCGGCCGCACGATCTCCAGGATCGCCAGCCTGCCCCCCGGCCTCAGGACCCGGCGCAGCTCTCGCAGCGCGCGATCGAGGTCCTCGACGTTCCGCACGCCGAAGCCGACGGTCGCCGTGTCGAAGGAGCGGTCGCTGAACGGCAGGTGCAGGAGGTCTCCTTCGAGCCACTCGATCTCGGCCGATTTGCGCCGGGCGCGCTCCAGCATCGCCTCCGAGAAGTCCAGCCCGGTCACGACGCCGCCGGCCGCGCGCGCAGCCAGCGCGAGGTCGCCGGTCCCGCAGCAGGCGTCGAGCACCTTGTCGCCGGGGGCGACCACAGCGTCGGCGGCCAGACGCCTCCACCGGCGGTCGAGCCCAGCGGTCATCGCGTGGTTCATGGCGTCGTAGACCGGCGCGATCCGGTCGAACATCGTCCGGACGCCGTCGGCCGGGAGGTGGCCGGTCCGCGCCGTCACCGGGATCTACTACCCGCCCGAAGCGCCCTTGGAGGCCTCGAGGAAGGCCGCGATCTGATCGAGCTGCTCGTCGGTCAGCGTCTCGCCGTAGACCGGCATCACCTGGTTGCCGAACTGGCGCGGGTTCGAGACGTACGCCTTCAACCGGGCCGCGTCCTGGTCCGCCCCGACGTCCGAGAGATCGGGCGCGCCGAGGTTCGAGACGCCGGAGCCGAGATAGAGGTGGCAGTTCGTGCAGCCGGACTCCGCGAAGAGCTGCGCGCCCTCCTGCGCGTCACCCTCCGGAATGTTGTTCTCCTCGATCCAACGCGCCACGTCGCCCGTTGCCCCCGTGCCCTCCTCGGCGACAGCGCCCTTGTACGTCAGGACGCCCATGGTGACCACCGTCAGGACCGCCGCGATCACTGCGACGGGCCGGCGCGAGAGCCGTCGCTCCTGACGCCGGTCGATGAACGGCAGCGCCAGCAGCAGGATCAGGGCGATCGTCGGGATCCCGACAGTTCCGAGGAAGACCGTGTCCGGCCATTTGAAGATCCGGAGGAGGTAGAAGAGGAAGTAGAAGTACCAGTCCGGCCGCGGGATGAAGCTCGTCGTCCCCGGGTCGGCCTTCTCCTCGTAGAGCACGCCGAGCGCGCCCGAGGTCGACGCGCCTTCCGGCTCCGTCGCCTCGTCGGCGGTGAAGTACCAGACGCAGGCGAGCCCGACGATGACGATGACCACGACGAGGCTCATCACCGTGTCGTGGAACATCGCGTACGGGAGGAACGCCTTCCCGCGAGTCTCGACGTCCTCCTTGTAGCGCTTCTGCTGCGCCCGGCGCTCGTCGGTCGCGCTACTCACTCGGCGGCCTCCCAACACGCGCGCGAGGCCTGACCAGGCCCCCGTCGCCGGTCGGCAGCGGCTCCGGGCGCTCCTGGCCGGCCTCCTCGTCGGACCACGGCGGGGAGACCGACGCCGAGCCGGACGACGAGGTAGAGGTGCAGGAAGATCAGGCCGATGATCGCTCCGGGGAGGAGGAGCATGTGCGTGGCGTAGAAGATCGTCAGCGTGTTCACGCCGATCTCGTCACCCCCGCGTAAGAACTGCGCGAGGAACGGGCCGACGATCGGGCCGGTTCCGTTGAGGTTGATGCCGACGACCGTCGCCCAGTAGGCCGTCTGGTCCCACGGGAGCAGGTAGCCCGTGAAACCCATGAGCAGCGCCAGCGGCAGGATCAGCACGCCGACGATCCAGTTCAGCTCCCGCGGATACTTGTACGCGCCGAAGAGGAACACCCGGCCCATGTGGAGGAAGAGCAGGATGATGAAGACGCTCGCACCCCACCGGTGCATGCCGCGTACGAGCCACCCCAGCGTGAGGTCGTGCGTGATGTACCGGATCGACTCGTAGGCCTCGTCCGGGTGCGGCTTGTAGTACATGGCCAGGACCACGCCCGTCCCAAGCTGGACGAGGAAGGCGGTCAGCGTCGCCGAGCCGAGCGTCTGGAACCAGTTGATGTCCGACGGAACCTTGCGGAAGAGGAAGTACCTGACGCCGCTGACGATCGCCGAACGCTCCTCCAGCCAGTTCAGCGGGATCCAGACGACGTGGAGGATCTTCTGCGTGATCGACTGCTTGCGAGCGCCGTGAGGGAGGCGGGACGACGGCCACGCAGGGCGCACGTCCTCGGGCTGGATCGGGTACAGGAACGCGGAGAGCCCGTCGACGTGCTCGCCCGGCCCCTGGAGCTGGTACGCCTGATCTGCGCGTCCGCGCCCTCACCTTCGACCTTGCCGACGCTGTACGGCTCGAGCAGCTGCAGGTTCCCGCCGACGATCGAGTACTTGAAGCGGTCGAGCGCGCGGACAGGCGGCCCGGCGATCCGGTTGCCCTCCGTGTCGTAGGCCCCGCCGTGGCAGGGGCAGCTGAAGTTCGCCGGCTGGACCGGAGTCAGCGTCAGCTCGGCCTGCTCGGTCGTGACCGTCTCACGGTTCTCGTCCTGGCGCGGCCCGCCGGACTGGACGGGACAGCCGAGATGGACGCAGCGGTTCGAGATGATCGTCATGCTCGGCTACCCCGTCGACCTCGCCGTTGTTCCGACGAACGCGGTTCGCCGCGACACCTCGCCCTGGCCGGGTCGAGCAGGAACGTGGCCTCGCGCCACTCGTTCTCGGGGAAGTTGTCCATCGGCCCGAGATCGACGGGGTCCAGGTCCTCGCCGGTGAAGGCCGGAAGGACGGCGAAGCCGAGAATCGGGAGCGTGACGATGCCTCCGATCAGGGCGCCGAGCCCGAGCGTCGTCACCTCGAGGAAGACGTTTCGCGGGTACTTCTCGGGCTCTGGCCCGTCGACCGAGGCTCGGCGGCGGGCTCCGGTTCGGCGGCAGGCTCGCGATCGGGCGCCATCACGTCGCGCGCCCAGAGGAAGCCGAAGATCAGCGTGATGATGATGCCGGCGACGACGACAGGCCTGCTGACGACGAGGCCGACGAGGACGACAGGCGATGCCGACGGCGAACCCGACCGGCCAGATGCTCGGTGCTGGCAGATGCGGCTTGTTGTCTCCGCCGTGCGGATCCAGTTCGGAGCCCTCCTCGCGCTCGTCCGCGGCGAGTCTACGAGACGGATTACAGCGGCGGGTGCCTCACGGTGTCAACGACGCAACAATCGCTGCAAGGCGCGCCGAGTTCAGTCCGGGGAGAGAGCGCGTTCGACGGCGTCCTCCAGCGTGAGCGTTCTGCCCGCCTCGCGGCCCGCTTCGAGCTTCGGATCCGCGTACGCGAAAACTCTGCGTTCGTATTCCTCCCGATGGCTCTCCCACTGGCCGATCACCCCACGCTGCTCCTCCGCCTCGACGGCACCCCACAGCTCCCCGGCGCGCTCTGTCCGCCCGTGCTCGGCTTCGGTCGCGGCGAGCATCGCGAGCCCCCACACGAGCAGCTGCCGATCCCGGAGCGGGAGCAGAACCGTAAGCCCATCTCGTAGCCAGCGCTGGGCGTCCTCCGGACGGTTGAGCTCGACCGCAATCTCGGCGAGGTCCAGAAGTCTCCCGCCCTGCCACCAGACGAAGCCCGCCTCACCGGCAACCTCCGCGCTTTCCGTGAGCAGCTCGATGGCTCGGTCGGTATCGCCCTCCTCTTTGGAGATCGACCCAAGCGTGGCGAGCGCGAGCGCCTCACCTCTGGCGTCTCCGAGCCGCTCCGTCATCGCGCGCGCCTCCTCCGTGAGCGCACGGCCCCTCTCGAAATCTTCCACGCGAACGGCGTCGACGGCCAGGCGGTGGAGCATGTGCGCGACGCTCGGTTCGTCTCCCAGCTCCCGGTAGAGAGCCAGGCTCTGCTCGTAGAGCGCCACCCCGTGCTCGAACTGCCCGACGAGCGTCACAACGCCTCCGTGGTCACGCAGTGCGGCGGCGCGCAGGCCAGGATCGATCACGTCCGGCTTTGCCAGCAGGGCCTCGAACCACCGATCGCCTTCGAAGGGAGCCGCGGAGACCCAGTACTGCTCCAGTGCCACAGCCAGTTGCAGCCCGATCTCGGTTTCGTCGTTTTCGACGGCCCACTGCAGGGCCACGCGAAAGTTCGCCTGCTCGAGGCGGGCGACCTCGTGATCCCCGGCGCCGATCGAAAAGGTCCCCAGCTCCGCCGACCGAGCGAAGGCGAGGAAGTGCTCGGCGTGGTTTCGTCCGGTTTCCGCAGCGTCGCCGGCTTCGTCCAGTCGTTCACGTGCGTACTCGTGAATCGTCTCGAGCATCCCGAACCGTCCGCTGGCCCAGCGGCGGACGAGGCTCTTGTCGATCAGCGACTGCAGCACGTCGAGGTCGGCATGACAGATCGCCAGCGCGGACTCGAGATCGAAGCTGCCCGCGAAAACTGAGAGCGAGCGGAAGACCCGCCGTTCCTCCTCTTCGAGGAGCTCGTAGCTCCACTCGATCGTCGCGCGAAGGGTCCGCTGTCGTTCCGGAACATCCCGCGCTCCGCCCGTCAGCAGCGGTAGAGAGCGCTCGAGGCGGGAGACCAGATCCTCTGCGGAGAGCAGCGAGACCCGGGCCGCTGCGAGCTCGAGCGCGAGCGGAAGGCCGTCGAGCCTGCGGCAGATCTCGCCGACCGCCGGGCTCGACGAGAACCCTGGGTCGACCGCACGAGCCCGCTCGATGAAGAGCGTGATCGCGTCGGTGTCAGGAAGTGGGTCGACCGGAAAGCGCTGCTCGCCGGCGAGGTTGAGCGGCTCGCGGCTGGTCGCCAGCACCTTCACACCGCTCGTCTGCCGAAGCAGGTCGGCGAGCGTAGGCGCGGCCCGGAGGAGTTGCTCGAGGTTGTCGAGCAGAAGGAGCGCAGTGCGACCGCGCAGGAACTCGGCCACCCCGTCGTTGGCCCCGACGTTCTGGGCGATGGTCGACTCGACGAGCCGCGGATCGGCGACCGCCTGGAGAGGGATCCAGAAGACACCGTCCTCGAAGTCCTCGATCGCCTCAGCGGCGAGCTGGAGCGCGAGGCGCGTCTTCCCAGAGCCTCCGGGCCCGACGAGGGTGACGAGTCGGTTCTCCTGGAGCAGCCCGCCGGCCTCGACAAGCTCGCGGCCCCTCCCGACCAACGGCGTCGGCTGGACCGGGAGATTCGTTCGGTAGAGCGTCTTCAGGGCCGGGAACTCTCCCGAGCCCAGCTGAAACAGGCGCTGTGGCGCAGAGAGGTCCTTGAGGCGATGCTCGCCGAGATCCAGCAACTCCGACTCCTCGTCCAGAAGGTCGCGCGTCGTCTGCGAGAGCACCACCTGACCGCCGTGGCCAGCCGACATCACCCGCGCCGCGCGATGCACGTCGATCCCGATGTAGCCGGTCTCCGCCAGCAGTGGCTCGCCCGTGTGGATCCCCATGCGGACGCGCAGCCCTGTGTTCCCGAGCGCTTCCTGCGCCGAGGATGCGGCCGCGACGGCGTCCGAGGCGCGGGAGAACGCAACGAAGAACGCGTCGCCTTGCGTGTCGACTTCGACGCCGCGGTGCTCGTCGATCGCCGCGCGGACGACGCGATGGTGCTCGGCCAGGAGGTCGGCATACCCGGCGCCGAGCTCGTCCAGCAGTCGGGTCGAGCCTTCGATGTCGGTGAAGAGGAAGGTGACCGTGCCGGTCGGCAGGGCGGACATGGCCTCAGGATTGTGCGGGAGCCAGGGCGATTTCCACCGCCTCGTCGACGCCGAGGCGCCGGCCTGCGTCGAGTTGCTCCGGGTGCGCCACCGCAACTGGCTCCAGCCGCTCCTCGTACAGCGAGCGTCCGCGCATGGTGAAGCGAAGGCGCTCCTCGTAGGACTCGGCGAAGCCCCAGAGCAGCGCTGCGTCCTTCGCCTCGCCCCGGACAGCCGCGACTGCGGCGAGCCCAGCGAGGGAGTAGCAGACCAGCCGATCCGAACCAGAGTCCCACGCGACGCGGAGAGCGTCGCGGTAGTCCCTCTCAGCCGCCTCGATCCGGCGCGCGTCGAGCTCGAGATCACCGAGGGCGTGGAGCGAGCTCGCCGCGCTGAAATGGTCGTCGGCTGCCGCGGAAAGACCGGCTGACTCGCGCAGCAGGCGCCGGCCGCGCTCGAGGTCACCGACCGCGGCGGCTTGCTGGCCTTGCAGGTGCAGGACCCGCCGGAGACCGCCGGGTAACCCGAGCTTCCTGTGAAGCTCCTCCGCCTCGTCCAGCATGGGGCCGGCCTCCTCCGGCCGCCCCTGCTCCATCGGCCCGAGGGCGACCGTGGTCAGCGACCACGCGATCCCCTCCTCGGAGCCGAGGGCTCGGTAGAGGTCGAGCGCCTCTTGCCCCCAACTCATCGCCTGCTCGAAGTCGCTCCGCACGCCTGCGACCATCGCCGCCGTCCCCAGCGCCTTCGCCCGGACCTCGTCGGCGACCGGCTCCGGCCGCTCGAGCAGCGTCTCGAACCACTGCTGGCCCTCGAGCGCGAAGTTGCGGTCGAGCCAGATCGTCGCGAGCGCCCCGGCGAGACGGAGGCCGAGCTCGGTCTCGCCCGAGTCGATCGTCCACTGCAGCGCCGCACGGATGTTGTCCCACTCGGTCCGGAACCGCCGCCGCAGTGGCGTCTGCGCCGGGCCGAGGTGGTCGCGCTGGGTCGACTCGGCGAGCTCGGTGAAGAACTCGGCATGACGCTTGCGGGTTTCCTCCGCCGGGCCGAGCCGCTCGGCCGCGTACTCCTGGATCGTCCCGAGCATCGAGAAGCGGTCCGCGTCACGGCGGATCAGGCTCTTGTCGAGGAGCGAGGCGAGCGTGTCGAGATCGGCGTCGCAGATCCTCTCCGCGGCCTCGAGCGACCAGCCGCCGCTGAAGGCGCCGAGGCGCTCGAAGAGACGCTGCTCCTCGGGCGTCAGGAGCTCGTAGCTCCACTCGATCGTCGCGCGCAGCGTCCGCTGGCGCTCGGGCAGGTCCCGTCGGGTGCCGGTCAGCATCGGCAGGCGCTGCTCCAGCCGGCCGAGCAGTTCGCCGGGAGGGAGGACCTTGACCCGGGCCGCCGCCAGCTCGATCGCCAGCGGGAGGTTGTCCAGCCGCCGGCAGATCTCGGCCAGACGGCCGTACTCGGCGGTGAACCCGGGAAGGACGCCCTCCGCGCGCTGGCGGAAGAGCTCCACCGCGGGCGCCTCCGCGAGCGGCCGGAGCGGGAACTCCCGCTCGTCGGCGATCCGCAGCGGCTCGCGGCTCGTGACGACGAGGCTGAGGTTCGGCGCGGCGGCCAGAAGCCCGGCGATCTCCGGCGCGGCGCCGATCACCTGCTCGAGGTTGTCGAGGATCAGCAGCAGCTCGCGGTCGCCGAGCTGCGCAGCGGCGTCTCCCTCTCCGCCGAGTGTCTCCGCGATCTGGGCCAGGACGAGCGAGGGCTCCCGGATCGCCGCCAGCTCCACCACCCCGACGCCGTCGTCGAACGACTCGACGAGCTCGGCTGCGGCGGCGATCGCGAGGCTCGTCTTGCCGATTCCTCCCGGGCCCGTGAGCGTGACGAGCCGCGCACGCTCGCGACCGAGCAGGCGCAAGAGGTCGCCGAGCTCGCGCTTGCGCCCGACCAGCGATGGCGCGTCGAGCGGTAGGCGGCCCTGGCTGAGGCTCCGGAGAGGCGGGAACTGGTCACGGCCCAGTTGAAAGAGCCGAACGGGGCCGGCGATGTCCTTCAGCCGGTGCTCGCCGAGGTCGCGGAGCTCGAACTCGCCGTCGAGGAGCGCGCAGGTCGTCTCGGAGACGACGACTTGGCCGCCGTGGCCGGCCGCGGCGATTCGAGCGGCCTGGTGCACCGCGAGCCCGACGTAGCCCTCGTCCGTCAGCGAGGGCTCGCCGGTGTGGACGCCCATCCGCACGCGCACTGGCCCGTCGGCCAGCTCGCGCTGAGCGTCAGCCGCCGCGGCGACGGCGCTCCCGGCACGGGGGAAGACGACCGCGAAGCCGTCTCCCTGGGTGCTCATCTCGATGCCGCCGTGGCGGGCGACCGCGTCCCGGATGCGGCGGTGATGATCGGCAAGGACGTCGGAGTACGCGTCGCCCAGCTCCGAGAGCAGCTGCGTCGATCGCTCGATGTCGGTGAAGAGAAAGGTGACGGTTCCGGTCGGGAGCTCCTGCACGCCGACCGAGTTCTAACGCCGGCCGCGACTCACCGTGAAATGGACGCGCGTGCCGCGGACGCGCCGGGCGCCGGGGCGCGGGGCCTGCGAGAGCACGCGGCCGCGCCGTTTGACCGAGCGCCTCGAGTGGACGCGGCCAACGCGGCAGTTGGCGCGGCGGATCCTGACGCGGGCCGTCGTGGCTCGGAGACCGTTCAGCTTCGGCACGCGGCAGATCATCGGCTTCGCGGTCGCAGTCGGCGACGGAGGCGGAGTCCCGTCGGGCGGTGGAGGCGGCGGAGGCGGGGGCCCGCTTGGCGGTGGAGGCGCCGACGCCGCACAGGCTGCTGGCGGCGCCGCGCCTTCGACCTGGAGCCGCCGAACCTCTCCCCCGCCGGAGGCGATGTACACGCGGCCGCAGGCGTCCTCGCCGAACGAGTAGATGCTCGCGAGGTCGAGACCGGTGTCCGTGTCGCCGACGGCGTCCGGTGTCTGGAGCGCGATCGACCAAACCGGACTGCGGCAGACGTCGGCGTAGACGTATCGCCCGAGCAGCTGCGGCACCGTCGGATCGCGGACGACGTAGCCGCCCGTGATCGAGCAGCCGCGATCGTGGAAGTACTGGTGGACGGGCGGCGTGTGGTTCGCGGGCCGGGGACTGCACCAGGCTGACGCCGGGTTGGCATCGTGCTCCTCCCTGCCTTCCCAGCACGGCCAGCCGAAGTTCAGGCCCCGCCCTCTTCCCGAGGCCGCCGTGGCGAAGTCGATCTCCTCCCACTCGCCCTGCCCCACGTCTGCGACGGTGAGATCGCCGGTCTGGCGATCGAACGAGAAGCGCCAGGGATTCCGGAGCCCGTACGCCCAGATCTCCGCACGCTTCCCCGCCACACCAACGAATGGGTTGTCGGCGGGAATCGTGTAGGCGGAGGCGCCTGAGGCGCGCGGGTCGATCCGGAGGAGCTTCCCAAGAAGCTCGTTCTGATCCTGTCCGTTGTCGTCGGGGTCGTCCCCGCCGCCGCCGTCGCCGGTCCCGATGTAGAGATAGCCGTCCGGCCCGAACTGGAGCTGCCCGCCGTTGTGGTTGCCTCGTGGGTGCGGGATCGTGAGGACGATGCGCTCGGACGTGTTCGCGACGTCGGGATCCGACGAGACGGTGTACTCGGCGATCACGAGATCCCCCAGGGTGCGACCGGCGACGGCATTCGCCGTGTAGTAGACGTAGAAGCGTCCACTCGTGCCGTAGTCCGGCGCGAAGGCCATGGAGAGCAGTCCGCGCTCGCCCCCCGCGCTGACCAGGCTCGCGATGTCCAGAAACAGCGTCGGAGCGCCGCCGTTTCTCATCACCCGGATCCGGCCGGCCTGCTCCACGACGAAGAGCCGCGTGGCGTCGCCGGGTGGGGCAGTGACGTAGGTCGGGGCGGCGAAGGTTCCGACCAGCGCCAGCTGGAGGTCCCCCTGAGCCGCCGAGCCGTCCTGTCCGAGGCCGGCGAAGAGGACAACGCCCACCAGAACCGCAGCGAGCGAGCCGCTCACCCTGGCCATCGGCGGGAGGTTAGCCGCGCAGTCGCTAGTAGACGCGGGGCCGGCGCGCTTCCCGCCGGTGACTGAGCCACTTCGAGGCCTGGCCGATCAGGATCACGCCCACGAAGATGAGCCCGACGATCAGCATCGCGGTGATCACCTTCTTGCCCTCCTCGGCGGCGGACGGGCGCTCCTCCTCGGCGGCTGCCGCGAAGAGGGTCATCAGCGTGAGGGCCAGCGAAGCCACGGCGCGACTCTAACCAACCATCCGGGCATGGGTCCTCAGCGCCCGATCGACAGCTTGGTCGCCCGCTGCCTCCCGCGCGAGCCGCTCGAGCGGCCCGGCGTCTTGACGGTCGCGGAGGTCGGCCCGCGCGGCGGCGAGCCTCGCCTGACCGATCAGCGCCGCGGTCGCAGCCCAGGCGGCGCCGTCACCGTCTCGCCTCTCGGCCCGCGCCTGGGCGCAGAGCGAGATCAGCTCCGCCAGGTCGCTGACGGCGTCGACGCCTCCGAGCGACGCGATCCGCGCGAGACCCTGCGCGTACAGATAGTCGCCGAGGACGAGCGCCGTGTCGTCGTCCTCCGGCTCGAGAAGTCGTGGCCGGCCGTAGTGGACGAGGTAGCCCTCGTAGATCGTCTCCAGCCCCAGCGCGTACTGCGGCGCGGCGATCTGCGAGAAGACGGGCTCCAGCTCGCCCTCCGCCGGCTCCCGCAGGGCGGTCGCGAGGTCAGCCGCCGAAACCGGCAACCGCGTCCACCGTCCGGTCGATCTCCTCGTCACCGTGCGCGAGCGAGACGAACATCGCCTCGAACTGAGACGGAGCGACGTAGACGCCCTGCTCGAGCAAGTGCCGGAACAGCGCCGCGTACCGCTCCGTGTCCGTACGGGCACGAACTACAGCGTAATTCGTGACGGGGTCAGACCCCGCCTCGGGTCGCACGCAGAAGAGGGTCAGCATTGCGCCGACTCGTTGTACGAGGCCATGGCCGGACAGGCCGGCTTCGACGCGGGCCGCGCGGCGCTCCAGCTCGTCGTACACAGCGCTCTCGCGCAGACGGCGCAGGACGGACAGGCCTGCCGCGGTGGCCAGGGGGTTTCCGGACAGGGTGCCTGCTTGGTACACGGGTCCCGAGGGGGCAAGCTCCTGCATCACGTCCGCTCGGCCGCCGAACGCCGCGAGCGGCAGCCCGCCGCCGACGATCTTCCCGAGGATCGTCAGGTCCGGGAGGACGCCGAAGCGCTCCTGCGCTCCTCCGCGGGCGATGCGGAACCCTGTGATCACCTCGTCGAAGATCAGCAGCGCGCCGCTCGCATCGCACAGGGCCCGCAACCCTGCGAGAAAACCCGGTGCGGGCGGGACGACGCCCATGTTTCCCGCAACCGGCTCGACGATCACGCACGCGAGGCCCTCGCCGTACTGCGCGACCGCCGCTGCCGCCGCGTCGAGGTCGTTGTACGGGCTGACGATCGTGTCGGCCGTCACCTTGGCCGTCACGCCGGCCGACGCCGGGATCCCGAGCGTGGCGACACCCGACCCCGCCTCAGCGAGCAGGGCGTCGGCGTGGCCGTGGTAGCAGCCGGCGAACTTGAGGATGCGGTCGCGGCGAGTCGCGCCGCGCGCGAGCCGGATTGCGGACATGGCCGCCTCCGTCCCGGACGAGACGAGCCGGACCATCTCGACGGATGGGACGGCGTCGACGATCTCGGCGGCCAGCTCGACCTCCCGCTCGGTCGCGGCGCCGAAGCTCGTGCCGTCCTGCGCCGCCCGGCGGACGGCCTCGACCGTCTCCGGATCGGCGTGCCCGAAGAGCAGCGCGCCCCAGGACTGCACCCAGTCGACGAAGCGGCGGCCGTCCGCGTCCTCGAGGTAGGCGCCCTCACCCCGGCGGACGAAGAGCGGCTCGTCGAGCCCGACAGCCCGCATCGCGCGCACCGGCGAGTTGACGCCGCCGGGGATCAGGCGCTGGGCCCTGGCCCAGAGCTCGCGAGCGAGTTCCTACAGCCAGCCGGGCGACGTCCTTGGCCCAGTACGTGACGATCACGTCTGCGCCCGCGCGCTTGATCGCGGTCAGCGACTCGAGCGCGGCCTGCCGCTCGTCCATCCAGCCCGACGCTGCGGCCGCCTTCACCATCGCGTACTCGCCGGAGACGTTGTACGCGGCGACCGGGAGGTCGAACCGCTCCCGGACGGCGCGGATGATGTCCAGGTTGGGCATGGCCGGTTTGACCATCAGCACATCGGCTCCCTCGGCCACGTCCAGCTCGCACTCGCGGAGCGCCTCGCGGACGTTGGCCGGATCCATCTGATAGCCGCGGCGGTCGCCGAACGCGGGCGCCGAGTCCGCCGCTTCACGGAAGGGCCCGTAGAACGCCGAGGCGTACTTGGCCGCATAGGACAGGATCGGCGTCGCGTCGTAACCGGCGTCGTCGAGGGCGGAGCGAATCGCGCCGACCCGCCCGTCCATCATGTCGCTCGGCGCGACGGCGTCGGCCCCAGCCTCGACGTGACTCACCGAAGTTCTCGCGAGCAGCTCGAGCGTCGCGTCGTTCGCGACCTCCTCGCCGTCGAGCACACCGCAGTGGCCGTGCGACGTGTATTCGCAGAGGCAGACGTCCGTGATCAGGACGAGCCCAGGGACCGAGGCGCGCAGGGCACGCAGCGCCCGCTGGACGACACCGTTCTCGTCCCAGGCTCCCGAGCCCTGCTCGTCCTTCTCGTCAGGAATCCCGAACAGGATCACCGCCGGCACGCCCAGGCTGCGCACCTCCTCCGCCTCCGCGACGAGATCCTCGACCGAGAACCGCCCGAGCGCAGGCAGCGCCTCGTTGCGCTCGGTCGAAGGCCCCACGAAGAGCGGGTAGACGAGCGAGTCGAGGTCGAGGCGCGTCTCGCGCACGAGCGAGCGGAGCGCGCCTGTCGAGCGCAGGCGGCGGAGGCGGGTGAGCGGGAACGTGCTCACGGTCCCACGTTAGCCCGTGGCGGGACGGGCGCCTCCTGCACCGGCGGCTCGACCTCCACCTCCACGGGCACCGGCCCCTGCTCGCGCCAGTCCTGCAGCTCGAAGCGCTCGCCGATGAACTCCCAGATGGCGCGCAGGACTGCGAGCAGCGGCAGGGCGACGAAGATCCCGGCCAACCCGTAGATCTCGCCGCCGGCCAGCAGCCCGAAGATCACGAGCAGCGGGTGGAGCCGGAGCGCGCTTCCCATCACGTTCGGGACGACGATGTGCCCCTCGATCTGGTGGATCCCGAGGAAGAGCAGCGTGACCCAGATCGCCGAGATCGGGTCGACGATCAGCGCGTAGGTCACGGGGGGGATCGCGCCGAGCCACGGCCCCAGGTAGGGGATCAGCTCCATGAACGCGACCCAGGCCCCGAACAGGAGGGCGTACTGGTCCATGTTCTCCGCCCAGCCGACCGTCCCGAGCACCCACAGGCCGACGCCGGCGCTGACGCCGATGATCAGCGAGAGCAGCACCTGGCCGCGCACGTAGCCGGCGAGCGCGCTCTCGATCCGCGGGATCAGCGAGCCGGAATCGGGCCGGGGCGGGAACCGCCGGTCGACCGCGGCCGACAGCCGCCCCATGTCCAGGAGCATGTAGATCGAGACGACGATGATCAAGACGAGCGAGAAGAGCAGCTCGAAGATCGAGAGCGCCGCGCCCTCGAGGAACTCGATCACCCGCGACGTGTACTCCTGGGGGTCGGCGTCGCGCAGGGAATCGACGAAGTCCTGGCCCTGCTCGCGAACCTCGATCCGCTCCAGCCCGTTGTCGTCCAGCCAGCCCTGAAGCCGGTCGACGTCCCGCTCGGCGTCCGTTTGGCTGCTCTGTCCGCGCTCGACCGTAAGGTAGTCGTCGATCCGGTCCGCAGCCTCACGAGATTGGTCGACGACCACGACGCCGATGGCGATCATTCCGACGACCAGGGCAGCCGCGAAGGCGAGAAAGACGACGGCGACCGAGAAGCCCCTCGGTATCCGCAGCTGTCCGAGCGCCCGCACCAGCGGGTCGAGCAGGAGCGCGATCAGGGCGGCGACGATGAAGAGGAAGACGACGTGAGCGACCGTGTTCGCAAGCGTCCAGAGGAACACCAGAACGAGCGGCAGCCCGACCAGCTGCATCCACCGCGGAATTTGAATCCTGTGCGCCGCGGGCGACATCGGGCGGATCGTACGTCCCTGCCTCGCGCTGGTGGAACCTCCCGGTTCCCCCAGACCCCCTCCACGGACTCGCGTACGCGAGTCAGGCCTGTGGCCTGGGACTGGAACTTCGAGCAAGATGGGAACCTTGCGCTGGCCCGGGGCGAGCAGCCGGCCGAATTGGCTTTAGAATCGCCCGTCGCCGTGTCACCAGCAGTGAAACCGAAACGCGAGCGCGTTAGTGTCCGCGCGATGCCGTCCCGCAGGGCAGTGGTACAGGCGCGCCGCGCCCGTCGGCGCCGCGCGGCCGGACAGCACCGTGCGCGGCGGATCGCGGCACTCGTTCTCGTCTCCGCGGCGGTCGGCGTCACCCTCTTGCTGTCGGCCTTCGACTGGGGCTCGGCGGAGAGGGTCTCGACGGCCCCCGCACCCGCGCAACGGCTGCTCCCAACCGGTCCGCCGCGGCCGCAGGTCGTCGCGGTGCACAACTCGCTCCAGCTCCGGGTTCCGGTCGCCCAGCAGCGGATCACCGCGGTCGGCTACCACGCCGTCGACAACGGCGCGCTGACGCTCGATCCGGTCGGCGAGCAGGCGAACAAGGGACTGTTCGCGCGCCTGGTCCGTCGACTCGCCGGCGGCGACAAGACGGGCTTCGCGTGGTACCAGCTCGGCGGCGACGGGCCGGCCAACGCCGTCCTCGACGTGGGCGCCGCGCCCGGCACCGACGTCTACGCACCCGTCGACGGCGTCGTCGTCGGGATCAGCGACTACCTGATCAGCGGCAAGCGGCTCGGATCCAGGGTCGACATCCAGCCCTCGAGCGAGCCGTCGCTCGTCGTCTCCCTCACGCATCTGCGGACCGAACCGTCGCTGACGGTCGGCGCCGCCGTCACGGCCTCGAGCTCCAAGCTCGGCACGGTGATGGACTTCTCCCGCTTCGAGCGCCAAACCCTCGCCCGCTACACGCAGGACGCGGGGAATCACGTCTCGCTCGAAGTCCATCCCGCGGCCACACTCTCCGTCCAATAAGACTTCTCTTCGTCGCGGACGTGAACGGCGCGCCGGGCCGGCGGGCCGTCGAGCGGCTGCTGCCGGGGCTCCGCGAGGAGCTGGACGTCGACCTTTGCGTCGTGAACGGCGAGAACGCCGCGGACGGGCTCGGGATCACACCGCGCCTCGCCGAGGTGATCCTCGCCTCCGGCGCCGACGTGATCACGCTCGGGAACCACACCTTCCGCCGGCCTGAGATCGCCGGCTACTTGGCCGAGTCGGACCGGGTGATCCGCCCCGCGAACCTCTCGAAGCACGCGCCCGGAACGGGCCTCACCTTCGCGGAGGCCCGGGGCGGTCAGACCGTCGCCGTCGTGAACCTCCTCGGCCAGCTCTTCCTGGCGCCGCCCCACGGCCCCTGGGAGCTCGTGGACGACCTCGTCGAGGAAGCACGGCGCCGGACGCCGGTGATCCTCGTGGACTTCCACGGCGAGGCGACGAGCGAGAAGGTCGCGATGGCGGCCGACCTGGACGGAAAGGTCACGGCGGTGATCGGAACGCACACGCACGTCCAGACGAACGACGCGCGAGTGACGCCGCGCGGGACGGCGGCGGTGACGGACGCCGGGATGACGGGGCCGCACGACTCCGTCATCGGAGTCGTCACTGAGCTGGCCGTCAAGCAGATGAGGACCGGGATGCCGGTGCGGTTCAAGACCGCGCAGGGCGACGTCCGGCTCGAGGGCTGCCTGATCGAGTGCGGGGACGACGGACGGGCTACCCGCTGCGAGCTCGTGCGCCGGGCGCTCGAAGAGTGAGCACCGCGAGGAGGGCGACGAGCGTCAGGTCCCGCAGCAGGACGAGCCACGACGCGATCGAGTCGAACTCCAGCGCCAGCTCCCAGTAGCGGTACGGGAACCACAGCTGGGTCAGGACGAGCGCCACGGCCAGCACGCCCGTCGCAAGAAGTCCGCGCCGGCCGCGGACGAGCGGCACGAGCGGGATCAGCCAGAGGAGGAACTGCGGCGAGAGCACCTTTCCGAAGGCGACGAAGGCACAGACGGCGGCGGCGCACGCGCGCACGAGCCGGTCTCGATCGGCCGGGCCTCGCGCATACCAGACCCAGACGGCCACCACGGCGGCGATCTGCAGCAGCGTCGAGGTGAGGGCGAGCGCATCCGCCGCGCCCCCGTCCAGGTTCTGGGAGCCGTGGCTCGACTCCATCGTCAGGCCCAGGCCGAACAGCTGGTGCGCGACGAGCAGGATCCCCGACCCGAGGGTCTCGATCTGGAGCGGCCGCCCGGCCTGCACCCAGAACGCGTCCCAGACTCCGCCGGGCGACAAGACCGCAAACGGAAGGACGATCGCCGCGATCACCCCGAGGAAGGCGCCGCCGCAGACGAGCGCCTCCCGCCGGCCGCGCGTCCGCCAGACGTGCGCGAGGAACAGCGGCGCCAGCAGGGCCGGGTAGAGCTTGGCGGCGGCCGCGACGCCGAGCACGCCGAGCCCGAGCCGGAACCGTCCGGCGAGAAAGACCGCGAGCGCCGCAACCGTCAGCAGGGCCGGCCAGAGATCGAAGCGGCTCAGCACGACCGACCCGAGCAGCAGCGGCGAGACGGCGACGAAGAGCGGCGCCCACCAAGAGGTCGTCAGGGCGGCGACCAGTAGGACGATGCCGACGCCGCACGCCGCCATCAGCCCCTCGAACGTCGCGCTGTAGTCGCCTCCTTCGACCGGCAGCCTGAACACGGGCAGCGCGGCGGGCGGGTACTCGACCGCGAAGTCGCGGTACGGCACCTGTCCGTTCGCCATCGCCTCGCCGTACCGCTCGTAGATCGGCGTGTCGACGATCTGGTCGCGCTCGTAGAGCCCTCGTGGAGCAGCACCCACGAGAGGACGAAGAGGGCGGCGCAGCTAGCCGGCCGGAACCAGCTCCGGAACCGGGCGCTCAGGCTCCACCGCCTCCTCGGGCTCCCGCCGGACGGCCGGCGCAAGCACCGCGAAGGCGACGAACGGGAAGAACCACGGGATGTAGAGGAAGAACCAGTGCGTCAGCACCAGCTCGAAGCCGAGCAGCAGCGCACCGGTCAGCGCGGCGAGCTGCAGCGGCGACTTCGTCCGCGGCCAGAAGGCGACCGCCACCGAGCCCGCGAGCAGGAGCCCGATCAGCGGCAGCTGGACGAGGTGGAGGTCGGGGATGCCCTCGGCGTGGTACTGCCCCCAGCCCCAGATCGAGAACGGCGACTCGCGGCCGAGCTGCCAGCCGAATGTCCGGTTCCAGAAGACCCGAGCAGCATCGATCGGGCTCGGCTCCAGCAGCAGGATCGAGAAGGACGCCAGCGTCGCGGCCGCAAAGCCGGCGACGAAGAGTGAGACGGCGCGGGGTCGCCGCAATCCGTCCGGGTACGACGCCCAGAGCGGCACGACCAGAAGCGGCGCGAACTTCGTCCACGCAGCGAGCGCGCTGAACGCGCCGCGCGCGAAGCTCGACGACGCGAGCCAGAAGCCCCAGACGAGGAAGAGCGCCGGCAGCGCGTCGTTCGTGTTCGAGCTCGACACGTACTGCGTGAACGGATAGGCCGCCCAGGCGAAGGGCAGGACCGCCGCGAGCCGCAGGCCGCCGAACCGCCGGCCGACGAGCAGGAGACCGAGCATCACCAGCAGGTCGAGCGCGATCGAGGTGAAATGCGCCGCCGGCAGCTCGTCCCACTCGCCGTCCCAGCCGAGCAGCGCGTAGCCGGGCAGGTAGGCGATGTACGCGACCGGGCCGTAGGTGTCGCCTCGCTCGTTCGAGGACTCGCAGCGGCCGTTCGTCTGGATCCGCTCCCGCACCTCGCCCTCGGCATCCGCCTCCCCGCACTTGCGCAGCTTCCCTTGCGCGGGGAAGTGGCTGTAGGGCATCTCGCCGTTCGCGATCCGGTGGGCGCCGATGACGCCCGAGTAGCCGACGTCGATCACGTTCGAGTCCTCGATGTTGAGCCCGATCCGGAAGCCGGCGAGGAAGACGGTGGCAGCGACGAGGATCCAGATCGGCCAGACCACGGTGCCGCTCGACCCGCTCCTCCCCCGGAGGCCGACCCAGACCATGCGCGCGACCAGGTAGACCATCGGCGGGTAGGCGAGCGCCATGCTCGCGAACACGTTTCCGTCGTTGAAGAACCAGAGCGAGACCGAGAACGAGAGCAGCGCGACGAGGTCGAGGGTGCGCAGGCTGAGCGGCCGCCGCCAGTCGACGAGGCCGAGGAGGAAGACGGCGCAGAGCGCGAGCCAGACCTCCAACCGATTGATCGACTTCCCGCCGAACGCGCCCTCGGAGCCGCGGGCCATCTTCCAGGCGACCTGCGGGCCCGTCCACGCCTCGGTCACCCGGCCGGAGGAGTCGTTCACCTTGCCGATCGCGATCTCGCCGGCCTCCTCCCACCAGGCGTGCACCGTCCAGGAGCCGGTGTCGGCGTCGAACGTCGCGTCGGTGACGCGCCCCCTCTCGGGGTAGCGGTCGAGCCAATCCGCGACCTTCGGGTGCCGGAGGAAGGCAGCGGTCGCTTCTCTTTCGGTCAGCCGAGCATCCGCCGCCAGTGCGGTTGGGCTGATGGCCAAAGCGGCGAGGACTACGGCCAGAACGCGCACGCAGCCTCATTCCTCGGAGAAAGTCCGCTAGGACTTTCTCCGAAAACTCCAGAGCTTGTTGCCGACGAAGTTCAGCGGCGTGACGAGGATGATCGCGATCGCCTGCGCCGGGATCTTGTCCAGCCCGAGCGCGATCAGCGTCTCCAGGATCAGCAGGTTCGCGCCCAGCGCGCAGACGGCGACGATCAGGAACCGGATCCCCTGGTACGCGACATGCCCGCGCTGGCCGCGGAACGTCCAGAGCCGGTTCCACGTGTAGTTGTTCGTCACGGCGACGAGGAACGAGGCGGTCGCTGCGGGGAGGTGATGCCAGTCGGCCCAGAGCACGAGCGTCGAGAACACCGCGAGGTTGACCACGTACCCGGTGGCACCGACCGTGCAGAACTTCGCGAGCTGCACCCAATTGTGCGGCCGGCGCAGCGCGGCCCCGGCGCGGCCACCGGCGACTGCAAGCGTCGAGGAGAACGAACGTGACACGGCCGGCGCGAGAGTAGCTAAGCGGCCGATTCGCGGCCCCGGCGAAGCGAGACGCCGCGCGCGCGGTAGAACTCGAGCTCCTCGGTGTCGAGCAGCGCGAACGGGGAGTCGATGACGACCTCGCCGCCGGCTGGAGATGCCGCGGCCATTGGCAGAAAGCGATGGCGGCCGTCCAGGCAGCGAACCTCGAGCCCCATCGGCTGCCCCTCGGTTGCCTCGAGGATCACGTCGAGGACGTGTCCGATCCGGACCCCGTGCAGGGTCACCGGCCGTTGCAGCAGCTCTTCCATCGAAGCAGTCGTTCCCGCTTCAGCGCGTCGCGAACCCGTGCTCGTCCCGCGGTTCCGTCCACTCGACCTCGACATCGTCGACGTGGGCCAGCGACGGCCCGCGGCGGCACCAGTCGAGCATCGAGTCGACCCGGTTACGGTCGCCCTCGAACACAGCTTCCACGGTTCCGTCCGGGTTGTTGCGGACCCACCCGGCGAGATCGAGCGACCGGGCACGGTCCCTCGTCTCGGCGCGGAAGAAGACTCCCTGCACCCGGCCGCGGATCACGACCCGGGCGCGGGCGTCGCTCACCCCTCGAACCCCTCCTCGCCCACGAGCGGGACGAAGCGGCACGGGACCGACCGGATGACCGCCGGTCCCTCGGGGCTCCGCACGATCACCTCGAGCCGCTGGCCGCGGCGTCCTCCGACCGGGACGACAAGCCGGCCGCCGACCTTGAGCTGCTCGTAGAGCGCGTTCGGAAAGCCGGGCGCGGCCGCGGCCACCGCGATGGCGTCGTACGGAGCGTGCTCGGGCAGGCCGCGCGATCCGTCGCCGATATGGACACTGACGTCGTCGATGCCCGCCGCCTCGAGGTTCTTCCGCGCCTGCTCGGCGAGCTCCGGAATCCGCTCGATTGAGTGCACATCCTTCGCGAGCTGCGCGAGCACGGCGGCCTGGTAGCCGGAGCCGGTGCCGACATCGAGAGCGTGCTCGTCGCCGTCGAGGCCGAGCTCTTCCAGGATCCTGGCGACCATGTACGGCTGCGAGATCGTCTGGCCAGAGCCGATCGGGAGCGCCACATCGTCGTAGGCGCGGCGGCGGAGGTCGTCCGGGACGAAGGCCTCGCGCGGGACGTGCTCCATCGCCTCGAGCACCCGGGCGTCCGCGATGTCGCGGCCGCGCAGCTGCTCGTCGACCATCCGGCGGAGACGGGCTTCGGCTTCAGGCGGCGCGGGCATACGCGGGAGCTTGTATCCCGAAGTGGCGCAGGACGAACGGCGCGACGCCGGCGATGTCGCCGGGCGGCGGCTCCCCGGCGCCGACGGCGAG
This sequence comes from uncultured Actinomycetes bacterium, assembly GCA_963847235.1. Lineage (GTDB taxonomy): Bacteria > Actinomycetota > Thermoleophilia > Gaiellales > Gaiellaceae > JACDAN01. The sequence continues at coordinate 190,827 of CAWJYU010000014.1, read as the reverse complement.
CATCGGAACCAGTGAGTCGCCCTCGAGGAGCGATCCGTGCGATCCTCCGCCGGCGTGGTGGCGGCCCCCGAGGTCGGCGAACTCGACGCCTTCGGACGCAGAAACGAGCACGTCGCCGGCGTTCGGGTTCCTGAGTGCCCGAAGCGCGCGACCCTGCCAGCCGTCGGCCGACGCGTCGAGCCGGAGCTCGCCGCCGTCCCGCAGCGCCATGGCCTCGCCGTCCTCCGCGAAGATTGCGACGTCGACGCCGTCCGTGCGGGCCAGCCGCTCGGCGACGGTCCTCGCCTCGGCATCGCCCGAGACGTACACCATGCCGGCCCGGTTCGAGGCCGTGACGAGCGTGCCGGGGATGTCCGAGAGCGACTCCTGGAGGCGGACGGCCCGGTCGACGTGGGTCTGGCCGTGGTCCGAGCACACGACGACGGCGTACCGCTCGAGGAACTCGTCCAGGCCGCCGGCCGCCTCCACCAGGGCGCCGACCGCCTGGTCGCTGCGCCCCAGCGCTTCCTCGGCGCCACCGGGGCCGAGCGCATGCGAGGCGTAGTCGTAGTCGGGCAGGTAATAGAAGAGGAAGTCGAAGCCGTCGCGCGTCACGAGCCACCGGCCGACCGCTGCGGCGTACGCGTCGATCGACCCACCCGTGCGCGTGCGGATCGCAAGCGGCGCGCCGGTGACGTCCGACTCGAAGAGGCTGAAATAGAAGAACCGTCGCGGCCCGTCCACGGGGCGCACGAGCCCTGGCACCGTCGGAACGTGGCGCGTCCGGCCCCGGTAGCACGGGGTGTTCACGGCCGCCGCCGTCAGGCCCCCATCCTCGAGCGACTCGAACACGGTCGCCGCCTCGCGCGAGAGATGGTGGGCGTTCATCTCGACGATCGCGTCGCGGATCGCGCGACGTGTCCCGGCCGCGCGCATCGCGCCGAAGGACGAGCCGTACTCGACCAGCCGCGCCTCCCCCCGGTGGTACCAGACGAGATGCGGGATCTCGTGGACATCGGGGTGCGCGCCGGTCGCAAGCGTCGCCATGCAGACCGGAGTCAGAGAGGGGAAGGTCGACACCGCCCGGCCGTACCTGCCCGCGTCGTGGAGCGAGGCGAGCGTCGGTGCGGAGCGCCGCTCGACCGCCTGCTCGAAGACCTCCGGCGTGAGCCCGTCGATGACGACGAGGATCAGCTTGCGGGGCATCAGTCGGCCAGCGTGCGCAGGCCGGCGTAGCGCTCTGGCTGGCGCCGACGCAGCCGAACGGCAAGGAAGGGCAGGCCGAGGAACTCGAGATAGCCCACAAGCGGTACGAACGCGAGCGCGCCGATCGCCACGGCCACACCGGCGACCAGCAGCGCGGTTCCCAGGCGAGCGCCGCCGCGCCTGAGCGCGCCGCGCACGATTTCCCCTGCTGAGGCGGCGCCGAAGATGCCGCCGAGCGCGCCGGCCGCCGCTTCGGGCTCGTCGCCGAGCCAGATCCCCAGTGCGAACCCCGCGACGGCGGCAAGCGCGATCGCGGCGAGCAGGCCGGCCCTGGTGCCGCCGAGCAGACCGGCGAGTAGGATCCCGATGCCGACCCCAAGGCCCAGGAACACTCCGATCCAGTAGACGTCGGCCATCTGGCGGCCAGTCTACGCATGGAGGTTTCGGCCGCCGGGGAACGGGGGGAAACCTCATATGCGGGGCGGCTCCTAGCCGCAGGGAGCCGTTCCGCGCCTCTCTAGAAGGGTTTGCGCGAACCGATTGACCGCACCTTTCGTACCTCCCACCAACCGACCAAGGAGGGGAGATGAGGAAGGTTGTCATCCTCGTGTTTGTCGCGCTCGGCGTTCTGGGGGTCGGTGCCGTGGCGACAGCGCACGACGACGACGGAAGCGGCCACAACGGCGCCCGGATGAACGGGTACCAGGAAGTCACGTCGGTCTCGACGACCGGCATCGGCAGCTTCTTCATCAAGTTCAACAAGGACATGACGGCCGACTACGTCTTGAGCTACCGCGATGTCGAGACACCGGTCACGCAGGCGCACATCCACTTCGCTCAACGCTCGACCAACGGGCCGATCGAAGTGTGGCTGTGTGACGGCGACCCCGCCGCCGCACCGACGCCGCCCGGTCCTCCGGCGCGGCAGCCGGGTGGGACACCGCCGTTGCCGGTCTGTCCTCCGAACACCGGAGGAACGGTGCGAGGCACGATCATCGCCGGTGACATCCAGGGCGACCCGGTTGCTGGGGATCGCGGGATCGAAGCCGGAGCCTGGGAGGAGTTCAAGGCGGCCGTCAAGGTTGGCCACACGTACGCGAACGTCCACTCGAACCGCTTCCCGGGCGGCGAGATCCGCGGTCAGATCAACGACCGGGATCAGAGGGAGTACACAGGCCCGCCACCGTTCGCCGACGACGGTGACGACGACTAGGTAGGTCGCGGCAGGCACCACGGGTTGATGGGGGCAGGATTAGTCCTGTCCCCATGACCCTTCGGCGCACCTCTACGACCGATCTGATTAACGTGATCTGTCGTAGGCTTGTTGAACCGACCAAGGAGGGGAGATGAGGAAGGTTGTACTCCTCGGGCTCGCCGTCGTCGTTGGCGTGCTCGCCGTTTCCGCGGTTGCCTTCGCCGACCGAGGCCACGGCAAAGGCGACAAGGACTTCTCCGCCAGCTCAACGGGTGGGAGGAGGATCCGTCGCAGGTCACGACCGGCACGGGCTCGTTCAAGGCCGAGGTCGAGAGCGCGACACAGATCAGCTTCAGGCTGAAGTACAGGAACCTGGAGGGCACGAACGTCGTCCAGGCCCACATCCACATCGGCTCTCGTCACGAGAGCGGCGGGATCAGCGCCTGGCTCTGTGGCGGCACGACGCAGCCTGCGTGTCCGGCCGGTCCCACGGCCACGGTCAACGGCACGATCGAAGCGGCTGACATCACTGCCCTGCACGGCCAGGGTGTCGAGGCCGGGCAACTTCGCCGACCTGCTGCGCGCAATGCGGAAGGGCGAGACGTACGCCAACGTCCATACCTCCCCGCGTGCACCCGGCGGTGAGATCCGCGGTCAGATCCGCGGTGACGACGACGACGACTAACTAAGTCGCGGCAGGCTGCTCGAGGCGGCGGAGGACGGCAAGTCCGAACTCCGCCGCCCGGGCGCCGTCGACGACGCGGTGGTCGAACGTCAGCGCCACGTAGCCGACCGGCCGCACGACGATCTCGCCGTCCCGGACGACCGGCCGGTCGGCGATCCGTCCGAGGCTGAGGATCGCGACCTCGGGGTGGTTCACGATCGGAGTCTGGAACAGGCCGGCGAGCTTTCCCGCGCTCGTGACGGTGAAGGTGGAGCCGCGGAGCTCCTCGGCGGTGAGCGAGCCGGCACGGGCAGCGTCGGCGAGGCGGCGTACCTCGACGTCGAGCTCCTCGATCGACCTGGAGTCGACGCCACGGACAACCGGCACGACGAGCCCCTGATCGGTCTGGACGGCCAGCCCGAGGTCGTAGCGGTCGAGGTAGACGATCTCGTCGCCCTCGAGCCGTGCGTTGAGCTCGGGGAACTCCTGCAGCGCCTCGGCCGTCGCCTTCAGGACGGTCGGGACCAGGAGCTTCAGGTCGACGGCTCCGAAGTCGCACTCCTCGACCCAGGTCACCGGGGCCACCTCTTGGTGGGCGCGCGCCATGTGCTCTGCGATCAGCCTGCGGACGCCGCGCAGCGGCTCACGCCGACCTTCCGACGGGCCCGAGGCGGCGCGCCGCACGTCCTCCTCGGTGATCTGTCCCTGCGGCCCGGTGCTGTCGACCTCCGCGAGGTCGACGCCGAGCTCCTGCGCGATCTTCCGGATCAACGGAGTCGCGCGGACTCGCGACGGATTCGAGGGCGTCGGCGTCCTCGGTGCTGCCTCCTGCGCAGGCGCCGGTTCCGCCCGCGGCTGCTCCTCGGCCGCAGGCGCCGCTCGGTCCTCGCCGATCACGACGAGCACGGTCCCGACTGGGACGACCTTGCCTTCCTCGACCAGGATGCTCGCGACCTTCCCCGCGGCCGGCGACGGGATCTCCACGGTCGTCTTGTCGGTCTGGACCTCGACGAGCGGGTCGTCCTCGGCGATCTCCTGGCCCTCCTCGACGAGCCAGCGCGCGATCTCCCCCTCGGTCAGTCCCTCGCCGAGATCCGGCAGCTTGAACTCGTAGGCCATGGCCGGCGAAACCTACCCGCGCTCGGCGGCCTGCTCCATCTCGACGAACTCGACGTCTCCCCACCGGTCGAACTGCCGGGTGTGGCGCCCGGTCTCGCGGAACCCCGCTCGCTCGTAGACCTTGATCGCCCGCTCGTTGAACGCTGCGACGTTGAGGATGACGCGCTCGGCGTCGAATCGCGCCCTGACGTACTCGATGCCGGCCCGCAGGAACTCGAGCCCGAGCCCGCGGCCTGTCAGTTCCGGACGGAGGCCGAGGCCGATCTCGACCGCGTCGCCTTTCTCCTCGAAGTAGAAGTTGCCGACAAGCGCGCCGGCCTCGTCGAGCGCCTCGTACCACCGCTCCGGATTGCGCACCGGCTCTGCATCGCCGTCGTAGAAGTCGTACGGAGGCTCGTACCGCCAGGTTCGGAGGTCGGCGAACATCTCCGGGGTGGCCGGGCGGATCGTGAGCTTCACGAGCGTGGCGTCGCGATCCACGCGTCGGCCGGCGCGATCAGCACGCGGAGACCGGCCTCGACGCGCCAGAGCGACACGGCCTGCTCGTCGCCGCGAAGCTCCGGCGCCACCTCGCGCGGCACGTAGCCGACCTGGAGCGTCCGCTCCTCGTTCCAGATTCCGACGGCGTTCGGATCGTGCTCGTTCTCCGGCTCCGGGACGAGCGCGAGCCGGCGGCCCGGCTCGAAGGACGGGTCCGGAAGCGACTCGGGCCGGAAGGACACGCCGGCTGCGGGCACGACGCGGATCCGCTCGTCCTCCCAGCGCACCGGCTCGCCCGTCGCCGCGTCGCGCAGGTAGTAGCCGGACGGGCCGCGCTCGAGCCAGAGCCGGAGCCGTTCGCTCACACGCGGAAGGCGTCGTCCCGCAGGACGGCGTGGACGCCCAGCGTCCCGTTCACCACCTGGGTCACATGGAGGTCGACACCGACGCTGGCCAGGACCAGCGCGTCGCCGCCAGTCACCCCGAGCTCCCGGCCCATCAGCGCCACCATCCCGTCGACGGCGATCTTCGCCGCCCGCCCGAGATGCTCGTCCAGGCCGAACGTGAGCCAGGCGCCCCGGACGCGAGCGACTGGCCACTCGAGCCGTAGCTCCTCGTCGACGTCCAGCGTGAGCCGAGCCTGCGCGGGCGTCTCGATCGCGGTGCCGGAGACCTCGCCGTCGCCCTGAGCGGCGTGCCCGTCGCCGGCCGAGAAGAGCGCACCGTCGACCGGAATCGGAAGGTAGAGCGTCGAACCGGCGACGAGCTCCTTGCAGTCGAGATTCCCGCCCCAGCGCCGCGGCGGGATCGTCGAGTGGACGCCGGGCTCCGGCGGCGGCATGCCCATGACCCCGAGGAACGGCTTCAGGTCGAGCTCGCGGTCGAGTGCGCGTCCGATCCCGGCGCGGAGGTCCCAGTAGACGGCGTGGTTCTCGCCGCCGTGCGTCACGCCCCAGTGCGCGGGCCGTACCTCCTCGATGCGGACGACGAGCGTCTGACCGGCCCTCGCACCCCGTACCTCGATCGGCCCGGCCAGCGCGTGGCCGGTGTCGATCTCCGGGCTCCGAGCAACGACGTGCTCGTCCGGCTCGACCTCCCAGGCGTGGTTCGGCGTCGAGATCCGAACCGTGTCGCCGGAGTCGACGGTCAACACCGGCTCGAGGTCGCGCGAGAAATGCCCGTGCAGCGCCCACGGCTCGCACGGCAGCTCGTGAAGGGCCATCAGCTCACCCGCTCGGCGAGGTGCTGGTACCGCGTGACGAACCCGTCGTCGTCGAACTCGATCTCGGCGACGAAGTCGCCCGAGCTGTACCGCATCGGTCGCTCGCCCAAGGGCTCGTAGCGCTGCTCCGAGCGCGACACCTCCAAGACGGCACGTCGACGAACGTCATGACGAAGTCCGTCGCCTCGTCGAGCCCGGCCAGCATCGGCAGCGAGTTGAAGAGCGGCGAGGTCGCCAGATCGAAGAAGTCCGTGCCGTCGAGTCCGATGTCGAGGCTCGACCCGTCGACGACCTGCGCGCGAAGCCGGCCGGGCTCGAGCTCGTAACGGAGCTCGTACGCCACGCCGATCTGGGTACCCGAGGCGCGCTAGGACCCCGTCGACCACCTCGGCGCGGCGATCTCCATGCGCGGCTCGTCGATCCCGCGCCAGACGAGCGTTCTGACGCACCTAGAACTCGAGCAGCTTGCGGACCGCGTCCGTGACCCGCTCGACCGACGGCATGTACGCGTCCTCGATCTGCCAGTACGGGTACGGGACGTCGTAGCCGGTCACGCGGATCACCGGCCCGCGGAGATCGAGGATCGCCTTCTCCGCCAGGATCGCCGCCAGCTCGGCGCCGAAGCCGGCGGTGCGCGGCGCCTCCTGGACGATCACCACCCGGCCGGTCTTGGCAGCCGAGGCGAGCAGCGCCTCCTCGTCCAGCGGCTTCAGCGTCCGGAGGTCGAGGACCTCGACGCTCGCCTCGTCGACCAGCCCGTCGGCGGCCTGCTCGCACAGCGGCACCATCGAGCCGTAGGCGACGAGCGAGACGTCCGTCCCTTCCCGCGCGAGCCGCGCCTGCCCGAGCGGCACCGTGTACTCCCCGTCCGGCACTTCACCGCGCATCGTCCGGTAGTGGAGCTTGGGCTCGAGGATCACGACCGGGTCGGGCTCGCGGATCGCCGACGCCAGCAGGCCTTTCGCGTCCGCCGGTGTCGACGGGATCGCGACCTTCACGCCCGGCGTGTGCGCGTAGTAGGCCTCCGGCGAGTCGTCGTGGAGCTCCGGCGCCCGCACGCCGCCCCCGTACGGCATGCGGATCGTGACGGGAAACTCCATCGCGCCGCCCGTGCGCCAGCGGTAGCGCCCGACGTGCGTGATCAGCTGGTCGAGGCACGGGTAGCTGAACGCGTCGTACTGCATCTCGCAGACCGGCCGCCACCCGGCCATGCAGAGGCCGATGGCAGTGCCGAGGATCCCCGCCTCGGCCAGCGGCGTGTCGACGCAGCGGTCGGCGCCGAAGCGGTCGCGCAGCCCTGCCGTCGCCCGGAAGACGCCTCCGGCGCGGCCGACGTCCTCGCCCATGACCATCACGTTGTCGTCCCGCTCCAGCTCGACGTGGAAGCAGTCGTTGATCGCCTCGACGAGGAGCCTCTCGCTCACGGCAGCAACCTCCGGAGCTCGGCGAGCTCCTCGGCGAAGGACGCAGGCGGGTTCGCGAATGTGTGCTCGAACAGGAGCTCCGGCCCGGCAGGCGGCTCGGCCTCGGCAGCTGCGATCCCCTCGCGCATCCGCTCGAGCGCCTCAGCGCGGATCTCCTCGGCGCGCTCGTCCGTCAGGACGCCGAGCCGCTGCAGATAGCGCTCGTAGCGGCCGACGCACTCGTTGCGCTTCTCCTCCTCCACGCGCTCGAGGTCGATGTACGCGGCCTGGTCGTCGGCGGTGGCGTGCGGCGCTGTCCGGTAGGTGACCGCCTCGACGAACGTCGGCCCCTCGCCGGCTCTCGCGCGCTCGACTGCCGTCCGGGTCGCCTCGTAAACCGCCAGGACGTCGCCGCCGTCAACGCGCACGCCCGGCATCCCGTAGCCCGCCGCCTTGTCGGCCAGCGTCTCCGCCGCCGTCTGCGCCGAGACCGGGGTCGAGATCGCCCACTGGTTGTTGTTGCAGAAGAGGATCGCGGGCGCCTTCATGACGCCGGCGAAGTTCGCGCCCTCGTGGAACGAGCCCTCGGAGGTCGCGCCGTCGCCGAAGTACGCAATCGCGACCGCCCGCTCGCCGCGCAGCTTCTTCCCCCACGCGAGACCCACCGCGTGCGGGACGTGCGTCGCGATCGGGACGCAGATCGACGCAACGTTGTAGTCGAGCGGGTTCCACCAGCCGACCGGGTGCCCACGCCACCAGGAGAGGACGGTCGAGACCGGCATCCCGCGCAGGAGCCCGATCGCGGACTCGCGGTAGCTCGGGAAGATCCAGTCCTCGCGCTCGAGCGCGTAGACGGATCCGGCCTGCATCGCCTCGTGGTTCCAGAAGATCGCGTAGGTGCCGATCCGGCCCTGGCGGTGGTACACGACCGACCGCTCGTCGTAGGTGCGCAGCGTGATCATCGAGCGGTAGAGCTCGATCAGGTCGCTCTCGTCGAGCCCCTCGACCTCGCGGTCCGGGATGCCCTCGCCGTCGCCGATGACACGGCGCAGTTCGCGCTCGTCGGGCAAGACTTGCGCCATGGCAGCCGCGAATCTACCCGAGGTCAGGCAGCGCGGCGGCTGAGCCCGTAGACGGCTGCGGCGAGCGCCACCGCGGCCGCCACGCCTGCTCCCTCGAGCGCAAGCCCACCGCCCACGTCGATCCGCGCGACCGAGACCAGCACGGCGCCGATCGCGATCGAGCCGGCCACGAGCGCGGAGAGGAGCGCGACCCGCCGGGCGGCGATCCCGGGCGAGGCCGGTTGGCTCAGGCGGGTCTCCAGCGACCAGTACGAGAGCTCCCCGACCGCGATCAGCCCGGCGGCGAAGAGCGGCGAGCGCGCAGGGTCGCCGCCGTCGGCGAACGACGCGGCCGCGGCGGCTCCGAGCGCCAGCAGGACCCACGGGACGACGATCGACCGTCCACGCCAGAGGCCCGCCGCAAGAACGGCAGTCGCGCTCGCCGACAAGCCCGCGGCCAGCAGCCGGAGCTCGCCCGCCGCCGCAACGGCGGAGGCGCCGACGAGCGCAGCCGTCAGCACGGCGGCGACGCCCGTGACTAGCGGCGTGCGAGATGCGCGGCCCGCCTGAATGCTGTCACCTCCCCGATCGCCGACTGAAGTGCCTCGCCCTCGCGCCACTCGACAACAGGCACGCCGAGTGCGTGGAACGCCGTCCGCCTCGCCGCCCGTCGGAGGAGCCAGAGCCGTTCCACCAGCGGATCCGACTCTTCCGCAACGTGCGGGGCGAACGGCACGGGCGAGATCTCGATCACGGCGAGGTCGAAGCCGCGGCGCCGCAGGTCGGCCAGTGCCGCGAGCGCGCGGTCGTCGAGTAGCGGCGACAGGGCGACGACGAGCGCCTGCGACGGCAGCGTCCGGCGGGGAACGACGTCGATGTCCTTCCAGGCGTAGCTGAGCATGATCTCCGCGTCGAGCAGCGCGTCGACGATCCGGTAGCGCTGGACGATCCCGGTCGCCGGTGTCAGCCAGTTCAGGATCCCGCCGAAGGCCACGAGCCCGACCCGGTCCCGGTGCGCGAGGTAGCGCTCCGCCAGCGTCGCCGCCGCGCGAACCGCGAGGTCGAGCGTGCCCTGGTCCTCGCGCCGCGCCTCGACGAAGGTGTCGAGGAAGATGACGACGTCGGTGTTGCGCTCCGGGTGCATGTCGTTGACCCAGAGCTCGCCGGACCGCGCAGTCGCGCGCCAGTTGACCCGCCGGAGCCTGTCGCCGTGAACGAACGGACGGAGGTCGGCGAACTCGATGCCGTCGCCGCGCTCGCGCGCGACCTGGTTCCCCGCTGAGGGCTGCGTCTCGAGCGGCCGAAGCACGGACCGGAGTCGCTCCGCCGACGGATAGACCTTCAGCGGCGCTCGGGCCCCCACCACTTGCTCGTAGACGAAGAGACCGAAGGCGTCTCGACTCCGGATCGCCGCCTGCCCGAGGGTGAACGCGCCCCAGTGGCCGCACTCGATCTGCCACGCCAGCTCGACGGTCTGCCCGGGACCGATGCGAACGAGCGCCGGGTTCGGGCCGTCGACCGCACGCGCGCCCTCTGGGAGCACGAGCGCGACCTCGGCGTGCGGGACCGCCGCCTCGGCGCGGAGCTCCAGCTCGAGGCCGACCGTGGCGCCCTCGACCGTCCGCTCGGAGGCCAGCGTCGACCAGGCGCGCAGGGACGGCTCCCGCGCGAGTGGCAGCCCGAGGGCGGGGATCAGTGCGAACGGCGCCGCGAGCACCGCGAGCTCCGGCCGGCCGAGCGCGACGGCCGCGAGGAGCCCGAACGCGGCCAGCCCGGCGTACGCCGGCAGCTTCGGCGAGGTGGTCCGCGTCACCCTAAGGCGCCGACTCGGCGGCGCCGACCGAGGACGTGCCGGCTCCGCCGGCGCGTCCGGATGCTTCGCTTTGCGTGACGTCCTCGGCGGCCGGAGTCGGGACCTGCTCGAGGATGTCGCGCACGACCTGCTCGGCCGGGATCCGTTGCACCCAGAGCTCCGGGCGCAGCGTGAGCCGGTGCGCCAGCGCGGGCACGGCGACCGCCTTCACGTCGTCCGGCGTCACGAAGTCGCGGCCGTCCATGAGCGCCCGACCGCGAGCAAGCTTGAGGATCGCCAGCGTCCCGCGCGGGCTGGCTCCGACTTCGACCGCGGACGCGGACCGCGTCGCAGCGACGACGTCGACGATGTAGTAGCCGACCGACTCGGCGATATGGACGCCCTCGAGCGCGCCCTGGAGCTCGAGCAGCTGGTCGCGATTCACGACCGGACCGAGCACGACCTCGTCCGTCTCCCGCTCCATGCGCCGCTCGACGATCTGCCACTCCTCGTCCCTGTCGGGGTAGCCGACACCGATCCGGAGCAAGAAGCGGTCGAGCTGCGCCTCGGGCAGCGGATAGGTGCCCTCGTACTCGATCGGGTTCTGCGTCGCGAGGACGAGGAACGGGCGGTCGAGCGGGCGCGTCACGCCCTCACTCGTCACCTGCCGCTCCTGCATCGCCTCCAGCAGCGCCGCCTGCGTCTTCGGCGGAGCGCGGTTGATCTCGTCGGCGAGGAGAAGGTTGGTGAAGACCGGGCCCGGCCGGAACTCGAACTCGGTCGTGCGCTGGTCGAAGATCGACGCGCCGGTGACGTCCGACGGCATCAGGTCCGGCGTGAACTGGATCCGCGCAAACTCCATGCTCGTCACCTGCGCGAAGGAGCGCGCGATCAGCGTCTTCGCGAGGCCCGGGTAGTCCTCGATCAGGACATGGCCGTCCGCGAGCACCCCGAGGAGGACGAGCTCCAGCGCGTCCCGCTTCCCGACCACCGCGCGCTCGACCTCGCCCAGGATCAGGTCGCAGCGCTCGCCGAACTCCTCTGCGTGCATCACTCAATCCTCTCAAGCGCGCCCACGAGGCGGCCGAGGTCGTCGGTTCCGATGCCCGGCGCGTTCCGGTTCCGTGGCGGCTCCCGATCGGGCCGCAGCAGCTCCCACGCCTCGTCGCCGAGGACGGCCCTCGCGCGCCGCTCGTTCTCGAGCGAGATCCCGCGGCCCGCGAGCCGGTTGCGCGCGATCTCGACGAGCGTCGGGCGGAGCCGGTAGTGGAGGTCGAACGCGGTCTGCATGCCGAGCTGCACCTCGCGCGCCAGCTTGTCCCGCTCCGCGATCCGCACGGACGGCCGGTGCGTCGCTTCGAGCGCGTCGTCGAACTCCGAGCGCTCGCCCGGCATGGCGGCGTCGCCGGGTCAGCCCGACGAGCCGGATCACGGCGATCCCGCCGAGCGCCAGGACGTAGAGGTCGAGGATCAGGTCGCGCCGCTCGGGGGCAGCGACGAGAGCGACCGCCGCGACAACGGTCGCCAGCAGCCCGAAGCCGAGGATCGGAAGGAGCTTGCGGCTCATGTGACGGTCAGGGCGCGCAGCTCGTCGCGCACGGCGCCGACGGCTGCGATCGCGTCCTCCTTCATGCTCGCGTCGATCGAGTGCTCGCTGAACTTCGCGCGCTCGAAGAGGCGCGTCAGCCGGCGGGCGGCCGCCGCGCTTCCGGTCAGCGCCGTGAGCACGCGTCCGAGGTACTCGAGCGGTGCCTCGGCCGCCCGACGCGGGAGCCCGTAGGAGCCGAGCGAGCGTTCCATCCGCGCGTAGGCGGCGATGACCGCCCGTCTCGGGTCGCGCTCGCGGCGGAGGTCGTCGAGCGTCTCGTCGAGCATCCGCTCGAGCTCCTTGCGCGCCTCGAGCTCCGGCAGCGACCGGCCCTGCGGCCGGACGAGCACGGCGGCGAGGATCGAGAAGCCCACGAGGGCGGCGACGAAGACCAGTCCGACGACCAGCCAGTCGATCGAGGCGGGGTCGATGGTCGGAACACGGCCGACGTCGTCCGGGGTCGTCCCGGTCTGGCCGGTGCTCGCCGCGGGTCCGTCGTCGTCGCCGTCCCCCGGCCGCAGCTTCCGCAGAGCCGCGATCCCGGCGAGGACGAACGAGAGGAAGAAGACCCCCGCGAGCACGTTGCCGTGCCACCTGCGCTGCTTCGGCTCCCCGCCGGTCAGCGTCAGACCGGTCATCAAGGGCGAGGCGACGAGGAGCGCCGCCACCCAGACGCCGCCGAGCACGAAGAGCAGCGTCGCGAGCGGATCGGCGAGGTCGCGGCCGGCGCCTCCCGTCGCAGGCCCGCGGGCCGAAGCTGCGAGCGCCACGACGGCGAGCAGAAGCAGCACGGCGAGGATGGCGCCGAGAGCGCGAACCGGGTCGAATCCGGTGTCCCTGGGGGGCGAGGCCACGGTCCTTATTAGACGCCTACCGGAGGATTTTCGCCGCTTTGGGCTCGGACGAGAACTCCGCGCGGTCCACGTCGCCCAGGTCCTCCCCGTCGACCTGGAGAGGCAGTGGTCGGTCCGCCCGCAGCTCGATCGCGTCCACGTCGTGAAGGTAGAGGACGCCGCGCGCCTTCGGCGTCCGCCCTGTCAGTGCCGCGGCGACGAGGCGCGGGATCGCGAGCGGGGAGACCGTGCGAGGCGCGACGAGGTCCAGGCCGGCCTCCCACCTGGCCAGCGGCGTCGGCCGGACGGGGAGGCGGCCCAGGTAGGTGTACGGATCGCCGTTCGCCACGAGCGCGAAGGACGCCCGCCCGTGGCCGTCGACCTCGAGCTCGGGCGGAATGCGTCCACCTCGTCTTGCGAGCAGCTTGGTGGCTGTGGTCAGGAAGATGCGGTCCGGCGCCCGACGGCCGTAGCGCTCGCGGCCGAGGTCGTCGACGCGACGCACGACCTCCGCCGGAAATCCAAGCGCGGCCGAGAACCCGAACCGGCGGCCGTTCACGCGCCCGAGCGAGACCTCGGCCGTCCGGCCGACGCGAAGCGCGTCGGCGATGCGCCGAGCCGCGCTCTCCGGATCGCCCGGCAGGCCGAGCGCCCGCGGAAGCACGCTCGAGCCGCCGCCGGGGACCAGACCGATCGGGAGGTCGACGCGGAGGCCGTTCAGGGCCTCGTTGAAGGCGCCGTCGCCGCCGAACACCACCACCGCATCCGCATCCGCGTCACGGACGAGCTCCACCGCGTGACCGTGCCGCTCCGTGCGCGCGACGACGACGTCGGAGCCGAGCGCGGCGGTCACGGCCTCCGTCGCGGCGTCGGTGACGCCGCTCGCCTGCGGATTGACGACCAGCAGGACCCTCGCCATGGTGCCCAGACCTTGCCACGCACGGCCTGAACGACGAAGGGGGCCGGCGAACCGGCCCCCTTCGTTGGCGCTAGGCGTCTTCGCCTAGTCGTCGATGTCCGGTGACCTGCTGAACACCTGGAGCTCGGCCGCACGGACGAAGTTCCGCGCGGAGTTGCCCGGCACGTTGGTGTCGCAGTCCGGGTTGTTGGCCGGATCGGCGTCCTGGTCTCCCTGGTAACCGGGAGCGCCGGTGCACTGGTTCGTCTTCACGACGAGCTTGACGTGCGTGGCCTCGAAGTTGGGCACGTCGAAGCTCCGCAGGATGAGGTGGGGTGCCACTGGCCGCGGAGGATCGCCTGGGAAGGCGTCGTGCGGGCTCGTGTACACCCTCCTGAACCCTGCGGGCGTCGAACAGTTCCCGCCCTCGTCGCTGTTGCACGCCCACAGCTCGAACTGGCGCAGAGCCGCGAAGCGGCTGTGGCCGGGTCCGATGTGGGCGCTGACCTGGACATAGCGGACGCGAACGTCGTCGGTTCCGCCCAGGTCGATCGTCGCCTGCTTGCCGTCCACCGAGAGGTTGCCGCCCGGAACGCCCGGCGTGGCCGTGCCCGTCCAGTTGGCGGCAACCGCGGTCCACACGGTGGCCTCGGTGTCGTCGATCAGGTTCGCGAGGCTGGCCGGGCCGACAGGCGGAGCCTGGTCGTCGCCGGTCACCGTCGCACCGGACGCCGAGGACGCCCAGTTCCGCGCGAACTTGATCTTGATCTTCTCACGCTCACCCGAGCGGAACCGCTCGCTGAAGCGAACGTGTCCGTATCCGGGTGCGACCGCGACGAACTCGTACCGCCCGGGTGCGAACTTCGCCGTGTCGTCGAGGTTGATCGTGCCGGGAACAGTCGCGGGGTTCGTGTCCGCGATCTGCGTGGCGCGACCCTCGTAGTGACCGACGAAGATCCGGGCGTTCACCGGATCGTTGTCCGTGCTCTTGGCGCTGAACGTGACCGTCGCCGGCCTCGTGCCCACGGGCTCGAAGTCAGGGATCGGGTCCAGGTCCTGCTCACTGGCGGTGAAGGCGTTCACGCCCATCCCGCCCTCTGCGTACCCGAGCCACATCTCCTTCTGGTTCGCTCCGCCGAACCGCATCATGTCTGCGGCCAGAGCGGCGTCGCGAGCCTGGAGCATGGACGGGTTGACCGGCATCAGCAGCATCGCGTCGAACACGAGCTGCATCCAGCGCCGGTTTCCGGGGCACCGATGTGCGGGCGTGATGCCCTCTGCGCACTCGGTCTGGAGGTCCTGGTCGTCCGCGGGATAGTCGTCCTCGTACTTCTCGATGAGGTTCTCGCGGACGTTGAAGTTCGTCCGGCTCCAGATCTCGCCGTCAGCGTGGACCTGCGGCCCCGTGACGTCGTAGCCCATCGCGCCGTAGTTCAGCGCGTTGACGAGCAGCTGCCTGCTCGGCTGCGGGATTCCGCCCGAGGTCGGCATGCCCATGCTGTAGTTGCGGATCGCGCGGGACTGGTTGCCGGTGGCATACGCGCCGACGGCGTACCGGTTCTCGCCCGCAACGGGGACGAACCCGTTCGAGTTGACGTACTCCATCCCGAACAGGTCGCCGTGGGACTCGCCCATCATTCCGGCCTGGTTGCCCTGCCGGGTGCCACCCTTCCCGATCATGCGGTTCTCGATCATGTGGCCGTACTCGTGGCCGATGATCGGCATGTCGTAGTCGCCGTCGGCACACGGGCCGTAGAACGCGCCCGCCGAGGGCTGCCAGAGGTACATGTTCGTGATCGACGACAGGCCGTCGGCCAGCGTCGCCATGTTGGCGTTGTTGCGGGCGCCGACAGCGAACGCCTGAGCGGTCGTCAGTCCTGCGCCGGCCTGGGCGTTCCCGGTCACCGGGTCACCCTGCTGCCAGGCCTCGGTCAGCCCGAAGTTGCGCTTCTGTCCGTTCCACGCGGTTTCGGTGAAGCCGAGCCCGTAGGCCCAGTCGTGCATCCGGTTGTGGGCCACGAACAGGTTCGTGACCGCAGCCGAGACGTCGAGCGAGACGCCGTGCACCGCCGTCGGGCCGGCGCCTGTGCAGTCCGCCTGGTTCCACGTATCCGTCCATGGATACGAGTAGTCACGGACTGGGCTGGTCGGCGAGAACCGCGGCGGGAGCGGGGCGCTCTGGTGCGCCCAGTTCGACGCGGTCTCCGCGTTGTTGCCCATCGTCGTGTTCGTCGGGAGATCGGTGACGAGGTCGTGATCCCACGGCGCGCGTGACGCGAGGTTGCCGACGACCCGATCGCACTCGGCCGGATTCGCCGTGTCGCGCCAGCACCACGTCTGGCGGATGTCCGTTGCCGGCCGGCCCCACGGATCCATCTGGCTACCGCTGCCGAACGGGCCGGGGTTCGGATGGGCCGGGAACGTCTTCCACTTCGCCCAGTAGGCGGGCGGGGCGGGAGTGTCGTCGATGGTGATCGTCCCGTTGTAGGTCCTCGGCTCCGGCGGGCCACCGCCGCCCGGGAAGTCCGAGATCCTGACGTAGTACTGGCCGGGCGGTACGCCGCCGGCCGGGGCATAGCGGAACCCCTCCGGCTGGAAGCCGCCGTCGGCGTGGATCAGCAGGACGTCCGGCGGTCCGACCCGGAAGAAGTCCATGACGAGATCCGTCCCCGGGTTCGTCGAGGTCACGAAACCGCTGACCGCGCGGACGCCGGGGCCGACCGTGAACGCGGGATGAACCACGGCACCCGCTAATCCGTCCTGCGGGCCCAGCGTCCCACTGAACGGCGTCACCGTCACCGCGTTGAGCTTCAGGCCCGACGCGGCGTTGTGCACGAGGTTGTGCCGTGCAAGCAGCCGCCCGTTCCGTGCATCGACGAAGGACTTGTAGGCCTTGCCGGCCTTGCTGTCGACGACCTGGGCCTCGTACGCAGGCAGCAGGCCCTCGCGAATCGTCGGGAACGCGACGAGCCGCACGGTCTGAGGCGTCTCGAGACCGGCGACGCGCAGGCGGGTCCATCCGCCCATCCGCTTCCTCGTGAGGATGTTGACGACCGAGCGGCTCACCTTCGAGGCACGTGCCGCGCGGGCCCAGCCGTCGGCTGCTGAGAGGCTGACCGACCCGGCGAGGGTCGTCGCCCGAGTCAGCGAGGACGAGACGTACGCGACGCGCCAGCCGCGCGCCTTGCTCCCGACGACGCCGACTGTGACAAGACCGCTCTCGCTGGTCGGTATGCCCTTGAAGACCTGGCGGAAGCTGACGGCATAGCCGTTGCTCCCGGTCAGCCTGTGGGAGTTGTCGAGGACGAGCCCGTCGAGCGAAGCGAGCCCGAAGAGCCTCTTGTGTCGGTTCAGGTACCACCTGGCCGCCGCCGGGGCGGATTTCCCACGGATGCCGCGGGCCAGGAACTTGCCGTGCCGCACGATGGACGACGGCGTGCCGAATCTGTTCCACCGTACTTTCGAGCGCCCGACGAGGCGCTTCGCGTGTGCCCGCTGGGCACTTGTCGGCGCGATCTTCCCGCTCCGGATGTCGTAGTCGGCGAGACCTTCGTGTTCGTGGATCTCGGCGACGGGCATCGCGGAGCCGGGCAGCAGAATCACACCGAGCGCGGCTACGAGCGCAGCCGCGGCTAGGTACTTGAGTCGCATCTCCCTCCCCTTGTGACGACGATGATTGGCCCCGCCGTGTGGGGCCGGTGCGATCTTCAAACGTCTATCGCTCAAAGTCAAGGAACTTCGGCTCGGAAAGCCTGCGCAAAGCCCCGGAAGTGCGGCTAGGACGGCGTCGAGTAGCCGCGGATCCCGTCGAGCAGGATCGCGAAGAACCGGTCGGCCAGCTCGTCAGTGTCCGCGCCCGCCGGCAGCCAGGTGTACGCCCAGTTCGCTGCCGAGAGGACGAGCAGCACCGCGGCCTGGTCGTCGAGGTCGGTGCGGAGCGCCCCGGCCTCGCGTCCCTCGCGGAAGAGCGCGCGGAAGCGCTCCTCGTAGCGGCGGCGCTCGGCCAGGAACTCCTCCGCCCGGTCGCCCTCGAGGTAGCGCCACTCGCGGACGAAGACCGTTGCGACGTCCAGCTGCTCGGAGACGACCCGGAGGTGGGCGCGCAGCGCGAGCCTGATCCGGTCGGTGGCGGGGAGGTCGTCGGGGATCGCGTCGAGCGCCTCGTGGAACGCGCGAGAGCCCTCGCTCATCGCCTCGTAGAGGAGGTCCTGCTTCGAGTCGATGTGCGCGTAGAGCGAGCCCTTCTGCACGCCGAGCGCCTTCGCGAGGGCGTCGATCGACGTGCCGTGGTAGCCGCGCTCCGCGAAGAGGCGGGCGGCCTCGCGGGTTAGCTCCGATCGCCGTGGTACGACCACGGGCTAGAGTGATTCTCACCGCGTTTCCCGCCATACTGCGGTTACACTAACGATCGTTCGTTTCGGAGGCGAGATGACCGAGCAAGAATTCCTCGAGTACGTCCAGTCCGGCGGCCAGGTCGAGACCGACGACCCGATGCCCGACGAGTACCGGGCCAAGCTGATCAAGTTCATCGAGATGCACGGGAACTCCGAGCTCATGGGCGTCCTGCCCGAGCGGGAGTGGATCCTCCGCGCGCCGACGCTCCAGCGGAAGCTCGCCCTCACCGCCAAGGTGCAGGACGAGGTCGGCCACGCGCAGCTGATCTACCGCGTCGTCGAGGACCTCGGCAAGCCGCGCGAGCACTGCCTCGCCGACCTGGTCTCGGGCAAGTCGAAGTTCCACAACGTCTTCCACTACCCGACGAAGACCTGGGGCGACGTCGGCGTCATCGCCTGGCTCGTGGACGCGGCCGCGATCATCAGCCAGAAGGCGCTCCTCAAGTGCTCGTACGCGCCGTACGCGCGGATCATGAAGAAGATCTGCTGGGAGGAGTCGTTCCACATCCTCCACGGCCGCGACGTGATCCTCACGATGATGAACGGCACCGACGAGCAGCGGGAGCTCGTCCAGGAGGCGCTGAACCGGTGGTGGGGCCCGCTGATGCAGTTCCACGGGAACCCGATCCCGAAGGAGGACGACCCGATGTTCGTCTGGCGGATCAAGAGCCAGGGCAACGGCGAGGCGCGCCAGCAGTTCCTCGACGGCTACGTCCCTCAGATCTGGGAGCTGGGGCTGACCGTTCCGGACCCGAAGCTGCGCAAGGACGACGACGGCGTCTGGGAGTTCAGCGAGCCGGACTGGGACGAGCTGAAGCACGTCGTCACCGGCCATGGCCCGATGACCCAGGAGCGGCTCGAGCTGCGTGAGAGGACGCGCGCGGAGACGGAGTGGGTGCGCCGCACGGTCCTCGCCGAAGCGGCGTGATCGTCTTCGAAGTGTTCAGGCAGGAGCGCAAGGGCCAGCCGTTCGCCCACGCCGGCTCGGTCGCGGCGCCTGACGCGTCGTTCGCCGAGGCGTATGCCCGCGAGCAGTACGGCCGGCGCGGCGAGTCGGTGGCGCTGTGGGTCGTGCCTCGAGACTCGGTGCTGCACATCGAGGAGTTCGTCGACGAGCTCCAGCGCAACTACCACCGGGTCGACGGCTACCCGCTGAAGGAGAAGCTGAAGGAGGCGCGTGAGCGAGCGGGAACGGCTGCTCCTGCCGATCGCTGACGACGAGCTCGTCCTCGGCTGGCGGAACTCCGAGTGGACGGGGATCGCGCCGTTCCTCGAGGAGGACGTCGCGTTCTCGTCGATCGCGCAGAACGAGATCGGGCACGCGCGGGCGCTGTACGAGCTGGTCGCGGAGGAGATGGGCGGGACAGCCGACGAGCTCGCGTTCGACCGGTCGCCGGAGGAGTACCGCCACTCGCGGCTCGCCGAGCTGCGGCTGGTCCCCGACTGGGCGCGGACGCTCGCGCGGCACGTGCTCTACGAGGCGGCGGACGCGGAGCGTCTCGAGTCGCTGAAGGCGTCAGACGACCCGGCCGTCGCCGGCCTGGCGGCGAAGATCGACCGGGAGGAGGCGTACCACCGGCTCCACGCGCAGATGTGGCAGGAGCGGCTGGCCGACGAGCCGCGCTTCGCCGAGGCGCTGCGACGAGCTCGCGGGGCTGGGGGAGGAGCGCGGCGAGCCCGGCGAGGAGTTCAGCGTGCTCTGGGAGGAGATGACCTCGGTCCGGCGCTCGGTGGCTGGTGCGACATGGTGACCGAGGCCCAGGTCTGGGACGCGCTCGCGGAGATTCCCGATCCCGAGATCCCGGTCATCTCGCTCGTCGACCTCGGTGTCGTGCGCGGACGTGGACGTCGAGGACGACCGCGTGCGAGTCGAGTTCACGCCGACCTTCCTCGGCTGCCCGGCGCTCGAGGTGATGCGCGACCAGATGGCGGCGAAGGTGCGCGAGCTCGGCGGGGAGCCGGAGGTGGCGGTGATCTCGGACGACTCCTGGTCGACCGACCGCATCACGCCCGAGGGGCGCGAGAAGCTGCGCGCCGCCGGCTTCGCTCCGCCGGCACCGCGAGAGCCGGGAGGGCCGCAGCTCGTCCAGCTCCAGACGGGCGCCTTCCGCTGCCCCTACTGCGGCTCGACGGACACGAAGCTCGAGAACCTCTTCGGCCCGACACCGTGCCGCTCGCTTCGGTACTGCCGCAGCTGCCGGCAACCGTTCGAGCAGTTCAAGACGATCTAGTAGTAGCTACCGACCTAGTAGTAGCCACCGTCTAGGGAAGCTCGAACGACTCGCGTTCGGATCACACTTCCTCTTCCTGCGCGGGTCGGGCAATGAAGGGATTGGAGCTTCCACGCTTCGCCGGATTCAAGCAACACGATGGCTTCGTCACCGCAAAGAGCACAGACACAGAGGACATACAGCCCGCTTCACTCCCGCACGAGTGCTTGCCTTCACCGGCACGCGAGCTCACCGGGCCAGGAGTGGAGTCCATTCGAGATTCGTCGTATCTTTTGTTGCATGGCTGCACTCGCCAGAGGCGACGCGGAGCAGCTGCTTCGCTTCGTCGCCGAGGCGGAAAGCATCGGCGGCGATCAGCCCTTCACGCCCGACCTGCTCGCCGAGCTCGGCCGCCTGGTCCCCGCCGAGACGGTGGTCTACAACGAGCTCGATCGCGTGCGCCGGCGGAGACTCCTGCTTGTCGGCCGGCCCGACGACGAAGTCGACGGTGTCGAGCTCGACGACGAGACGCGCTGGCGGGTGCTGTTGGACGAGCATCCGCTCTGCCAAGGCCAGCAGCAGGGACACTTCGGTGCAGTCAAGCTCTCCGACTTCCTGACCCAGCGCGAGCTGCACCGGACCTGGGTCTACGACAACTTCTTCGCACCTTTCGACGTCGAGTACGAGCTCGAGGTGGCGATTCCCTCGCCGCTCTGGCACACGAAGACGTTTCTCTTCGGTCGCAGCGGCGGCCGCGACTTCAGCGAGCGCGACCGGCTCATCCTCGATCTGCTGCAGCCGCATCTCGCGCGGATCTGGCTCGCGGCGAGGACGCGTCGGCTGCTGAGCTCGGCGCTCGCCGAGCTCGACCGCGTGGACGAGCACGACCGTCGCGGAGTGATCCTGCTCGGCCTCGGCGGTGAGGTCGAATTCGCCTCGCCCCCGACGGAGCGCCTGCTCCGCGAGTTCTTCCCGGCCAGGAGCGGCGGACAGCTTCCGGCTGCGCTTGTCGAGTGGCTCGAGTCGGGAGACACGAAGCCGCTGCTTCGACGTCGCGGCGAGTGGCGACTAACGGTGCAGCAAGCCGACGGCGCCCTGCTGCTCGAAGAGAGACACGAAGGGATCGAGCTGACCGCACGCGAACGCGAGGTACTCGCCTGGGTCGCCCGCGGCAAGACGAACGCCGAGATCGCGCAGCTTCTTTGGCTCGCGCCAAAGACGGTCGGCAAGCACCTCGAGAACGTCTACGCCAAGCTCGGAGTCAGCACACGTACCGCGGCCGTGGCCCGCTGCTTCGGGCTGATCGACGTCGAAGCATCCTAGGCTCGAGGGAACGCCCTAGCCCTTCGCGTCGGGCTCGAGCGGCCACGGAAGACGCACCGGCTCGTACTCGCCCGGCCAGTCGGCGTAGGCCTCGTCCGGCTCGTCGGTGTCCTTCGCGGCCGACGCGCCGTACTTCGCCGCCAGCTCGCTCACCGGGTACAGCAGCGTCTCGACTTCGGGGCGCGAACCGATCATCAGGATCGCGCACGGCCCGTCGCCGGCGCCGACGATTATGTGGCGGGTCTCGGCCGGGCAGTGGAAGTAGTCCCACTGCCGCAGCGGTCGTTCCTCCTCTTCCACGAGCAGCGTGCACTCGCCCGAGAGGACGAGGAACCCTTCCTGCGCGTCCTCGGAGTGGTAGAGCGCGTTCGGCTCGCCCGGCGAGAGCACGCGGACGTGCACGCCGAAATCGCCGAACGGATGCTCGCGCGCCTCGATCGGGTACACCGCCCCACCCTTCTCCTCGTTGCGCACCGCGAGCGCTTCCGAGAGATTGAGGACGAACCAGCCGTCCGACGTGACATAGCGGCCGTACGGGGTCTCAGCCAGGCTTGCTTCCTTCACGGGCATTCGTCCCTCCTGTCGCGGAATAGCTGACGACGCAGTTCTCGCACATTCCGATCCGGCCAAGCAGGGTCTCATTGCGCACCACTTCTCGATCGTCGACGGTGAGTGGGGGGCTCGGCTCGAACCCTGAGCTCGCTTGGCTCTAGCGCTCGGGGCGGGTGGCCGTGGAAAACCGGACAGGCGAGGCGTAGAGTCGCCTCGGCGCCGGAAGAGGCGTGTTGTTTCTTTCGCCGCGAGGCCGGCCGACGACCGAGGGAGGGCCGATGGACGTAGCGATCACCGTCAACGGTGTGCGGCGCGAAGCCGACCTGGAGGCGAGAACGCTCTTAGCCGACTTCATCCGTGACCACGTCGGGTTGACCGGCACGAAGCTCGCATGCGACACGTCGCAGTGCGGTTCGTGCACTGTCGACCTCGACGGGAAGATCGTGAAGTCGTGCACGGTGCTGGCGGTGCAGGCCGACGGAAAGGCCGTCACGACGATCGAAGGGCTGGCCTCGAACGGGACGCTCCATGCGGTGCAGGAAGCCTTCCGCGAGAAGCACGGCCTGCAGTGCGGCTACTGCACGCCCGGGATGATCATGGCCACCGTCGATCTGCTGGCCGCGACCCCGGACCCGAACGACGAGGAGATCCGGCACGCGCTCGAGGGGAATCTGTGCCGCTGCACCGGCTACGAGAACATCGTGCACGCCGTCCACGAGGCGGCAGGGGTGGCGCGATGACGACGACTGCGGAAGCCTCCACACAGCTCGTCGGCCAGCCGGTCAGGCGCGTCGAGGACCCGAGCCTGATCACCGGCGCGGCGAAGTACCTCGACGATCTCAAGCTGCACGGGATGGCGCACGTGTCGATCCTGCGATCGCCGTACGCGCACGCCCGGATCACCTCGATCGACACGACGAAGGCGGCCGCCGCTCCAGGCGTCGTCGGGGTCTTCACCGGCAAGGACTTCGAGGACCTCCCCGCCCTGCCGTGTGCGTGGCAGGCCGGTGGCGTCGAGAACTTCGTCAACACGCCGCGCGTGCTCGAGATCGACCGGGTCACGTTCACCGGCGCCGGTGTCGCCGCCGTCGTGGCGGAGAGCAAGTACGCGGCCGAGGACGCGCTCGGGCTGATCGACGTCGAGTACGAGCCGCTCGACGTCGTCGTCGACGTCGAAGAGGCGGCAGCCGAAGGCGCACCTCAACTGCACGAGAACGCGCCCGGCAACATCGTCATGGACTGGTCGGTCGGCGACGCGGAGGGGACGGACAAGGCGCTGGCAGAGGCCGACGTCGTCGTCAAGGAGCGGCTCGTCAACCAGCGCCTGATCCCGAACCCGATGGAGGCACGAGGCGCGGCCGCCACGTACGAGCCCGCCACCGGCCAGTACACGGTCTGGATGACCTCGCAGGACCCGCACATCATGCGGCTGCTGATGACGGCCTTCGTGTTCGGGATCCCCGAGACGAAGATGCGCTGCATCGCGCTCCACGTCGGCGGCGGCTTCGGCACGAAGATCTTCCTCTACCACGAGTACGTGCTCATGGCTGCCCTGGCCCAGAAGCTCGGCCGGCCGGTCAAGTGGATGGAGACGCGGCGCGAGAACTACGTCGCGACCACGCACGGGCGCGACCACGTCGCCCACCTCGAGGTCGGGGCGAACCGCGACGGGACGATCACGGCGCTGAAGACGAAGACCTACGCGAACCTCGGCGGCGTCCTGTCCACGATCGCACCCGGCATCCCGACCACGCTCTACGGGCGGATGCTCTCCGGCGCCTACCGGATTCCCGAACATCCACTGCCAGGTGCTGGGCGTCTACTCGAACACCGGCATGGTCGACGCCTACCGCGGCGCCGGCCGGCCGGAGGCGACCTACGTCGTCGAGCGCGCCGTCGACCTCGTCGCGCGGGAGCTCGACCTCGACCCGGTCGAGGTGCGCCGCAAGAACTTCATCCCGCCCGACGCGTTCCCCTACGACCCCGTCGGCATCCTCAAGGGTCTGAAGTACGACACGGGGGACTACGAGAAGGCGCTCGACCGGGCGCTCGAGATCCTCGGCTACGAGGAGTTCCGCCGCGAGCAGGAGGAGGCCCGGAAGCAAGGCCGCTACCGCGGGATCGGGTTCTCGACCTACGTCGAGATCTGCGGCGCGGCGCCCTCCGCCTGGATCGGAACGGTCGGCGAGGGCTGGGGCGCCTCGATGTGGGAGAGCGCCAACATCCGCGTCCACCTGACCGGCAAGGTGGCGGTCACGATCGGGACGCAGCCGCAGGGCCAGGGACATGCGACCACGGTCTCGCAGGTGGTGGCGTCCGAGCTCGGGATCCCGATCGAGGACGTCACCGTCGAGATCGGCGACACGCTGAACACACCGTTCGGCTACGGCACGTACGCCAGCCGCAGTGCTGCCGTCGGCGCGGTCGCCGTCTACAACAGCCTCCAGAAGATCAAGGCGAAGGCGCGCCGGATCGCCGCGCACATGCTCGAGGCGGACGCCGACGACATCGTCTTCGAGAACGGAAAGGCCTTCGTCAAGGGCGTTCCCGACAACGCGAAGACGATCCAGGAGATCGCCGGAGCGGCCGCGCTCGCGTACGACCTGCCCGAGAACGAGGAGCCGTTCCTCGACGATACGACCTACTACGACCCGCCGAACTGCACGTTCCCGTTCGGTACGCACATCGCCGTCGTGGACATCGATCCCGAGACCGGCGAGGTAAAGCTCGAGCGCTACATCGCGGTCGACGACGTCGGCAAGGTGATCAACCCGATGATCGTCGACGGCCAGGTGCACGGCGGCATCGCCCAGGGCATCGCACAGGCGCTCTGGGAGTACGGCGCCTACAACGAGAGCGGCCAGCTCGTGACGGGCTCGATGATGAACTACGCCGTCCCGAAGGCCGACTTCTTCCCCGCGTTCGAGGTCGAGCGCACCGAGACGCCGACCGACGTCAACCCGCTCGGCGTCAAGGGCGCGGGCGAGACGGGGACGATCGCGTCGACGCCTGCGGTCGCGAACGCGGTCATTGACGCGCTCGCGCCGCTCGGGATCCGGCACCTCGACATGCCGTTCACACCGGAACGGGTGTGGCGGGCGATGCGAGCTGCAAACGGCGGAAGGGAGGCGTGATGTACACGATGCGTCCAGCCGAGTTCGAGTACCACCGGCCGACGAGCCTCGACGAGGCGATCTCCCTGCTCGGCGAGGTCGAGGGCTCGCGGGCGATCGCCGGCGGCCACAGCCTGCTCCCGATGATGAAGCTGCGGCTGGCGAACCCGCCCGCACTCGTCGATCTGGCGGGCATCCCCGGCCTCGACGGCATCTCGGGGAACGGAGACCTCACGATCGGCGCGCTGGCCACCCACGCGTCGGTGGCGGCATCCGAGGTTGCGATCGGGATCGCGCCGGTCGTCCCGGAAACAGCGGCGCTGGTCGGGGACAGGCAGGTGCGGAACTGCGGCACGATGGGCGGGAGCGTCGCCCACGCCGATCCGGGCGCCGACTACCCGACGTTGCTGAAGGCACTCGGCGCCACGATCACGGCGACCGGCAGCGACGGCGAGCGAGAGATCGCCGCCGACGACTTCTTCCGCGGCATGTTCGCGACGGCGCTCGAGCCCGGAGAGCTCGTGACATCGGTGAAGGTGCCGGCCACGGGTGCCGGGACCGGAGCCGCGTACCTGAAGCACGCGCATCCGGCCTCGCGGTACGCGGTCGTCGGCGTCGCGGCCGTGGTGACCGTGGAGAACGGGAGCTGCACGAGCGCCCGTGTGACGGTCGGCGGGTTGACGGCGCCTCCGGTGGACGCGGCGGTCGAGTCGCTCGTCGGCGGCACCGGCTCCGAGGAGGCGATCGCGGCAGCCGCCGAGAAGGTGCCGGAGTCACTTGGGGACGTCTCGGGCGACACGTACGCGTCGGGCGAATACCGGAAGCACCTCGCCTCCGTGCTCGCGAAGCGCGCGCTCAGGAAGGCCTTCGAGCGGGCCGCGTGACCTAGGACAGATCGAGCCGCGAGAGCTCGGACCCGAGCTCTTCGAGGCTGGCCAGGTTGTGCCCGGCGGCGAAGAGGTCGACGTACGGCAGCGCCGCGTGCATGCCGCGCGCGAGCGGCTCGTACGCCTCGTCGCCCTTGAGCGGGTTCAGCCAGATCACGCGGTTGGCGAGGCGCTGAAGACGCGCCATCTGCTCGCCGAGGAGCTCAGGATCGCCGATCTCGAGGCCGTCCGAGCAGAGCACGACGACGGCGCCGCGAACGAGTCCCCGGTGCCCGTACTCGTCGAGCAGCCCCTTCAGGGACTCGCCGATCCGCGTGCCGCCGTTCCAGTCGACGACCTCGGCGGCGGCGCGGTCGAGCGCGTCGTCCGGCCGCGCGACGGCGAGCGCGCGCGTCACACGCGTCAGCCGCGTGCCGAAGCAGAACGCCTCCCAGCGCCGGTCGGCCCGGAGAGCCGCATGCGCGAAGACAAGCAGCGCCCGCGAGTAGTCGGCCATCGACCCTGACACGTCGAGGACGAGGACGAGCCGCCTGGGACGACGGCGCCTTGCGCGGAAGCGGCGCTCGAGGGGCTCGCCGGCGGTCCGGAACGAGCGCCGCAGCGTCCGGCGCAGGTCCGGGACGCCCGAGCGTGCCGACGCGAAGCGGCGGGTGCGGCGGCGCGGCACGGTCAGCCTCAGCTGGGCCAGGAGCTCGGCGAGCTGCTCGAGCTCCTCCCGCGAGCAGTGGGCGAAGCTCTTGTGCCGAAGCAGCTCGATCGGGCTCGCAAGCGCAAGCTCCTCCTCGATGACGACAGCGTCGGCAGAGTGGGGTGAGGGAGCCGGAGCTTCTTCGACGCCGAAGAAGGTGCGGAAGACCCGGTCGTACACCGGGATCTGGTCGCGGCGGCCGACGAGCGTCGCGCGTCCGGCCCAGTAGAGGTCCTCCGGTGAGAGCAGCGCGGCCGCCCGGCAGAAGGACGCGATCCTCCCGGTGCCGACCGGTACTCCCTCGCGGCGGAGCGCCCGCCCGAAGGCGGTCAGGGCGCCGACCGCGTCAGTCACGGAGAAGCTCGGCGAGGACCGGCTCGACCCGGCCGAGATCCTCGCGGTTCTTGACCACCCAGCCGAGCGTCTCGCGGCCGTGGTCGCCGTCCGCTGACTCCGCGCCCAGGTGGGAAAGCGCCTGCGCCCAGTCGATCGCCTCGGCCGCACCTGGCCGCTTGACGAGGTCGAGCTCGCGCAACCGCGCGACTGCATGCGCGACCGACCGCGCCAGCGGCTCCGAGACGTCAGGCGCGCGGAGCCGGATGATCGCCACCTCGCGCTCCAGGTCCGGGAACTCGATCCAGTGGTAGAGACACCGCCGCTTGAGCGCGTCGTGGAGCTCCCGCGTGCGGTTCGAGGTGATCACGACCGCCGGCGGCTCCGGCGCGGCAATCGTTCCGAGCTCCGGCACCGTGACCGCGAAGTCCGAGAGCACCTCGAGCAGGAACGCCTCGAACTCGTCGTCGGCCCGGTCGAGCTCGTCGATCAACAGCACGGCTCCGGCGCCCGAGCGAATCGCCCGGAGCAGAGGCCGCTCGACGAGGAAGTCGGCGCCGTACAGCTCCTCGACGCGCTTGCCGGGCTCGACCTCGCCCACCTGGAGTGCCCGCGCGTAGAGGAGTTGCCGGGCGTAATCCCACTCGTAGAGCGCCTGTGACGCGTCGATCCCCTCGTAGCACTGAAGCCGGATCAGCTCCGCGCGGAGGATGCGGGCGAGCGTCTTGCCGACCTCGGTCTTGCCGACGCCGGCCTCCCCCTCCAGCAGCAGCGGGCGCCGCATGGCGACGGCGAGGAAGACCGCCGTCGCGAGCCCGCGGTCGGGAAGGTACGACTCCTCGGAGAGCGCACGTTCGACGTCTTCGACAGATGCGAACGACACGCCGGGATCGTATGGGAGAGGGCTAGGCTCCACCCGGTGCCGGCGCGAACACGCATCGCGCTCCTGGGCCTCGCGGTGGGGATCGTCCTCGCCGACTCGTCGGTCGTCACGATCGCGCTGCCGGAGATTCTCGGACAGTACGACGTCGAGATCGAGACGTTGGCGTGGGCGCTGACGTCGTTCAACCTCGCCCTCGCGCTTTCGGCGCTCCCCGCTGCGTTCGCCGCCCGGCGTCGCCCGGTCCCGGTCTTCGCCGCCGGCGCCGTGGTCTTCGCGGCCGCCTCGCTCACGTGCGCCGTCGCACCGTCGTTCGGCGTGCTCGTCGGCGCCCGCGCGGTCCAGGGAGTCGCGGGCGCCGCCGTCGCCTGTGCGGCGCTCGGGCTACTGGCCGGGGCGATGGGCGCGGACGCGCCTGCGGCGCGAGTCTGGGCACTAGCGGGGA
Source organism: uncultured Actinomycetes bacterium (assembly GCA_963847235.1). Taxonomy (GTDB): domain Bacteria; phylum Actinomycetota; class Thermoleophilia; order Gaiellales; family Gaiellaceae; genus JACDAN01. The sequence goes on along the minus strand of CAWJYU010000014.1, from coordinate 162,562 downwards.
TCCTCGGCGCCGCCTGTGGGCCCGCCGCGGGCGGGATCCTCACGCAGCTGTTCGGGTGGGAGTCGATCTTCTTCGTGCAGGCGCCGCTCATCCTGCTCGCGCTCGCGGCGATCTACGGACTGCAGATCACGCTCGTGGCACGTCCTCTGGAGCGGCCGCACCTCGGCGCCAACGCCGCGCTGATGCTGGTCTCCGGCGCGCTGGTTGCGGCGCTCTTCCTGCTCGTGATCCTGCTGATCAACGGCTGGCGGCTCGAGCCGCTCGCCGCCGGCGCCGTCGTGACGGTGATGCCGATCTCGGCGATCGTCGCCGCCCGTTTCGCCGGGGCAATCCCGGCGCTCTGGGCCCGCGCGGCCTCGGGCACGATCCTGATCTCCGGCGGTCTTGCCGCGCTCGGCTGGCTTCCCGAGGCCGGAGCCGCCTGGACGATCCCCCCGCAGCTCGCGATCGGCGCCGGGCTCGGCCTCGCCCTGACAGCGCTCACCGAGCGAGCGCTTGCCGGCCGCTCACCCCAGACGGTGCACGGCGGCTGGACGCTCGCCGCACGGCACGCTGGAGTCGTCCTCGGGCTCCTCCTGCTCACTCCGATCTTCACCACGGACCTGGAGCGAAACCGCGAGGACGCACTCGCGGCCGGGACTGCGTACGTCCTCGACAGCCGCATTCCGCCGCTGGACAAGATCGGAGTGGCCCGCGAGATCCTCGTCGCCGTCGACGACGCCGAGGCAGAAGCGCGCGTTCCCGATGTGGGCGTGATCGTGGCCGAGCGAGGCGACGGCCCGGCCTACACCGACCTTGCCGGCTCCCTCCAGGATCAGCTCGACCGGGCCGCGACCAACGCGTTCTCCCGCTCGTTCCTGGCGGCCGCGCTCCTTGGGCTGGCCGCGCTCGTGCCGATCCTCCTCGACCGCCGAGAGGTGAGCGTCTGATGCGCGCCATCGCCTTGGCCTTCGCGGCAAGCGTTGCGCTCGTCGCGCTCTACCTGGCGCTGGGAGGCGCCTCGTACGCGCCGGCCAAGGTGGCGGATCCGTGCGCGCAGCGCGACTGGCGGGAGCCGAGCGGCCTCTCCGAGGTCGCCGAGCAGATCGTCCTCTCGGCGCTCGACGGCGCGGCCTGCGAGCTCGAGATCCCACGGGAGGAGGTCGTGCTCGCCTTCGAGAGCCGTGAGGAGCTCGAGCGCTTCGCCCGCCAGCACGGACTCGACGTCGAGGAGCTGGAGCAGCTCGTGCGCTCCGGCCTCCTGCGCGCCATCGACGATGCCGAGCGGGCCGAGGCGCTGCCCACCTCGATCGCGGACCCGCTGCGCGGCGTCGTCCGCCGGGTCCCGGTCCGGAGCTTCCTCGAGCTCCTCCCTGCGCTCGAGAGCATCATCCCGTCATGACCGACATCTGGGCGGAGTGGCTCCGCCACAGGCGAACGGGCGGAGATCCCGAGTACGAGCGAACCATGATGGCCGAGCTCGCAGGTGTCCGGGACCGTGTCCTCGACAACGCGGCGCTCGCCCCCGGCGAGACGCTGCTGGACGTCGGTTGCGGCAACGGGCTGATCGGCTTCGGTGCGCTCGAGCGCGATGCCCGGGTCGTCTTCAGCGACATCTCCGACGCGCTGCTCGACGACTGCCGAGCGCTCGCCGAGGCGGCGGACGCTCTCGACCGCTGCCGGTTCGTGAACGCACCGGCGGACGACCTGCGACCAATCGAGGACGGCTCGATGGACGTCGTGACCACCCGATCCGTCCTGATCTACGTCGAAAGCAAGGAGCGTGCGTTCTCCGAGCTTCATCGAGTGCTCCGGCCTGGCGGCCGCCTGTCGCTCTTCGAGCCCATCAACCGCTTCGGGCTGGAGAAGCGCCGGCCGACATGGGGCTTCCGGCTAGACGGGGCAGAGAAGCTGATGGGGAAGGTGAACGACGTCTACGCGGAGGCGCAGCCCGAGTCCGATCCGATGTTCGACTTCGACGAACGCGACCTGCTTAGGCTTGCGGAGGATGTCGGCTTCTTTCCCATCACGCTCGAATACCGGGCCGAGATCGAGCCCGCTGAGGCTCGCGCCTGGGAGACCTTCCTGCACAGCTCGTTCAACCCGAAGATCCCGACCCTCGCCGAGGCGATGGACCAGGCGCTGACACCGGAGGAGCGCGAGCTGCTCGTCTCGGTGCTCCGGCCCGAGGTGGAAGCCGGACGGGGCGTCTGGCGGATGGGAACCGCATACCTGTGGGCCGTCAAGCCGTAGCCGTCGGTCTCGGCGTGCTGGCGCTGACCGGCTGCTCGTTCGGCAGCGACAGCGGCAATGCCGAGTTCATCAAGGAGGCGGACGCGATCTGCGCCCAGCACGAGCGCCAGATCGCGCTCATTCCTCCACCTCAGACGTTCCTGCGTGACTTCGCTGTCTTCATGCAGCGCGCCGTGCCGGTCGCACGTGAGCAGAACCGGAAGCTCCTCGCGCTCGAGGCGCCGGAGGACGACGCGGCGGACTTCCGGCGGATGGTCGGCCTGATGGACCAGCAGCTCGACCTCTGGGCGCAGGCCGGCCGGCAGGCGTTCAACGGGAACGAGGCTCAGGCCCGGACGACGTTCGGCGAGTCGACGGGCCCCGGCGAGGAGGCGCAGCGCATCTCCGCCGAGATCGGCTTCTTCTCCTGCGCCCGCCCCGAGGGCTAGAGACCTGATGTGAAATTCCGCCGGGCCCGATGACGCCCCAGACACGGCCGAATTTCCCACCAACCCTCTAACGGCCCTCGAACTTGGGGTCGCGCTTCTCGAGGAAGGCGTTCACGCCCTCACGGAAGTCGTCCGTCCTGGTCGCCGCCGACTGGAGCTGCGCCTCCCACTCCAGCTGCTCCTCCAGCGTCGACTCGGCGGCTCGGTCGAAGAGCCGCTTCGTCATCCCGATCCCGCGGGTCGGCATGGCGGCGAGCTGCGACGCCAGCTCGGCGGCGCGGGCCGGGAAGTCCTCTGCGCGAACGATCTCCGACACGAGGCCCCAGGCGTGCGCTTCCTCGGCGGACAGCCGGCGGCCCGACGTCATCCACTCGAACGCACGGGCCGGGCCGAGAAGGCGGGCGATGAAGTAGGAGCCGCCCGAGTCCGGGACGAGGCCGATGTTGATGAAGGCCGGGACGAATGTCGCGGAGTCGGCGGCGATGCGGAGGTCGCAGGCGCAGGCGAAGGAGAGGCCCGCGCCGGCGGCCGCGCCGTTCACGGCGGCGATCACGGGCTTCTCGAGGGCGCGGATCGCGAGGACGTTCGGGTGGTAGCTGGCGCGAAGCCGGTCGGCGATGTCGCCGGGCGCCTCGCGGAACTCGGTCAGGTCCTGCCCGACGCAGAAGCCGCGGCCGGCGCCGGTCAGGACGACCGCGCGGATCTCCGGATCGCGCGCCTCCTTGAGGGCCGCGCCGAGCGCCTGGTGCATCTCCCGGTTGAACGCGTTGAGGACGTCGGGGCGGTTCAGCGTGATCGTGAGGACGCCGCCGTCCCGCGTTGTCTCGACCTCGGCCATCGGCGCAATCTTGGCGCATCTTCGTCACACATCCGCGCGCCACCGGTCGCTAGCGTTTGCCGTGGGCGCTCTTCCCCGGGTGGGTGGGGTCGGAGACAGACACGGTGCGGCGCGGCGCAACCGCCCTCGACGCAGCCCTTCGCGCCGTGGGTACCTTGGCCCGATGGCAGATCTCCAGCTCGTCCGGGCCGAACGCCACGACTCCGACCAGCCGTCCGCGCCGACGCCGCTGCCTACCGACGAGGAGGCGCTGGACGCCTACTCCCGCGTCGTGACGACGGTCGCGGAGCGGCTCGCGCCCTCCGTCGCCAACTTGCGCGTCTCGCGACGCGTCCGCGGCGGCCGCCGCCTCGACGGAGCCGGAAGCGCAGTCGTCATCACGCCGGACGGCTTCACGCTCACCTCGGCCCACGTGGTCGAACGCAGCGACGGAACGGGCGTCGCGTCGTTCGTCGACGGCCGCGAGCTCGCCTACGAGGTCGTCGGCGCCGACCCTCTCTCCGACCTCGCCGTCCTGCGCCTCGACAACGACGTCGAGCCCGCCGAGCTCGGCGACGCCGACAGCCTCCGCGTCGGTCAGCTCGTCGTTGCGATCGGTAACCCCCACGGCTTCGCGGGCTCGGTGACCGCCGGCGTCGTCTCCGCGCTCGGCCGCTCGCTTCCCGTGCGCTCCCGGCGCGCGGCCCGGATCGTCGACAACGTGATCCAGACTGACGCAGCTCTGAACCCCGGCAACTCGGGCGGCGCGCTCGTCGACGGCCGCGGCAAGGTCGTCGGGATCAACACGGCCGTGGCGGGGATCGGACTCGGCCTCGCGGTGCCGATCAACGCCGCCACGCGCAGGATCGTCGGTGCGCTGATGAGCGAGGGACGCTTCCGCCGTGCCTACCTCGGGATCGCGCTCGGCCCGAGGCCGCTCCCGCCCCGCCTCGCCCAGCAACTCGGCCGCGCCTCGGCAGTCGAGGTCGTCGAGACGGTCGAGGACAGCCCCGCCGACTCGGCCGGGCTCCGACCCGAGGACCTCATCCTCGAAGTCGACGGCTCACCCGTGGAGAGCGTCAGCGACCTCCAGCGGCACATGGTCGGCGACGCGATCGGCCGCACCGTCCGGGTAACCGTCCACCGCAGCGGGCAGACCTTCGACGCGGACCTCGTCCCGGTCGAGCTCGACGTCTGAGGCGCGCTATCTCCGGCGCAGCATCACGGCGCCGAGCAGCAGGGCAACGAGGCTGTAGAGCACGATCCGGCTGACGTCGACGGCCGGGACCCAGGTCACGTCCTGGCCGCGAATCACGTACGCGCCGACCGGTCGAGCCTTGAGCCCGAACCCAGCGCCGCCGTTCTGTGTGTCGTCTCCGCCACCACCCCCGCCGCCACCAACGACCGCGGCCGGTATGACCGTGACGCCCTCCTGTTCGATCGGGTCGCCGTAGACGCGCCCGACGGTCATCGCGTCGCGTGCTCCTTCGAGAATCTCGTCCACGTTCGGCATCGTTACCTCCCTTTGAAATCCGGCCGGCGCTTCTCCATGAACGCCGTCAGGCCCTCCTTGGAATCTTCGGAAGCGAAGGCAAGAGCAAGCAGCCGCCGCTCGTACTCGAGCCCGAGCGAAAGCGGTCCCTCGTAGGCGCGGTCGATCGCCTCCTTCGCGAGCCGAGTGGCCACCGGTCCCTTCGCCGCGATGTCGCGGGCGACCCGCTTCGCCTCCTCGAGCCACGCCTCCTTCGCGACGAGGCGCGAAACCAGGCCCGCCTCGAGTGCTTCCCTCGCGGACAGGAACCGCCCGCTGAGGATCACGTCCATCGCGATCGCCTTGCCGACGGCCCGCGTCAGCCGCTGTGTGCCGCCGGCGCCGGGGATGATCCCGAGCCCGCTCTCAGGCTGGCCGAACTTCGCCGTCTCGGACGCGACGATCAGGTCGCAGGCCATCGCGAGCTCGCAGCCTCCGCCGAGGCAGAAGCCGGAAACGGCCGCGACCAGCGGTGTCCAGAGCTCGCGGATCGCGTCCCAGCGCTCGACCCGCCGCTGGTAGTAGAGGTCGATCGTCGACGCCTCGGCGAGCTGCCCGATATCCGCGCCGGCCGCGAAGGCGCGCTCGGACCCGGTGAGCACGATGCAGCGAATGCCGTCGTCGCGGTCGAGCTCCTGGAGGCGCTCGACGAGCTCCTGCATCAGGTCGTCGGAGAGTGCGTTCAGCTGCTTCGGCCGGTTGAGCTGAACGACGGCGACGGGCTCGTCGCGCTCGACCAGGACCAGGGACTCGCTCACTTCTTGAGGAACTTCTCGATCGCCGCCTTCGGCTCGTCGGTCGCCATCGAGAGCGCGAGCCAGTCGCGGGCGTGGTTGATCGTCTCGTGCCAGGCGAGGTCGCGCCAGAAGTTCAGGTGCTGCTTCGCGTAGCGCGTCGTTTGCGGCAGCTTGCGCGCGAGGTTCTCGACGACGGCGTCGGTCTTGGCGTCGAGCTCGGCGGCGGGCACGGCCCAGTTCACGAGCCCCCACTCCTCGGCCAGCTTCGCCGGGATCTCCTCGCACATGAGGACGATCTCGCGGGCCCGCCGGTCGCCGACCATGATCGAGAGCCACTGCGTCGCACCGCCGGCCGGAACCGAGCCGTGCTCCGGGCCGACGTGGCGGATGAACGCGTCGTCGACCATGACCGCGAGGTCGCAGGCCATCTGGAGCTCGTTGCCGCCGCCGACCGCGATCCCGTTGATCCGCGCCAGCGTCGGCTTGCCGATCTCGCGCAGCCGGTCGTGCGCGTCCTTGAATGCTCCGAACCACTTCCAGTACTCGGTCGGCTTGCCGACGTACTCCTCCGCCCAGTTGCGCAGGTCGGCGCCCACGCAGAACGCGCGTCCTTTCCCTGTGAGGACGACGACGCGGATCTCGTCGTCCCAGGAGGCGTCCTCGCAGGCGCGGGCGAGCTCGCGCAGCATCTGGAAGTCGAACGCGTTGAGGACGTCCGGCCGGTTGAACGTGATCGTCGCCCGCGGCGGCGCCTTCTCGTAGACGATCTTCTCGAAGCCGAGCTCGTCGGGCGAGAGCGGTGCGGGGTAGGTCGGCTGGGTCACTCGATCTCGGCGAAGTGGACGTGGAAGCGCCCGCCCATCTCCATCGCGTCCTTGCCGGTGGCCATGAACTCGTCCGTCCGCGCCGCCGACTTGAAGGCGTCCATGTCCGCAAACTCCCACTCGGCGTAGTACGGATACTTCGGCTCGCCCCTCGGGGCACCGAAGACCGCGCCGTGCCTGAACGTCCCGCCGGGGACCTTGCGGCACAGCTCCGCGTGTTGCTCGTACCGGTCCGGATCGGGCTTCTCCTCGTACAGCATGAACACGCGAACCATGCAATCTCCTTCCGTCGGCTCCGACCGGCCCGGAGCGTATAGCTTCGCCCCGTGTCGAGCGGAACGGCTCTCGCAGTCTCGATCTGCTTCACGGCCGGGATTGCGGGCGGGGTTCAGGCGGCGGTGATGGGTGAGCTCGGCGAGCGCGTCGGGATCGTCCCGGCCGTCGCGTTCTCCGTCCTCGTTTCCTTCGTGTGCGCCGCCGCAGCTCTCCTCGTCTGGGAGCGGAGCTTCGCCGGTGTGCGGGCCGCCACGCACGAGCCGGCATGGCTGTGGGTCGGCGGGATCGCCAGCATTTACATCGTCCTGGCGGCGACGATCGGCGTGCCGCGAATCGGCGTCGCAGCGACGATCGGGCTCGTCATCGCAGGGAACCTGATCATGGCGGCGCTGATCGACCGGTACGGCTGGTTCGCGCAGGACGCGATCCCGATCGATCGCTGGCGGATCCTGGGGCTCCTGCTCCTCGCCGCCGGTGCGGCGCTCACGCTCTCCCGAACCTAGGGCTCAGTACTCGTCGTGGCGGCGCCACCACTCGTACGGAGGCGTCTGTGGCCGAGCCCTCGGGCGTGTCCTCCCACTCCTCCTGCCGGCCGAGCGGCGTGAGGTCGAGGAAGCTCCAGACGCTTCCGAGCGCTTCGACTCCACGCGACGTCGTGAAGTAGCTGCGGAAGATCCGCTCTCCGTCCCGGACGAAGACGCTGAGTCCGAAGGTCTCGCCCTGGTCGGTCGAGACGCCGAAGTCCCGGTTGAAGTCCGAGCCGGCCGAAGAAAACCAGGGGATCTCCCAGCCCATCCGGCGGCGATACGCCTCGATCTTGTCGAGCGGCGCCAACGAGACGAGCGCGAGCGACGTGTCTCGGGCGTGGAAGTGGGCGAGGTGGCCGACCTGGTCGACGAACATCGAGCACCCCGGGCAGCCTGCGTCCGGCCAGCCGTTGACGCCGGGCGCGAACATGAAGTGGTAGAGGATCAGCTGGCTGCGGCCCTCGAACAGGTCGAGCAGGCTCGCCTCGCCGTTCGTCCCCTCGAAGACGTAGTCGTTCTCGATCTCCGTCATCGGCTGCCGGCGACGCTCGGCGGCCAGGGCGTCGCTCGCGCGGGTCGCCTCCTTCTCCTTGGCCAGCAGCTCTTCGTGCGCCGCCTGCCACTCCGCCTGGGACACGACGTCCGGAAGACTCACGTCCAGAAGCTAGCGGCTCGGTGTCAGTTCGGAGCGTGCCCTAACATCCCGCCGTCCGATGGCAGAGGTCTTCTTCGTACTCGCCGCTTTCGCGCTGCCGATCCTCGCCGGGGCTGGGGCACGCGTGCTCGGGAGACCATGGTGGTGGGGCGCCGTCGTCGCCATCGTCGTGATGCTGGTGGCCGCGATCGCCCCGGAGCCGGAGGAGGGCGAATCGCGCCTCGTCGCCGGCGATCTCGTGTTCCTCCTGATCGTCGCCCTGGTCGTAGCCGGGCTCGCCTGGGTCGGCGCACGCCTGGCCGGGCGTTTCGTCCGGTCCGCCTAGAGGCAGATGTCGTCGGGCCTGACCGGAACCCGGTTGAGCTCCCGACCGGTCGCTGCGCGCATCGCGGACATGACCGCGGCGGTCGAGACCACCGTCGGCGGCTCGCCGACGCCCTTCACGCCGTAGGGCGCGTCCGGCTCCGGATCCTCGATCAGCTCGGCGACGACCGGTGGCATGTCGAGCGCCGTCGGGATCAGGTAGTCCGTGAAGCTTGCGTTCGTGATCAGGCCGTCGCGGGTCTGGATCTCCTCCATCAGCGCGAGCCCGATCCCCTGCGCGGTGCCGCCCTCGATCTGCCCGTAGACCGCCTGCGGGTTGACCGCGCGCCCGACGTCCTGCGCCGTCCCGATCCAGACGACCCGCGTGAGCCCGAGCTCGACGTCCACCTCGACCACGACCCGCATCGCCGCGCACGCGAGCGCCACGTGGGCGCGGCCGTCCGTGATCTGGCCCGTCTCGGGCTCGAGGGGAAACGTCCGCGGATGGCGGTAGATCCGCTCGAGGTCGATCTCCTCGCCGTCGCCGAGCTTCCCGCCACGCCGATCGAGCTCGTCGCGAGCAGCCCGGCACGCCGCCTGGACCGCGCCGGCTGCCATCCACGTCATCCGCGACGCCGACGCCGACCCGGCGGAACCGACCGCTGACGTCGTCCCCGGCGCCAGTACTGCGTTCTCCAGCTCCAGCTCGGTCCGGGCGGTCTGGAGGATCACGTTCGTCACGCCCTGCCCGACCTCGGCGGCGGCGCAATGCACCTCGGCGACCAGCTCGCCGCCCGCGTCCGAGAAGAGCCGCACGCGGGCGGCGGTGTAGTCGTCGAAGCCCTCCGAGTAGCCGATGTTCTTGAAGCCGACGGCGAACCCGACACCGCGCTTCACGCCTTCGCCTCTCGTCGTGTTGCCCGCCCCGCCGGGCAGCCGGATGGGATCGCGCGGCAGCTCCTCCGCCTCCGGCACCGGGATCGCGGCCGCCTTCCGGATCACGTCCGCGACCGGCAGTGAGCCGGTGATCTTCTGCCCGGTCGGGAGCGCGTCGCCCGGCGCCATCGCGTTCCGGAGCCGCAGCTCGACAGGATCCATCTCGAGCGCGGCCGCGAGCTTGTCCATCTGCGCCTCGGCCGCGAAGCACGACTGCACGGCGCCGAACCCTCGCATCGCCCCACACGGCGGGTTGTTCGTGTAGACGCACGTGGACTCGATCAGCGCGTTCTCGAGCGCGTACGGCCCGACCGCGAACGACGCGGCGTTGGAGGTCACCGCCGTCGAGCTGGAGGCATACGCGCCGCCGTCCAGCAGGATCCGCATCCGGACGTTCACGAGCTTCCCGTCCCGGTTCGCGCGGTGCTCGGCCCAGATCCGCGCCGGGTGTCGGTGCACGTGGCCGAAGAACGACTCCTCCCGCGTGTAGACGATCTTTACCGGCCGGTTGGTGTGCAGCGCGAGCATGGCGCCGTGGAGCTGCATCGAGAGATCCTCCCGACCCCCGAACGCGCCGCCCACGCCGGCGAGATGGATGCGCACCTGCTCCTTCGGAAGCCCGAGGCACGGCGCGACCTGGTCACGGTCGACGTGGAGCCACTGCGTGGCGACGTAGATGTCGATGCCGCCCTCCCCGTCCGGAACGGCCAGGCCAGACTCGGGCCCGAGGAAGGCCTGATCCTGGATCCCGAGCTCGTACACGCCCTCGACCGAGACGTCTCCCTCCGCGTCGGGATCGCCGCGCACGATTCGCATGTCCCGGACGACGTTCGGCCGCGGGTCGTCGCGGTAGCCGTGCCCTTCCGTCCACCTCTGCGGGTGGATTGCCGGCTGGTCGGCCGCCTTCTCGGGGTCGACGACGAGCTCGAGCGGCTCGTACTCGACCTCGATCGCCTCGGCCGCTCGCCGCGCCTGCTCGGGATGTTCCGCGGCGACCAGCGCGACCGGCTCGCCGAAGTACCGCACCCGGTCGAACGCCAGCACGGGCTGGTCGGTGAACTCGAGCCCGTAGCGCTTGTCGCCCGGAACGTCCTCGTGCGTCAGCACCGCGTGCACGCCGGCCATCCCGACCGCCTTCGAGATGTCGATCGAGACGAGCGCGGCGTGGGCATGCGGCGACCGCACCGTGTGTCCCCAGAGCATCCCGGCCGCGAAGAGGTCGCTCGAGTACGCGAACTCCCCCGTGACCTTCGGGATCCCGTCGACGCGCTTGACCGCCTCGCCGACGCGGCCGAGCTCGAGCTTCCGCGTCGGCGCCGTGCTCATGCCTGGTCCTCCAGGAGCTTCCGCACGTCTCGCTCGATCTGGGCGTAGGCCTGCCGGTAGGCGTCGCGCCCACCCCCGATGGGATCGTCGAGATCGGCTTCGCCGAGCAGTCGAGTCTTCCCCCGGGCACCCCGCCCGTCGACGGCGCTGACGTGCGCCGCCGTCATCCCGACGATGACGTCCGCGCGCCCGAGCATCTCCTCCGTCAGAAGACGCGCGTGGTGAGACGAGAGGTCGAAGCCGAGCTCGCGGGCCACGGCGACCGCGTCGTCCGGCGGCCGGTCGCCTGCGTACGCCGCGAGCCCGGCGCTCTCGACGTCGACGTGGCCCTGCCGGAGAGCCACGGCCTCCGCGAACGGGCTCCGACAAGTGTTCCCGTCGCAGACGAACAGGATTCTCACGCCACGCCTTTCTTGTGTTCCATGCCACGAACCTTGCGAGCAGTCTCACCAGCTCGGTTCGTTCCGCAAGAGCGGACGAGGCCGCTCGTCACATGGAACACAAGCGTCATGCGCGGCCCGCTGCCAGCGGACCGCGTCGAAGATCTTGGCGTAGCCGGTGCAGCGGCAGAGGTTGCCCGAGAGCGCCTCCCGGATCTCGTCGTCCGTCGGCTCCGGCCGATGGTGGAGCAGATCGACGGTGGCGACGATCAGCCCGGGCGTGCAGAAACCGCACTGCACGGCCCCCGTCTCGACGAAGGCCTCCTGCACGGCGTGCAGCTCGCCGTTCTGCCCGACCCCTTCGACGGTGACGATCTCGTGGCCGTCCACCTGTGCCGCGAGGACGAGACACGCGCAGACGAGCTTTCCGTCGAGGAGGACGGAGCACGAGCCGCACTCACCCTGCTCGCAGGCGTTCTTCGAGCCGGGCAGGCCCATCCGCTCGCGGAGCGCGAAGAGCAAGCTCTCGCCGGGCCAGATCTCTGCCTCGTGCGGTTCCCCGTTGACGGTGACCGCGATGTTCACGCCAGGACGCGGTCGAGCGCTCTCGCCGTAAGGATCCGGAGGGCGTGGCGACGGTACTCGGCCGTGCCGCGCACGTCGTCGATCGGGCTCGCCGCCTCCGCGACCCGCTCGGGGAACGAGTCGCGCTCGTCGAGCTGCGCTGTCACGAGGCCGGTCACCGGGCCTGCCGAGCCGAAGGACGCGCGGAGCTCCCCGCGCTCCCGGTCGGCCGAGAGCGCGAGCGAGCAGACGGCGATCACCATCGCGTTCCGCGGGCCGATCTTCATGAACGTCTGCGACGAGCCCGAAGGCTGGATCAGCACCGCGGCGATCAGCTCGTCCTCCTCGAGTGCGTTCTGCTTCGGGCCGACGAGGAACTCGCGTACCGGCATCCGCCGAACGCCGCGGACACTGGCCAGCTCGACCTCGGCGTCCTCGATCAGGAGCGGGGGGAGGGCGTCCCCGGCCGGCGATGCGGTCCCGAGGTTCCCGCCGATCGTTCCCCGGTTGCGGATCTGCGGCGAGCCGACGGTCCGCGAGGCCTCTGCGAGCGCCGGAAGCCGCTCCGCGAGTGACGCCTCCATCGCCTCGTCGTAGGTCAGCGATGCGCCGAGCCGCAGCGAGCCGTTCTCGCGCGCCCACCCCTTCAGCTCGTCCGACCTCGTTGAGGTTCAGCAGCGCCGGCGGCCGGGCCCGGTCGAAGTTCAGCTCGACCATCACGTCGGTCCCGCCCTCGATCGGAACGGCGCCGGGCGTCTCGGACATGAGCCGCAGCGCCTCCTCCAGCGTGCGAGGAGTCAGGACATCCACACGGGCAAGGCTAGTACGTTCTGCCTGCAATGCCTGACCTCGCGCGCCGCCTCGCAGTCGCACGTGGAGACGAACCCGCCGACCTCGTGATCCGCGGCGCCAAGGTCTTCTCGGTCTTCACCCGCGAGTGGCTCGACGGCGACCTCGCGATCGCGGACGGGTTCGTCGCAGGCCTTGGGGACTACGACGGAAACGAGGTCCTCGAGCTCTCGGGCCGCTACCTCGTTCCCGGCTTCATCGACGCCCACATGCACCTCGAGTCGTCGAAGTTGCTCGTGGACGAGTTTGCGCGGCTTGTCCTCCCGCTTGGGACGACTGCGGTGGTCGCCGACCCGCACGAAATTGCGAACGTCTTGGGCACGGACGGTGTCCACTGGCTCGCGGACCTGTGCACGGGCCTCCCGCTGGACGTGTTCTTCATGGCCTCGTCCTGCGTGCCCGCGTCGGAGTTCGAGTCTCCGCGCCGACCCCTGATCCCCGGCGACCTCGAGGGCCTCCTCCGCCGGCGTCGGGTGATCGGCCTGGCCGAGATGATGAACTTCCCCGGCGTCATCTCCGGCGCCGAGTCGGAGCTCGTGAAGCTGGCCCTGCCCGGAGCCACGCACGTCGACGGCCACGCGCCCTCGGTCCTCGGCAAGGCGCTGAACGCCTACGCCGCGGCCGGCATCCGCTCCGACCACGAGATGAGCACGATCGAGGAGGGCCGCGAGCGGCTGCGAGCGGGAATGTGGGTGCTGATCCGCGAGGCCTCGGGCGCCCGCAACCTCCACGCGCTGCTGCCGCTGGTCCACGAGTTCGGCCCGCACAGGCTCGCGTTCTGCACCGACGACCGGGAGCCCGAGCACATCGCGGAGGAGGGCCACGTCAACTCGATGGTGCGCGAGGCGGTCGCGGCAGGCGTGTCACCGGAGGACGCGCTCGTCATGGCTTCGTTCAACCCGGCCCAGTGGCACGGCCTCGACGACCTCGGCGCCCTCGCGCCCGGCTACCGAGCCGACGTGCTCGTCCTTCCCGACCTCGAGCGCTTCCAGCCGGAGCTCGTGCTCAAGGCCGGCCGGCCGGTGCCAGAGGTGCCGAAGCTCGAGGTGCCCGAGTGGGTTCGGCACACCGTCCGCATCCGCCCGCTCGCGACGAACGACTTCGCGGTGCCGTGGGAGGGCGACGGCGGAGCGCGTGTGATCGGGATCGTCCCCGACCAGATCGTCACCGAGTCGCTGGTGGACGAGCCGCGCGTCGAGGGCGGCAAGGCAGTCGCGGATCCCGAGCGCGATCTCCTCAAGATCGCCGTGGTCGAGCGGCATCTCGGCACCGGCCGGATCGGGCTCGGCTTCGTCCGGGGCTTCGGGCTCCGGAGCGGCGCCCTCGCCTCGACGGTCGCCCACGACGCGCACAACGTGGTGGTCGTCGGCGTGAAGGACGACGACATGCTGCGTGCGGTGCGCCGGCTCTCGGACACAGGCGGAGGAGTCGTCGTGGTCGACTCGGGGATCGTCAAGGCCGAGCTGAAGCTGCCGATCGCCGGGCTCCTCTCCGACGCTCCGCTCGACGAGGTCATCGCCGACAGCAATTCGTGCTTGTCGGCCGCGCGGGCTCTCGGCTGCGAGCTTCCCTCGCCGTTTCAGACCATGGCCTTCCTTGCCCTGTCCGTGATCCCGAGCCTGAAGATCACCGACCGCGGCCTCGTGGACGTCGACCGCTTCGAGCTCGTCCCGCTCCAGGCATGACGACTCTTCTCCACAGCGCCTACGTCGTCGTGATGGACGACGCCGGAACCGAGCACGAGGACGGCTGGGTGCTGGTGGCTGATGGCCGGATCGGACAGGTCGGTTCGGGTCATCAGCCGGAGGCGGACGAGCGGATCGACCTCGGCGGCGCCCTCGTCACCCCGGGGCTCGTCAACACCCACCATCACCTCTACCAGACCCTCACGCGGGCCCAGGCGCAGCAGGCCGACCTCTTCACCTGGCTGAAGACGCTCTACCCGATCTGGGCGCGGCTGGACGGCGAGGCCGAGTACGCCGCGGCGCGGACGGGGCTCGCGGAGCTGTTGCTCTCGGGCTGCACGACCGCGTTCGACCATCACTACGTCTTCCCGATGGGCCAGCCGGGCGTGATCGACGCGCTGCTCCAGGCGGCGGACGAGCTCGGCGCGCACCTCGTCGTCGGGCGCGGCTCCATGGATCTCGGCGAGTCGCAGGGCGGCCTCCCGCCGGACAGCCTCGTCGAGGATCGCGACACGATCCTGGCGGAGACGGAGGCGCTGATCGAGCGCGGCGTCGAGGTCGCGGTCTCGCCGTGCTCGCCCTTCTCGGTCACGAAGGAGCTGATGGTCGAGTCGGCGGAGCTGGCGCGGAAGCACGGCGTCCCGCTCCACACGCACCTCGCCGAGACCGTCGAGGAGGAGGCGTACTGCCGCGAGCTCCACGGCGTCACGCCGGTCGAGTACCTGGAGCAGGTCGGCTGGCTCGCGGACGACGTGTGGTGCGCGCATTGCGTCCACCTCTCCGACGACGACGTACGGCTCTTCGGCGAGCGGCGAGTCGGAGTCGCGCACTGTCCGACGTCGAACATGCGGCTCGGGGCGGGCGTGGCGAAGGTGCGCGAGCTGCTCGACGCCGGTGCTCCGGTCGGGCTCGGCGTGGACGGGTCCGCTTCGAACGAGCGCAGCGACCTCTCGTTCGAGGTCAAGCAGGCGCTGCTCGTCGCCCGCGGCCGTCTGGGGCCGCTCGCGATGACGACCCGAGAGGCACTGGCGCTGGCGACCCGCGGCGGCGCGGCGGTGCTTCGCCGCGACGATCTCGGCTCGCTCGAGCCCGGCAAGCGGGCGGACCTCGCGGTCTGGCGCACGGACGGCCTGGAGCTCGCGGGCGCCGCCGACCCGGTCGCCGGGTTCGTCCTCGCGGCGCCGCACCGTGTGGACCGTCTCTTCGTCGCGGGTGAGGAGGTCGTGCGGGACGGTCAGCTCGTGAAGGCGGACGAGGACGAGATCGCGCGGGAACACCGAGCCCAGGCGCGAAGATTCCTCCCGTGAGCGCCTCGCTCTCGACCCACGTCCTCGACACTGGCCAGGGAAAGCCTGCGCGCGGCGTCCGGGTGGAGCTGCTCCACGGCGACGAGCCGGTCGGCGCCGGCGAGACCGACGACGACGGACGGATCCCGGAGCTCGCGACCGACCTCGAGGCCGGCCAGTACCGCCTCGTCTTCCACCCGCCCTCGCCGTTCTTCCGCCGCGTCGAGCTGGAGCTCGCGCTGGAGGACGGCCACTACCACGTCCCGCTCCTCGTCTCACCGTACGGATGCGCGAGCTACCGCGGAAGCTGACGAAGGCGGAGCTCGAGGAGCTCTTCAGCGGCCCCTCCCAGCTCGTCGACCTGCTCGCAGAGATCGACGATCCGCTCGAGCGGGCCGAGGAGGTGGCGCAGTCGATCGACGACCGCGAGAAGGCTGCCGCGCTGGCGCAGCACCCCCGCATCGGCGAGCCCTCGTCCGAGCAGCGGGGAAACGACCCGGCCGTCATCACCGAGCTCGCCTACCTGAACCAGGTCTACGAGGAGAAGTTCGGCTTCCGCTTCGTCGTCTTCGTCGACGGGCGCTCGCGTGCCGAGCTCCTGCCGGTGCTCAGCGAGCGCCTCGAGCGATCACGGGAGGAGGAGCTCGAGACGGGGATCCGTGAGCTGGTCGCGATCGCGAAGGATCGATGGCAGCAGCGCTGATCGACCCCTACTGGACCGACTGGCTCGACCTGCTGATCCGGTGGCTCCACGTCATCGCCGGGATCGTCTGGATCGGCACCTCGTTCTACTTCGTCGCGCTCGACAACCACCTCGGGCGGCCGAGGGAGCAGCGGGACATCGATGACGGCGTCGGCGGCGAGTCGTGGGAGATCCACGGCGGCGGCTTCTACCGGATCTCGAAGTTCACGGTCGCCCCGCGCGAGCTCCCGGAGCCGCTGCACTGGTTCAAGTGGGAGGCCTATACGACGTGGCTGTCCGGGTTCGCGCTGCTCGTCGTCCTCTACTACCTCGACGCGGAGACGTACCTGATCGACCCGTCTGTTCGGGACATCACCCCGGGGGCGGCGATCACGCTCAGCCTGCTCGGGCTCGGCGCCGCGTGGGTCCTCTACGACGTCGCCTGCCGCGTCATTCGGATCGAGGCGCTGATGGCCGTCTTCCTCTTCGGGCTCATCGTGGCCTCGGCGTACGCCGCCAGCGAGGTCTTCTCCGGCCGGGCGGCCTACCTCCAGGTCGGCGCGATGCTCGGCACGATCATGGCGGCGAACGTCCTCTTCAACATCATCCCCGCGCACTGGGAGCTGATCCGGGCCAAGGAGCGCGGCGAGAAGCCGGATCCCGCGCCGGCACTCGAGGCCAAGCGCCGGTCCGTGCACAACAACTACCTGACCCTGCCGGTCGTCTTCACGATGATCTCGATCCACTTCCCGTTCACGTACGGCCACGACCATGCGTGGCTCGTGCTGGTCGCGCTCGTCGTGATCGGCGCGTGGGTGCGGCACTACTTCAACCTGCGGCACGCCGGGCGGAACGCGTGGTGGATCCCGGTCACGGCGGCCGTGGCGGTCGTCGCGCTGGCGGTCGCGATCGAGCCGGACGATGGTGGCGGCGGCGGAGCGCCGGCCGCCGCGGTGACGGCACAGCAGGCGCAGGCGATCGTCCAGCAGCGTTGCGTCCCGTGCCACTCGGACGAGCCGACGCAGGAGGGCTTCGAGACGGCGCCCGGCGGGGTCACGTTCGACACGCTGGAGGAGACCGAGGCGCAGGCGGCGGCGATCAAAGCGCAGGCGGTGGACTCGACTGCGATGCCGCTCGGAAACGCCACCGGGATGACGGACGAGGAGCGCGAGCAGCTGGGCGCCTGGATCGACTCGTTGGAGTAGGTTCAGGCCGTGCTCGAGATCCAGGCCGGCCCGTTCTCGTTCGTCGCCCGTTTCGAGGAGGAGCTGGCGCCGAAGACCGTCGAGGCCTTCCGAGGGATCCTCCCGCTCGAGGACCGGATCATCCACTGCCGCTGGAGCGGCGAGTCGAACTGGATCCCGTGGGGCGACCGCGACCTCGGCATCGGCCCGGAGAACGCGACGTCGTACCCGCATCCCGGCGAGCTCGCGCTCTATCCCGGCGGCGAGAGCGAGACGGAGCTCCTCTTCCCCTACGGCTACTGCCACTTCAAGAGCAAGGCCGGGGAGCTGTGGGCGAACCACTTCGCGACGCTCGTCGAGGGACAGGAGCACCTGAAGGAGCTCGGCCGGATGACGCTCTGGGAGGGCGCGCAGCCGATCTGCTTCCGCGAGACGTAGCCAGCCGGCGGAGGGTGCCGGTAAGCACCTCGATCGCCAGCGCGATGTCCTCGTCGCTCGAGAGCTCCTGCGGCGAGTGGCTCGCGCCGCCGGTCAGGGTGCGGACGAAGAGCATCCCCGCCTCGACGCCTGCCGCGCCGAGCCCGGCGTCGTGACCCGCGCCCGACGGAAGCTCGACCACCGGCGCCCCGGGCCTCGACCTCCTCGCGCAGCACGTCTGCACCTGCTCGGACATCGCCACGGGCGGAATTCGATAGTGCGCCTCCTCGAGGCCGAGCTGCGGCGACGAGCTGGTCGAGCGCGCTCCTGGTCGGGCGCCCGGGCGTCGACGATCAGCTGACCGATCCCGGGATCACGTTCGCAGCGCCGGGGTCGACCTCGAGCTGGCCCACGGTCGCCACTGCGCCGTCGATCTCCGCGGCGCGGTCCCGCACCTCGAGCACGTACTCCGCCGCCGCCGTCAGCGCGTCCTCGCCGGACGTCCATCGGCGTCGTCCCGGCGTGGTCCGCCCGGCCGGCGAACTCCGAGTGCAGCGGACGATCCCGGCGATCGAGGACACGACCCCGAGCGGAGCACCCGCGTCCGCCAGCACGGGGCCCTGCTCGATGTGCAGCTCCACGTACGCACCCGGGCAGCGCCGCGTTCCGCACCCGCCACCGGCTCCCGTGGCAGCCGGTCTCCTCGTCTCGGAACACCGCGACGCCGAGCGTCCGCTCCGACTGCCCGATCGCCTCGACGGCAGCGAGCCCCGCAACCACGCCCAACGCGCCGTCGAAGCGACCGCCCTCGGGCACCGAATCGAGGTGCGAGCCGGTCCAGACCTCCGGCAGCTCGGGCGAGCGGCCGCGCAGCCGTCCCACGACGTTCCCCCGCCCGTCCACCTCGACCTCGAGGCCGGCCTCCTCGAACCACCTGACCGCCAGCGACACAGGCCTCGTCTTCCTCCGGCGTCCCTCCGACCCGGTTCGCGCCAACGCCGTCTCCGATGTGGAAAACGTCGTCGAGCCGCCGATTTAGAGTCGCGCTCATCCTGCGGGAAGGAGGAGCAGCATGAGCGATTTCGCCGGGACCTTCGAGCGATCAGCGCTCGGTCGCCGATTCCGCTTCGACGAGCGAGGCACCAACCTCGGGCGCGACACCGTCGCAGGCATGACGACCTTCATCGTCATGTCCTACATCATCTTCGTGAACCCGGCGATCCTGGGGTTCGCGGGCGTCGAAGGGCTCGAGGGCCGGGGCCTTCCCTTCAACGCCGTCCTCACCTCGACCTGCCTGGTCGCCGGGGTGATGACGATCATCATGGGCCTCTACACGAACATGGCCTACGCCATCGCGCCGGGCCTCGGCCTGAACGCGGTGGTGGCGTTCACGCTCGTCGCCCAGGCCGGGTTGAGCTTCCCGGAGGCGATGGGCCTCGTCGTCGTGGAGGGCCTCGCGGTCACGATCCTGGTCCTCGTCGGCCTTCGCGAGGCGATCATGGGCGCGATCCCGCTCGAGCTGAAGAAAGCGATCGCGATCGGGATCGGCCTCTTCATCGCGTTCATCGGCCTGACGAACTCGGGGCTCGTCGTGCGCGGCACGGGCACGCCCGTCGACCTGGCCCCGTTCACGACCTGGCCGGTGATCATCACGATCGTCGGCATCCTCATCACGATCGGCCTTCGTGCCATCGGCTTACCGGGCGACCTGTTCGTCGGGATCATCCTCACGACCGTCTTCGCCACGATCGTCAACTACGCGGCGGACGTGTACCCGGAGACGTCCGGCTACGCGCGCTGGCCGGACGACATCTTCGACTCGCCGGACTTCAGCCTCGTGGGCGAGTTCAACTTCGACGCCTTCTCGACGCTGCCTTTCATCGCGGCACTCGCGTTCGCGTTCTCGCTCTTCCTCGCCGACTTCTTCGACACGATGGGGACGCTGGTCGGGGTCGGTCGCCAAGCCGGCTACGTGGACGCGCAAGGGGAGATGCCCGAGATCCGCAAGCCGCTGCTCGTGGACTCCCTCGCCGCGGCGGCCGGCGGTGCGGCTTCGGCGTCATCGGCGACGACCTACATCGAATCCTCGTCCGGAGTAGCGGTGGGCGGCCGGACCGGCTGGGTCAGCGTCGTCACGGGAGTCCTCTTCTTCCCGTTCATGTTCATCGCACCGCTGATCGGGATGGTTCCGCCGCAGGCCACCGCGCCGGCGCTCCTGATCGTCGCGTGGCTGATGATCAGCGTGCTGACCGAGGTCGAGGAGGAGGCCGAGGCGGGGGAGGCCGGCCCGGAAGACGCGACGACAGCGCAGCTCACTCGGACGACACGGCCACGGCGCAAGCTCGCCGGCATCGACTTCCACGACCTCGCGCTCGGCCTCTCGGCCGCGATCGTGATCATGTTCATGCCGTTCTCGTTCTCGATCACGGACGGGATCGCGGCCGGGTTCATCGTCTACGTGTTCATCCGCGCGTTCCAGGGCGCCTGGAACACCGTGCATCCGCTGATGTGGGGAGCCGCAATCGCGTTCGCGATCTACTTCGCGATCCCGATCATGCAGCAGGAGTTCGACTGGATTTGAGCCCTGCGTCTTCGAGTGCGGCTGCTACGAGCGCGTCGTAGCGGCCGTCCTCGAGGTCTCCGATCGGATCCTCCGTGTAGCGGAGCAGGTGGCCGTAGGGCAGCGAGAACGCGGCGCGCATCGCGAGCAGCCGGCGGCGCTCGGGGCTCGGCCCGTCGGCGAGGACGACGGCCGCCTCCTTCTGCTTCCGGATCTGCGCCGTCCGGCCCGGCAGCCACTGCGAGAGCAGCAGCAGCGCGGGCAGCGCGAAGGTCACGAAGCCCGAGGATGTTCGCGAGCTGATGCACGCTCTCCTCGCCTTCCCGGCCGAGCTCGGAGACCTCCCCGCCGGAGCCCTCGCCCGCCCCGCGAGGGCCTTCGGCGAGGTCGTCCCCGACACCGGCGTCCCGTCGACTGCGTCAGCGGCCGACTCGAAGCCGCCCTGAACGGCGCCGCCGGTCGCCTGAACCCCCTCGCCGAGCACGGCGAGCTGGTCGACGGCGTCGTGGACCTTCAGACCGGCCCAGGCGAAGAGGACGAGGAGGATGATGGACGCGACGTCTGCGACGAGCGCGCGGTTCCGCGGCCCTGGGAGCTGTGGGTAGAGATGCATGTGCGGCTCATACCCGCTCGCGCAACCTCCCGAGCATCAGCCACCCGGCCGCCGGCCCGACAGCTGACAGCGCGAACGCGGTCCGCCACGAAGTTGCCTCGACCAGATTCGCGAAGAGCACGGGGACGAAGACGCCGATCACGCCGAGAGTCGTCTGCTGGAACCCGATCGCCGCGCCGCTGCGCGCGCGCCCAGCCAGCTCGGCGGCCACGGTCAGCGAGAGCCCGTTCCACGCCATCGAGACGGCTCCGGCCACAACGATGACGGTGACGACGAGCGAGAGCCGGCTCTGGGCCAGCAGGGCCGTGGCGAGCAGGCCCGCGGCGCTGGCAAGTCCGATCCAGCGCAGCGGCCTGAGCCGGTTGCCGAGCTGATCGGAAAGGCGGCCCGCACCGATCCTCGTCAGCACCGCGCCTGCCTGGAAGATCGCCAGCACCACGCCGGCCCGCGCGGGCGAGAGCCCGTGGACGTCGTGGAGGAAGAGCACGGCGAACGACATCAGCGGGATCTGCGCGCCGAGGTAGAGCCCGCTCCCGATCGACAGCGTCCAGAGCCGCGAGTCCCGAAGCGTCCATGGGATCGCGTCTCCCTCGAGCTCCGCGTCGCGAACCGGCGCCTCGCGGATGACCGCCAAGGAGACCAACGCGGCAGCGAGGCAGAGCCCGCCGAGGAACGCGAAGGCCGCCTCGAAGCCGCCCGCCGACTCGACTGAGGGGAGAACGACCGCACAGATCCCCACCCCTAGGGGAATCGCCGTCTGGCGGATTCCCAGCGCAAGCCCGCGCTCCTCAGGCCCGAACCATTGCATCACGGCCCGCCCACTCGCGGCGTTCACGCTCGCACCGGCCGCACTCGCAAGGAAGAGCAGGCCCAGAAGCACCCAGAAGTCGCCGGCCCACCCGGCGGCGGTGGCGAAGAGGGCGCAGATTCCGAGCCCGGTTCCGAGCACGATGCGCTCGCCCAGGCGATCGGCAAGCAGGCCCCAGCCGAGCAGCGTCAGGATCGTCCCGACCCAGAGGCTCGCGAGCAGGATGCCGACCTGCGACAGGCTGGCGTCGAACTCCTCCCGGATCGCCGGTGCGAGCACCGCAGGTCCGATGAAGAGCGCCGAGCCCGCAGCCGCCGCCGCCGTGCCGGCGGCAAGGACGGCCCACCGGTAGCGCACGTTCTAGAGCTGGAAGGGGTTGAACGGCTTGGGCGAGGTCGAGACGATCACGCTCTTCGTCTCGAGGTAGAGCTCGAGCGTCTCGATCCCGAGCTCTCTCCCGAAGCCGGACTGCTTGTAGCCGCCGAACGGGATCCCCGGAAATGCCGTGAACGGCATGTTGATCCCGACCGTCCCTGCCTTGATGCGGCGCGCAAGCCGGTGCCCCTTCGCGGGGTCGCCGGTCCACACGGTCGCCATCAGGCCGTACCGCGAGTCGTTCGCGAGCCGCGCCGCGTCCTTTTCGTCCTCGAACGGGGTCACCGTCACGACCGGGCCGAAGATCTCTTCCTGCGCGACCGTCATCGAGTTGTCCACCTTTGCGAGGACGGTCGGCGGGTAGAAGGCGCCGTTCCCGTCCACCGGCTCGCCTCCGGTGACGACCTCCGCGCCCTCCTCGACGCCCTTCTCGACGTATCCGTGGACCCTGGAGCGATGCTCTTGCGAGATGAGCGAGCCCATCTGTGTCTCGGCCTCGAGCGGGTCGCCGACCTTGAGCGCCTGCGCGCGGTCGGAGAAACGCTGCACGAACTCGTCGTAGACCGACTGCTCGACCAACACGCGGGAGCGCGCCTCACAGCTCTGGCCGGCCGAGTAGTAGATCGACCAGACCGCGGCGGGCACCACGTCGTCGAGGTTCGCATCGGCGAAGACGAGGTTCGGGCTCTTGCCTCCGAGCTCGAGCGTCAGCCGCTTGATCGAGTCTGAGCCGAGCCGCATGATCTCGGCGCCCGTCGCCGTCGAGCCCGTGAACGCGATCTTGTCCACGCCCGGGTGCTGGACGAGGTGCGCGCCGACCGTCTTTCCCTCGCCGGGAACGACGTTGAGCGCGCCCGGCGGAAAACCGACTTCCGTCGCCAGCTCGGCCATGCGCAGGGCGCTGAGCGGCGTCTGCGAGTCCGGCTTCAGCACGATGGAGCAGCCCGCCGCCAGCGCGGGCGCGAGCTTCCACGTCGTCATCGTCAGCGGGTAGTTCCACGGGACGATCTGCCCGGCCACGCCGACCGGCTCCTTCAGCGAGTAGAAGAGAAGCGAGCCGCCCATCGGGTTCGAGCGGCCGGCGATCGACGCAATCGCGGAGGCGTAGAAGCGGAAGTTCTCGACGCCCTGGTTGAGCTCGGCCTTCACGGACGAGATCGCCTTGCCGACGTTCCGGGCCTCGAGCTCCGCGAGCTCCTTGCGGTTCGCCTGGATCGCGTCCGCAAGCGCGTGCAGGAGTCTCGAGCGCTCGGTGGGCGCCGTACGGCCCCAGTCGCCCTCGAGCGCGGCGCGCGCGGCGTCCACGGCGCGGTCGATGTCATCCGTGGTGGCCATGGCGACCTTGGCGAGCGGCTCGCCGGTGGCGGGCTCCGTCAGCTCGACGACTTCGCCGCCGCTTGGCTCACTTGATTCTCCATTGATGAAGAGCCCGAATTCCCGCTCGGTTGCCACCGCCATCGCCGCGCGGACGATACCGGGCACAATCCGGACATGCAGGCCGTCGTCGACACCCTCACCGAGCACGGAGTCGAGTCGGAGACAGTCGAGGGAGACGACTACGTGCTCGTCCACGTCCCGTGCGGCGGGGACGACGAGCGGGATTGCCACGAGCTGATCGTGGACATCGAGTCCTGGCTCGCCGAGAAGGGCCTCCCGTTCGTTGCGCAGGAGGTCGACGGCAGGATCCTGATCAGGCCCCCCGGGGGCTAGCTGAGCAGGTCCGCGGGCGTCAGCTGCTCCGTGAGCAGCCGCTTGAACCGTGCTGGGTCGCCGTCGACCCAGGCCCTGCAGAGCTCGTAACCGTCCTCGTAGGTCGTGATGTACGAGCGCCACATCGGGTCGAGGACGAACTTCATCGCCTGGTTTCCTCGGCGGTCTGACATCAGCGCCCAGTGCTTCAGGTACGCCGTGGCCTCCTCTTCGGTCGCGCCGTCCTCGTAGAGCATGAACGCGGCGTTTCCGGAGGCTCTGGACAGCGGCTTGCGGACACTCTTGACCGCCCGCCCGAGCTCGGCGTCATACGAGATCCCGTGCCGGGAGAGGATCTCGGCCGCGAAAGCATCCTCGTCTTCGACCACGATCTCCACGGCGAGCCCGGCGATCCCCTCGGCGATCGTGGACTCCGGTGTGCCGATCATCAGGATCGACGCCTCGGGCCGACCGGCATCGCGGTAGAGGAGCTGCTCCTTCCAGCTGTGCTCGGTCTGGTGGCCAGGGTAGAGCTCGTGGGCCATCAGTTCGGTGAGGAAATTCGTCGCCATCGGGACGTCGGTGTTGACGGCGATGCGGCTCCGAAGCTGGCCCTCGTAGTAGTTGTAGGCGGCCCACGGCTCGTCCGACACGAGCTCGAGCTCGTACGACTCGCCTTCGGGGAGACCGACCAGAACGGCGGTACGTCGGCGGAGCTCCTCGACGATGTCGCCCAGGACTGCTCCGAGCTTCTCGGCGGGCACGACCTGGGACTCGCGCCACTGCTGGTATCGGTCGGCGAGCGACCCCGTCCCCGGCAGGACCTCGTCGAGCGCCGCGTGGGTCGCTTCGAGCTCGCTTTCGTCGATGCGGCGAGGGCGGACGCCGTAGCACCGCTCCACCTCGTCGGCGAACGCGAACTCCTCCCCGGCGAGCTTGCGCGCGACCGTCTCGAGGCCGACGAGCTGGGCGTGGAGCCAGAGGCGCCGCTGTTCCTCCAGCACGTCGAGCTCGGTCAGGAGCCTGGTCGCGTCCTCAGCAAGCGAGGCTGGCTCGCCGATTGGCTCCGCGTCGATCCGCTCCTTGACGGCCGGCTCTCCGTAGTAGGCGTCCACGAGCCCGTCGACATGGCGGCCGAGCCCCAGCGCGAGCTCGACGTACCTCTCCGCAACGCTCACGTGAGCTCGGCAGGGGTCAGCTGCTCGGTGAGCAGTCGCTTGAACCGCGCCAGATCGCCGCCGACCCAGTCGCGACACAGGTCGTACCCGTCCGTATACGTCGTGATGTACGCCCGGCCGATCGGATCCAGCACGAAGTCGACCAGCTGCGTTGCCCGGGTCTCCGTGGCCAGCAACCAGCGCTCGGCGTACGCCTTCGCGTCCTCGGGCGACGCCCCGTCTTGGTGGAGCAGGAGCGCGGCATTGTTCGGCACACGCTCGAGCGGCTCTCTCGCTCTGCGAACTCTGGCCGCGGTGTCCGCGTCGTACTCGATTCCCCATTCGTCGAGCACCTCGGCGACGAATGCGTCCTCATCGTCCACGACCATCTCGATGGCGAGCTCGGCGATGCCCTCGGAGATGACCGACTGAGGCGTTCCGTACATCACCACGCTCTCCTCGAGCAGCCCACGCTCCAGATAGAGCAAGTGCTCCTTCCACGCACGCTCGGTGTGGTGTCCGGGGTAGAGCTCGTGGGCCACGAGGCCGCCGGCGTTGACCGCGTTGACCGGGACGTCCGTGTTCACCGCGACCCTGCTCTTCAGCCCGCCGAGGAAGTAGTTGTACGCGGTCCAGTGCTCGCCGGTGACGAGCTCGAGCTCGGTCGACTCCCCCTCGGGCAGCCCGATCGAGCTCCTTCGTCCGCTCCCGCAGCCGCTCGTTCAGCGCCTGAAGGACCGCCGGGACTTTGTCCTCCGGCACCACCCAGCTCTCGCGCCAGCGCGTGTGCCGCTCCGCGAGGGTGCCGCCAGGGGGCAGGATGGCGTCGAGCTCCCGATGAGCCTCCTCGAATCGCTCCTCCGGGACACGCTTCGGGCGTAATCCGTAACAGCCCTCCACCTCTTCTGCGTAACCGATCTCCTCGCCGGCGAGCTTGCGCGCGAGGATCTCGAGGCCGCGCGCCTGCGCGCCGACGTACGGGCTGTCCGCCTCCGCGAGGCTCCGAGCCTCGGCCGCCAACTTCTCAGGCTCCACGAGAGGTTCGGCCTCGATGCGCTGGGCGAGGTCCGCCGGGCCGAAATACGCATCGACGAAGTCCTCGTCGTGGCGGCGGAGCCGCAGACAGAGCTCGAGGTAGCGCTCGGCGACGCTCACCGCTCGAAGAGCGCGGCCTGGCCCTGGCCGACGCCGACGCAGAGCGTCGCCAGACCGTAGCGGCCTTCGCGCCGCCGCAGCTCGTGCAGGAGGGTGACCACGAGGCGCGCCCCACTCATCCCGAGCGGGTGGCCGATCGCGATCGCGCCGCCGTTGACGTTGACCTTCTCCGGGTCGAGGCCGAGCTCCCGGATCACGACGAGGCTCTGCGACGCGAACGCCTCGTTCAGCTCGACGAGGTCGAGGTCGTCGACCGCGACGCCGGTCCGGTCGAGGAGCTTCCGCACCGCCGGGACCGGGCCGATGCCCATCACCCGCGGGTCGACGCCGGCGACCGCGGAGCCGACGAAGGCGCCGAGCGGCTCGGCGCCGAGCGCGCGCGCCTTCTCCTCCGAGGCGATCACGAGCGCGGCAGCGCCGTCGTTGAGCCCGCTCGAGTTGCCTGCCGTGACCGTGCCGCCCTCGCGGAAGGCGGGACGGAGCGAGCCGAGCTTCTCCAGGCTCGTCTCCGGCCGGGGATGCTCGTCACGCTCGACGCCGTTCACCGCGACCAGCTCGTCGGAGAAGTCCGCGGCCGCCCAGCGCTGCTGCGAGCGCAGCGCGAACTCGTCCTGCTCCTCCCGTGAGACGCCCCAGCGCTCGGCCACGTTCTCGCCCGTCTCGCCCATGGACTCGAGCGGAAACATCTCCTCCATCCGCGGATTGGGGAACCGCCAGCCGAGCGTCGTGTCCCACACGGTCTGGTTTCCGCGGGCGAAGGCGTGCTCCGGCTTGGCCATCACGAGCGGGGCGCGGGTCATGGACTCGACGCCGCCGGCGACGAAGAGGTCACCGTCGCCCGCGGCGACCGCGTGACAGGCGGAGACCACGGCGGAGAGGCCGGAGGCGCAGAGCCGGTTCATGGTCACGCCGGCGACCGACTCCGGGAGCCCGGCCAGCAAGGCGGCCATCCGAGCGACGTTCCGGTTGTCCTCCCCGGCCTGGTTCGCGGCGCCGAAGTAGACGTCCTCGATCTCGCCCGGCTCGACGCCTGCCCGCTCGACGGCGGCGCCGATCGCAGTAGAGGCGAGGTCGTCGGGCCGAACCTCGGCGAGCGCGCCGCCGTAACGCCCGACCGGAGTCCGGACGGCGGAGAGGACGACCGCCCTGCTCACGATCCGACGAAGTGACTCAGCACTGCCAACCGGACGCTAACTAGAATCGGGCGCGTGGCGCTTCGCGACTTCCTGCGAAACCCGTTCTCGTTCCTCTCCAGCCGCCCAGCCGGCGAGGACCGCATCGCGCAGTACGTGATCCGCGAGCACGAACGCGGCCGCCCGCTCGCCGAGATCCTCGAGGACCCCTACATCAAGAACCGCACCACGCCGCACGAGCGGGCCCGCCTGCTCGACCGGCCCGAGGTCGTCCGGGCTCTCGGCCACGACGTCGTCGATTCGGCGCGGGCCCAGACCTCCTAGCCAGGCCCTCCTAGAGCTCCCGCCCGACGCCTCTCTCGCGCGCCCGCTCGAGCGCGAGCGCCCCGATCGCCACGTCCCACGCCGCGAGGCCGTTCGACTTGAAGACGACGATGTCCTCCGGCGACTGGCGGCCCTGCACCTCGCCCGCCACCACCTCGTGGAGCTCGTGCACCTCGAGCCAGTCGAGGATTCCCTGCTCGATCGGCTCGATCAGGTCGCCCGACTCGAGGCGCGATTGCTCGAGGGAGTCGCAGCAGACGAAGGCGGCGCGCTCGAGGACGACGTTGTCGAGCTCCCGCGACCGGCGATCGTTCGCGCCGATCGCACAGACGAGGGCACCCTCGGCGAGCCACTCCCCGCGCAGGACCGGGTCCCGGGAGGTCGTCGCGGTCACGACGACGTCCTGGCCGCCGGCGTCGCGGTGCGTCTCGCCCGCCTCGGCGCCGACGCGCTTGCAGAAGTCCTCGAGCCGCTCCTCCGTCCGGCAGTAGGCGACAACCACCTCGATCGAGGGCACCGCCTCGCGGATGCACTGCACCTGGCTCTCTGCCTGCCAGCCGCAGCCGAGGACGCCGAGCGTCCGGGCGCCGTCGCGCGCGAGGTACTTGGCGGCGACACCGCTCGCAGCGCCGGTGCGCAGCTGGCCGAGCTTGTCGGCCTCGATCACCGCCGCCAGCTCGGCCCGCTCGAGATCGAACAGGGAGACGACGAACGGCGTTCCCTGCGGAAGCCACACGTAGGACTTGAGCCCGGCGATGCCGAGCTCGCGATCCACGGCCGACATGACGGCGAACGCGCCGCCCTCCAGCCGGTGCCGATGCCGCGGTTGGTTGTCGATCTCACCAGCGGCGAGGCGGCGGAAACAGGCCTCGACCGCCTCGAGCGCGTCGGCCGGCGTCAGCAGCTCGGCAACTTCCGCTTCGGTGAGGTAGAGGGGCACAGGAACGAGTCTAGGAACGTTATTTCTTCGGAATGAAGCTGATCTGTCCGCTCGTCTCCAGGACGGCCCACTCGACGTCCTCGATGTGTGCGATCTGCGCGTTGAGCCTTGCCTGTGCGGCGAGCTCCTCCAGCGTGATGCGGTTACGGCGCAGGTTCCGGTCGATCGGCTCGCCGTGCTCGACCAGGATCACGGGATCGCCCTCCAGGATCTCACCCAGGCGTCTCGGGAAGCGGAACGCGCCGTACGAGAAGACGACGGTCATCACGGCCATCGTCCCGCCGGCGAGCATCGCGCCCGTCACGGAGAAGTCGTTCTGCGTGACGCCCTGCTGGATCAGGTCGCCGAGCACCACGAGCAGGATCAGGTCGAACGGCTGCAGGGTCGAGAGCTCCCGGCGCCCGACCGCCCGCGTGACGAACCACACGAAGACGAAGAGGACGACTGCGCGGAGGACGATGTCCATTAGTGCGCCACCTAGGGCCAGACCGTGATCGTGCGGTCGATCGTCGCGAGCAGCTCCTCGCCGTCGTACAGCCGGACGTCCTGCGAGCGGTGGCCCACGTTCGTCGGGTTGACCTGGAGATGGAGGAAGAAGACGTGCTTCTGGCCGGCGGGAATGCGGCCGAGCTCGAACGCGAGCTTGCCGTCGCGGCTCGCCTCGCCGAGCGGCGACGGCTCGACCGTGTTGATCGTGATGCCCTCGATCCAGCCCGGATCGAGGACGAGCGTCGCCTGCTCGACCTCGCTTTGGGCCTCGATCGTGAACCGCGCCTCGTAGAACAGCCCGCCTCGCACTCGTTCGGGCGCGTAGACCTCGAGCGTGGCCGCGTCGGCCTCGGCGACGGACGTCGCCGGGCGCTGGCCGAAGACGTTGAGGAGCCCGAGGGCGAGGACGACGACGAGCGCCCCGACCGCGACCCGCCGAAAGATCACGTCGCGCTTCCCTTCCCGGTCGCGGGCGACTTCGAGGACGAGCTGATCCGGCACGTCCGCCACGCGTAGGGCTTCGGCCGGCAGTGGCCGGGTCCTGCGCTACAACCGCTTGCGAAGCAGACCGAACATGCCGCGAACGACCTCCCGCTGGATCCGCTTCCCATGTGCCGACCCGAGGAAGTCGGTGAGCGGATCTCCGCTCTCGGCCGGTTCGGCCCGGCGGCGGCGAGGCGCAGGTGCCGGTGCCGCCTCGGCCTCCGGCTCGGGCGCCTGCTCCATCCGCGCCGCGAGCAGCTCTCTCGCGCTCTCACGGTCGATCTTCGTCCCGTACTTGGCGAAGAGCGGCGAGGCCTTCGCGGCGCCGTCCACGTCGTCGGCGGGCTCCATGTGGGCGAGCGGGCCCCGAAGCCTGGTGTGGACGACGGGCGTGGGGATGCCCTTCTCCGAGAGGATCGTGACGACGGCCTCGCCCGTCCCGAGCTGCGTGAGGAGCTCCTCCAGGTCGTAGAACTCCGAGGTCGGGTAGGTGGAGACGCTCGCTTTCAGCGCCTTCGCGTCCTGAGGCGTGAACGCGCGGAGTGCGTGCTGGATCCGGTTGCCGAGCTGCGCCAGCACGTCGGCGGGAATGTCCTTCGGAGTCTGCGTGATGAAAAAGACGCCGACTCCCTTCGAGCGGATCAGCCTGACGGTCTGCACGACCGAGTCCAGGAAGGCGTCCGTCGCGTCCGCGAAGAGCAGATGCGCCTCGTCGAAGAAGAAGACGAGCTTCGGCTTCGGCACGTCGCCGACCTCGGGCAGCTGCTCGAAGAGCTCGGCGAGCAGCCACATGAGGACGGTCGAGAACAGCTTCGGCTTGTCCTGGACGGCCGGCAGCTCGAGACACGAGATGATCCCGCGGCCGTCGGGGGCCACGCGCAGGAGGTCGGCGAGGTCGAGTTGCGGCTCGCCGAAGAACTCCGTCCCGCCGCCGTCCTCGAGCTGGACGAGCGAGCGGAGCAGGACGCCGATCGTGGCCGACGAGACTCCGCCGATCCCCTTGAGCTCGGCCTTGCCCTCGTCCGACTCGAAGAAGGCGAGCAGCGCCCGCAGGTCGGCGAGGTCGAGGATGGGGAGGCCCTTCTCGTCCGCGTACCGGAAGACGAGCGAGAGGCTCTGCTCCTGGGTCTCGTTCGCCTCGAGGATCTTGGCGAGCAGCAGCGGGCCGAAGTCCGAGACGGTTGCGCGGACGGGCACGCCCGGGCCGATCCCGCCGAGCGACAGGAACTCGGTCGGGAAGCCCTGCGGCTGCCACTCCTGCCCGAGCTCGGCCGCGCGCTTCTCCGCAGGGCCGTCTGCCTCGCCGGGCTGCGAGATCCCGGAGAGGTCGCCCTTCATGTCCGCGGCGACCACGGGGACACCCGCCGCCGAGAGCTGCTCGGCGAGCAGCTGGAGCGTGCGCGTCTTCCCGGTTCCCGTCGCGCCGGCAATCAGCCCGTGCCGGTTGGAGGTGGCGAGCGGGAGACGGACGGCGGCCTCCTCGACCACCTTGCCCTCGTGAACGGCGCGGCCGAGGTCGAGCCACTCACCCTCGAAGGCGTAGGCGTCGGCAATCGTCTTCGCGAAGTCCGCCATGCGGCGGGGAACCTACACGGGTCGTCGATACCCGCGCGAGGACGAGACGGCGCCGCCGCTTCCGCACGTGCTCGGCAGCGAAGTAACTCCCGAGCACGAACGCCGCGGCACCGGCCTGCGCGAGCAGCCCCTCCCACGTCGGGAAGATCCCGAGCCAGAGCCCGGCCCAGTACGGCAGGCGAAGGCCCTCGACGGGCGTCACGGGCATCCAGCCTGCGACCTGGAGTGTCTGCACAGTCGTCCCGACCATGACCACCAGCACCCAGAGGATCAGCAGACCGGTCGCCATCAGCATCTTCTTGTGGGGGAGCTTCTGCTGGAGCGAAATCGTCAGGACCCCGACCGCAAATGTCGCGGCGCCGCCGATCGCGACACCGGCGAGCACCGTCGGGATCCCTGCCTCGAGCACGATCGCCTGGAGAAAGAGGACTGTCTCGAACCCCTCGCGGTAGACGCTCGAGAACCCCAGCGCGGCGAGGCCGACGATCGGTGCCGCCGCGATCCCTCCTGCCCCGATGAGCCGTTTCTTTCGTCCGTGCAGCTCGGCCAGGTGCTCCTTCCAGTAGACCCGGTGGTAGAACCAATTGAGGACGAGGAGGAGGACTCCGATCGCGATCAGCGAGACCACCGCTTCGAGCTTCTCGCCGTAGCGCGTCAGCGAGCTGAGCACGGTCTGCGCGACGGCCCAGGTGGCGGCGCTCGCCGCCAGGGCGGCGCCGGCGCCGAGCAGGAGCGGCCGCCGCAGCTCGCGCTGCGCTCCGACCATGCCGGCCAGGAGAACGGCCAGGATCAGCACCGCCTCGAGACCCTCGCGGAAGACGATCACTGCCGTGTTGATCACGACCGCAGACGTCGAGCTGGGGCCGGCGCCGACGGCGAGCTCAGCGTCGGCGAGCGCGGTGTCGAGCGCGCGCCGGGTCTCGGCGACCTCGGCCGCCGTCGACCGCCGCTTGACGAGCTGCGCGAGGCCCGGCAGCCCATCGGCGCCGTACCAGAACAATCCTTCGACCCTGACGAACAGATCGTTTGCGAGCCCGCGGAGCCGCTGCTCCGGCCCGAACTCGAAGAAGGCGTAGGCCTCGAGCCGGGCCTGCTCCGCCCGTGAGGACTGCTGCGCGGCGACGGCCGCCTCGAGGCGGTCGAGCGTCGCGGAGATGACGTCAAAGTCGGCTGTGGCCCCGGCGTCCTTCCACTCGTCGGGATAGAGGTCGTCGATCAGCGCGAGCGCCTCGTCGGTCGCGCCCTCGACCTGTCCGGGGTCGGCGACCCTCGTGTGCCGAGCTGCGGCCGTAAGGTCGTGGCCGATGCTCGTGAGGAGCGCCGACAACCGACGGGTGTCTTCGCGTCCCCGCGCTGCGAGCGTCGGCTCGAGCTCGCCGAACGCCTGCGCCGCCCCGTCGCGAAACGTGACCGCCTCCTGGATCTCGAAGTCGAGCGTCACGCGACCGCCGTCGACGCCCCGCTCGTACTCGATTGGGACGAGCGCGAGGAACCGCTGGAGCTGGCCGGCGCGCCGGAGCGTCTCCTCCTCGGAGAGCGGCGCCGCCCGGAAGCCCTCGAGGCTCCGATCGATCTCTGCCCTGGCGATGTGCACGGCAGCCCCGTCTCCCGTTTCGGCCGCCGACGCGAGACGCGCGAGCTCCCGGCTCAGCGCGATCCGGGCAGGCTTGCCCCGCTGGGCGGCATACGAGGTCGCCAGGATCCGGAAGTACCCCTCGGCAAGCACCGCGGCGCCCGCGCGGCGGACGTCGAACCCACGCGTCCCCGCATCGTCCACTGTCTCGAGCGCCGCCCGCAGGCGCGACTGGTACGTATCCAGGAGATCGACCCGCGCCGCCTCTGCGGCCGCCCTCGGAGAAAGCTTGTCCCTCGCGAGCGCGTCCACCGCAAGCGTCGCATCGGCGCCGGCGCGTGAGAAGCGAGTCGGCTTCCGATACTCCCGCACGAGCAACCAGGTGCGCGCTCGCTTGACGTCACCTGCGCGGATTCCTCGCAGCGCCTGCGTAGCGCCGATCTGCAAGACGGCCGTCGAGGCGCGTGCACGAGCGGTCTCCAACGCAACGGGATCTCCCTTGCCGACAGCGGCCTCGGCCGCCGCAAGCTCAGCCCGCACAGGGGCGAGCGGTCCGCGGGCGTGCCTGCGTGCCTGCGCGACGAGCCGGGCAGCCTCGGCGCGGTCGCCGAAGACGAGGGCTTTCTGCGCGTCGGCCAGAGCGACCCGGAGGCCGGCCGCCGCGTTCCACGGCGCCGGCGCGGCGGCGGCCGCCTCGCCCACCCCGACGAGGAGCGAGAGAGCAGCCGCCAAGCAGATGAGCCGCCCTCTCATGACTACTGCGCGATCTCGATTCCGAGCGAGGCTGCGGCCTGGGAGACCTGTCCGGCGATCGCCGTGCCGCGATCCTGGGCCTCGGTCCCGAGGACGTCCGCCTCCTCGGGCGTGAAGCGCTTCCCGGCCCGCTCCTGGCTGTGGAGGTCGGAGATGAACGACTTCAGACCGTTGAGCTCCTGCTCCGTCTGCTGCGCACGTTCGGCATCCGTCTCGGCGATCGTCGGCTTCACGCCGGTGTAGATGACGTCGAGCCCCGTGAGGATGTCGTTGATGTCCGACAGGCGCGAGACGACGTTGAAGGACTCGGAGTCGGTGCGGTTGCCGACGACGAACCGCGACTCCTTCCACTGTCCGAAGTACTCGCTCATCGTCGGCACCATCACGACGAGGGCCGTGAAGGCGTCCGACTGGCTCGGCTGCCACTCGTTGGCGCTCTGGTGCAGCTGCTCTGCCGAGCGCTTGAACTCTTCCGACGCCGCGGCCAGCAAATTGGCATCCGGCAGGGCCTCGCCGAACTCGGACTTCCCGTCACCGTCGAGGTCAGCCGCCGTGCTGGCCGGCAGTCCCTCGGGCAGCGTCCCCCAGAGTGCGCCCTCGGTGAGGTTGTAGAGGTTGCCCGGCTGCTCGAGGACGGTGCCGCTCGCAAGGGTGAGGTCGAACGGGACGGCGCTCTCGGGATCCTCGGCGGCGCTCGAGCCGGCATCGAGGATCACGTCGTACTTCGACAGTGACGGTGTCCCCGCGACGATGCCCTCGACCCGCTCGTACGTCGGGTTGCCCTCGATCCACGACGTCTTCAGCCGCTGGACGAGTGGGCCGACTTCTGCGCCCTGGGTGCGCCAGAGGCGTGCGTAGTCGAAGTCGGCGGCCTTGGCCAGCTCGTAGTAGCGCTCGGAGTCCGCGTCGAACTCCTCGGTGAAGGCGTTCAGGCCCTCCGTGTGCTCCAGCAGGTAGTCCTTGACGCCCCCGAGCTGCGCGTCCGCCTGCTTCGGCGCCGGCTGTTGTGCCGCCTCGCCGCTCGACCCGTCGTCGCCGCCGCAGGCACTCGCCGCCAGCGTGATCGCCGCCAGCGTGGCGAGCACTCCCATCCTTCGCTTCAACTCAGCCTCCCGTGTCGATGTAAGGCGCACCTTGCAAGATGCCGCGGGGGCACCTTACCGCAGTCGTGGCGCGGAAAGAGCGGCGACGGGAGCCGGGGAAAGGCGCCGCTAGACTGGGTCGCCAAGCGCCCGTAGCTCAGGGGATAGAGCGCTGCCCTGCGGAGGCAGAGGTCGCACGTTCGAATCGTGCCGGGCGCATCTCGCCGACTTACTGGACGCTAGCCGCGAAGCGGCTGAAGCCGGCGTAGAGGTCGTGCACGCGGACCGGTGCGTCCCCCAGCAGCTGCGCCTTCCCGCGGATCTGCTCGAGCGCGGCCTCGCTCGCGTCGCCGTACACGTCGACCTCTCTGAGCTTCAGCAGGTCGGTGAATCTGCGGAAGACGGGCCCGGCCACCGCCAGGTGGCGCTCCAGCGACGCCGAGTCCGGGTGGATCTGGACGACCGTCATCCGCGTGCCCGCCTCGTCGAAATAGATGTCGTACGCGAGCGGCTCGGCCTCGTTCTCCTCGACAAAGGCGACCAGATCCACGACGCCTGCCTTCACCTCCTCGAGCTTCCCGACGTGGATGTCGGAGCTGTCGACGACGAGCAGCAGGCTCGACATCGTCAGCGGCTCCTGGCGGGCGCGCCGTCGACCGTGAGCGCCGTGTCGAGCGGCACCGCCGTGCGGACGTAGGCGAGGGCGAGGCCGGGGACCGAGCTCGTGACCCGGCCGACGGCCTTCTCGCCGTCGAAGACCTCGGTCTCGGGCGCCGGAGCTCCCTCGACCTCGAGGACGCGGAGCTCCCTGTTCGCCTTCCCGCGGTAATGGAGCCGCGCGACCGGCTCCTGTCCGGGGTAGCAACCCTTCTCGGGCGCGAAGCTGATGTGGGTCTCGTCGAGCCCGGCCTCCGCGGGGAGCACGCGATCGTCGATCTCGCTGCCCCAGCGCGGACGGCGCGCCAGGATCCGCATGCGCTCCAGGTCCTCGTCCGCAACGACCTCGGCCGGCGGCCCGGCGTCCAGCACTTCGACGGCCGGGACCCCGTACTCGATGTTCGGGATGCCGTCGCCCTCACCGAAGACGACGAGCGAGGTGTGTTCCTCCGGCTCGATCTCGACCTTCGCCGCGAAGCGGGCGCGCCTGAGCGCTGCCTCGAGCGCGGCGCCGAGGCCGGGCTCGGTCAGGAGCAGGAAGTCGCCCTCGCCGCGACGGACCACCGTCATCGGCGCGATCACGCGGCCCTTGGGTGTCAGGAGCAGCGCCTCGCAAGGCGCCTTCGCGACCTCGTTCGAGAGCATGCGGTCGAGGAAGTCCGCGGCGTCCGGTCCACGGACGGCGACGTAGTCGCGCGGGCGGAGCGCAGCCGTCGGCGTCACGATCTCCATGCGAACTAGTGTAGGAACCGATGTTCCGCTCGCGCGCGATGCGCAAGGTGGAGGAGGCCGGTTACGACCCCGACCGCCTCCCGCCGGGCCAGTATTTGACCGAGAAGTGGCCGGTCCTGCATGCGGGGACCGTCCCGAACACGGATCTCGCGACCTGGGACTTCAAGGTGTTCGGCGAGGTCGAGAGCCCGCTCACGCTTTCGTGGGAGGAGCTCACCGCGCTGCCCGCGCGCGAGGTCACGACCGACATCCACTGCGTCACGCGCTGGAGCCGCTTCGACACGAGCTTCAAGGGCGTCCACTGGAGCGAGCTCGCGAAGGTCGTGCAGCCGAAGCCGAGCGCCCGGTACGTCGTCGCGCACGCCGAGCAGGGCTTCACCGCCAACGTCCCGCTCGCGGCGCTCGAGGACGACGATGCGTTACTCGCCTACGAGGCCGACGGCGAGCCGCTCACACCCGAGCACGGCTGGCCGCTCCGGCTCGTGATCCCCAAGCGCTACTTCTGGAAGAGCGCCAAGTGGCTCCGAGGCATTGAGCTGCTCGACCACGACGAGCCGGGCTTCTGGGAGCGTCTCGGGTACCACAACGAGGCGGACTACTGGAAAGAGGAGCGGTACGGCTTCTAGGTCGAGCGCTTTCCCCTGTTCGGGGGAGTGAGCGGGTTTCCACGAGCGCCGATACCGGAGGCAACCCACCTCACCACCCCTCAGGAGCGACCCTTCTCGGGTCGCTCTGAGAGACTGAGACCGGCTCCCCAGCCGGTCTCTTTCTTTCTCGCGGAGGTGTTCAGATGAGTGTCCGCCTGCTGCTTCGCCTCGAAGGGCTTGCGATCGGCGCAGGCGCCGTCGCCTTGTACGTCGGACGGCGGCTACAGCTGGTGGCTCTTCGCGGTCCTGGCGCTCGCGCCGGACGTCTCGTTCGCGGCGTACGCGCTGGGCCCGGCGGCCGGAGCAGCCGCCTACAACCTGCTCCACAACCTCGTCATCCCGGTCGCGCTCGGGACCGCGTCCGTTCTGTGGGATTCCGACTGGGGCGTGGCGGTGGCACTCGTCTGGCTCACGCACATCGGCGCCGACCGGCTGCTCGGGTACGGCCTGAAGTACCCGACGGCCTTCAAGGACACGCACATCCAACGCGCCTAGCGGAACCGGCACTTCCCCGTGGACGCGTCCGAAGACGTGGCTGGCTCGGCCAGGCCCGGACATGTCCGCGCCACGGCCCGGGGCCATGGCCAGAGCGGCCAGGCCGACCGCACAACCACGCGGAACCACCTGTCCCTCGGAGCCATGACGAGTGTCTGACACTCGTCATGGCGGAACGGCCATGGCTCGGCCAGGCACAGAGACGTGAGTTGAAACGACGGAGGCCGGCTTGCGCCGGCCTCCGTCTTGGAGCAGTGAGCCCGAGGGCTCGTTACATCATCCCGCCCATGTCCGGCATGCCGGCGCCGGCGCCGACCGGCTGCTTCTCGGGCGGCTCGGCCACGACGGCCTCGGTGGTCAGGATGTTCTTCGCGATCGACGCGGCGTTCTGGAGCGCCGAGCGCGTGACCATGGTCGGATCGATGATCCCGGCCTTGACGAGGTCCTCGACCTCGCCCGTGTCGACGTTCAGCCCGTGCCCCGCAGCGGCATTGCGGACCTTGTCGACCACGACGGAGCCCTCGAGCCCCGCGTTCGCGGCGAGCTGGCGGATCGGCTCCTCCAGCGCCCGCACGATGATGTTCGCGCCGGTCCGGTCATCCCCCTCGAGCTTGTCGAGCTTGATCGACTCGGCTCCGTTCAGGAGCGCCACGCCGCCGCCCGGAACGATGCCCTCCTCGAGGGCGGCCCGGGTCGCCTGCACGGCGTCCTCGACGCGGTGCTTCTTCTCCTTCATCTCGGTCTCGGTCGCAGCGCCGACCTTGATGACGGCAACGCCGCCGGCCAGCTTCGCGAGCCGCTCCTGGAGCTTCTCGCGGTCGAAGTCCGAGTCGGTGTTCTCGATCTCGGCCTTCAGCTGCTTGATCCGAGCCTTGATCTGATCGGAGTCACCGGCGCCGTCGATGATCGTGGTCGAGTCCTTGTCGATCACGACACGGCGAGCCTTTCCGAGCTGCGAGATCTTCGTGTTCTCGAGCTTGAGGCCCATCTCCTCGGTGATCACCTCGGCACCCGAGAGGATCGCGATGTCCTCGAGCATCCGCTTGCGGCGATCGCCGAAGCCCGGCGCCTTGACCGCGACGGCCGTGAACGTGCCGCGCAGCTTGTTGACGACGATCGTGGCGAGCGACTCGCCCTCGACGTCCTCGGCGACGATCAGCAGCGGACGACCGGCCTGGATCACCTGCTCGAGCACCGGGAGGATGTCCTTGACGGCGCCGATCTTCTGGTTCGCGACCAGGATGTACGGCTCGTCGAGCACGGCCTCCATGCGCTCGGGGTCCGTGACCATGTACGGCGAGAGGTAGCCCTTGTCGAACTGCATGCCCTCGGTGAACTCGAGCTCGAGGCCGAAGGTCTGGCCCTCCTCGACGTTCACGACGCCGTCCTTGCCGACCTTGTCGATCGCCTCGGCGATCACGTCGCCGATCTCGCGCTCGCGCGACGAGATGGAGGCGACCCGGGCGATGTCCTCCTTGCCCGAGATCTCCTTGGACTGCTTCTTCAGGTTCTCGACGACCGCGTCGACCGCCGTTTCGATGCCGCGCTTGATCCCCATGGGGTTCGCGCCGGCAGCGACGTTCTTCAGGCCCTCGCGGACGATCGCCTGGGCCAGAACCGTCGCCGTCGTCGTCCCGTCGCCGGCAACGTCGTTCGTCGACGTCGCGACCTCGCGGACGAGCTGAGCGCCCTGATTCTCGAAGACGTCCTCGACCTCGATCTCACGTGCGATCGTGACGCCGTCGTTCGTGATCGTCGGCGCGCCGAACTTCTTGTCCAGCACGACGTAGCGGCCCTTGGGGCCGAGCGTGACCTTGACTGCGTCCGCGAGGATGTTGACGCCGCGCTCGAGCGCGCGACGCGCGTCCTCGTTGAACTTCAGCTCCTTGTGTGCCATTCAGTTCCTCCGTGTGTTCGGTGGGTCAGGCGCTTGCGCCCGCCATCTCCTTCTTCTTGCCGGCGGACTTCTTGCCGCCGCCCGCCACCTTCGCCAGGACGTCCGACTCGCGCAGGATCAGGTACTCGTCGCTCCCGACCTTGATCTCCGTCCCGCCGTACTTCGAGAAGACGATCTCGTCGCCCTCGGCGACTTCCATGCCGACGAACTCTCCGTCTTCATCGCGTGTGCCCGGGCCCACCGCGAGGACGCGGCCGCGCTGCGGCTTCTCCTTCGCGGTGTCGGGCAGCACGATCCCGCTGACCGTCTGCTCCTCCTCGTCGAGGACCTCGACGATGAGACGGTCGCCAAGCGGCTGCAAATCCATCAACCGACCTCCTGTTGTCCGAGACTTTGTGACAGCTACTGGCACTCGTGGGGGGAGAGTGCCGGGGCATTGTAACGGGGATTCGGTGGCGTGCAAGCTTTCCGGGCACCACTTTGTTACAAAGCCTCACGCATGGAGCGTGAGTTCTCGGCCGGCGGCGTCCTCGTTCGCCGCTTCCGCGGCAGGTGGTGGCTGGCCGCGATCCGGCCCGGCGGCAGGCCCGAGGGCCTCTGGGCACTTCCGAAGGGAAACATCGGCCGCGGCGAGGACCCGGAGGCGACCGCCCTGCGGGAGGTCGCGGAGGAAACCGGGATCGAGGCGGTCTCGGCCGGGAAGCTCGGCGACGTCCGCTACGTGTACACGCGCGGCGGGCAGCGCATCTTCAAGATCGTGAGCTTCTACCTCCTCCGCTACCGCCGCGGCCGGATCGACGACGTCCCGGAGGCGTTCCGCCACGAAGTGGACGAGGCACGCTGGCTGCCGCTCGAGGAGGCGCCGAAACTGCTCGCCTACAGGAGCGAGCGCGAGATGGCCGAAAAGGCACTGACCGCCCTCGAGGAGGAAGCCGTATGATCCTGCGACCTCGGTGCCCGAACCGATGTACGCCCTGAACTTCTACTCGCCGATCGTGGCCGACCAGCTGCGCAGCCGCCGCAAGACGGCGACCATCCGCCTGGGCGACAAGTCGGCCAAGTACAAGAAGGGGATGATCGTCCAGGTTCTCGCCGGCGCCCGGTACAGCCCGCGCGACAAGATCTTCGACGCGGTCATCGACAAGGTCGAGGTGAAGACGATCGCCGAGCTCTCCCCGCGCGAGATCGAGCACGACAATCCGGAGATCCGGCGGCCCGAGGAGATGCAGGACTTCCTCGGCCAGCTCTACAACCGGCCGATCGCCGCGGACGCCACCGTCACGGTGATTCGGTTCTCCGCGATCAAGGCGGCTAGCGCGCCGGCTTCCGGATCGCCGTGCCGAAGAGCTCGCGCGGCCGGATCTCCTCGCCGCACGCCTCGCACTCCACGGTGAACGCCGACGTGAAGCGCGCCTCGCAGGAGGGGCAGCGCCAGCGCATCTCGCCCTCGCACTGCGGGCAGGCGGCGGGCAGATCGGCCTCCCACTCCTCGAAGTAGCGCTGCGCGAACCCGCAGCCGAGGCAGACGGAGACCCAGTCGCCGAGGGTCTTCCGCCGCTCCTCCTTGAGCCAGTTCGACGCCTTGCCCACAGAACGACTCTAGTGCCCCTTCAGGTGATGCTGCCCCGCTTCTGGGTCGCGAGCACCAAGCCAGAGTGCGCACTCCAACGAGTCAAGGCTAGGCAGCCTTGGCG
Organism: uncultured Actinomycetes bacterium; assembly: GCA_963847235.1. GTDB lineage: Bacteria > Actinomycetota > Thermoleophilia > Gaiellales > Gaiellaceae > JACDAN01. Next base: position 122,092 of record CAWJYU010000014.1, on the reverse strand, counting down.
AGGAGGAGGGTGTGCTCTGGCGCCGCGTGATCGCGGGCCAGAAGCAGGCGTGCATTGCCTGGAGGGGCACTGGCCCTCGGCCTCGACCGTTAGAGTCTCGACGCGCATGGCGATCGCCCGGGAAGCCGAGCCCGTCTCCTCCCTGAACGAGATCCGCGAGGCGGGCCTCGACCGCGAGGACCTGTTCGGGATCTACCGCAACATGCTGCTCACGCGCGGGATCGAGGAGCGCGGGCACATCCTCTACAAGCAGGGGAAGATCCCCGGCTCCTTCTACACGGGCCGCGGCAACGAGGCGTCCTCCGTCGGCGTCGCCACGGCGATGGGCGGCGAGGACGTCGGAACGCCGCTCCACCGCGACATGGGCGTCCACGTCACACGCGGTGTGGAGCCCTGGCGGATCTTCGCGCAGTACATGGGCCGCGAGGACGGCCCGACGCGCGGCCGCGACGGCAACGTCCACATGGCCGACTCCCAGCTCGGGCTGCTCGCGATGGTCAGCCACCTGCCCGCGATGCTGCCGGTCGGGGTCGGCTGCGCGCTCGCCTTCCGGATCCGGGAGGAGCGGCGTGTCGCCGTCTCCTGGTTCGGCGAGGGAGCCTCGGCGCGCGGCGACGCGCACGAGGGGATGAACATGGCGGGCGTCCGGCGCCTGCCGATCGTCTTTATCTGCGACAACAACCAGTGGGCCTACTCGACGCCGACGCACCTCGAGTACGCGTGCGAGACGCTCGCCGACCGGGCCGCCGCGTACGGGTTCGACGGCGTGGTCGTCGACGGCACCGACGTGCTCGCCGTCTACCGCGAGGCCAAGCGGGCGATCGAGAAGGCGCGAGACGGCGGCGGCCCCACGCTGATCGAGTCGATGACCCTCCGCATGGAAGGGCACGCCGTCCACGACGACGCGTTCTACGTCCCGAAGGAGCTCTTCGAGGAGTGGGCCAAGCGCGATCCGATCGAGCGGTTCCGCAGCTGGCTCCGCGAGAACGCGGAGATGACCGACGAGGAGGAGGACGAGGTCGCCGCCGGCGTCAAGCGGACGCTCAGCCAGGCGATCGAGCGGGCCGACAGCTCGCCGCTACCGGATCCCTCGTCGGTCACGGACAAGGTGTTCGCGCGGCCCGAGGACCTCGACACGCCCCACCACAAGTAATGGCAGAACTGACCTATCTGCAGGCGATTTCCGACGGTCTCCGCCAGGAGATGCGGCGCGACAACCGCGTCTTCGTGATCGGGGAGGACGTCGGCGTCTACGGCGGCGCCTTCAAGGTCACGCTCGGCTTCCAGGAGGAGTTCGGCCCGTGGCGCGTGATCGACGCGCCGCTCTCCGAGACCGCGATCGTCGGCGGCTGCACGGGCGCCGCGATCATGGGCATGCGGCCGGTCGCCGAGATGCAGTTCGCCGACTTCATCTCCTGCGCCTGGGACCAGCTCGTGACCGTCGCGGCCAAGCAGTTCTACCGGGCCGGCACGCCGGTGCCGATCGTCGTCCGGCTCCCGTCGGGCGGCGGCTTCTCGGGCGGACCGTTCCACTCGCAGAACCCGGAGAGCTCGTTTGCGCACATCGCGGGCCTGAAGGTCGTCTGCCCGGCGACGCCGGAGGACGCCAAGGGCCTCCTGATCAGCGCGATCGAGGATCCGAACCCGGTCCTCTACTTCGAGCACAAGCACCTCTACCGCCGGATCAAGGCGGAGGTGCCGGAGGAGCGCTACACGACGCCCTTCGGCAAGGCGCGGATCCACCGCGAGGGCGAGGACATCACCGTCGTCACCTGGGGCGCGATGGTCTACACGGCCGACGAGGCGGCGCAGCAGCTCGAGCAGGACGATGTCTCCGTCGAGATCGTCGACCTGCGGACGATCATCCCGTGGGACCGCAAGGCGGTGCTCGACAGCGCCCAGAAGACGTCCAAGGTGCTCGTCCTCCACGAGGACACGCGCACGGGCGGCTTCGGCGGCGAGATTGCAGCCACGATCGGTGAGGAGGCGTTCGAGCACCTCGACGCGCCGATCAAGCGCATCGCCGCGCCAGACACGCCGGTGCCGTTCTCGCCGCCGCTCGAGAAGGCGTTCATCCCGCAGGTCGACGACGTGGTCGCAGGACTGCGAGAACTGGCTGAGTACTAGGAGCCGTGGCTACTCCCACCGCCGTCGACGTCGTGATGCCCCAGATGGGCGTGTCCGTCTCCGAGGGGACGATCACGAAGTGGCTCAAGCAGGAGGGCGAGGAGATCCAGGCCGACGAGCCGCTGCTCGAGATCTCGACGGACAAGGTGGACACCGAGGTGCCGAGCCCGGGGACCGGCGTCGTGCAGCAGATCCTCGTCCAGGAGGGCGAAACCGTCGACGTTGGCACTCGCCTTGCGGTGATCGGCGAGCCCGGCGCGGCCCCGGCCGAGTCCAGCGACGGCGGCGCGCCCGCGGCCGAGGAGGCCCCGCCCGAGCCGGCGACCGCCGAGGCGGCTGCCGAGAGCGAGGCAGCGGCGAGCGCCGAGACTGCCGCGCCGCAGGAGCGCGAGGCGGCGCCCGCGGAAGTGCCGGCTGCGGAAGCGCCGGCCCCTGCACCGGCCGAGGCTGGGGCCAACGGCGACAGCAAGAGCTTCGTCTCTCCCGTGGTCGCGCGGATCGCGTCCGAGCACGGGGTCGACGTCTCGCAGGTGCCGGGCACCGGGCGCGGCGGACGGGTGACAAAGAAGGACATCCTCGGCTTCGTCGAGTCCGGCGGCCAGGCCGCCCAACCGGCGGCAGAGGCCCCGCCTCCGCCAGAGGCGGCCGCGCCGGCCGCACCCGCCGAGACGCCCGCGCAGCCGGCCCCACCGCCGGAAGCTCCCGCTCCCGCGCAGCCTGCCCAGCCGCCACCGGCACCCGCGCCCGCACCAGCTGCGGCTGCTGCTGCGCCCTCAGCCGAGCTCGAGGCCGGGGAGAACGAGGAGCCGATGACCGCGATGCGCAAGGGCATCGCCGAGCACATGCGGCGCTCGCTCGACACCTCGGCGCACGTGACGAGCGCGATCGAGGTCGACATGTCGCGCGTCGTCGACATCCGCAACAAGCTCAAGCCCGAGCTCCAGAAGAGCTACGGCGTCAACCCGACCTACCTGATCTTCGTGGCTCGTGGCGTCACCGAGACGCTGCGCGACTACCCGTGGATCAACGGCGAGATCCGCGGTGACAAGATCATCACGCGGAACTTCATCAATCTCGGCTTCGCGGTCGAGCTGGCCGACGGCAAGGGCCTGATCGTCCCGGTCGTCAAGCACGCGGAAGGCCTGAACCTCCTCGGGATGGCCCAGGCGGTCACGGACATCGCCGAGCGCGCCCGGAACAAGCAGCTCTCGCCGGACGAGGTGCAGGGCGGAACGTTCACGATCACCAACCCCGGCGGCTACGGCACCTTCCACGGAACGCCGGTGATCAGCCAGCCGCAGGCCGCGATCCTCGGCACCTACGCCCTCGTCAAGCGTCCGTGGGTCGTCCAGGACGAGCTCGGCAAGGACGTGATCGCGATCCGGCCGATCATGAACCTGACCCTCACGTACGACCACCGGCTCGTCGACGGCGCCCTCGCCGGAAGGTTCCTCCAGTCGCTCAAGCAGAAGCTCGAGAGCTGGGGCGAGTCGGACTACTAGACGCCGCTGGGCGTTCGAGAGAGCGCCATCCACGCTGGGGCCACTAGCTACGCTGCCCCCGTGGCGATGCGTGGCAGCTGCTGGTGTGGAAGCGTCCGCTTCGAGGTCAGCGAGCCGTTCACCGTCGCCTCCTTCTGCCACTGCACATCGTGCAAGCGCATCTCGGGCGGGGTCGGAACCGCCAACGGGCGCGCCCGGAGCCAGACGATCGAGGTCACGCAGGGCCGCGAGCTCCTGACGACGTACCAGCCGGACGAAGGCAGTGCGAAGACGTTCTGCTCGCGCTGCGGCTCGAATCTGTTCGGCGGCGGCTGGCCGGAGTCCGAAGAGTGCAGCGTCCGGCTGAGCGCGATCGACGAAGGACTGGAGCAGAAGCCCGAGTTCCACAACTACGTCCGCTCGGTCGCAGCATGGGAGACGCTTCCCGACGACGGGCTCCCGCGGTACGAGGTGCGGAGCACGTGAGGCCCGGCCACCTCATCGAGCTGGGCCGTGTGCCGTACCTCGAGGCCTGGGAGCTCCAGCGCTCGCTGGCCGCCGCTGTGGCGCAGGGCGAGATCCCCGACACCGTCGTCCTGCTCGAGCACCCGCCGGTCGTCACCCTCGGGCGCCGGGCGGACGAGGGTGAGCTCCACATCCCGGAGGGCGCCGAGGTCGAGGTCGTCGAGACCGACCGGGGCGGCAAGTCCACGTACCACGGGCCCGGGCAGCTCGTCTGCTACCCGATCTTCGACCTCACGCGGCACGGGCAGGACGTCAAGAGGTACTGCCGTGACCTCGAGGAGGCGCTGATCCGGACGATCGGCGCGGTCGGGGTGGAGGCGACCCGAATCGAGGGCCTGACCGGGATCTGGCTGGAGCGACCGCCGCGAAAGATTGCCTCCATCGGAGTCCACATCTCGAAGTGGGTGACCACCCACGGGTACGCGCTCAACGTCGACCTCGACCCCGCGCCGTTCACGGAGTGGATCACCGCGTGCGGGCTCGAGGACACGGCGTTCACGACGATCGCGCGGGAGCTCGGCCGGCCGGTCTCAGTGGACGAGGTTCGCCCACACGCGGCCCGGGCGATGCAAGACGTCTTCGACCTGGAGCTCGAGGAAGTCGCCGGCCTAGAGGTCGGGCAGCCAGCCGCCGTAGGACACACGGGTCGACTTCGGTAAACCGGCGTAGGCCTCGGAGGGCTTCGTCGTCTCCTCGTCGACCGAGACGCCGTGCCTCCCGGCGGTCTCGGACGGAAGGTAGACGAGGCCTTTCCGCGGGAGCCCGCGCGCACCAACCGCCAGCACGACGCTAGGACCATCCCCCGCGCCCACGATCATGTGCGGCGTCCCGGGTGGGCAATGCACGAAGTCCCACGCCTCGAGCTGCCGCTCCTCGTCCTCGACGATCAGGACGCAGCTGCCCGACAGCACGAGGAAGTCCTCCTGGCCACTCTCGCGGTGGTAGTAGCCGAGACTCTGGCCGGGCTCGAGGATGCTGATGTTGAACCCGAGCTGCCGAAAAGGCCGCTTGCCTTCGAAGTCGCAGTAGACGCCGAACGGCCCGGAGTCGCGCCACCGAGCCTCCTGGGCGTTGACGACGAACCAGCCATCGACGTCCGCGACCAGCCCGAACCTCGTCTCCCGTAGGGGTGCCTCGGGCACCCGGCGAGCTTAGCCCGCTCGACGAGCGCGAGCGCTCCCGCCCTACAATTCCCGGCGTGAAGTCGCTGCCCGTCGCCGACAGGCCCCGCAGGCCTCCCTGGATGAAGGTTCGCGCGCCGAGCCCCGACTCGCAGTACTTCGACGTCAAGAAGCTGCTCCACGGCGCCAGCCTCGTCACCGTCTGCGAGGAGGCGCGCTGCCCGAACATCTCCGAGTGCTGGGGCCGCGGCACGGCGACCTTCCAGATCCTCGGCGACACCTGCACGAGAGCCTGCCGCTACTGCTACGTCAACTCGGGCAAGCCGGAGCATCCGCCGGATCCGCTCGAGCCGCTTGCGGCTCGCGAACGCGGCGGCGACGATGAAGCTCGAGCACGTCGTCGTCACCTCGGTCGACCGCGACGACCTCCCCGACCGCGGGGCCGGCCACTTCGCGGCCACCATTCGTGCCTTGAAACACAAGCTCCCGGGCGCCGGCGTCGAGGTGCTCACGCCGGACTTCCTCGGCGCCGAGGAGGAGGCGCTGCGCACCGTCCTCGCCGAGCGGCCTGAGGTCTTCAACCACAACATCGAGACGGTTCGCCGCCTGCACCGGAAGATGCGCGGCGCGAAGGCGTCCTACGACAAGGCGCTCTGGCTGCTCAGGCGGGCCAAGGAGCTCGCGGACTACGGCGTAATGACGAAGTCGGGCATCATCGTCGGGCTCGGCGAGACGAACGACGAGGTGGTCGACACGATGCGCGACCTGAGAGAGAACGGCGTGGACGTGGTCACGATCGGCCAGTACCTCCAGCCGTCGGACAAGCACGCGAAGATCGACCGCTGGGTCCACCCGGACGAGTTCCGCTGGTTCCGGGAGCAGGGCGAGGCACTGGGCTTCGGCTCCGTCTTCGCCGGTCCGCTCGTCCGCTCCAGCTACCGGGCCGACGAGCAGCGCCATGCGGCTGTGACCGGACGCGGGGCGGTGGCGTACTAACGATGATGCTCCTGCTTGCGCTCCTCGTGTACCTCGGAGGCATGACGCTCTTCGGCGCGGGCCCCGAGGCCGTCCCTGCCACCGGCACTGGAAAGGTCCTCCAGGCACCGGCTGCGCCGGGCAGGGCGCGCCTGACGATCAAGCCGGTCATCCCGACGACGATCGTCGCCGGAACCGGCTTCAAGAGCGGCGAAGTCGTCCGGCTCACCGGCATCCCTGTGAGGCAGGTTCGAGCCTCGGCGCGGGGCGCTTTCACGATCCGCCTTCGCAGCGTCGATCCGTGCAACGGCCTCTCGGTGACCGCGGTCGGCTCCAAGGGGAGTCGTGCGTCGGTGAACTACTCGCAGCTCTACTGCGCTGCTCCGTAAGGAACGCGAAGGGCCGCCCGGAGGCGGCCCTTCTGCAGTGCTCTAGACGCGTGGGCTAGCGTCGTCATCGTCGTCGTCGTCACCGCCGCCGCGCCCGAAGCTCAACGACCAGGCGCCGAAGCCGTGCGTCGTGACGTACATGACGCGGTTGTCCTGGTCGATCTTCAGGAACGGAACCGTCGTCGTCGGCAGGCCGGGTGCGACCGAAGTCCAACCGGTTCCCGCGTTGACACGCCTGATCACGCCGAAGTCCGTCCCGGCGTAGAGGGTGCCCTTCGTCTCGTCCCGCTCGATCGTTCCGACCGGCAGATCGCCGATCGCGTTCCGGTCCGGAGCCGTCGAGGAGCGTGAACGTCGCTGTACCCGTCGTCGGGTTGTACGGACCTCGAAGACGTGACCCGGCGTGTCCGGCGTCACGTGGTTGTAGCCGCTGTACGTGATGTAGCGCGTGGTTCGGGTCCGACGGGTCGATGTAGATGTCTGTCGGGTACCGCGGCGGGTCGACCGACGAGCTCGGGTCGATCCGCGTCCACGCGATCGTGGCCGGGTTGGCCGCGGCCGCATTCGTCGTGACGAAGATCCGGCCTCCGCTGGTCGCCGCCCAGACGACGTTCTGGTCGGACGGTGACGGCTCGTTCGCCGAGATGTGGCCGCCGGAGCGGTCAGTCACCCCACGGATACGGGGCCGGGCACGCCACCGTCCACGAGCGCGCGTCGGGGCTCGCCGGCGGCCGGGCACGCTGCCGGCCGGGCCGTAGGTGAGCCGGCCGCCATGGCCCGGATCGCCCATCGCCTTCCAGTCGTCGCAGACGTCGATGTTCGGCACGTAGGCGCCGCTCTCGTCGATGTCCCCGTCGCCGATCCAGACGTTGCAGTGCTCCTCGACCTTCGCGTACGGGAAGGTCGGGTTGATGCCGCCGTTCAGCGAGCGGAACACGTGCTCGCGTCCGGTGAACATCAGCTTGCTGACCTTCGGGTGGAAGAGCGTCGGAGCGATGAACGCCGCCGCCTCGCGGGGATAGCGGGAACGGTCGCCGCCCCGAGCACGCAGCAGCGTGTCCGAGATCCAGAACCCGGCCTCCTGGTTTCGCGGCTGGTCGAGCACGGCGAGCGAGCCGCCCTGCCACGAGAACATCGAGTAGTTCGGCGTCCTCGGCGTCGAAGCCGTTGTACGCACCGTCGGCGACGAACGTCTCGACCCATGTCTTCGTCCCGGGACCCTCATCCACGAGCCGTTGTCCTGCGCGCCGCCGGCCAGCTCGCCGGGGCGGTTCGGATTGAAGGTCACCTGGTAGAAGTGGAGGTTGTTGAGTCCCTTGTTGACGGACTCGATGCGCTCCGGGATCCTGCTGGTCACCGCCTGACACGTCGCGAGACGACTGGGAGTCGCGGCGGGCTGTACCTCGCGCACTGGGCCGAGTCGTCGACGAAGTTGCCGTTCGAGCGGACGACGCCGCCGTCACCCGTCTCGACGAACTGCTTCCAGTCGCGCGGGATTCGTGACGATCGAGTGCTGGTCGGGATGGATTCCGTGCGGCTGGAGGTCGCTGGTCGCGTCGTAGGTCATGTCGGTGAAGGACGCACCTGCGTTGGTCGACAGGAGGACGGCACGACCGTTGGACGTTCCCTGTGCAGCTTCGTTGTACTCGTTGTCGCCGAGCAGGTAGACGGTGTTGGGATCGTGAGCCGTCCCGTCGGCCTTGCGCGGCACGTAGCACGTAGCTGTCGTAGTTGCACTGCGGGTCACAGAACCCCTGGCTGGTGTTGTTCGTCAGTTCCGTGAAGGCCGGCGCCGGCACGGCTGCGTTCGCTTGTCGCTCCGGAAGAACTTCGCCGTCTGGCCGGCACCGCTTCCGACGCCCACGTACATCCGCGTCGTGACGCCGCCCGGCAGCGCGACGACGTCGAACTCGGCCCGCTCGACGTCGGCACCCGTAGCGGGGCTCGTCGAGGGCCCGCGTGGCGCGAAGATCTGCACCCACGTGCCCGGGTCGCCGTTCGCGTACGAGCGCCAGATGCCCTTCGCCTGAAGGTCGCGTAGACGGTGTTCGGGTCGTTCGGGTCGAAGTGCACCCGCCGAGCGCCGCGCGGCGAGCACGCCGTCAGTGCCGAGGAACACCTCGGTCGGCGTGTTCGTCGTGCAGTTCGTGGTGTTGCCCTGGTTCACGAGCGAGAACGTCTCGCCGCCGTCGGTCGAGCGCCAGAGCCCGAAGTGCGGAGCGCCGGGGATGTTCGCTCCACGGTCGACACCCGTGCAGCACGTGCTGCTGATGCCGCGGGAGCCCTGTGCACCCGAGCCGACGAAGATCGTCTTCGAGTCGCCGGGCTTGACCTGGATCGAGCCGATGCCACGGCCGCTGAAGTACTGCGACGCCGATCGGGCCGCTCCAGTGGTCGCCGCCGTCCTTCGACTTGTACAGGCCGACGCCGGCGATACAACCGCTGCGGCACGTGTTCGGCTCGCCGGTTCCGGCATAGATCATGTCGCTCGTCGAATCGTTCGGGTCGAGCTCCAGCGCCGCCGTGTTGTTGTGCTGGAACTCCGAGGAGACGTACTCCCACTTCGGTTGCGAAGCGAAGACGTTGTCCGTCCTCCAGATGCCGCCGCCGGCGTTCGCGATCCAGTAGCGGCAGCTCGACGCGCCGCAGTTCGGGTCGATCACGCTGTGCGACGTCCGTCCTGCGGCGACGTACTCGTTCGGGACGTAGACGAACCGGTTCCGGAACGGATTCAGCGGGTAGACCGCATTGTCCGGGCCCAGGTTCGTCCACCTTGTCTCCGAGCTTGGCCCCCGAGTTTCCGCCGCGGCCCTTCAGCGTCTTCCAGTCCTCGCGGCTACCGGTGATCGCGGCGAGCGGGATGTCGATGCGCGGCGTCGACGTGCATCTGCCAGTCCAGTGCGCCGTCCCCCATTTCTTGGCCGCCCTCGTACTGCGTCTCGGCGGGCGCGAACTCGCTGCGCGCTCGCGAGCTTCTGCGCAAGCGCCGGTGAGAACTCGTAGCTCCGCCGCCTGCGACCGGCGCGGCCGTCTGAGTCGACCCGTTCAGCGTGACGGCGCGGCACCGAGCGCGCCGCCAGCGACTGCGCAACCGCCGCGAGCCCGATGGCGACCCGACGCCGACGAGTTGTCCGGCGCGGATTCTTGTTTCGAGTGACATGCTCCCCCCTTCGCGGGTTATCCGCTCCCCAGGCGCCGTCCAGGCGCCGGATATCCGCAGACCCAGGCGGCGGACGACGCCGGGGTCATCGGCGAGGCTCTGCTCGAGCCGGCTCACGATCTCGGAGTTGAGGCTCTTGCCGGACTCGTTGGTCGCGTCAATGAGCCGCTCGCGAAGATGCGTAGGCATCCGGAGCAGAAAGCGATAGACCTCTCCCGCCATATAGCGGAGCGGATACTTAACGATCTCGCCTGCGATATCAAGTAGATATCTGCAGAAACATGTGAGGGGCCGCACAAGGCGGCCCCTCGGCGTTCGCGTTGCGACTAACGTCGTCGTCATCAGTCCAGGTTCAGCCTCCAGATCGATGAGCCGAGCCGTGCGACGCGGCGTACAGCTCCCGCTCGCTCGGGATGATCGTCAGGCTCGTCACCTCGACGTTCGGCATGCCCCGGCGGGGAGCTCGTCCACGTCGTTGTGCCGGCGGCCAGGCGGAGAGACGCCGAAGTCGGATGCCGGCGTACAGATCACCCGTCGACGTCGTCGCGGACGAGGTCGTTGATGGGCAGGTCGCCGAAGTTGTACGACCTGTCCACCCACGTCGACGTGCCCGGTGACCGGGTTGTACGTCACCTCGACGATGTGCCCGGGCTGCCGGCGTATTCGCGCCGTAGCCGCTGTACGAGATCCATGCCTGGTTCCCGTTCGTCGAGATCCACGTAGATGCTCGTGACGAAGCGGTCCGGCGTCGATCGTCGTGTCGATCGTCCAGACGACGTCGTCCACGTGACCGCGCTGGCGGGACTCACGGCGCCGACGTTCTTCGTGACGAACACCCGGCCGGTCGATGGTCGCCGCCCAGGCCGACGCCGTATCGGCCTTAGTCCGCTCGACCGCGGCGACGTTGCCGCCTGCACGGTCGCCCCAGAAGCGACTGTCAGCCGGGTCGGGCCGAGCTCGGCCCAGTCACCGCACGTGACCGCGAAGTCGCCCGTCCATGAGTTGCAGTGCTGGTTGCGCCTCGGCCATCGTCATCGTGCCGAGGCCGTGGGTCTTCGTCCGGTACGCCGTCCGCCCGTGCCGGCGAACATCCAGCCGCTCTCCACCGGGTCGCTGATGATCGGCGAGTAGAAGTTCGTGCCGGCGTGCCCGAAGAGCGGGTCGTAGACCGAGATCCACGTGGCGATGTTGCCGCCCTCGAAGTTCACGTCCGGCGATGCGTCGAAGAACGAGTGGAAGCGGAAGTTCGGGATTGGCGACGTCGAAGCCGTTCCAGCCGCCGTCACCGATCATCGTGTTCTCCCACTTCGCCGGGTTCCCGGGCGTCTCCCAGGTACCGTTGTCCTGCGTCCCGCCCTGGAGCAGCTGCGGGTTGTGCGGGCTGGTCGTCACCTTGATCCACTGGAGCGTGGACAGGCCGTCGTTGATCCCGTCCAGCTTGGATGGGATCGCGCGAGAGCATCTGCTGACAGCGAGCCGTCTGCGACCGGGTTCGCAGACCCCGGTTCGGCGGTCCCGTGCACCAGGACGAGCGATTGACGAGGGCGCCGCTCGAGCGCATGACGCCGCCGTCGTTCGTCTCGAAGAACTGGAGCGGGTTGTTCGGGTTCGTGACGAGGTCGTGCTGGTCGGGATGGAGCCCGTTCGGATGGAGCGAATCCGTCCCGTCGAACGTCATGTCCGTCCCGCTCACGCCTGCATCCATCGAGAGGACGACTCCACGCTTGTTGGCGATCATCTCTCCGTAGGAGTACGAGCCTCCGGTGTAGACCATGTTCGGATGGCCCTTCGGCGTGTAGACGAACGCGTCGTACCAGCACTGCGCCCGTCACTGGTTGAAGGTCGCGAACCCGGGCTGTGCGGGATCGGGGCTCGTCAGGTCCGTGAACGTCGGGGCTCCCGTCGACACGCTGTCGCTGCGGAAGAGCCGCGAGTGCTGCGGGACGGTGGTGCGCCGACCGGTGCGCCCGATGTGACCCTCGTAGACGTACATGCGGGTCTTGCCGTTCGCAGCGTCGTTGACGCGAGGTTCGGGCCGCGTCTGGATGATCGCCGAGTTGAGCGACGGCTTGATCTGCGTCCAGGTCGCCCCGCCGTCGGTCGAGCGCCAGACGCCTCGTGCGTACGAGCCCGCGTAGATGATGCTCGGGTTCGACGGGTCGAGCGCGAGCGACCGGACGCCGCGCGGCGAGCACGGCGGCACGACGTTGTTGAACTCGGTGAGAGTCGCCGGTGCAGTCGGCCGCGTTCGCGGAGCCGTTGTGGATGAAGCTCCACGTGGCGCCGCCGTTCGTCGACTTGTACAGGCCCCACTTGGCCGCGCCCGGAACGGGCCGGGTGACGCCCATGCAGCACGACCGGACATGCCGCGGAGGGCGGTCGTCGTGGCGCGTAGATCGTGTTCGTGCTGTCGGGCTGGATCGAGGATCTCTGCCGACGCCCTTGCCGCGACGGATTGCCCGTGTCGGTGGCGCCGCCGCCGAGCGGGCCTTCCACGTCTGGCCGCCGTTGGTCGACTTGTAGATGCCCGACGCCGGCGACGCAGCCGGAGCCGCAGATGTTCGCCTCGCCGGTGCCGACGTAGACCGTCTTGCCGGCTCGGGTCGTTCGAGTCGATCGTGACCGCGCCGGCCGAGTTGATGCCCAGCGGGCCGCCGAGGTACTCCCAGTGCGGCGTCTCCGGCCAGCCGTTCTTCGTCGTCCAGATCCCGCCGCCCGCCGGCGTGATGTACAGCCGGCAGTTGCCCCGGCTTGCACGTGTCGGCGATCGCGATCGACGGTCGTCCGGCCGCCGGCGACGTACGTGTTCGGCACGTACAGGAACGAGTTCAGGAACGGCAGAGTCGCGGATACAGCGCCTCTGCTCGGCCCGACGCTCTCCCAGTCCCCTTCTTTCCCTTGCCCTTCGGGAACGCCGGCCCTTCGAGGCGCGAATGCGTCCCGTGCTCCCTCCATCTCGGCGACCGAGATCGTGGTGTCCGGGAACGCGCGGCTGGGCGAACGCGGCGTCGGCCGCACCGCCCGGCCCGTCGTGCTCATGCCCTGGTTTCCTGGAGCTGCCTGCCTCAGATCCTGCGAGATGCGCCGCCTAGCGCCCGGCAGCTCCGCCTCGACGCGGATCCTGCCGGTGCCGCCCCGTTCAGGACGAGTGCCGAGAACCCGACGATCATCGCCGAGGCGAGGACGCCGGCCGCGATCGACCAGCGCCTCAGTGTTCGTCGTTCGCATACTGCCCTCCCCTTGTCGCTGTCGCAGGCGTCCGAGGACGCACTGCTCGCGGCGAGGCTTCGCTCCAGCCGGTGAACGAGCTCGGCGTTGAGGCTCCTCCGGACCGTGCGGCCGCGGCGTGGAGCTGCTCCCGAAGATGCGAAGGCATCCGGAGCAAGAAGCGATAGACCTCCCCTGCCACTTTCAGCCGCGCAACCCTGACGTATTTACGCCTTGATATCAAGTCCAATTCGACGGATATCAGTGCGAATATTCAAGTGCCGATATCCGCACGGATATACAGGTCCGGAAATCGGCCGAGACAAACGAAGGGCCGCCCGGAGGCGGCCCTTCGCATCGCTCTGTGGCTTGCCTGCCTAGTCGTCGTCCCCGGGGCAGGGGGTGACGAGGAAGGCGTTCTCCTCGCTCTCGCTCACCGCGTCGCTGTGGTCCTCCCTCAGCGGGTTGAAGAAGTCGAGGAACATGTCCGCCTGCTCGCAGGCGGGATTGCGCCCGGCCTGGAACGAGGTCGGCGCTCCCGAGCCGCGCCCGTTGCGGGCGTCCGTCCAGATCGCCACAGCGTCGTCGTCGTGGCGGTTCTGGAGCTGCGGGAAGTTCGGGTAGCTGACCTGGTCGTAGTCGCCCATGAACAGGCCGGCCCGGAACGAGTAGTCCATGTTGGACGGAACGTCCGAGATGACCTGGTTCGCGAACGGCCCGAGGTAGCTCGGCCCCTGTCCGGGCTGCGGCGCCGAGCCCGGCCCGAGGTCGATCGGCTCGGTCGGCTGCGGGATCACTTCCGCTCCCGGTGCGAGGCACTCGCGCGACGGCGTGCGGTCGATGTCGCAGCCGGCGCCCCAGCGCCACGTCAGGTAGTTGCCCGGGACGCTGACGGCTCGTCGGCCAGGCGTTCGCCTCGCGAGTCCTCGTCCAGCCGCCGGTCGTAGAACGCGAGCGCCAGGGTTCCGTCCGCGTTCACGTCGATCCACGGGAACCACTGGTCGTTGCCGTAGTTGCCCATCGTCGGCAGGTTCCGGTTCGGTGCCGCGACCGACCTGTCGTCGTTGACGCGGGTCGGGCCGACCCAGCTCGAGCCTCCGTTCGTCGACCGGAAGAAGAAGACGTCGGTGTTCGAGCTCGCCGGCGTCCCGTTCCGGTTGTCGGACAGGACGAGGTAGAAGTCGTCCCCGAACCCGGAAGTCATGCTGTTCCCGCGCTTGTCGACGGCCACGTTCCCTCCCGCGTTCACGCGGAAGCAGCTGTTCGTGAGCACCTCGCGACCCGCCGACTGGCCGCGTGCGACGCAGTCGGGCCGGGTCGCGCCCAGCGGGTAGTTGACGTCGTACACCGGGGAGACGAAGAACGGCCCCTGGAACGTCTGCCCGCCGTCGCGGGAGCGGACGAAGAGGTACTGGTTCTCGCCGGCCGTGTTGAAGTTCTCGAACGCCACGCCGAGCAGGCCGGTCCTCGGGTGCACGGTCGGCACCGAGAACTGGTTGTCGTCGCAGACGTCGTCGCCCAGCGGTCCGATGCCGATGCAGAACGCGGCGGTGCCGCTGATCGGCTTCGCCGGCGACCACGAGCGGGCCTGATCGTCCGAGTAGCTGTGCCAGATCCGTCCCTCGCACGGCACCTCGAACTCGTTGGGCTCGTCGCAACCCTGGGTGTCGAAGCGAGTCCAGGTCGCGTGGAGGCGGTCGGAGCCGACGACACCACGCTCGCACCGTGTCGGCGTCCGCGTGATCGGGCTGAAGCACACCGGCTCGACGCCGTCGGGCCGAGGCCCTGCCGCCATCCAGTTCTTGTCGTCGAACGGCGCATCCCCGTCGAAGGTGCCCGGTGTCGGGTCCTGGTTCCACGTGATCACGCCGTCACCCGGCTGCCGCGGATCGCCCACGCCGCCGCAGACCGCATCGTCCGGCTCCGGAGTCTGCGAGTTCGCAATCGGCACACACGGCCGCGTCCACGTGAAGCCGCCGTTCGTCGACCGCCAGACGAAGACGCCGTTCGAGTCGTCAGCCGCGAACGCGATCTCCTGGTTGTAGGCGATGCCGTCCCGGTCGTAGACGAAGACAGGATCGCTCTGCGTCAGGGCGCCGGCGGGGTTCGACGGGCTCGGGTTGGTGGAGCCGTAGTTGCCCTTGCCCCGGCTCGACGTCGCGTCGAACTGGTTGTAGTCGCCCTGGTAGTCGTTCGCGCCGCCCACCATGTTCTTCGTCTCTCGCGGGTTGATTGCGATCGACGTCTCGTTCTGCGGGAAGCACGAGAGGTCGTAGTTGAACCGGATGTCGTCGCCGCGCTCGCTCAGCTGCCAGACGCGGTCGCGCTCGATCCGGTCGAGCGGCTTCTCGTCGTCCGCGTATTTCGCGTACGGGCACTCCGTCACGTGTCTGCCGAAGTCGCGCGAGCGCATTTCGGCGAAGCTTCTTGCCGTCGGCGTTCCGGTCAGGCGCTGCATGTGGCTCGGTGGATGCGTCGGCCCCCGAAGCGGCTTGGCGGCGGTCGCCCCTGAGACCGCCAGGACCGAAAGCAGGGCGAGCGCGATCGTCGCGCCGATGAACCGTCTCATCTCTCCCCCTATCTCGATTGTCGAGCCGCGCGAATATACGACTCGAAAGCGGGTCTGCAAGGAAAGACGACGAGGGCCGCCCGAAGGCGGCCCTCGCGGCTTTGCGATTGCGTCCGGCGCTACGGAGCGGTCGCGTCCGCCGGACAGGGGTGACGAGGAACATCGAGTCCTCGGGCTTCGCCTGCTTCTGGCCGGCGTCGGCGCCCAAGCTCAAGTACTCATCGACGAACCCGTCCGCCCTTCTGCCCACCGAACTAGGCGGCGGCTCTGGACATCCGCTGAGCTTGCTTCCGGGCGAGGCCGAGGGCGTCCTCGAAGGTGAGCCGGCCCTCGAATCCGCTGACGAGGAGCGAGGCGGTGGCGTTCTCCTCGCGCCACGCGATCAGGTAATACCGGACGCCGCCGGCCCCGCCACCCTGGAGGCTTTCCCACGCGCGAGCCTCGTCGCCGAGCTCAGGATCGTCGAGTGCATCGAAGCCGCCCTGCTCGATCGCCTCTAGGTCATCCTTCGCCCCGTCCGTTGACTCGAACAGATCGGCGAGCGAGGCGATCACGAGCGGACCGCTTGTCCGGACCGATCCGGCTCGCCGGAAGCGGGACTTCCACCCGTCGATGCGCTCGAACCGAGACGGGTCGCTCCGTTCGCCGGCGGGCCGGTCGACAATCCCCTGGCGTCCTTCGTCGAACTGGCTGAAAGCCGCCGAGAGATCCTCCGGCTGCAGGACGAGGCCCTCCAGCTCGGCCTGCTCGATGGAAGCTCCGCCGTCACCGCCGACGCTGCAGCCGACCAGGAGGAGGATCGAGGCCAAGACGAGGAGGCGCATGGCGCGGCAGGCTAAAGGAAGGGCCGCCCGAAGGCGGCCCTTCCGTTCTCAGGCGATCTGCATGGACCTAGTCGTCGTCACCGGGACAGGGCGTGACGAGGAACGGCGTGATGTTCCCCGCGGAGCCGCCCTGCCGCCGTTGCGGGCGTCGAAGCTGTCGAAGAACGCATCCGACTGCTCGCACGATCGGGTTCCGGCCGGGTTGCGACGGGAATGTCGTCCCGCCGGCCGGCCCGCCGGACGAGCGCCCGTTTCGCGCATCCGTGAACAGCACGTCCGCGTTGGCGTCATTGCCGTGGCTGTCGACCGCGATCGACTCGTAGTCGCCGCAGAAGATGCCCGCGCGGAAGCAGTAGTCGTAGTTCGACGGAACGTCCGAGACCTTGAAGTTCCGGAACGGATCCGTGAACGTCGGGCCTGCGCCCGGTTGCGGCCCGGACGGGTCGATCGGCCCCGTCGGCTGCGGAATCACCGCCGCGCCGCGGCGACACATCCGCTGTCCTGCCGTCGAGCGATCGAGGAGCTCACGCGGCATTGCGCCGCCCACGTCCAGACGAGGTAGTTGCCCGGCCGCTGGCGGCTCGTCGGCCACTCGTGGGCGACCGAGTTCGTGTCCAGACGTCGGTCGAGCATCTTGACGTTGAGGTCGCCGCGGTCGGAGATGTCGATCCACGGCCACCACTGGTCGTTTCCGGTCGCGCTCGCCAGTGTCGTCGGCGGGCACGCCGGCTGGCCTCCACGGCCGCAGTCGCGATTCGCGGGCGCGTTGGAGGCGTCGTTGTTCACGCGAGTCGGCCCGATCCAGCTCGAGCCGCCGTCGATCGACTTGAAGAAGAACACGTCCGTGTTCGTGTTCTCACGCGTCCCGTTCCGGTTGTCGGACATGACCAGGTAGAGATCGTCGGCGAAGGCGCCGTCCGCGCCGGTCGACGACGATCGCCCCGGTCTGAGGAATCCGGAAGCAGCTGTTCGTCAGCGAGGACCCGGCCCCGCGTGCCGCGCAGTCCGGCCGTCGCCCTGAAGTTCACGTCGAAGGACGGCGTGATGAAGAACGGGCCCTCCCAGGTCGTCCCGCCGTTCCTCGAGCGCACGACGACCCACTGGTTCTCGTCGGGCGTGTTGAAGTTCTCGAAGGCGACGTAGACGTGCCCGTGTTCGGGCTCACCGTCGGCACCGAGAACTGGTTGTCTCCGCCAGAGGTCCGCCGGATCGTCGCAGAACGCGCGCTCCCGCTGATCGTCCGTCGGGACCGACCAGGAGCGAGCGCGATCGTCGGAGTAGCTCATCCAGATCTGGGAGTTCGCATCGAACCGCGTCCAGGTGACGTAGACCCGGTCCGGCCCGATCCGCTCGGCCGGGCACCCCGGCGAACCGGGCGGCAGCGGCGTCTTGGTCTCGGGCGCGAAGCACGTCGGCTGCACGCCGGTAGGCCGCGGGCCCGCGTCGATGTACTCCTTGTCCTCGAACGGCACGCTGTCGTTCAGGAGCCGGTCGTTGTCCGGCTGCCACGACACCGTGCCGTCTCCCGCGGACCGCGGGTCGCCGGGCCCGCCGCAGGTCGCGACGTCGTCGTTCGGGTTCGGCGGCATCGAGATGTCGATCGGCGCACAGCCCCGACTCCAGGTAAAGCCGCCGTTCGTCGAGCGGTTGACCCAGATGCCGTTCGAGTCGTCATCCCGGTTGAAGTTGATGCTCGCGTAGTAGGCGGTTCCCTGGCGGTCGAAGGTCAGCGCCGGGT
The DNA here is from genome assembly GCA_963847235.1 of uncultured Actinomycetes bacterium. Taxonomy (GTDB): domain Bacteria; phylum Actinomycetota; class Thermoleophilia; order Gaiellales; family Gaiellaceae; genus JACDAN01. The sequence continues at coordinate 103,976 of CAWJYU010000014.1, read as the reverse complement.
CGCCGGCCGAGTCCAACGTCTCGCCGTTCGGCACCGACGGAAACGGCCCGATCAGGTCGTACCAGTGCCGGCCGCCGTCGGTGGACGCGTTGATCCCGTTGAACGCGCCGCCCATCCGGTAGTCGTTCTGCGCCCCGATGATGTTCCGCGAGTTCGTCGGGTTGACCACGATCGTGGTCTCGTTCTGCGGGAAGCAGGCGTACTCGGTGTTCGCCCGCGTGTCGTCGCCGCGGTCACTCAGCCTCCAGACGAGGTCCCGCTCGATCCTCGCCAGCGGCTCAGGCTCGGTGTTCATGCCGGCCTGCGGACACTCCGTGATGTTGGTGCCGAGGTCGACATCGCGCAGGTCTGCGGCACCTGACATCTCCACGCGCGTGCCGTCACGATCCTCTGCTCCTGAGGCGGCTGTAGTCCACGCCACCATCAGCGCCGCAAGAGCGAGGAGGATCGAAGCTCCAAGAGCTCGATTCATGCTCTCCCCTATCTCTCGATTCCCTCGAGAAGCGGCCCGACTATACAACCGAAAGGCCATTTGCAACCCGTAAATATGGTTCGCAATATCAGAGCCGGCCGGGGTGCGGCATACTGGGCGCATGACGCGCGGGCTCACACTCGTCGCGCTCGTCTTGGCGCTCGTTCCGGCGGGCGCCGCAGCCGATCAGGCGGCGTCGGAGAGAGCAAAGCTGCAGGTCGTCATGGGCGCATCGCTCGTCGCTCGGGGGACGCACTTCGTCCCGGGCGAGCAGGTCACCGTCACCATCGCGGCGGGGCAAAAGCGCATGAAGCGCACCGTGGCGAACGGCCAGGGCGGATTCCTCGTCCGGTTCCGAATGTCATTCACGCGCTGCAGCTCCGGTTTCATCGCCCTCGCGGTCGGCAACCGCGGCTCACGCGCGATGGTGAAGCGGCCGCCCATGCTCTGCCCCCACCCGTAGGGCGCGACCGGAACGAGAAGGGCCGCCCTGGGGCGGCCCTTCCTTCGAACCGGCGGCCTTAGGGCCTAGTCGTCGTCGTCATCGTCATCCCCGCCACCTCCACCGCCGAGGATCAGGCGGAAGCCTCCGCGACCATGCGTGGCCGCATAGATGACGCGCTTCGAAGTCCCGGGGATGTTCGCCTGGGACAGCTCGTAGGTCGCAACCTTCGGCAGGCCGCGACTCGCATCGACCCACGATGTGCCGCCGGCCGGAAGCCGGAGGACGCCCCAGTCGTAGGACACGTACAGATCACCAGTCGGTGCATCGACCTCGACATCGGTGATCGGCAGGTCGCCCAGATCGAAGCTCAGGTCCGTCCACGTCGCCGTCCCGGTGCCCGGTGTCGGCCCCGGTTGGAACACGACCTTGAACACGTGGCCGGGCTGCCCGGGCGTATAGGCGTTGTAACCGGAGAACGAGATGTAGGCGGTGTTCCCCGTCGGATCGCGCGGGTCAACCGAGATCCCGCTCGGGAACCGACGCGGCTGTGCCGCCGTGTCGAGCCGGGTGAAGAGCACGTCGGTCTGGCGCTCGTTCAGGCCACCGCCGCCGGGCTGCGTGACCTGGAACGCCGGATCGTTCGCCTGGGCGTTCTTCGTGATGAAGACACGGCCGCGTCGGGTCGTCGCCCAGAGCGTGCCGGTGTTCGTCTTCGCCCGCTCGATCGCGACCACGTAGCTGACGGCAAAGCCCGGCGGCCCGCCCTTGTCCGCCGGGGTGTCGACACCGGCGCTGATGTTCGGCCCGATCATCTCGAAATCGCCGCACCCCGAGTCGACGCCGGTGTTCAGCCGGTCGCTGCGAGGACCGCCCAGAGGCGAGCAGTGGTTCTCGAGGAAGTCCTTGTCACCGCCGGCGTTCTGCGTGCGCCAGACGCTCTCCGAGCCGTGGAAAGCCGTCTTGCTGATGACCGGGTCGGCCGCGAACGGCGTGTAGAACGACGACGCCTCGGCCGAGAAGAGCATCGGATCGAAGATGAACGACCACCACTGCGGGTCGGTCCCGCGGTAGTTCACATCGCCCTGCTGGGCCTGGTACGTGTGGTAGTGGATGTCGTTGTCGACGCTGGCCTTGGAGTCGATCCCGGCCTGGCCGCCATCGCCGGAGACGAAGTTCAGCCACGTGTCGCCGCCCGAATAGCCCAGCGTGCCGTTGTCCTGCGTGCCGCCGATGACGTCACGCAGTGGGTCGTTCGGGTTCGGAGTCAGGTCCTGGAACTGAAGCGTCCTCAGCCCGGAGTTCATGGTGATCAGGTCGGTCGGGATGTGTGAGAGCCACATCCGGCAGTCGACGAGGTCGACACCCGACAGGTTCCGACTGGGCTCGTCACAGTCCGCCGAGTCGTTGACGAAGCGACCGCTCGTCCGGACGATGCCGCCGTCAGAGCCGATGAACAGGATGTTCGGGTTCGTCGGGTGGAAGGCGAGCGTCTGGACGTCCGGGTGGTTCTGCTCGTCAGGGTCCTTCGGCTCACCGGACATGTCCGTGAAGAGCACTCCCGCGTTCCGCGAGAGCATGATGTTTCGACCGTTCGAGCGGTCGGCGCCGAAGTACGGCGGGAGCTCTCCGTAGCGCGTGTTGCCGCCGATCATCACGACGTCCGGATCTTTGGGCGACACCGCGATCGGCATGTCGTAGCTGCACTGTGCACCGCAGATCGCCATCGAGCTGTAGCCCGGCGTCCCGTCGACGGTGCTCGTGAGCATCTGGAACGTCGCGGCACCTCGAGCGTCGTCGGTACGGAGGACGCGAGATCCGTCCTCGGCCTTGAAGTCCTGATTCGCGTCGACCTCGTTTCGTCCGTCGTGGACGTAGAGCCGGGTCTTCCCGTTTGAGAGCTTGGCCGCCGCGACCTCGTACCGGATGCCAACGAGGGCCGGGTCGGGGCCCGCTCCCGCATAGATGTTCTGGATCGTGGCGCCGTTGCCGCTCGCCCTGAAGACGCCGTAGTCGAACATCGTGAAGTAGAAGGTCGTCGGGTCGGCGGGGTCGTACTCGATGTCGGTGACGCCGCCCTTGAAGAAGTCGCTGCCGTTCGGCGAGTTCGGATTGACGGCGTCTTGCGGCAGATTGAAGCGGAGCTGGAAGCTCTCCCCGCCGTCGGTCGACTCGTAGAGACCGATGGTCGGAGCGCCCGGGGGCGTGAACCGCCCGCCGTTCGTTCCGGAGGAGCCGTGACGAGCGACCGTCGTCCCCAGCCAGATGTGATTCCGGTTCCGCGGGTCGATCACGACCTCGCCGATGCCGCGGTCTTTGGCGACCGCGAAGCTCCCCGGGACGAGCTGCCAATGCTGTCCGCGGTCCGTCGACTTGTAGAGGCCGAGGCCGGCCTCGCTGTCGCTCGAGCCGCTGGGCTCGCCGGTGCCGACATAGATCGTCCGGCCGCTCTTGTCGTGCGGGTCGATGGCGAGGTCGCCGATCGACGTCGTGGGCAGCCCGCGCTCGAGCGGCTTCCAGCGCGGATTGCGGTCGAGCGCGTCGTCCGTGCGCCAGACGCCTCCGCCGGCCGCACCGATGTAGATCCGGCAGTCTCGCGTGTTGCACTTCGGATCGATCTCGATCGCGGTCTGGCGACCCGACCACTCGGTCGGCAGGCCGGCGTTCTGTGTGGCCTCGGTCGCGACGTCGAGGGTGAATGGCCCGACCTCTTCCCAGCGCCGGCCCCGAACGTCGTCGTTCTCGTCGTCGTGCCGTCGCATCGCCGAGAGAGCGCCCTGGAGCTGCGCGGTCGCAACAGTCTTGTGCGGAATGGCGAGATCGGCGTACGCCTGCTGCGAGTGCGCAATGCCCTCGAGAAATGCTTCGCGTCCGCCTGCGACCTTCTCCCGCGCAACCGGGAGCGGCACGCCCAGCGTCATCCGCTGGCTGGCCGACGGATACGGCAGTTCCTTGCCCGCTCGCGCGCCCGATTGCGTGCTCGCCGGCGAGAGGGCCATCGCGCCGGCCACAGCGATGGCGACGAGCACCAGCGCCGAAACGGCGATCAGGCCGAGAGTCTTTCTTCGCATGCCTCTCCCCTGTCTCGAATGGAGGTCACGCCCGACCCTCGCGGCGGATCGCAACCTAAATAGAGGTTCCTATTTACAAGCGATGCCCGCTGATGTCAAGCCGACTCGCCCGTGATATCAGGACGGAAAGGGCCGCCCGGAGGCGGCCCTTCCATGGAGCGGATGCGACGGTCGCTTACTTCCGAGTCACGGTCAGCGAGTACGGCGCGTAGTCGCCGATCGTCTCTGTCGGCTCGTCGTAGGTGACGATCGCACCGACGAAGTCGGCCCTCACGCCGCCGAGGACCTTCTGGAGCGACTGTCCCGTCACCGTTGCGTCGAAGTTGCCGTTCAGACGCAAGCGCGTGATCGCCACGGGGCTCGAGCCCTGGGTCTTCCAGGCCACGAGCTGCACGGTGAACCCGTTCACCTCGATCGGGTTGATCTCAGTCGGGGACTGCCAGCCGGAGAGGCTGGAGCCGTCCGAGATCGCCGTGCCGCCGATCGCCACATCGTCGACCCAGAAGCCGGCCGGCGTGTTCGGATCGGTGCCCTGCACGGACGGGTCGTTGATCGCTCGGAACGAAAGCAGAACCGTCTGGCCGGCATAGGTCGCCAGGCTGCAGGTCTGCGGACGGAACCCGGCCGAGTCACCGCTGAAGCCCGGCAGGTTCGCGACCACGGCAGGGATGGCGCCGGGGTTGTGATCCGTGCGGGTGTCGGTGCAGGTGAGGCTCTGGTACGTCTCACCGCCGTCCCTCGAGATCTGGACGTAGCCGAAGTCCCACGGACCGCCGGCATCCTCTTCGAGGTTCCAGCGCGCGTTGAACGTCAGGCTCGCGCCCGCGCCCGTCGGAACAGCAACGGAGCGCACGATCGCCTCGTCGCGGTTGTCGCCCGTGCCCGAGTAGAGCGCCGGGTCGCCGGCCGCCCCGGGCGGGTTGGGATCGACCGTCCAGTCGTGCGGTCGCGGCGTGTGCGTTGCCGCACCGTTGAACTGGAGTGAGCCGATGTCCTTGACACCGATCGGGCCGCTCCCGTCACGGAGCCGGATGTAGTCCGAGCCGTTTGGCGGAGCACCCGGGGTCGCGAACGCGTGCGGGTTGTTCCAGTCGATCGTCGCGTCCAGAGTCGGCGTCTGGTACTGCGACTTGCGACCGCCCTGCAGGTTCCTGCCGCGGTCGAGCAGGCCGTCGATGGCGACCATCGCTGCCCAGTTGTGGATGATCGTCGTCGCGAGTCTCGGGTGGAACCGGCCTGGTCGAGGACGACGTCGAGGCCCGCGAGCCCGATGGCGTCTTCACGGTGCAGCCGGGTCATGAAGTTCGTCCCGAACTGCCCGTGGAGGTACTCCATCATCGTGTACGCCGCCCCGTAGTCGCAGAGGATCTCGGCGTCGCCCTGGTCGCCCCAGAGCGTCAGCGAGTTCTCCGGCCCGCTTGCTTCTCGCGGGATCGGGTTGAAGGCCGACGACTGCCGCAGCCAGCCGAGGAAGCACTGGACATGGTTGTCGAAGCCCTTGACCGTGACGGGGCGGGACGGCTGGACATAGCCGGTCACCGTCTGCGCCCAGTCGGAGAGGCCCTCGTTGATCCAGCTGAGCTCCGCGCCGTTCTCGTAGTACTCGAGGAGATGCTGGTACTCGTGGGCGAAGACGCCCTCGTACAGGAAGGGCCGACCGACGGCGTTCGTGCACGGGTCGGACGACGGCGCGTGCGGCGGGTCTGCACCGGTCAGGTGGAGCCAGTCGAACGCGTCGATGGTCATGATGTTCCGGTCGAAGAGCTCGTTCAGGCCGGACGAGAAGAAGCCGGCGATCCGCGTGAGGCTCTGCGTGTTGTTCAGGTTGTAGAAGTTCTCGTCCCGAACGTTGTCGATGAGCGCCACGACGTCGTCGCCGTCACCCGTCGGATCGGCCGTGAAGCCCTCCAGCGGCGCTCCCGCACTGCCCGGCGTGAAGTGACTGCCGTCGCGGTCCGGAGCGACGCTGAAGACATCCGACTCGATCGGAAGCATCACGTCGTCGAACTGCTGTGCGAGGTAGTTCACCTGGGCGTCCGTGATCGTCGTGCGAACGCCGTTCCGGCAGTCGCCGGCGAGGAAGTCGAGACCCGTCGCGGTTCCGCCTGGCAGGGCACGCGCCACCGGGCTCGCAACCCAGACCTCGATGTTGTCCCGCCTCGCCCGGAGCGTGAAGCGCTTCCGGTAGAAGCCGAGCGTGTCGTCGAGGGCGAACCAGACCCGCTCCTCGCCGATCGTCGCCGGGTGGTTCATCAGCTTGATGCCGGCGCGGCGGAGCAGCTTCTTCCGCAGCGCCTTGTTGAGCGCCTTCCTCTTGATCTTCAGGTCGACGACCTTGCCGTCGGGCCTCGCGTACGGCACGCGGCCGCCGTAGAGGTCCGAGCCGACGTCGATCAGGCCGCCGCCTCGCTTTGCCTTCAGGTCCTCGCTATTCCCGGCCGCTCCGGAGGCGCCAACCGTGACGACTCCGAGAACGGCGAGGGCAAGGACGGCCAGAGTCGCCGCGCGCCGACCGGCCCACCGGCCGACGAGCGGTCTCTTCGATGCTGACAATGCTCCCCTCCCCAATTGGGTACACGTGTCTGAGATCGCCGGGTCCTCGCCGGCGTCTCGAACGGGGTCGATCTTAGATATCGATCCCGAAATGTCAAACGGAAATCTGGTGCCTTTGGTCGGCCCTGGATATAGGCGACGATATTCCTTCGGGTATTCGGTCAAGGCCTGGAGCCGGCGCCGAGCGACCCCTGGCGCGAGGGACTACCGATTCGGTTTCGCCATCGCCCGATAGTCGAGCGCCTTGTCCAGCGTCTCCTCGTCGACGCCGGCCTCACGGGCGACATCACGGAGCGGGCGGCCGGTCGATGCGGCCGTGTTGACGATCTCCGTGGCCTTGTCGTAACCGATGTACGGGTTCAGCGCCGTGGCCGCGGACAGCGTCAGCTCGGCGTAGCGCTCGGCGTTCTCGCGATTGGCCTCGATCCCGTCCACGCACTTCTCCGCGAAGAGGCGTGAGGCGGCGGCGAGCAGGCGGATCGAGTCGAGCAGGTTGCGGGCGAGCAGCGGGACGAAGACGTTCAGCTCGAGGTGTCCCTGCATCCCTCCGACGGTGATGGCCGTGTCGTTGCCGATCACCTGGGCCGACACCTGGGTCACGACCTCCGGGATGACCGGGTTGACCTTCCCGGGCATGATCGAGCTGCCCTTCTGGAGCTCCGGCAGCATGATCTCGGCGAGGCCGGCACGCGGGCCGGAGCCGAGGAGCCGCAGGTCGTTGGCGATCTTCGTCAGCGAGACGGCGACCGTCTTGAGGGCGCCGGAGGCCTCGACGAGCGCGTCCCGCGCCCCCTGTGCCTCGAAAGGATCGGCGGGCGGGCCGACGGGCAGGCCGGTCTCCTCGGTGAGGAGGCGGCGCACGCGCTCTGCGAACTCCGGGTGGGTGTTCATCCCGGTGCCGACCGCGGTTCCGCCCAACGGGATCTGGCCGACGCGCTCGAGCGTGTCCCGCACGCGGGCCGCGCCCTGGCGGACCTGCGCCGCGTAGCCCGAGAACTCCTGGCCGAGCGTCACGGGCACGGCGTCCATCAGGTGCGTCCGGCCCGACTTCACGACGTCGTCGAACTCGCTCGCCTTGCGCTGGAGGGACTCGGCGAGGCGCGTCGAGCGCCGGCAGGAGGTCGTGCGTGAGCTGCTCCAGCGCCGCGAGGTGGACGGCTGACGGGAAGACGTCGTTGGACGACTGGCCCATGTTCACGTCGTCGTTCGGGTGGACGTCCTCGCCGGCCAGCGCCGCCAGCACCTCGTTGGCGTTCATGTTCGAGGAGGTGCCGGAGCCGGTCTGGAAGACGTCGATCGGGAACTGGTCGTCGAGCTCCCCGGCGGCGACACGCTCAGCGGCGGCGGCGATGCGCTCGGCCTTGTCCGTGTCCAGCAGGCCGAGCTCGGCGTTCACGCGGGCTGCGGCGCCTTTGATCCTGCCCAGCCACCGCGCCACGGGCGCCGGAATCGGCTCGCCGGAGACAGTGAAGTTGGCAACCGCCTTGCGCGTCTCGCCTCCCCAGAGCTCGGTCCGCGTCTCGACGTCGGCCATCGTCCGGGAGTCTAGTTCGGGCGTGTCCCGGTGCCTGGCACCGGGCCGCGTTCCGGGCGGACAAGGGGCGCTCGGACCCGGCGAGCAGCTCGCGGAGGTCACCGGCGGCAGGATCGTCCCTTCCGGCGCCGCCCCGGTGCCAGGCACCAGGACGGGTCCGAATCAGACGACGCGGAGGCTGCGGCGCTCGAACGGTCGCTCGCGGATCAGCCGCAGGAGAGGAATTCGACGCCTCAATCGGTCGAGTACTTCGGCTGGACCTTCTCGCCGCGGATCGCTGCGATCGCATTGTTCGCGGCGATCGCGGCCTCGCCCATGCCGACGGTGATGAGCGTGATCTTCCCCGGGTAGCCGGCGACGTCTCCCGCGGCGTAGACGCCCGGCATCGAGGTCTCGCACGTCATCGGGTCGATCTTGATCTGGCGCTTGCCCTCCAGCTCGATGCCCCACTCGGCGATCGAGCCGAGGTGGGAGACGAAGCCGAGAAGCGTGATCAGGGCCTCGCAGTCGTAGCGCTCCAGCTCCCCGGTCGCGGTGTTCTCGATCGAAACCGCCTCCATGCTTCCGTCGCCGTGCACGTCGCGGACCTCGTGCGGCGTGAGGATCCGCACGGCGCCCTCCGACTCCAGCCGCCGGGCCTCGTTCAGCGAGGACTCGAGCGCGCGGAAGCGGTCGCGGCGGTGGACGAGCGTGATCGGCAGGTCGGCGGTGTCCTGGAGCCCGAGCGTCCAGTCGAGCGCGGAGTCACCGCCGCCCACGATCACGCAGCGCTTGCCGGAGAACTGCGCCTTCTCCTTGACGACGTAGTGGAGGCCGCGGCCGAGCCACGCGTCGATGTCCTCGACGCCGAGCCGCCGCGGCTCGAAGGCCCCGTGGCCGGCCGTGATGATCATCGACCGCGACAGGTAGGTGTTCCCGGCGTCCGTCGTCAGCGCGAGCACGTCCTCGCCGTTCTGGCTCAGCCGCTCGAGCGACTTCGCCTCCTCGCCGAGCCGAACGTCGGCGCCGTACTGGAGCCCCTGCTCGGCGCACATGTCGACGAGCTTCTGGCCGAGGATCTTCGGGAAGCCGGCGACGTCGTACACGTGCTTCTCGGGATAGGTGGCCGCGACCTGGCCGCCGATCTGCTCCAGCGACTCGACGATGCGCACCGTCCCGTCGCGGTGGCCGACGTAGTAGGCGGCCGAGAGCCCGACAGGGCCTGCGCCCAGGATCGTGACGTCGACGACGTCGCTCATGCCGCGCTGAATGGTAAAGGCGTTAGTGCGAGCAGCCGGAGCCGCAGCCGCCGTTCGCGTGCGGGTCGCCGGCCTCGTCCTCGACCTGGAACGAGTGCCCGCAGCCGCACCCGGCGGTCGCGTTCGGGTTGTTGATCGCGAAGCCGCCCTGGAGCCCGTCGACGAAGTCGATCTCGGTGCCGGTCAGGTACGGAGCGCTGAAGGGATCGACGACGACGCGGACGCCGTGCGCCTCGAGCTCGTGGTCACCCTCCATCGAGCCGCGGTCGAAGCCGAGCGCGTACTCGAAGCCGGAGCACCCGCCGCCCTGGACGGCGACGCGCAGGACCTCGGCCTCGCCGGCGGGCTCTTCCGCCATCAGATCCTTGACCTTCGCGGCGGCGCGCTCGCTGAGCGAGACGATGGTGAGTGGGCGCTCGGTGATCTCCAAGGCGGGCCAATCGTAGCAGCGGGACCGGGCGCCGCCGTCCCCCGTCGGAGGGGCGCGAGCCCGGACTTTGTAACACCTGTTTCACGCTTCGTTGAGCCGTTTCCTGCCCCGATCGTGCAGCCGCGACGGCTGTAGACTCCCGGACCACGGTGGGGGCCACGGCGCCACGCAGCGATGCTCGATAACTGGCTGCCCTTCCTGATCTACGGGCTGCTGGCCTTGGCCATCCCGGCCTCGATGATCGGCATGTCGTTCCTCTTCGCGACCCGCCCGTCGCACCGGAACCGGACCCGGGCGCTGCCGTTCGAGTCGGGTGTCTCCGCCGGCCCGCCGCGGCTCCAGCGGTTCACGATCAGCTTCTACCTGACCGCGCTGCTCTTCATCGTCTTCGACATCGAGATCGTGTTCCTCTACCCGCTCGCCGTCGTGCTCGAGCCGCTCGGCTGGTTCGGGTTCTGGGAGCTCTCGTTCTTCATCGGGATCCTCGCCCTGGCCTACGTCTACATCTGGCGGAAGGGGGCGCTCGAATGGCGGTGAACGGCGAGAAGCCGAAGCGGCTCCGCGACTTCGGGATCCACTCCGAGCGCGCGCTGATGCCGAACAAGGAGCCCGGGGTGTTCGAGCGCGAGCTCGGGCCCGAGGACCTCCAGGACAAGCTGATGCTGACGACGGTCGGGAAGGCCGTTGCGTGGTCGCAGGGGAACTCGATCTGGCCGGCGACCTTCGGGCTCGCCTGCTGCGCGATCGAGATGATGTCGATCGTCTCCTCGCGCTACGACATCGCGCGCTTCGGCGCCGAGGTCTTCCGCTCCTCGCCGCGCCAGGCCGACCTGCTGATCGTCTCCGGCCGGGTCGCACACAAGATGGCCGCCCCGCTCCGCCAGATCTACGACCAGATGCTCGAGCCCAAGTGGGTGATCGCGATGGGCGCCTGCGCGAGCTCCGGCGGGATGTTCAACAACTACACGGTGCTCCAGGGCGTCGACAAGGTCGTCGCCGTGGACATCCACGTACCCGGGTGCCCGCCCCGGCCCGAGGCCCTCGTCGAGGGGATCATCCGGCTCCAGGAGAAGATCAAGGCCGGCGTGCCTCCCGCCTACGAGATCCGGGGGGTCGCCGAGTGACGTTCGAGGGCGTTCCCGGCCTCGTCGAAAGCCGCGAGGAGCACGGCGAGACGACGCTCGTCGTCGATCCGGCCCGCCTCCGCGAGGCCTGCCTCCACCTTCGCGACCGGGAGGGCTTCAACTTCCTCTCCGACATCACGCCGACCGACTACCTCGGCTGGGGGAAGCGCGGGGTCGCCGGCTACTACGGGACCGAGCAGGGCCGCGACCTGAACATGCCGTCCGGACAGGGCGTCTCGGTCGCATCGCAGGCGTACGCCCGAGTTCCCCGCCCGAAGGGGAAGCGCTTCTCGGTCAACTACCACCTGCTGGCACTGCGGGACGGCGCGCCGCGGGTCCGTGTCCAGGTGTGGATCGACGACGGCGAGACGCTCGAGAGCGTGATCTCGGTCTGGCCGACCGCCGACTGGCACGAGCGCGAAGCCTGGGACATGATGGGAATCCGCTTCGAGGGGCACCCGAACCTTCGCCGCATCCTGATGGAGGACGACTGGGAGGGGCACCCGCTGCGGAAGGACTATCCGATCGGCGGCGAGCCCGTCCGCTTCTCCGGAGACGAGTAGTGGCGATCGTCGAGCGCCCGCGGATCTACGAGGGCTCGCGGATCCCCGCCCCGATCCCGACCGTCCTCTCGACGCCGCCCGAGCTCGAGGGCAGCGAGGACGTCATGCGCATCAACTTCGGGCCGAACCACCCGTCGACGCACGGCGTCCTGCGCCTGATCATCGATCTCGAGGGCGAGCGCGTCGTCGGGACCGAGGCAGTGATCGGCTACCTCCACACCGGCTTCGAGAAGACGATGGAGCACAAGTCGTGGTGGAAGGCGATCACGTACCCGGCGCGGATCGACTATGTGGGCTTCCAGAACGACGAGCTCGTGTTCGTCCTGGCGATCGAGAAGCTCCTCGGGCTCGAGACGCCGCGGAAGGCCACCTTCATGCGGATGCTCCTGTGCGAGCTCAGCCGGATCCACTCGCACCTCGTCTACCTCGGCACGGCGGCGCTCGAGCTGGGAGCGATCTCGATGTTCTGGTACTGCTTTCGCGAGCGCGACCAGATCCTCGACCTGTTCGAGCTGGTCACCGGGGTCCGCATGCACACGCGGTACTTCCAGACCGGCGGTCTCGCGGAGGACATCCCGTCCGGCTTCTTCCCCGAGGCCCACAAGTTCTGCGAGTGGATGCCGAAGGCGGTCGACGACTACGAGTCGCTGATCGGACGCAACGAGATCTGGCTGGAGCGGACGCAGGGGGTCGGGCTCCTCTCCGCCGAGGACGCGATCGCGCTCGGCCAGTCAGGGCCCGTGCTGCGTGCGTCCGGTGTCGACTGGGACCTCCGGAAAGCGCAGCCGTACCTCGCCTACGACGAGGTCGACTTCGACGTCCCGGTCCACCCGAACGGCGACGTCTACGACCGGTACCGCGTCCGGATCGACGAGATGCGCGAGTCGGTGCGGATCGTCGAGCAGTGCCTCGATCGGCTGGAGGGAATGGAGGGCGAGCCGTGGATCGCGGACGACCGCAAGGTCGTCTTGCCGCCGCGGCACGAGCTTCACACCTCGATGGAGTCGCTGATCCATCACTTCAAGATCGTCACGGAGGGGTACCGGGTGCCCGAGGGCGAGGTCTACGTCGCAACCGAGTCGCCGCGCGGCGAGAAGGGCTGCTACGTCGTCTCCGACGGCGGCGCGCGGCCGTGGCGCGTGAAGTTCCGCGCCCCGTCCTTCGTCGCGCTCGAGGCGACCGCGACCTGCATGCACGACGCGCTCGTCGCCGACCTGATCGCGATCGTCGGCTCGCTCGACTCGGTGATGGGGGACACCGACCGGTGACGGCGGTCGAGTTCCACGACCGCGTACAGGAGCTCCGGCAGCTCTATCCGGACGATCGCTCCGCGGTCATGGGCGCACTGCACCTCGCCCAGAAGCGGCACGACGGCTGGCTGCCCGTTGAGGCGCTCGAGGAGGTCGCGGAGGCGATGGAGCTGACGCCGGCCCACGTCCAGTCGGTCGCGTCCTTCTACGACATGTACCACCTGGAGCCGGTCGGCCGGCACTCGATCGAGGTCTGCACGAACCTCTCCTGCGCGCTCGTCGGCGCCCAGGCGGTCGTGGACGCGCTCGAGGAGGAGCTCGGCGTCCCGCCCGGCGAGACGACCGAGGACGGCGCGATCAGCTTCCGGCTCGTCGAGTGCGCCGGCGGGTGCGGCTACGCGCCTGTCGTGGTCGTCGACCAGCGCTACCGCGAGCCCGTCCGGCCTGACGAGGTCCCCGCGCTCGTGGAGGAGATCCGTGGCCGCTGAGCTGACGATCCTCACGGGAGCGGACGAGCGCGACCTGACCAAGCTCGACGAGTACCGCGCGATCGGCGGCTACGCACAGCTGGAGAAGGCCCGCGGGATGAGCCCCGAGCAGCTGATCGAGACGATCTCGAACGCGAAGCTGCGCGGCCGCGGCGGCGCGGGGTTCGCGATGGGCCGGAAGATGAGCCTCGTCCCGCCGCCGGACAAGCGCCGCAGCCCCGCGTACGTCGTTGCGAACGCCGACGAGTCCGAGCCGGGCGCCTTCAAGGACCGCGAGATCATGCGGCGAGTCCCACACCGGTTCGTCGAGGGCTGCCTGATCGCGGCCCACGGGATCCAGTCCCAGAGCGTGTTCATCTACATCCGCGGCGAGTACCTCACGGAGTACGAGGTGCTGACCGGCGCGGTGGAGGAGGCGCGCGCTGCCGGCGTCTTCGGCGACTGCGACGTCGTCGTCCACCGTGGCGCCGGCGCGTACATCTGCGGCGAGGAGTCGGCGCTGCTGGACTCGCTCGAGGGGAAGCGCGGCCAGCCACGGCCCCGCCCGCCCTTCCCGCCCGTCACCGGTTTGTACGCCGGCCCGACGCTCGTCAACAACGTGCAGACGATCGCCAGCGTCCCGGCAATCCTGGAGCTCGGCGTCGAGGGCTACTCGAAGCTCGGCGTCGAGGCGGCGCCAGGCACCGTCGTCTACTCGCTCTCCGGGAACGTCAACAAGCCCGGGAACTACGAGCTCCCGCTGGGCACGACGCTCCGCGAGCTGATCTTCGAGTACGGCCACGGCGTCGTCGACGGGCGCGCGCTGAAGGCGATCATCCCCGGCGGCTCGTCGGTGCCGGTCTTCACGCCCGACCAGATCGACGTCCCGCTCGACTTCGACGCGGTCCAGGCCGCCGGCTCGTTCCTCGGCTCGGCCGCGATCATCGTCGTGGACGACCGCGCGTGCATGGTGCAGCTCGGCCTGCGGGCGGAGAAGTTCTACATGCACGAGTCCTGCGGGAAGTGCACGCCCTGCCGGGAGGGGACGCGCTGGCTCGTCCAGCTGCTCGAGCGGATCGAGGCGGGCGATGGAACCGAGGGTGACCTCGACCTCCTGCGCGACGTCTGCGACCGGATCCTCGGCAAGTCGCTCTGCGCGCTCGGCGACTTCGCCGTCTACTGCGTCGCGAGCTACGTGGACAAGTACTACGACGAGTTCAAGCGCCATGTCGACGAGGGCGGCTGCCCGTTCGGCGGCGAGTCGTCGCTCGACGGGATCCGGGCGCCGAGCGACACCCACGTCCACACCCATCTGCCGCTGGTGCCCGCATGAGGACGCTTGTGTTCCATGTGACAAGGCCCCGCCACCGCGTCTCGCAGGAATTGGATCGCCGGCGACTGGCGTTCTCTCGCTCGTTGCATGGAACACAAGGGCTCGAGGGAGGACGATGAGCTCGGTCGAGCTCGTCACGGTCGTTGTCGACGACGTCGAGGCTCAGGTGCCGAAGGGGCTCGGCCTGGTCGAGACCGCGGCCGCCGCAGGGATCGAGATCCCCGTCTTCTGCTACGAGCCTCGCATCGGGCCGCCGATCGGCGCCTGCCGCATGTGCCTCGTCGAGGTCGAAGGCCAGGGGAAGCTTCAGACCGGCTGCACGCTGACCGCGCAGGACGGAATGGTCGTGCGCACCGCGCAGACATCCGAGAAAGCGGCCGACGGTCAGAACGCGACGCTCGAGTTCATCCTCGTCAACCATCCGCTCGACTGTCCGGTCTGCGACAAGGGCGGCGAGTGCCCGCTGCAGGACCTGACGTTCCGCTACGGGCCTGGCAACACGCGGATGACGTTCCCAAAGCGGACGTTCGACAAGCCGATTCCGATCAGCCCGCTGATCGCGCTGGACCGCGAGCGCTGCATCCTCTGCTACCGCTGCACGCGCTTCTCCGGCGAGGTCTCCGAGGATGGCCAGCTGATCGCGCGGAACCGTGGTGCGCAGTCCGTGATCGCGACCTTCGAGGACGAGCCGTACCGCGGCCGGTTCACGGGCAACGTGATCGAGCTGTGTCCGGTCGGGGCTCTCACCTCGACCCCGTACCGATTCGAGGGGCGGCCGTGGGAGATCCAGAACGTCCCGTCCGTCTGCGGCATGTGCCCGGTCGGCTGCAACATCTCGGCCACGACGCGCGAGGGGAAGGTCAAGCGGATCCTCTCCCGCAACCATCCCGAGGTCGACGGCGGCTGGCTCTGCGACAAGGGCCGGTTCGCATACGGCCACCTGCAGGCGCCGGACCGCGTGGTCGACCCGCTCCGGAAGGCCGCTCCTCGGTACGAGGAGCTCTCGTGGGACGACGCGCTGGACGAGGCGGAGGCGTTGATCCGCGGTGCCGAGGGACGGATCGTCACCGCGCTGTCGGGCTCGGAGACCGTCGAGCTCGCCTACGCGCTCGGAAAGCTGCTCCGCCAAGGGGTCGGTGCGCATTCGGCGCTGCTCCCGGAGCCCGTAGGCCACTCGTTCGACGCGTACCGGGCCCCGCTCTCCACGATCCGCGACGCCGACCTCGTCGTCGTGCTGGGCGACGAGCCGGTCGCCGAGCGCGCACCGATCGTCGACCTCTGGATCAGGGAAGCGCGGCGGAACGGGGCGGAGATCGTCCGGCAGAGCGAGGGGGATTCCGAGCTGGAAGGGCGCCTGCGCAACGCTGAACGGGCCGTGCTGGTCGTTTCGGGTACGGACGGGGCGGAGTTGGCGGCGGCCGGCGGGCTCGACCGCGACGGCTGTGCCGCCTTCCGCCTCCCGCGAACCGCGAACGGTCGCGGCGTCGCCGACGCCTGGGCCGCGGCGGCCGACGACGAGCCGGAGAACCCGGAGCCGATCGCCCTGCTGATCGTCTCCGGCGACGAGGCCGCCGCCGACCCGAACGTCAGGGCCATGGCCGACATGGCTGAGAAAGTGATCGTGATCGGGATGTTCCGGCGGCTCGTCGCGCCCTGGGCCGACCTGGTCTTGCCCGGGACGAGCTACCTGGAGCGGGACGGGACCTACGTCAACCTCGAGGGCCGCCTGCAGCGCATCCGCCGCGCCGCGATCCCGCCCGCGCCGGACGAGGTCGCGGTGCTCTCGCGGCTCGCGGAGCGCTTCGGCGTCGAGCTCTCTCCGCACCCGGCGCAGGTCTTCGACGAGGTCTCGGCGATCTGCTTCGACGGGGTGACGTACGGCGAGGTCGGCGAGCAAGCCGTCCTTCCTGAACGTGCCCCGACGAGCCGGCCGGCTGGGGACAAGGTGTCAGACACTCGTCATGTCTCCGAGGGACCTGGCCTGCGGCTCGTGACCTACCGGCCGCTCTTCTCCGGCCCCGCGGTCGAACGCGTGCCAGAGCTCGAGTTCCAGCGCCCCGCCCCAGAGGTCGAGCTGTCGCGCGACGACGCCCGCCGGCTCGGGATCGCGAACGGCCAGACGGTGAACGTCCGCTCGAACGGCACGTCGCTCGAGCTCCGCGCCCGCCTGACCCGCGACCTCTCGCCCGGCGTCGCGCGAATCCCGGATACGCACGCCGCCGGACTCGAGGGCTACGTGGAGATTGGATGAGCGAGCCCTGGTGGATCAGTGCCATCAAGGCCGTCGTGATCATCAACCTGGTCATGGGCGTCTTCGCCTACATGACCTGGGTCGAGCGCAAGGTGATCGGCCGGATGCAGCTCCGCTACGGCCCGAACCGCGCCGGCCCTTTCGGGCTCCTGCAGCCGATCGCCGACCTCGTCAAGCTGATCCGCAAGGAGGCGTTCTACCCGGCTAGCGCGGTCGGGGCCCTCTACATCTGGGCACCCGTCATCTCGACATTCACGGCGCTGGCCGCGTTCGCGGTGATCCCCTGGGGCGCGGGCTGGGAGGTCTCCGGCTACACCATCGAGGGTCAGATCCTCGACGTGCCGATCGCGCTGATCCTGCTCTTCGCGCTCGGCTCGGTGGGTGTCTACGGGTTCATCATCGGCGGCTGGGCCTCCGACTCGAAGTACTCGCTGCTCGGCTCGATGCGGACCTGCGCGCAGCTCGTTTCCTACGAGGTCTCGCTGGCCTTGTCGGTCCTGGGCGTCATCATCATGGCGGGCTCCTTGTCCCTCGTGGACATCGTCCACGCGCAGGAGAACGACTGGTGGTACGCCGTCCCGCAGTTCGTCGGCCTGCTGACGTTCTTCGTCGCCGGCGTCGCCGAGACGAACCGCGCGCCGTTCGATCTCCCGGAGGCCGAGCAGGAGCTCGTCGCCGGGTACCACACGGAGTACAGCGGCATGCGCTTCGGCCTCTTCCAGATGGCCGAGTACATCAACATGATCGTGCTCTCCGGCCTCTGCGTGACGCTGTTCTTCGGCGGGTGGCTCGGGCCGTGGAACTCGGACGCGCTCGGCCCGGTCTGGTTCCTGATCAAGGTGCTGATCGTCATCTTCATCTTCATCTGGCTCCGGACGACGCTGCCGCGGCTCCGCTACGACCAGCTGATGGCGTTCGGCTGGAAGGTGCTGCTGCCGGTGGCGACGATCAACGCGCTCGTAACGGCGGCGCTGGTGGTCGCGCTTTGAGCCCCCAGCCTTTTGACTCGTTCAAGGGCTTCGGGGTCACCCTGAAGCACATCTTCAAGAAGCCGATCACCCAGCAATACCCCGAGTACAAGCGTCCGGTCTACCCACGGTTCCGTGGCCGGCACCGGCTCTGGAAGCACGAGAACGGGCTCGAGAAGTGCGTCGGCTGCTCCCTCTGCGCGGCCGCCTGTCCCGCGGACTGCATTCGCGTCGTCGCCGAGGAGAACACCCCGACCCACCGCGTCTCACCGGGAGAGCGGTACGCCCGCATCTATGAGATCAACCTCAGCCGCTGCATCTTCTGCGGCTACTGCGAGCTCGCCTGCCCGTTCGATGCGATCACCCTCGAGGCCGAGTTCGAGATCTCGGAGTACTCGCGCGACGACCTGATCTACACGAAGGACATGCTGCTCGCGCCGCCCGTGAAGCGAGTGCCGGTCGCCGACCGCGACCTCTACGACACGCCGATCCCCGCCTACAAGTCGAGCTCCTGATGGGCGACGCACTCGTCTGGCTGGTCTGGTTCGTCGCGGCCATCGGCTGCCTCGGCTCCGGGGTGGCGGTGATCTCGTTCTCGAACCCGTTCTACTCGGCGATCGCCCTGATCGGCAACCTGGCCTCGCTCGCCGTTCTGTACCTGCTCCTGTCGGCCGAGTTCCTTGCTGCAGCGCAGGTGCTCGTCTACGCCGGCGCAGTGATGGTCATGTTCCTGTTCGTGATCGCCTACATCGGCCGCGACGCCGACGCGCCGTTCGCCGGCGGGCCGAGCTGGATGGCGATCGCCGCCGTCGTCGCAGCCGGCGTGATCCTCATCGACGTCGTCGTCGCGATCGGGTTGAGCGCGGGCGGGCGACTCTCCGACGAGGCTGACATCGACGCCGCCTTCGGCGGGCCGGCCGACGTAGGGCAGGTGTTCCTCACGGACCATCTCCTGGCTTTCGAGATCACGTCGATCGTCCTCCTGGTCGCGGCTGTCGGCGGCGTGATCCTCGGCAGCGAGGCCCGGAAGAGGGCGGCCGCGCGGTGATGGGCCCCGATGTCACCTGGTACATCGTCCTCTCGGCGTTCCTCTTCACGATCGGCGCGATGGGCGTGCTGCTGCGGCGGAGCCCGCTGATCGTCCTGCTCTCGCTCGAGATCATGCTCAACTCGGCGAACCTCGCACTGATCGGCTTCGCGCGGCACCTGGGGCAGACGGACGGGCAGGTCTTCGCGCTCGCCGTGATGGCCGTTGCCGCCTCCGAGGTGGTCGTCGGACTCGGGCTCATCGTCGCCCTCCACCGGAGCAACGTGGAGCTCGACGTCGACAAGCTCACGACGCTGCGGGGCTGAACCTGAACGCCGCCTGGATCTGCCTGCTCTCGCCGCTCGCGTCCGCGGTGCTGATCACGCTGCTCGGGACGCGAATTCCGCGGAAGGTCGCCGGCTACATCGCGACGCTCTCCGTCCTCGTCTCGTTCGTCGCCGCCCTCACGGCGTTCGCCTGGCTCCTCGAGGATCCGCCGGAGGAGCGCTCGCACACGTCCACGCTCTGGACGTGGCTGACGGCGGGGGACTTCGAGGTCGGCCTGACCATCCTCCTCGACCCCGTCTCGGCGCTGATGATGCTGATCGTCTCCGGGGTCGGGTTCCTGATCGTCGCCTACTCGATCGGGTACATGAACCGTTCGGACGAGGAGCGCCGCTTCTTCGCGTACATGTCGCTCTTCGTCTTCTCGATGCTGCTGCTCGTCCAGGCGGGCGACCTCCTGCTCCTGCTCGCCGGCTGGGGTCTCGTCGGGCTCTGCTCGTACTTCCTGATCGGGTACGACCAGCACCGCCCTGCCGCGATCGCCGCGGCCAAGAAGGCGTTCATCATGAACGCGTTCGGCGACGCGACGATGGCGCTGTCGCTCTTCCTGCTGATCCAGCGGGTGGGCACGCTCGAGTACGGGGCCGTCTTCGAGCGCGTCGGCACGATCGGCGGCGACTGGGCGATGACGCTGATCGCCCTGGGGCTGCTCGGCGGCGCCGTCGCGAAGTCGGCCCAGGTGCCGCTCCACACCTGGCTCCCGGACGCGATGGAGGGCCCGACGCCGGTCAGCGCGCTCATCCACGCAGCGACGATGGTCGTGGCCGGCGTCTACATGCTCGTCCGGCTCAACCCCATCTTCGAGGAGGCGGGGTCGATCCAGGATCTCGCCGCAGGCATCGGCGCCGTGACGCTGCTCATGGCCGGTCTGATCGCGCTCGTCCAGACGGACATCAAGCGCGTCATCGCCTACTCGACGATGTCGCAGATCGGCTACATGTTCCTCGCGGCCGGGATCACCGCGTACGGCCCAGCGATGTTCCACCTGATGACGCACGCCTTCTTCAAGGCGCTGCTCTTTCTCGCCGCCGGCATCGTGATCCACGCGCTCGTGGCCGAGCAGGACATGCGGCGGATGGGTGGCCTGCGGAAGCGGCTTCCGAAGACGTACGCCGTCACGCTGATCGGCGCGCTGGCGCTGGCGGGGATCCCGCCGCTCTCCGGCTTTTTCTCCAAGGATGCGATCCTCGCCTCGGCGCTCGATGCAGGGCTCTACGGCCAGATCCTCTGGGCGGTCGGCATGGTCGGCGCCTTCCTGACGGCGCTCTACACGTTCCGGATGATCTTCCTCGTCTTCTGGGGCGAGCCCTCGCCGTACGCCCGCGAGCACTTCCACAGGCCGAAGTGGAACGAGCCGAACCTCTGGATGGCGTGGACGGTCGGCGTCCTGGCCTTGCTCTCCGTCGTCGGCGGCTGGTTCCAGGTCGCCGGGCTGTGGGAGACGATCACGGTCTTCATCGAGCCGGTCGCCGAGACGCACGTCGAGCCGAGCGGGCTCCAGGATCTCCTCACGAGCGTGATCGCGGTCGCCCTCGCCGTGGCCGGCATCTATCTGGCCTGGGCGGTGTACGTCGCCGGCAAGATCCGAGTGCCGGACTACCCGGCGCTCCAGCGCGTGCTCGAGCGGAAGTTCTACTGGGACGAGGCCTACGACCTGGCCTTCTACCGCCCGGCCGTCTGGATCGCGCAGGCGTTCTACCGCTGGATCGAGCGGCCGCTGATCGCCGGGTCGATCCAGGGGCTGACCTTCGGCGCGCGCTTCCTCTCCGGCCGAACGGGTGAGGTCCAGACCGGCCTCACCCGCACCTACGTCCTCGCGCTCGGCGCCGGCGCAGCCGTCCTCGCGCTCGTCTTCCTGGCGGTGCGGCGGATGAACGAGTGGCTGACCACGACGCTGATCGCCTTCCCGGTCGCGGCCGCGCTCGTCGTCTGGCTGTTTCCGTGGACGAACCAGGCGGCCGGGTCGCTCGCGCTGCTCGCCGCGCTCGTGGAGGTCGGGATCTGGATCAACGCGGTGACGCGGTTCGACTTCGACGGCGGCCTGGAGCTCGAGCAGCAGGAGGAGTGGTTCGGCGACCTCGGCGTCTCGTACCACGTCGGGCTCTACGGCTGGTCGCTCTGGCTGGTGGGGATGGCTGTCGTCGTCATGGCGGCCGCGATCGCCTATGCGTACTGGACCGGGCGCGAGAAGCCGCACGCCTACTTCGGGCTCATGCTCTTCCTCACCGGAGCGATCGTCGGCGTGTTCTCGTCGCAGGACCTGCTCGTCTTCTACGTCTTCTTCGAGGCGATGCTGATCCCGCTCTACGTGCTCGTCGGCGTGTGGGGCGGGCCCGGCCGGCTCGGCGCGACGATCAAGTTCGTCATCTACACGATGGCCGGATCGCTGCTGATGCTCGCTGCGATCGTCGCGTACGGCCTCGAACGCGGGTCGTTCGACATCGCCGAGGGCGGCACGAGCGACAACCACTGGATCTTCCTCGGCTTCGTGATCGCCTTCGCGGTCAAGGCGCCGCTCTTCCCGCTCCACGGCTGGCTGCCGGACGCCTACCGCGAGTCGTCGCCGGAGGTGGCGGCGGTGCTCTCCGGCGTCGTCTCGAAGGCGGCCGGCTTCGGCTTCCTCGCGATCGCGGTCCCGCTCTTCCCCGGGCCTGCGGACGACCTCCAGCCGCTCGTCCTCGGACTGGCGACAGCGGGGCTGATCTACGGCTCGTTCCTCGCCTTCCGGGCGCCGGACGTCCGCGGCGTGATCGCGTATTCGAGCCTCGCGCAGATGAGCCTGATCACGATCGGGATCTTCGCGCTCGACGATCTCGGCTCGAGCGGGGCAGTCCTGCACATGGTCAACCACGGGCTCGTCTCCGCCGCGCTGTTCCTGCTCGCCGGGGCCGTGGAGCGGAGGACGGCCACGGGTGAACTGGCGCGGCTCGGCGGGATGGCGCGCGGCCGTCCTGCCCTGGCGACCCTCCTCATGGCGACCGGGATCATCGCCCTCGCAGTGCCCGGCTCGGGTGCGTTCGCGGGCGAGTTCCTGATCCTGGCCGGGATCTTCGACGACGGCTGGGGCTGGGCCGCAGCAGGCGCCTTCGCAATCGTCCTCGCGGCGATGTACATGCTGCGGCTGATCTCGGGGGTCCTCCACCAGGACGTCGGACCGAGCGTCCCCGAGGAGGCGCTCGACCTCCGCCCGGCGGAGCTCGCGGTCATCGTCCCGCTCGTCGGCTGCCTCCTCGTCCTCTCGGCCTGGCCGGCCGCGATCACGGAGCGACTCGGGTTCTGATGGACACGCCGGTCGTCGACTGGTTCGCGCTCTCGCCGTCCCTTGCGTTGCTCGCCGCCGCCGGACTGGCGTTGCTGGGCGCCGTGGTCATTCCGCGCGGCGCGGTGCGTGTGTTCAGCGCCGTGGTGTGCGCGCTCGGCTTCGTGGGCGCCGGTGTCGCGGCGGGCCTCCTCTACTGGAAGAGCCCAGAGGCGACCTACGAGGTCGCCGATGCAATCCTGCGCGACCGGTTCGGCGCGTTTGCACAGCTGATCGTGGCAGGTGCCGGCCTCCTCGCCGTGGGCATCTCCTACGGACAGCGCACGCGCCGCGAGCACGTCGGCGAGTACTTCGCGCTGCTCGCGGCCTGCGGCGGCGGCATGGCGTTCCTCGTGCAGGCGACGAACCTGATGACGCTCTTCCTCGGCCTCGAGTGGTTCTCGATCTGCCTCTACATCCTCTGCGCGATCGAGATCGACCGTGTCGGCTCGCTCGAGGCGGGACTGAAGTACCTGATCGTCGGGAGCTTCGGGTCGGCAGTGCTGCTCTTCGGGTCGGCGCTCGTCTACGGCGCGACTGGCGAGCTGGAGTTCGGAGCGATCGCCACGGCCATCGACGAGCAGGGGCTCGTGAACGACGGCCTCGTGCTCGCCGGGCTCGCGCTCGTTATCGCCGGGTTGGGCTTCAAGGCGTCGGCCGCGCCGTTCCACATGTGGACGCCCGACGTCTACGACGGCGCTCCGACACCGGTGACCGCGTTCATGTCGGCGGCGACGAAGGCCGTCGCGCTCGTTCTGGCCATGCGGCTCCTCGTGACCGCGTTTCCGGCCGAGGAGGACCTCTGGACGATCGCGGTCGCCGTGATCGCGTGCGTCTCGCTCGCGTGGGGGAATATCGCCGCCCTCGTCCAGCGGAATCTGAAGCGGATGCTGGCGTACTCGTCCGTCTCGCACGCCGGCTTCATGCTGATCGCGGTCGCCGCGAACAGCGAGCTCGGCGGCCGGGCGCTCCTCTACTACCTGATCCCGTACTCGGCCGCGTCCCTCGGAGCCTTCGCCGTGATCGCCGCCAGGGAACGGGAGCTGGGGCAGACGGTCACGATCGACAACATCGGCGGCATGGGCTGGGAGCGGCCGACGCTGGGCGTCTCCATGTGGGTCTTCATGCTCGCCTTCGCGGGGCTGCCGCTGACGGGCGGTTTCGTCGGGAAGTTCTACGTCTTCGCCGCGGCGTACGACAGCGGCCTCTGGTGGCTCGTCGTCGCCGGGGTGATCGCGACCGCGATCTCGCTCTACTACTACCTTGCGGTCATCCGCGCGATGTACATGCGGATGCCGGCCGAGCTTCAGCTCGCACCGGCCGGAGGCTCGCCGCCGAGGGAGGCGCTGCTCTCGGCCTCGGTCGTGGCCTGCATGGCCGTCACGGTCGTGTCCTTCTTCGCCGTGGAGCCCCTGATCGACTTCGCCGAGAAGGCCGCGGCTCAGCTCCCGTTCGTCACCTGATCTCCGGTCGCGGGATCGCCCGAGCCCAGAGCGGAAGCCGGGCGTCCAGGGCCAGCAGCGAGACGATCGCCGCGATGCTGAGGGCGGCCGCCGCCAGAAGCGACAGCGAGGGCGAGACGGCCAGGAGCTGCCCGCCGAGGGTCGGGGCAAGCGCCAGCCCGAGCCACCACGACAGGCCGATCGCGGCCATGTACCGCCCACGCAGCTCCGGCGGAGCGAGGTCGGCGACGAGGGGAAGCAACACGGTTGCGTGCAGGCACTCGCCGAGGCCGAACGCGACAGCCGCGGCTAGGAGGCAGCCGTACGCGGCGGTGGGCGCGGCGTCCTGTGCCAGCACCGCGAGGAGACAGGCGCCGACCCACGCGGCCGCGCCGAGAGCAAGCACACCGACTCGACTGCGACCCTCGGCACGCTTGACGACCGGCACCTGAGCGATGACGACCGTGGCCGCATTGGCCAGGAACAGCAACCCGATCAGGCCTGGTGCGATCCCCAGATCCTCGGCGTACGGCGGCACGATCCAGGCCAGCACGCCCCATCCGACCGCGATGAGGGCAACGTTGGTCAGCGCGAAGTGGAGGAACGCTCGATCGCGAAGCAGTCGGCGATAGCCGCCGGTCACCCTCGCGACCGGCGCGTCTTCCCGCACCGTCGCGACCAGGATCGCGACGTAGAGGACATAGGTCACCGCGTTGGCCAGGAACAGCGCGATGAACCCCCTGAGCCCGAAGCCGGCGACGAGACCGCCGATCGCCCCGCCCAGACCGATCCCGATGTTGACGGCGACCCGTGACACCGCGCTGGCGCGGTGGCGAAGCTCACGTGGCGTCAGCGCTGTCATGAGCGCGGACTGGCTCGGCGAGAGCGCCCCGTTGCCGACCCCCGCGAGAGCGGCCGCCGCCAAGGCGACCTCTAGTGACTCTGCGAACGCCAGGCCGGCGTAGCCGGCGGCGAGTGCCAGGCCCGCTCCGGCGGCGGTCGCTCGCGCTCCGATCCGGTCGATCACGGCGCCCGAGACGGGAGAGGTGAGCACGGCGACGCCTGTCACGAGGCCGACGACGAGACCCGCTGCACCGAGACCGAACCCCCTCCCGTCGTGGAGGTAGATGACCTCGAACGGGAGGACGGCGCCGTAGCCGAACATGTTCAGGAAGATCCCGATCTGGACGATCCACACCTGGCGGGAAAGGCCGAAGCTCAGCCGCCCGAGGTTCACTACCCGGAATAGGTCGCCGTGGCCGTGCTGAGCGTCAGTGCGGCGGCCAACTCCACGGCTTCGCTCGGCTCGAGATCGGTGGTCGTGATGCGGATTCCCGGAGGCGAGTCGAAGCGGTAGCGCTCGCCGGGGCTCACCGCCCAGCCTCGCTCGAGGAGCTGCTGCACCGCTGCGACCTCCTCGGCGAGCGGAACCCACACGCCGAGCCCCGAGTGGCCGTGGGCGGTGATCCCGCGCTCGGCCAGCGCCTCGACGAGCGCCGCGCGCCGCTCGGCGTAGATCCGCTCCGTGCGCGCAAGCAGCTTCCTGGTTTCAGGGTTGGCCCACAGGTGCGCCGCCGTCTGCTGGAGCAGGTGACTGACCCAGCCGGGGCCGAGCAGCTGGCGGCCCTCGACCCGGCTGATCGTCAAGGAGTCGCCGGCCATCGGCGCCACCCGCAGATCCGGACCGAGCACCTTGGACAGCGAACGGATCACCGCCCAGCGTGAGCTCGCGCCGCGGAGCCCGACGTACGGCGCGCCGGCCACCGAGGCGACGTAGTCGTCCTCGACGACGAGGACATCGGGATGGCGGCCGAGCACCTCCCGGAGGCGACCTCCCCGCTCCTCGTCGACCGCCGCGCCGGTCGGATTCTGACCGCGCGGCGTCGCGATCACCGCCTGCACGTCCCGCCGGAGCGCCCGCTCGAGCGCGTCGGGCACGAGACCGCCCTGATCCACCCGCGCCGGCACGGGCTCCAGCCCGAGCGCGAGCAGCAGGTCCGTGATCCGGGGCCAGCTCGGGTCCTCGACGACGACGCGGTCGCCGGGCCTGAGCTGCGTCTGCAGGACTCGCTCGATGCCGTCGAGCGCACCGCCGACGACGGCGATGTCGCCCACGATCCCGTCGGCTGCGAAGTCGGCCTCCGCCAGACCGACCAGCTGTGGCAGCCTGATCGGCCCACCGTAGAGCTTGTGCTCCGGATCGAGCGCCGGCGAGTGCCGGTCCGAGCGGTGGCAGCAGCGACGGGTCGGGGTTGCCGCTGGCGAGGTCGCGCGTGTTCGGAGGCAACGGCGGCCCGCCGATCACTCGCAACGGCGGCTGGGGGGCGACGACGGTCCCGCGGCGGCGATTGGCGCTCACGAGACCGCGCTGCTTGAGCGTGCGGTAGGCGGCGGCCACCGTCGCCGGGCTCACTCCCAGCTCGTCGGCCAGCTCGCGAACGGCGGGAAGGCGCGCGGCCGGCGCCAGGCGGTCGTCGGCGATCGCGGCTTCGATCTTCCCTGCGATCGTCGAGGCGCCGGCGCCGCGGTCGATAGTGTGTATTAGCTGAAAAGCGATTCTGTACTATAACACTGTCTTGAGCGATCGCAGGCACGGGCTCCCGCCCGACACAGCGGTCGGCTAGGTGGTCCTGCGGCGCGGCTCTGTAGACAGCGCCACGACGCCCTGGATCCCGACGAGGACGAGCGCGATCAGCAGCGCGGCGGTGCCGAGTGTCGGCAGCGCAACCGTCGCGACGACGACCGCGAGCGCCACCACCCACAGCGCGGTGCGGCCGGGGCTTTCGCCCTCGCCCGCCACGAGGTTGCCGTAGGACGCGAGCGTGGCGGCCACGATGACCGGGATCGACGCGAGGAGCAGGTAGAAGGCGAGTGAGGGCCGACCGGCGGTGTCCGCGAGTGCGGCGGAGACGACGAGCGCGACAGGCCAGAGCTGGCGGCTCACGGCTCGCGTTTCGACGCCGGAGTATCGTCTCCTCGCACGGTGTTCGTCTGGCTGCTGCTCTTCGCGATCCCGCTCGGAGGACTCGCGCTCATCCTCGTCGAGCCAGATCTCGACGTGCACTGGGAGCACCATCCCGCTCACTTCTGGCTCGTCCTCTCGATCTCACTCGTCAGCGTCGCGCTCGGGGCGCTCACGAACGAGGCCGCGTCACGCCGTTCGGACGCGCGGCTCTTCCTGGTGTCGATGGCCTTCCTCTCGAGCGCCGGCTTCCTCGGCCTGCACGCACTCGCGACCCCCGGCGTCCTGCTGGAAGGAAGGAACGCGGGGTTCGTGATCGCAACCCCGGTGGGGCTCCTGATCGCCGCGGTGTTCGCCGCCTGGTCGTCAATCGACCGTCCAGTCGTGAGCAACGTCCGCCTCTTCCGGTGGGGGCTGGTGTCGATTCTGGCGGCCTGGGCGGCTGTTTCCGTCGCGGAGGTCCCGCCGCTGGACCGGCAGCTCACCGAGGACGCGACGGACCGCTGGCTCTTCGGGCTCGGAGTCCCGGCCGTCCTTCTCTACGGGATCGCCGCCTGGCGCTACTGGCGCCTGTACCAGGGCAGGCCGTCCCAGGTGCTCGCCGGCGTCACGGCGGCCTGGATCCTCCTCGGGGAGGCTTCGATCACGGTCGCCTTCTCACGCAACTGGCACGCCTCGTGGTGGGAGTGGCATCTCCTGATGGCGGCGGCGTTCGGGATCGTGGCCTTCACGGCGCTCCGTGAACGGCATCGCGGCGAGGTGTTCGCGTCGCTCTACCTGGACGAGACGCTCGGCCGGATCGACCGCCGGTACGCGTCCGCCGTCAAGGCTGCTGCCGCGGAGGGCCTGGACGAGGCGCAGCTCCGCCGGCGATTCGGCCTCGCCACCGACGAAGCGTCCCTCGTCGGCCGGGCGGCGGAGGAGATCCGGGCGGTCGAGACGCGGCTCACGCCCTTCCTCTCACCCCAGCTGGCGGCCCGGCTCCGCGACGAGCCGGAGGTGGCTGCCCTGGGCGGCGAGGAGCGCGAGGTCAGCATCCTCTTCGCCGACCTCCAGGGGTTCACGGCCTACTCGGAAGACCACTCGCCTGCCGAGGTGCTCGCGATGCTGAACGCGTACTGGGCGCAGACGGTGCCCGTCGTCCTGGGCGAGCAGGGCGGGATGATCGAGCGCTTTGCCGGCGACGCGATCATGGTCGTCTTCAACGCGGCGGACGACCAGCCCGACCATGCGCTGCGAGCCGCGCGCGCCGGCCTCGACCTCCAGGGAGCAGCGGGCCGGGTCAGCCGGGACGGCGACTGGCCGCGCTTCCGGGTAGGCATCAACACAGGCCCGGCGATCGTCGGCAACGTCGGAACCGAGGAGCAGCGAAGCTTCACGGCGATCGGCGACACCACGAACCTCGCAGCCCGGCTCCAGACCGCCGCGGAGCCGGGTCAGGTGGTCCTCGGAGAGACGACGTACGTGGCGATCGCGGATCACGCGGAGGCGACGCTGATCGGCAAGCTGGACCTGAAGGGGAAATCGGCGCCGGTCACCGCCTACCTCTTGACCGCACTTCGTTAGATTCCGACCCGCATGGCGGACGTACAGCTCACCTGGCTCGGCCACGGCGCGTTCCGGTTCGACACACCGGGCGGGAAACGGGTGTACCTCGATCCGTACCTCGACAACCCGAAGTGCCCCGAGGGCGAGAAGGAGCCGGAGCGGATCGACATCCTCGCCGTGACGCACGGCCACGGCGACCACATCGGATCGAGCGTCGACCTCATCAAACGGTTCAAGCCGACCGTCGTCGGCATCGTCGAGCTGCTCGGCTGGCTCCAAGGACAGGGGGCCGACGTCGGTGAGGTCCCCGGAACGAACAAGGGCGGCACCCGCGACGCCGACGGCGTCAAGTTCACGATGACCGACGCAAGGCACTCCAGCGGTGGGCCGAACGGCGAGTACCTGGGCGAGCCGGCCGGCTTCGTCGTGGAGGTCGAGAACGGGACGAAGCTCTACTTCGCCGGCGACACCGCAGTCTTCGGCGACATGCAGCTGATCGGCCGGATGTACGAGCCCGACGTGGCGATTCTGCCGATCGGCGACCACTTCACGATGGGCCCGATGGAGGCAGCCGCCGCGCTCGAATTGCTCGGAGTCAGGCGCTGCATCCCCTGCCACTACGGCACATTTCCGCTGCTGACCGGCACCCCAGACGAGCTCGCGAAGCTCACGGACGTGGAGCTGCTCGTCATGGAGCCGGGCGAGACGATCACCGTTTGAGACAGCGCTGGTTCGGGTCGACAGGACGCCGGGTGCCGCAGATCGCGGTCGAGGGCGAGGTCGACCTCGACGGCGCGCTGGTGCTCGACCGTCTCGACGACGCGGCGATCCGGGAGGCATTCGACGCCGGACGCCCCGTCGTGATCCGCGCCGACTCCCAGGAAGGTGTGCTCGAGGCGCTCCGCCGGCCGGAGGTCTCGTCCGTCGTCGTCCCGCCCGAGCTGGCCGATCTGGACGTGGTCGGGTTGACCTATGGCTAGGGTCGCGACCTACTCGATCGCCGCCTGCGACCTCGAGGCCGGTCGCTGGGGCGTCGCGACGCAGTCGAAGTTCCTCGGTGTCGGCTCGGTCGTTCCCTGGGCGGAGCCCTACGTCGGCGCCGTTGCGACCCAGGCGTACGCGAACCCCCGCTACGGGCCGGACGGTCTCACGCTCCTCCGGGAAGGCCTGTCGGCCCAGACGACCGTCGAGCGGCTGACCGCCGCCGACGAGGGCCGCGACCATCGCCAGGTCGGGATCGTGGACGCAAACGGCGGCAGCGCGACGTTCACCGGCAGCGAGTGTCTCGACTGGGCGGGCGGGCGCACAGGGCCCGGTTACGCCGCGCAAGGGAACATCCTGGTCTCGGCCGCGACCGTGGACGCCATCGCCGAGACCTTCGAGTCCACGGCCGGCAAGCCGCTCGAAGAGCGCCTGATGGACGCGCTCGACGCGGGCCAGGCGGCCGGGGGCGACAGCCGCGGCCAACAATCGGCTGCCCTCCTCGTCGTTGAGAAGGATGGCGGCTACGCCGGCCTCTTCGACATCGTCTTCGACCTGCGCGTGGACGACCACGAGCGCCCGCTGGAAGAGCTCCGGCGGCTGCACGGGCTGCACGTCAAGCTCTTCGGCGAGACGCCGAAGGACGAGTGGCTTCCGGTCGACGACGAGCTCAGCGCCGAGCTGGGCGAGCGCCTGGCGCGGCTGGGGTACGAGGGCGAGCTCTCCGACGCCCTGTTCCGCTGGGCAGGCAACGAGAACCTCGAGGAGCGACTCGAAGGAGCCGAGGCAATCGACCCGGTCGTCCTCGAGGAACTGAGGCGCCGCTCGTGAGCGAGAAGTTCCAGGTCGCCCGGCTCGACGAGGCCAAACCGGAGCGAGGAGCCGAAGGCGCGCGCTGGTTCCGGCTCCGCCGCGACCTCGACGTCGGCGCCTTCGGGGTCAACGCGTACGGCGCGGACGCGGGACACCGGGTGATCGAGGAGCACGACGAGCTCGGCACGGCGGCCGGAAAGCACGAGGAGCTCTACGTCGTGCTGCGCGGGACGGCGCGGTTCGAGCTCGACGGCCGCGAGCAGACTGTCCCGGCGGGCAACGTCGTCTTCGTCAGCGACCGGAAGGTGCGGCGGGGCGCAATGGCCGAGGAGGACGGAACCGTCGTCCTCGTCGTCGGCGGCACGCCGGGAAAGGCCTACGAGGTCTCCGCGTGGGAAGAGGCGGGCGACGCCTATCCCGCTGTGGGAGGACGGCAAGCACGAGGAGGCGAGGGAGATCCTCAGCGCGGTCGCGGAGAAGCACCCCGACGCAGGGATCGTTCTCTACAACCTCGCCTGCGTCGAAGCCATCCTCGGCGAGACGGAGCCGGCGCTCGAGCACCTGAGGCGGTCGATCGAGCTCGAGGAGCGGTTCGCCGAGCTGGCGAGGACCGATCCCGACTTCGACCCAATGCGCGAACGGCCCGAGTTCGCCGAGCTGGTGAAGGCATGACCGACGGCTATTCGATCGTGAGCCTCGACGAGCTCGAGATCGGGCAGCTTCCAGGTGCCCCGCGCTGGGCCGGGATCCGCCGCCACTTCGGCATCGAGAGCTTCGGCGTCAACGGCTGGGTGGCCGAGGAGGTCGGCGCCGACGTGATCAGCGAGCACGACGAGGGCACGAACGGTCACGAGGAGCTCTACGTGGTCGAGTCGGGCCTGGCGACCTTCACCGTCGACGGGGAGACCATCTCTGCCCCGGCCGGAACGATCGTGTTCGTCCGTGATCCGGCCGTCAAACGGCGAGCCGTCGCCGACGAGCCGGGAACGCGAATCCTCGCGGTCGGAGCCAAGCGCGGCGAGGCGTTCGTCCCGTCGACGTGGGAACGGTCGGTGCCGGCATTCCAGTTCTTCGCCTCGGGCGAGTACGACCGGGCGCTCGACGTGCTGAAGCCGGTGCATGCGGAGTTTCCGGATGACGCGACCGTCCTCTACAACCTCGCCTGCGCGGAGAGCATGAGCGGCCGCACGGCCGACGCAATCGACCACCTGCGGCGCTCGGTCGCAAGTGGCGAGCGATTCCGCGAGCTCGCGAGGACGGACACGGACTTCGACCCGATCAGGGACCGGCCGGAGTTCGCCGAGATCGTTTCCTAGTCGTCCGAGTCGTCGCCGCCGCCCGAACCGGAACTTCCAGAGCCGGAGCTTCCGGAACCGGAGCTGCCCGAGCCGCTCGAGTCGTCGCCGCCCCGCCCACGCCCCGACCCCGGCCCCGGCCGCTCTCGTCGTCGTCCGTCGCAGTCGGTGTGGTGGTGCTTCGCGCGGTCGTCGTGCTCGTGGTCGTGGTCGCCCGGCGCTGGCGTCGACGGGCGGTCGTCGTCGTGGTGCGCTCGGTCGTCGTGGCTGCCGGGGCGAGGTTCTCGCTTGCATCGAGGCTCGCGACCGGCAGCGCGACGGTGTCACGGGCGATCATGTGGGCTGCGAACCCGAGGCCTGTCGCAAAGACGAGGCCCAACAGCGCAACGACGGCAATCCTCATGGCACCCAGGCTAGACGCGGCCGGGTAAAGCCTCGTCCAAGCTCCTGTTCGGGATTTGCAAAGAGCCTGGAGCGGCCGGGAGCCTGACCTCGGCGCGGGCGCCTCCCTCTGGCCCGTTTGCGATCCGCGCGCTTCCGCCCCACCGCCGGGCCAAGGTCGCCACGATCGCCAGGCCGAGGCCGGTGCCGGGCGCGCCCTGCCCGCTGCTGCCGCGCGCGAACCGCTCGAAGACCTGTTCCTCCTCGCCCGGCTTGAGCCCCGGCCCCTCGTCGGCGACGGCGACGACGACCTCGGCCCCGTCGCGATCGCACTCGAGCGTGACCGTTCCGCCGTCGGGCGAGTAGACGAGCGCATTCTCGACCAGGTTGTCGAGGACGATCGCGAGATCCTCGTCCGAGACCGCCGCCAGGCCGGGATCGCGGCAGTCGAGCTCGAGCCGGTGGCCGCCCAGCGCCGCGCGCTCGTCCCAGCGCTCGCGCGCCCGCTCGAGGGCGTCGGCGACTGCGACGGCCTCGCGGGCCGGCGGCCGGTCGCCCTCCCGGGCAAGCGTCAGCAGCGCCGTCAGCAGCCGCGCGAGGCGCTCGACCTCGCGCTCGGCGGCCTGGAGCTCGTCCGCCAGATCCGGCCCCGCCTTGAGCGACGCGGCTTCCAGCCGAAGCCGGAGACCGGTCAGCGGCGTGCGCAGCTGGTGAGACGCGTTCGCGACGAACTCGCGCTGGGCGACGAGCACCTGCTCGAGCCGCTCGGTCATGTCGTTGAAGGCGTGTGCGACCTCCCGGTTCTCCCGCGAGCCCTCCGGCTCGGCCCGGGCACCGAGATCGCCGGCCTCGACCCGCCGCGCCGTCGCCGCAAGGCGCTGGAGCGGCCGGGCCAGCGTCCCGGCGAGGAACCAGGCGAACGCGAGGCCGAGCACGAGCGCAATCAGGCCGATCCCGATCAGCCCCAGGACGTCCTGCCGCACCCGCCTGTCGATCGCGTCGACGCTCTGCGTGACCCGGACCGCACCGCCGACGTCGCCGTCGACCACGACCGGCACGGCGGTGAAGAGGAGCGACTCGCCGAGGGTGTCGCTGAAGCGCCGGCCCTGGGAGATGCGACCGTCGAGCGCGGCACCGATCTCCGGCCGGTCGCCGTAGTTCCCGGTCTGGCCCGCGGAGTCGGCGACGACCCGTCCCTGGCGACCGACGACGAGCACGCGGCCGCCGGACTCCTCCGCGGCACGCTCTGCGATCCGCTGCAGGTCGCGGTCGTCGCCGCTTCCCAGCTCGGCCGCCGCGCCGGCCGCGACCAGCTGGGCGCCTGCGGCCGCCTCGGCCTTCACCTCCGCGTCGACCCGCCGCGAAACGTTCAGGATGAGCGGCACCTCGAGCGCCACGATCACGAGGATCAGGACGTACGCGAAGGCCGCGAGGAGGCGAGCGCGGAGGCTCATACCTCTGAGAGGCTCCAACGTGATGTGCTTCGTCGCCGGGGTGCGATGGTCGTTCCGAGGCAAGGACGCAGGGAGCGTTCGTATCCTTGTGATACGGGCGCGACTGAGGACGCCGCCTCGGGGCGAGCAGCGCGGCCCGGCGGCACAAGGCTCATCGTGTTGGAGCCTCTCCTACCTCATCCGAGCCGGCGAAGCGGAAGCCGACGCCGCGAACCGTGTGGATGTAGCGCGGGTCGGCGGAATCGTCGCCCAGCTTCTTCCGGAGGCCGCTCACGTGGACGTCCAGCGTCTTGGTGGAGCCGAACCAGTTCGTGTCCCAGACCTCGTCGATCAGCCGCTCGCGGGTGACGACCGAGCCTGAGTTCTCCATCAGCAGCCGCAGCAGGTCGAACTCCTTGCGGCTGAGCTCGAGCTCGCCGCCCGCGAAGCTCGCGGAGCGCCTGTCTGCGTCGAGACGCACTTCGCCGACCTCGATCGCGCCCTTCGGCCGCTGCTCGCCTGCTTCGGCCACCCGCCGGAGCACGGCCCGCACGCGTGCGACGAGCTCCCGGGCGCTGAACGGCTTCACGACGTAGTCGTCGGCGCCGAGCTCGAGACCGGCAACGCGGTCGGCCTCCTCGCCGCGGGCGGTCAGCATGATGATCGGCACCTTCGAGGTGCGGCGAAGCTCGCGCGCCACGTCGAACCCGGACCCGTCCGGAAGCATCACGTCGAGGAGCACGAGGTCGGGCCTCGTCTCGGTCGCCGTCTCGAGCGCAGACGCTGCGGTCCCGGCGACGGACGTGTCGAAGCCCTCGCGCGCGAGGGCCTCCGAGAGCGGCGCCGTGATCGATTCCTCGTCCTCGACGAGGAGGATCCGGCGCTTTCTTCCGATCTGCATCATCTTCGATACCCGTCCTCGGCTCCTGACGCGTCGCTGGGCGTGCGTATGCGAGTGGGACAGTGTTCCAACACGGCCCCTCGCAGGAGCGTGCCGAGGCGGCCCCGGGGAGAGAGCCAAGGGCCGCCTCGACGTGTGTGCCGCATGGTCAGCGGGCGATGAAGCTGCCTCGCATTCCTTCCTCTGCGTGGTCGCTGACCCCGCACCAGAACGAGTAGCGGACGCCCTTCTTGAGCCGGGCCGTCAGCGTCGCGGCGCGGCCGGGGATCAGGACGCTGGTCTTCCACCGCTTCCCGCCGCCGCGGACCCAGAAGTCATGCGCGTCGTCGCCGCGGTTGCGGACGACGAACTTCACGAGGCCGGCCCTGGGCTTCGCCGCGAGCGAGATCCGTCCGTCGACCTCGCTCACCCGAACGGTCTGCGGGGCGCCGGCCCCGATCGTCGGGATGGCGAGCGCCGCCGTCGCGACTGCTGCGGCGAACAGGATTCCAACGGTCTTCTTCATCTGGGCGATCTCCTTTGTGTCGGTTGGTTTGCTAGTCGTCGTCGGAGCCGTGGCCCGACCCCGAGTTGTCGTGGTCGTCTCCGCCGCGGTCGTCGTCCGCCGCGTGCCGCGCGATTCGAGCCCGAGCGGTCGTCGTCGTCGTGGTCGTCGTCCCCCCGGCCAGGGCCGCGGTTCGGGCCCGAGCGGTCGTCGCCGTGGTCGTCGTCGTCCCGGCCGGTCGTCGTGCCGCCGGGCACGGCGCCCGTGCAGCGTGGATCGTTCGCGTGCTCGGCTTCGTCGCACGGCCCGCTGATGTCCACACCGGTCGTGGTCTGCTGCGTCGTCCCGGTCTCGACGGTGGTCGTCCCGGCCGTCGTCGTGTCGAGTGTGGTCGTCCCGGCCGTGGTGGTGTCGTTCGTCGTGGTGTCGTTCGTCGTGGTGAAGCCCGCGGACGAGTCGTCCGAGATCGCACCTCCGGCGAGCGCACCGCCTGCGGCGAGCAGCACGAATGCCGCCAGCCCGATGATCAGCTTGTTCATTGCTCCTCCTTTGGACATGGCCACAGGGTCGCGAACGACCTCCCAAGAGCCGGCCAGGCGCGATCAACGGGAGCGGAAAGCTTCGGTTAAGCCTTGGTATCGCCCGGGAGACGGATGCCGGCGGCGCGGTGACGGAGCTCCGGAACCGGGTCCGCCTCCGGCCGGGCGACGAGCAGGACGGCGCCGTAGCCGTCACCGCCGACGGCGTCCACGAGCAGCTGGAGGCCGAGAGCCAGCGCAAACGCTTTGTGCGCCTGCTCGCCGCCGAACGGAACGAGCTCGTCAGGCTCGGCGAGCCCGGCGATCACGTCGCCGTAGGTCACAGCTCCCATCGAGACATCGGTCACGACGGGCTGGCCGTCCGAGCTGGGCACGGCGATCGAGAGCGGGTTCGTGCCGGCGAGCGGCGGGCCGCCGTCCGGGTGGCTCAGCCGCGCGGGCGAGGTCGCCGTCAGCGCGGCGACGAGACCGGCTTCCGCCAGGCGGCGCGTGTAG
This sequence comes from uncultured Actinomycetes bacterium, assembly GCA_963847235.1. Taxonomy (GTDB): domain Bacteria; phylum Actinomycetota; class Thermoleophilia; order Gaiellales; family Gaiellaceae; genus JACDAN01. The sequence continues at coordinate 68,336 of CAWJYU010000014.1, read as the reverse complement.
TGGCCGAGCATGCCGGTGGGGAAGCAGTGCGAGGCGACGACGACCCGCGCGCGCTCGGGCGGCGCTGCGACCTGAGCGTCACAGATCGCGGCCAGCGTCAGGTAGCCGACAGCGCCGTTCCCGTCCCAGCGCTCGTAGCCCTCGTCTGCGAGTAGCCGCGCCGGCTCGGCCTCTGGATCCACGTCCTGGGTGGCCAGCCATTCGACCCTGGAGAAGCCGTGGCCCCGCTTCCCGCGCCGCTCGGCGTCGACGAAGTGCTCGGCGAGCACGGCCGCCTTGCGGTCGTCGAAGCCGAGCGCCCGGAGCCTCGGCTGCACATCCTCTGCCTGCAAGAAGGGCTAGCTCGAAGCGCCGACGACTGGGAGGGGCTTGACGATTCCGAGCCCCTCCTCGCGGCGCGTCGCGGCGAGCGCCTCCGCGAGCCGCATGATCTCGACGGACGCCTCGGCGTCCGGCTCGGCCCAGACGAGCGGCTCGCCTCGGTCCGCGCTCTCCCGCAGCCGCGGGTCGAGCGGGATCTTGCCCAGCAGCGGGATGTCGAGCTCCTCGGCAAGCGCCTCGCCTCCGCCCGAGCCGAAGATCTGCTCGCCGCTCCCGACGAGCGACGACATGTTCTCCACGGCTCCGACCAGGCGCATGTTCGTCGTGCGGGCCATCTGCGCCGCGCGCACCGCGACCTGCTGAGCCGCCGGCTGGGGGGTCGTCACGACGACGACCTCGGCGCGCGGCAGGAGCTGCCCGAGCGAGATGGAGACGTCGCCGGTGCCGGGCGGCATGTCGACGAGCAGCGTGTCCAGCTCGCCCCAGTGGACGTCCGACAGGAACTGCTCGAGCGCCCGGTGCAGCATCGGCCCGCGCCACATGACCGGCTCGTTCTCGTCCAGGAAGAAGCCGATCGACATCAGCTTGAGGTCGTCGCGGACCGGCGGCACGATCATCTTGTCGACGACGACCGGGCGCTGGTGGACGCCGAGCATGTGCGGGATCGAGTGGCCGTAGACGTCGGCGTCGAGGACACCGACCCGCTGGCCGAGCCGGTCGAACGCCGCGGCGAGGTTCGCGGTCAGCGTGGACTTGCCGACGCCGCCTTTCCCCGAAGCCACGGCGAGGACGCGCGTCGAGCGGTCGAGCGAGATCCCCTTCGTGCGCTGGTTCACGCCGCCGCGGAGACGCGTCGTGAGCGCCGCCTTCTCCTCCGGGCTCATGACGTCGAACTCGAGCGAGACCGTCTCGACTCCGGGCAGCGGCGAGAGCTCGCGCTGCACCTGCTCCTCGAAGCTGTGGCGGAGCGGGCAGCCTGGGACCGTGAGCGCGATGGTGACGACGATGTGCGAGCCGCGGACGTCGACGTCGCGCACCATCCCGAGCTCGGTGACGGGCTTCTTCAGCTCGGGGTCGTAGACCTTTCCGAGCGCCTCGGTGATCTGCTGCGGTGTGGGCTGCTGCATCCCTCAACAGCCTAGACGCCGAGCAATCGCTTGAGCCGCAGGCCGTTCTTGACCGCGTATCCCTCCCAGTCGTTGTTGTAGTAGGCGTAGACGTCGATGCCTTGCCTGCGCCAGCCGTCGATCCGTTCCGCCCACTCGGCGATCTCGCTCTCCGAGTAGTTGCCGTTCCGGCCGCGGGTGCCGTGGTGGAAGCGTACGAACGTCCAGTCGGCGGTCAGCTCGAGCTCCCGGAAGGGGTACCTGGGGCTGTCGGGGATGACGAGCGCGACGCCGTGTCTCCGCAGCAGCTCGTAGACGTCCTCGACGTACCAGGTCGGGTGGCGGAACTCGAACGCGTGACGACCCTCCGGGAGCACGGCCAGCGCCGCCGCGAGGCGCTCGTCGTCCCGTTTGAAGGTCGGCGGCAGCTGCCAGAGAACCGGGCCGAGCTTCGGCGACGCGACCAGGGGTGCGATGCGTTCGTAGAAGAGCGGGATCCCGGTCTCGAGGCCGCCGAGCCGCCGGATGTGGGTGATGTAGCGGCTCATCTTCACCGCGAACAGGAACCCGGGCGGGCTCTGCTCGACCCAGCCGCGCACCGCCTCCACCCGCGGCAGCCGGTAGAACGTGCTGTTGACCTCGACGGTGTCGAAGAGCGTCGCGTAGTGCTCGAGCCAGCGCCGCGGCGGGAGGCCCTTTGGATAGACGCGCTCGCGCCAGTGCGGGTAGTTCCACCCCGAGCAGCCGACGCGGGTCTCGCCCCTCACCGGGCAAGTAACAGACTGTTACAAGCCAAGGATTCCCTGCTGTCGCACGCCACGCGCGGCTTGTAACAGAGTGTTACTTGGGCTCGGAGGCCAACCGGGAGCAACGTCACATGGTCAGGATTGCCCCCAGGCGGTCTTTCAACTCGTCGGTGGCGGCCGCGACCAGCACCCCGCGAGGGAGCAGGTCGAGCGGTGCGGCTTCCCACGGCCCGGCGTCTGCGAATCCGACCGAGAGGCCGACTTCCCGGATCAGCAGCTGCGCGGCGGCGGTATCGACCGCCCGGACCTCTCGCAGCGAGCAGACGGCGTCGACGCGGCCGGCGGCGAGCTGGCACATCGAGAGGGCGAGCGAGCCCATGATCCGGAACCGCTGCGCGTACCCGACGAGCGCGACGGCATGGTCGGCGACGGACGCCGAGAGCGTTCCCTCCATCGCAAGGATCTCCACGGTGTCTTTCGGGCGGACTGCGCCGAGCGGCTTACCGTCGAGGAACGCCCCGCCTCCTCGGGTCGCCGTCCACTCCTCGCCCGTGCCGAAGTCGTGGACGAAGCCGAAGACGACATCGCCCATTCTCGAGCCCTCTGCAACAGCGATGGAGAGCGAGAAGTGCCGAAGGCCCCGCTTTGCGTTCACCGAGCCGTCGATCGGGTCGACCACGACGTGCAGGCCCCCGGAGCCGAACGCCCGCTCGCCGAGCTCCTCCGACACGAGCGTGAACTCCTGTCCGTCCCGATGGAGCTCCTCGAGCCGCGCGATGACGGCCCGCTCGGCGGCATCGTCGATCGCCGTCGTGTCGTCGCCGCCCTCGCCGGCGGCGATCACCGGCTCGCGCTCGGCGCGTGTCGGCAGCTCGTCGAGCACGCGCGTAATGTCCTGCGCGGCGGCGCGAAAGGCCTCGAGCCAGGGCTGCACTAGGGGTCCAGCGGCAGGAAGAGGAGCCCCGACAGCAGCTTGGGGTAGAAGTAGGTCGTCTTCTGCGGCAGCGTCTCGCCGGCCTGCGCGAAGCGGAAGACGTCCTCGATCCGTGTCGGGCGGACGATGAAGGCGCCGTCGGCTTCCCCTCGCTCGACGGCTGCGACGGCCTCGTCCACGGACGGCGTGTACCGAACGGGGCCGGGTGCGAGCGACTCGACGAGCTGGACGTCGAGCGCGCCCTCCTCGCCCTCGACGAGCGCGGCGCCGCCCTTCCGGTAGACGACCGCCGCGGCGCGCTCGGGCGGCTGGGCCTCGAGCTGCGCGAGCGCCTCGTCGAGCTCTCGGTCCGGGTTCGTTCCGTTCAGCCGATCCGCGATCCGGTGCGTCGGGAAGATCATCAGCCCCGGGTCGTCAGTCGAGACGAGCACGACGAGGATGTCGTCAGCGCCCGACGCAACCGCCGTCTCGTACCGGTGGTGACCGTCGGCGATCAGCAGCTGCTTGTCGGCGAACGCCTCGGCGATCCCCTCCGACGGAATCCGCCACAGGCGCGTGCCTTCCGCCTCCAGTGCCGGCTCGCCGGCCGGGTGCTCGTAGGGCGGCGCGCCGTCGTAGAGCAGGAAGATCGGCTCGGGATGCGCCCCGAGCGCCTCGAGCAGCCGCTTCCGGCCTTCCTTCGGCTCCGCATGCGTCCGCTCGTGCGGCAGGACGACACGGTTCTCGTACGGCTCGACCTTCAGCGCGGCGACCAGGCCGCGGCGCGTGCGCTCGACCCCGTCCGGGCCCACGTACCGCTGCTCGAGCGCCCAGAAGGCCGGCTCATCGTCCCGCACGAGGACGCCGTCGGAGAGCCACTCGCGCCAGAGCCGCCCCGCGTCGGCCTCGTCGTCCGGGAGCGTCAGATGGACGACGTTCAGAGGGCTGCGCGCCTGCAACTCCTCGCGCTGCGCGTCGTCGATCACGTCGTAGGGCGGCGCCACGAGCCGTTCGAGCGGACCGGCGACGGACTCGTCGTAGCGCACGGCCCGAATCGGCTTGACCACGGCCATCTCGAGCCGGACGTTACATCCTCCGTGCTCCATAGACTCGACCCGTGAGCACGATCGCGGACCTCGCCGAGAACCGCGTCGTCGAGGGCACGTATGCGGTCGCGCGGAAGGAACGGCGGCGGACGAAGACGGGCTCCGACTACCTCGCGCTGGAGCTCGTCGACCCGAGCGGGAAGATCGAGGCGCGGGTCTGGAACGACGTCGAGCTGCTGGATTCTCGGTTTGGCGAGGGCGACGCCGTTCGCATCCTCGGCCGGGTGGACAAGTTCCGCGACCGCCTCCAGCTGGACGTGCGCTCGCTCGAACCGGCGGCCGGCCAGGACGCGGCCGACCTGACCCCGACGATGCGGCGCGACGCGGACGAGCTGGACGGGTTCCTCGAGTTCCTCGGTGGGGAGATCACGCACGCCGGCCTGAAGACGCTCGTCGGGCGCTTCCTCGCCGACGAGCGTTTCCGTGCTCGGCTTCGCGAGCTTCCCGCCCACCCCGAGGTCCACCACGACTACGCCGGCGGCCTCCTGGAGCACACGGTCGCCGTCGCGACGATCTGCCGCGAGACCGCGCAGGTGCACCCGCGGCTGCGCCACGACCTCCTCGTGGGGGCGGCGCTCCTCCACGACGCGGGCCGGACGGTGGAGCTGGGACGTGGGCCGTCCTTCAGGCCGACGGAGGAAGGCCGCCTGCTCGGCCATGTCCAGCTCGGGATCCGGCTGGTCGAGTCGCAGGCCGGCGGGCTGGAGCGGGGCGTGCTGGCCGAGGTCGTCCACGCCGTCGCGGTCCACCACGACGGGCGTGCGGCGCGAACGGCGGAGGCCGCGGTGCTCTACCACGCGAACCAGCTCGACGCCGTCGCGGCGACGAGACCCGTGCCGAGCTAGGCGTGCTGGCAGCGGCCTGCGCGCTCGCGGCGAGCATCGCCTGGGGCGTGGGCGACTTCCTCGGCGGCCTGAAGAGCCGAACGGTGCCGCTGCTCGTCGTCCTCCTGCTCGCGCAGGTCTCGGGCGTGCTCGCCATCGGTCTCGTCGTCGCCGTCGCGGGGAATGCGCCGCCGGGGACATCGATTCTCTGGGCGCCGCTCGCGGCCGTCTTCGGCACCGTCGGGCTCGCGGCGTTCTTCCGCGGCATGGCCGTCGGCTCGATCAGCATCGTCGCGCCCATCGCGGCAGTCGGTGCCGTGGTGCCGGTCGTGTTCGGGATCGCGACCGGGGACGACGTCTCCTCGCTTCAGCTGGCCGGCTTCGCGCTCGCGCTCGGCGGCGTTGGGCTCGCATCCTTCGAGCGGCCGGAGGGCGGCTCCATGCGCGTGGCGGCCGGCGTTCCGTGGGCGATCGCGGCCGTGATCGGTTTCGGCGGCTACTACGTGCCGATGCACGAGGCGAGCGGCGAGGACTTCCTCTGGGCGGCGTTCACCTTCCGGCTCTCGGTCTGCGTCCTCGTGCTCGCAGCCTGGCTCGTCCTCCGCCCGCCGCTCAGCGCTGCGCGCGGCAGCCTCCTGGCGATCGGAACGATCGGCGTGATGGACACCGCCGGCAACTCCTTCTTCGCGGCAGCCTCGAGCCAGGGCGACGTCAGCGTCGTCTCGGTGCTCGCGACGCTCTATCCGGTCGTCACCGTCGGCTTGGCCGCGGTCATCCTCTCGGAGCGGGTCGCGGGCCTCCAGCTCGTCGGCGTGGCCGCCGCGCTCGCCGGCGTGATTCTCATCTCGTCCGGCTAGGCCACGTCCCGGTGTCGGACACCGCGAGAGCTGTCAAGGGCGAGCTGTGCCGAAAGTGGAACAACTTCCCTCTAGGCCAGGTTCCGGCGGTACAGCAGGAACCCGAGCGGCAGGAGCGCCGCGAGGAAGACGTACGGCGCGAGCGGGTCGATGTCCGTCCGCACCGTCCGCACGACGGTCTCTCCCTCGCCGACGACCTCCCTGGCCGCCCGGATCGCACCGTCGAGACCGTCCTCGTCGTACGCGCGGCCGCCGGTCGCCTCGGCCAGCTGCCGGGCGAGGTCGGCGCTCGCCGGGTCCGCCTCGTACGGCTCGGGCGTGCCCTGCGGGCCGAAGACCTGCTCGCCCTCGCGCCAGAAGCGGACGACCACGAGCTGGACGTTGGCCTGTGCGAACTCGTTCGCGATCGCCTGCGGGTTGAAAGTCGCCGTCTCCGCGTCCGTGAACAGCACGACGAGACGACGTTGGGCACCGCGGAAGAAGTTCCGCGAGGCCACGGCGGCCAGCGCGCCAAATCGCGTCGCCCGCACGTTGCCGGCCTCCGACGAAGCAGGCCGGTCGACCCCGAGCGCGAGCTCGAGCGTCGAGGTGAACGAGTCGCGATCGGCAGTCGGAAAGAGCAGCGGCAGGGTGCGATCCGTGATCGACGCGATGCCGACCGGCACCGTGGACAGCTCGTCGCGCATCCGCAGCGCCGCCGAGCGCGCCCGCTCGAAACGCGTTTCTCCGCCGGCTTCCGTCGACGCGAGCATCGAGCGCGAGGTGTCGAGGACGAAGAACGCCTGCACGTCCGACCGCGCGACGTGCTCCTGCGTCTCCTCGAAGACGGGCTGAGCGGCACCGACCCCCACGAGCAGGGCGAGCACGACGATCGCTGCGACCGTGTTCCGCTGCGAGCTCCCCGGCGGGGCCAGGCGCAACACCTCCCGCACCCGCGCCGCCCGCTGCTCGCTCCGGACGAAGGCGACGAGCGGCACGGCGGCCGCGAGCGTGACGAGCCCGGCGAGCGGCGTGAGGAACGAGAAGTCCACGTCGCGCCCTAGTAGCCCTCGCCCTGCCGCGAGGGGCCGCCCCCCGGCGCACTCCGGCCGGGCTGGTACGCGGGGATGTTCTCCCGGATCCGGAGCCGGGCCGCACTCGGGTCCATGAGGCGCAGCAGGTACTCGAGGTTGTACTTCGCCTCCTCGTTCGTCGGATCGATCCGGACGGCACGCTCGAAGTCGCCGACCACGCTGCGCATCAGCGCGGGGCCGTTGATCGGGTCCTGGATCGCCTCCTCGAAGGTGAGCACGCCCTGGAGGCTCGCCGCCTTGGAGCGGAGCGGAGCGGCGAGGCTCGACTGCTCGGCCGATCCAAGCGTTGCCTGCGCCTCGGCGCGGAACGCCGGTCGGTCGAAGTCGTACGGGTTCTCCCCGCGTCGCGCGTCCACCGCGAACGCGCGCAACGCGCGACGGTAGAGGAGGTCGTCCTCGACTCCGAACGCGCGCTTCGCGTAGGGCACACGCGTATCGATCTTCCAGAGCCGCTCCGCCGCCGGCTGGGCCTTGAACGCGAGGTCGCCGCCCTCGATGCCTCCCCGGATGGCTGCCGCGTCACGCGCTACGAGCGCCGCGAACACGGCCAGAAGGATCAGGATCGCGATCGGCAGTCCCTTGCGGATGATCGGCCGAGCGCGCTTCATTCCTCGTCCTCCTGCGCGCGCGCCGGCCGCCAGGCGAGCCGGCCGCAGAAGTGCTCGTTCGCCGCGAGCAGCATCAGCAGGAGCAGGGCCAGCCCGGCCAGCCCGGCCGGAACTCCCGCGCGCTCGGCGCGGCGCTTCTCGCCCGCGAGCCGCGGAGGCGCCATGTCCGCCCGGTCGACGAACGCCTCCTTGCCGACCAGCCGCTCGAAGAAGAAGCGGTCCTCGTCGAACGGGGACATGGCCACGAGGTACAGCGGGATCCCCTTGCGCTCGTAGTTGATCAGCTCGCGCGTGAGCGCCGGGACGTCGAGCAGCGAGTCATCGAGGTCGCTGATCAGCAACGCGCCGCGCTCCTCCTGGTCGTGTCGCTCGAGCATCTCGCGTGCCAGCCGGAGGCCGGTCGAGATGTTCGTCCCGCCCCGGAAGTTCTCCGCCCACGGCGTCACCGACTTGCGCCGGATCTCCTCAGCCTCCGGGCTGTCGAACTCGACTCGGCGCTGCCCTGGCGGGCACACCTGTGTCTCGTCCCGCACGTAACAGATGTTCGGAAACGGCGCCAGCGCGCGCAGAAAGCCGCGCAGCTCGGGGGCCGCGGTGCCCGGCGGCATCGCCTCGTACGCGACGCTCGAGAACAGGACGAGGCCGAAGTCCTGATTCGTGTCCGCCAGGTACTCGAATGGCTCCGTCAGCCGCCGGCGAGCGCCGCCGATGCTGGCGGACATGTCCAGGACGACAACGCCGCTCTGGCCGCCGCGCGCGATCCGTACGGCCGACGACCCTGGGTCGCGCGAGAGCCAGGCCGCGAAGAGCAGCGTCGCGACCAGCGCGGCGGCCAGCACCAGCCGGACGGCTGCGGTCCGCCGCATCGGCTCGGTCAGGTTCCGGACGTCGAAGAGTGGGATCCCCTGCCGCCGCATCAGCGCCCGTTCTCCGAGATCACGCGCTCGACCTCATCCGACAGCGGGTCGACACCCGCGGGAACCGGTTGACCGGCCGACCACGCGAGCCGGCTGGCGTTCTCCGCCAGCTCGGGGTTCCTCGCCCGCCTGAGCTCGACGGCGAGCCGTTCCAGCGCCCGCCGCTCCTCCTCGGCCGAGCCGGACTCTGAGGACTCGCGAACGAGCTCGAGCGCCTGCTCGAGAGAGGAGCGGTTGTCCACGAACCGCGCTCCGAGCCGGGTCGCGAGCCGGTCGAGCGGCAACAGCCGGAGGATCAGGATCGCCGCGCCGACGGCGAACAGGACGGCCAAGGCGAGCGCGACGAGCTCGACCGTCCGAGGCGACATCCGGTACGACGCCGAGGGAAGGTCGCGGAGGTCGGAGCGCAGCGCCGCCTGCTCGAGCTCGTTCGGGTCGATCCGCCCGGCCGCCCGGATCGGCACCCACTCGACGGTGGCGGCGTCGGGCGCTGACTCGCCGCGGCGCAGGTAGTTGACGGCCACGCCGCCGAGCTCCACCCGTCCGGTCCCGGTCGGGAGGCAGCGCGAGACCAGGCAGCCGATGACGTAGTCGTAGCGCAGCTTCGTGAGCGAGCCGTCCTCGCTTCGCGTCACCTCGACCGGCCGAAGCTCGCGGTACGGGTCGAAGTTCGCGCCGATCTCGATGCTGGCGGGGTCGACGCGGTCCGTGTCGACGATGAGCTCGACCCGCGCGCGGACCGCATCGCCGAACAGGTGCTGCTCGGGCGCGAGGAGCGCGGTGCCGACGATCGGCTCCTCGCCGAGCCCCGGCCCGCCGCCCTTGTCCCAGGCGTTCCAGGCGATGAGCCCGACCAGCGCGGCGAGGGCCGCGGCCGCGGCGACCCCGCCGATGAAGAGGCGCCGTGCGGTCACCACGAGTCGCGCACCCCCTCCTGCCGCAGCGCGGCCCACTCGAGGAACCGCGTGTAGATCTCCTCCGGGTCGCTGCTCGAGATCAGCACGGGATCGAGGCCGAGGCCCTCGAGATACCCGAGCGTCTCGGCCAGCCGCTCCTCGTTGGCCTCCCGCCGCTCGCGCGCCTCACGGCGGCTCAGCCGGACGAGCCTCAGCTTGCCCGTCGGCGGATCGACGAGCGGGACGACGACCGAAGAGACGTCGGGGAAGCTCTGCTCCCAGACCGGATCCTGGATCACGACCGGCACGAGCTCCCACGGCAGCTCGACGATCCACGCCCACGCCGCCTCGCTCGGCGGCGACAGGAAGTCCGAGAGGATGAAGACGAATGTGCCCGCCGGCAGCGAACGGCGCATCGGCGCCAGGTGCGCGAACGCCTGCTCCAGCGTGTCCTCCGGCGCGCCGTAGAGCGGGTAGTGCAGGTGCGACTCCTTCACGCGCCAGAAGTCGGCCTGGGCGTGCGGCGGCCGCCAGAACGGCACCTCCATGCTGGAGTCGCCGCTCGCGGCCGACGCGCTCGCGTAGTCGAGGTAGCCGATCAGCCCGCGCGCCTTCGCGGCGCTGTCGGCGATCAGCATTCCCGGCTGCGACCATCGCATCCGGCTTGGAGAGCCACGGCATGTCCGCCGGGTAGAGGCTCATCGCCGGCCGCCGGTCGGCGACGATCACGACCCGCGGCGCCTCTTCGGCGTACCGCTCGCGCACGATGAACTCGTCGGTCCCGCGCGCCGAGGAGAGCCGGGCCGACGCCGCCCAGTCGATCGTGTCCACGTCGTCGCCGGGCTGGTACGGCCTCGAGCTCGCGACGTCGGAGCCGGTGCCGCGCCGCACGCTGGTCACGGCGCCGAACGCGAGGCCGATCAGCCGCCGGCGCGGGACGAGCGGGAAGGTGAGATCAGTCGCTCCGCTCACCGGCGATCGGAAGGACCTCGCCGCTGAGTGCGGCCTCCGGCCGCGGGGCCACCTCGAAGCATTGCTCGACGAACCGCGCCGCTGCCTGTTTCCGACCCTGCTTGCGGATCTCGACCAGGAAGGTCGGGGTGAAGAGGATCCGGTGGCCCACGACCGGGAGGAAGAGCTCCTCGACGTCCTCCGGGATCACGTAGTCGCGGTCGTGGAGGAGCGCCCAGGCGCGCGCCGCACGCTCGAGCGCGAGGCTTCCCCGCACGGACGCGCCGATCGCCACCGTGTCGAGCTCTCGGGTGGCGCGAACGACGTCGATCACCCAGCGCTGGATCAGCTCGTCGACGTAGACCTCCTCGCTCGCGTGGTGGAGCTCCTCCACGTCTGCCAGCGAGACGACCGGCGCCGAGGTCGCCGATCGGATGCCCGTGCCGCTGGTCGCGAACGATCTGCAGCTCCTGGTCGGACTCGGGATAGCCGAGCGCGGTCTTGAGGAAGAAACGGTCGAGCTGGGCCTCCGGCAGCGGGAAGGTGCCCTCGAGCTCGATCGGGTTCTGCGTGGCGAGGACGAGGAACGGCTGCGGAAGCTCGCGCGTCGTGCCGTCGACGGTGACCTGCGTCTCGGCCATGGCCTCGAGCAGCGAGGACTGCGTCTTCGGCATCGCGCGGTTGATCTCGTCGACGAGCACGATGTTGGCGAAGATCGGTCCCGGGCGGAACTCGAAGTCCCGCTCCCGCTGGTTGTAGACCGACAGCCCGGTGACGTCCGTGGGCTGGAGGTCGGGCGTGCACTGGATCCGCGACGGCGCCGCGCCCTCGATGCTCTGCGCGAGCGCCCGCGCGAGGACGGTCTTCGCCGTTCCGGGCACGTCCTCCAACAGGACATGTCCCCGACAGGCCAGGGCGGTGAGGACGAGCCGGATCTCCTCCTGCTTGCCGCGCACGACGAGGTCGATGTTCTCCAGCAGCTTGTTCGCGACCCCGACAGCACGCCGGATCCGCTCGCCGTCCCGCCGCCGCTCGGGCTCGAAGCTGCTCATGGACGCCTCAATATAGGTTCAGCGTTCATTGACATTTCATTAAGTCAGGGGCTGCAGGGTTAGACGTTGAAACGGATGTTCAGGACGTCGCCGTCCGCGACAACGTACCCCTTTCCCTCGAGCCGTTGTAGCCCCCTCCGTGCCGCCTCCGCGTGGGAGCCGGACGAGACGAGGTCGTCCCAGCGGATCACCTCGCACCTGATGAACCCGCGCGCGATGTCCGTGTGGATCGACGCGGCTGCGTCGAGCGCCGACCTGCCGTTCCTCAGCGTCCAGGCGCGGGCCTCGGTGTCACCGGCGGTGAAGAAGACCACCAGGTCGAGGACGGACGCAAGTCGCCGCACGACGTCCTCCAGCGCCGAGGAGCCGCCGTTCCGGAACTGCGCCGCCTCCTCGGCCGGGAGGTCGCGCAGCTCGGCCTCGAGCGCGAGGTCGACGCCGTCGGGCCCGTTCACGATCGGGATCAGCGGCTTCGTCGTCAGCGGCTCCAGCTCCGGCGGCAGCCCGCCGTGCCAGTCGCGAAGCGGACGCTCGGCGTCGATGTGCTCGACCAGCCGCTCGAGGAGCTCGACTTCGGCGCGGAGCGCCGGATCGCCCGACTTGGCCTCCTTCCGCATCCGCTCGAGGCGGCGCTCGACGTGATCCTGGTCGGCGACGAGCAGCTCGAGCTCGAGCGAGGGCAGCTCGCCCGGGTCGCGGACGACTGCGAGGAGCGCGTCGGCGCGGCGCACGCCGCCGAGCTGCGCGGCTGCCGTTCCCGGCACGTCGATCAGCCGGATCGTCGCCGGTGTCTGCTTCGCGGAGCCCACGACCTCGGCGATCTGGGCCAGCCGCTCGTCCGCGATCGGCGCGATCCCGACGTGCGGAGTCCCGTAGCCCTCCGGCCGCACGCCGGTGAGCGCCGTGAACAGCGTCGTCTTGCCCGAGCCCGGCGGCCCGACGATGCCGACGTCCAATGCCATGGAGAACTTCTAGCGCGTGACGTGCTTCTGCAGCGACACGAGCGCCCGGTGCTGGAGCGACTTGACCGCGCCCTCGGTCTTGTCGAGGATCGCCGCCGCCTCGCCGTTCGAGAAGCGGAAGACGAACTTGAGCGTCAGCACCTGCCGCTGCTCGGGCGAGAGCTGGGCGATCAGCTCGAGGAGGCTCGCGGCGCCGATGGACGCGAGCGCCTGCTCCTCGGCCGAGTCCTCCTCCGCGGCCGGCTCCGGTACCTCCTCCTCCGGCTGCCAGCGGCGCCGCGCGCGGAAGTGGTCCATCGCGAGGTTGTGGGCGATCCGGAAGAGCCAGGCGGAGAACGGCACCGACTTCCAGCGGAAGCGCCCGATCGACTCGAGCATCTTCACGAACGTCTGCGTCGTCAGGTCCTCCGCGTCGTGGCGACTGCCGACGCTCATGTGGAGGTAGCTGTAGATCCGGTCGAAGTGGATCAGGTAGAGCTCTTCGAGCGCTGAGCGGTCGCCAAGCTGGGCCCGCTCGACAAGGCCGCGGATCTGACCGTTGTCGCTCTGCCGCGCGCCGCTCAGAGTGACCGGTAACCGCATGTTCGCCCACCCCTCAAGGGGATTCCCGGTGCGGCTTCCGGCTTAAACGTTGCCGAAGCCGAGCCGGCCCTCGCGCGCGAAGCGCTTGAGGTAGACGACACGCGCGAGCGGAACGGTGTACCGGCCGTCCTCGGTGTCGAGGACGACCGAGCCGTTGTTCCCGCCCTTGAGCGCGGCTTCCAGCTCGTCCGCCGTCTCGGGCGTGACGAGCGCGCTCATGATCTGCGTGCCGTCGAATCCGATCTCGATCCGTACGTGATCTTCGGTTGCGCTCATGGAGTCACCAATTCTGAGAGGACGCCGTGGACGGCGTCGGGATGGACGAATGCGACCTGGAGCCCGAAGAGGCCGGAGCGAGGCTCCTCGTCGATGAGCTCGGCGCCCCGGTCGGAGAGGTGCCGAAGCGCGGCAGGGAGATCGTCCACCTCGTAGGCGACGTGGTGCATCCCCGGCCCGCGCTTGGCGAGGAACTTGCCGACGGGCGTGTCCTCGCCGAGCGAGCCCATCAGCTCGACCCGGCTCTCGCCGACGCGCATGGACACTGCCTGGACGCCCTGATCGTCGAGCCTGCCGCGATGCTCGACCCGCCCGCCGAACAGCCGCTCGTAGGTCCCGACGGCCTCGTCGAGGTCCTCGACCGCGACTCCAAGGTGATGGATGCGAAGGGCCTCCACGGCGTCGAGAATAGTCATCGGGGCTCGGGCTGCGAGGCAGTGCCGCTCGAGCTACGGGAGCAGCGCCGCGAGGTTCGGCACACGGCTGTGCGCGTTCCGGAGCGCCTTCTCGGAGTTGGTCGTCAGCACCCCGATCACCGTCATCCCGGCTGCGACACCCGCCTCGACTCCGGCCGGGGCGTCCTCGAGCACGACGCTGTGCGCCGGGTCGACGCCGAGCAGGCACGCAGCTCGCAGGTACCCGGCCGGGTCGGGCTTTCCGTTCTCGACCTCGTCCGCCGTGACCATGACGTCCGGCACCGGAAGCCCCGCGGCCCGTAGCCGTGACTCGGCCAGCGGCCGCGACGCGGACGTGACGACGGCGAACCTCCCGGCGGGAACCGACTCCACGAGCTCCCGCGCGCCTGGGAGGGCACGCAGGCCGTCGACGTCCTCGATCTGCTGCCGGTCGATTGCAGCCGCCTCGGCCTCCGCATCCAGGTGCGGCGCGACTGCGCGGATCACCTCGATCGTGGGGCGGCCGTGGCTTGCGTCGAGGACGACCTCCGCATCCAGCCCGTGGCGCTCCGCGAAGCTCCTCCACGTCCGCTCGATTGCCGTCCACGAGTCGACGAGGACGCCGTCCATGTCCGACAGGACCGCACGGGGCTCGAACAGGAGACCGTGGAACTCGGAGCGGCGCCGCGGGCGAGCGCTTCCGGCGAGGAGAGCGAGCGCCAGTGTTGCGATGACCACGATCGACAGGGCTCCGCGCATTCCAACTGCGTCGGCCGCGACACCGATCGCGGGCGGGCCCGCGAGGAATCCCAGCCAGCCGATCGTCGACACCGCCGCAACGCCTGCGGCGGCCGAGACGCCGGGGGTCGACCCGCCCGCACGGAAGAGCACGGGCACGACGACGCCGAGGCCTGCGCCCATCGCGGCGAACCCGACGAGTGCTGCGGCCGTCGAGCCGGTGACGAGCGCCAGCGCGAGCGCGGAGGCCGCGAGCAGCCCGCCGCCGCGGGCGAGCGCGACCGGACCGAGGCGGCCGTTGAGCCGATCGCCGAACAATCGGCTCGAAGCCATGGCGAGCGAGAAGGCCGTGTAGCCGAGCGCCGCCACGGCCGCGCTCGCACCGAGCGAGTCCGAGAGGTAGACCGCGCTCCAGTCGGCGGCGGCTCCCTCCGCGAGCAGCGTGAAGAAGGCAGCGGCGCCGAGCACGAGCAGCGCACGCGGAGGACGGACCAGAATCGGCGACGGCTTGCGGTCGTCGGCGTCCGGCGGCAGGAGCCGGCCGCCGGCGGCCAGCGCCGCCAGGCCGATCACGAGCGCCGTGGCGCCGAAGTGCTGCAGCGGATCGATTCCGCCTGCGGCGGCGAGAGCACCGAGCCCGGCACCGGCGAGACCGCCGAAGCTGAAGGCCGCGTGGAAGGACGACAGGATCGAGCGGCCGCCGAGCCGCTCGAGGGCGAGACCCTGCGCGTTCGCGGCCACGTTGACCCCGCCGAACCCGGCGCCGAACAGGAAGAGCGCCGCGGCCAGGCCGAAGAGCCCACCCGCGAGGGCCGTGAGGAGAAGCGCGGCGCCGCCGCCGAGCAGCGCTGCGATGGCGACCGGCCGGCTCCCGATCCGCTCCGACAGCCGGCCGGTCGCAGGCATGGCGACGAGGGCGCCGAGCGAGGCGGCGAACAGTGCGAGGCCGAGCTTGCCGCTCGTGAGCTCGGTCTGGCGCTGGACGGCCGGAATCCGGGCGGCCCAGGTCCCGACGAGCAGGCCGTCGGCGAAGAAGACGAGCGTGATCGCAGCCCGAGGGGAGCGCATCAGGCGAGCACCACCTCGATGCCGAGCTCCCGGTAGTCCACGAGCGTCTCCGCCGGCGCCGACCGCTCGGTGACGAGGTGCGTCAGCTCGTCGAGCGGCGAGACCACGTACGGCCCAGCCGATCCGAGCTTCTCGGCCGAGGACACCGCCACCACCTCGGCGGCGTTCGCGATCATCGCGCGCTTCACGTACGACTCCTCGAGGTCCATCACGGTGATCCCGACCTCGGGATGGAGACTGCAGACGCCGAGGACGAGGACATCCGCCCGTATGGCGCGCAGGGCCTCGACGGTGGCGGCGCCGACGACCGCGTGAGGGTCCTTGGCCAGTTTCCCGCCGAGCATCGTCACCTCGACGGCCGGATGTTCCGCGAGCGCCACGGCGATCGGCGGGCTGTTCGTGACCACGGTCGCTGCGAGGTCCGGCGGAAGCTGCCGGGCGACCTCGAGCGTGGTCGTACCGGCGTCGAGGAAGATCACCTGCCCCGAACGAAGGAGGCTGCGAGTCGCGCGCGCGATCGCCTCCTTGGCCTCGGGGGCCTGCTCCCGCCGGACGGCGTACGGCCGACCGCCGACGGCGGCCGGCAGCGCCCCGCCGTGCACGCGCCTCAGGAGGCCGGCGTCCGCGAGGTCGCGCAGATCCCGCCGCACGGTGTCCGGCGAGACGTCGAGCTCGGCGCTCAGGTCGGCGGCGACGACCTTGCCGTCACGCCCGAGCCGTTCGAGAATCTGATCGCGTCGTTCCTCGGTCAGCATCTGCCCATTCAAGCACAATCCGGGCAGTGTCGTGCAGAACGAACGCAGAAACGCGGAGATCTAGCCTTGCTCGACCTGTGGCAGCACGCGCACGGTGCCGACGGTGTCGCTCGAGTGCGACTCCGGAACGACGTCGGAGAGCAGCGAGTTCATCTCGTCCCGGTTCAGCGTCTCCTTTTCGAGCAGCGCGCCGGCGACGCGGTCGAGGGCCGACCGGTGCTTCTCGAGCAGGCGGATCGCATCCTCGTAGGCGCCGTCCGTGAGCCTGGCCTGCTCACTGTCGCGAAGGCGCTTGGTCTCCTCCGAGAGCGCGTAGTTGTCCGCGCGCATCGTCCGTGAGACGACGCCTTCGGACATGCCGTACTCGAAAACCATCGCGCGGGCCAGCGAGGTGACCTTCTCGAGGTCGTTCGCCGCGCCGTTCGTGACCCGGCCGAAGACGACGTGCTCGGCCGCCCGGCCGGCGAGACCGATCGTCATCCAGTCGATCAGCTCCTCGCGCGTGTGCAGGTAGCGATCCTCGTCGGGAAGGTGGAACGTGTAGCCGAGTGCGTCTCCGCGGGCGACGATCGTCGCCTTCTGCACCGGGTTGCCCATCAGGTACGCCATCACGGCGTGCCCGGCCTCGTGGTGGGCGAGGATGCGACGCTCTTTCTCGGTGACGATGCGCGGTTGCTGAAGCCCGGCGACGACGCGCTCCATCGCGGCCTCGAAGTTCGACTGCGAGATGTCGTCGCGCTCTTCCCGGCCGGCGAAGATCGCGGCCTCGTTCGCGACGTTGGCCAGGTCGGCGCCGGTCAGGCCTGCCGTCTGGCGGGCGACGAGGTGGAGGTCGACGTCCGGCGAAAGCGGCTTGCCGCGCGTGTGCACGCCGAGGATCTCCTCGCGTCCGGCGAGATCAGGCGGAGAGACGAGGATCTGACGGTCGAAGCGGCCGGGGCGGAGCAGAGCGGGGTCGAGGTCCCCCAGGCGGTTCGAGGCGGCCATGACGATCACCTGGCCCTCCGACCCGCTGAAGCCGTCGAGCTCGACGAGCAGCTGGTTGAGCGTCTGGTCGTGCTCGCGGGTGAAGCTCGCGCCGCTTCGCTTCATGCCGACCGCGTCCAGCTCGTCGATGAACACGATCGCCGGCGCGTCGCTCCGCGCCTGCTCGAAGAGCTTGCGGATGCGTGCGGCTCCGAGGCCGGCGAACATCTCGACGAACGCCGAGGCGCTCTGCGAGTAGAAGCTCGCGCCGGACTCCTGGGCCACCGCCTTCGCAAGCAGCGTCTTCCCGGTGCCGGGAGGGCCGTAGAGCAGGATGCCCTTCGGGACGCGGGCGCCCAATCGAGAGAAGCGCTTCGGGTGGCGAAGGAAGTCGACGACCTCGCGCAGCTCCTTCTTGGCCTCGTCGAGGCCGGCGACCTCTTCCCAGGTGACCGAGGTCCGCGAGGTCGTCTTGACCTGCGTCGTCTTCACCCGCGGCATCAGCGAGAGGCTGCGCCAGAGCAGGTAGATGATCAGCGCGAACATGATGATCGGGAGCCAGACGAAGGCGATGTCCCCGATCTCGCGCAGCAGCTCCCCCACCTCAAACGGCATGGTCCTGCTATCGGCAGCAAGTCCGGTCCCCTGTAGGGCACACTGACCGCGTGGCCGAGCTCCCGGTCCCTCCGCATTTCGACCCGGCTCGCACGGGAGAGGTCTGGCATGTCCCGTACGACCAGCGCGCGCTCGACGCCCAGGCCTGGGCCGAGGAGCACCGCCTCCGTCCGGCGCTCGAGGACGGCTTTCGGATCTGCCTCGTCGCCGTCGACGTGCAGAACACGTTCTGCATCCCCGGCTTCGAGCTCTACGTCCCCGGCGCGGAGCACGACAACGCCCGGCTCTGCGAGTTCCTCTACCGAAACCTCGGCACGATCACGGCGGTCATCCCGACCCTCGACTCCCACCGGGCGATGCAGATCTTCCACCCGATCTGGCTCGTCGACGACGAGGGACGGCACCCGGAGCCGTACACGCACATCACGGCCGAGGACGCGCGAACGAGACGCTGGAGGATCAACCCTGCGGCCGTCGAGAGCACCGGGATCGACGCGGACTACGCGCGAGCGCCAGCTCGTCGACTACACGCGCAAGCTCGAGGAGAGCAGGAAGTACACGCTCACGATCTGGCCCTACCACGCGATGCTCGGCGGCGTCGGCCACGCGCTGGTCTCGGCCGTCGAGGAGGCGGTCTTCTTCCACACGATCGCGCGCTCGAGCCAGCCGGCGTTCCAGGTGAAGGGCGACAACCCGCGCACCGAGCACTACTCGATGTTCGGCCCGGAGATCACGGACGGCCCGGACGGCGAGACGATCGCGGGCAGGAACGACCTCCTGATCGAGCAGCTGTACACCTACGACGCGATCGTCGTGGCCGGGCAGGCGAAGAGCCACTGCGTCGCCTGGACGATCGACGACCTGCTCGACGGAGACGACGAGCGGGTTCCGGCCCTGGCCCCTCGCACGTACCTCCTCGAGGACTGCACCTCCCCGGTCGTCGTGCCGGGCTTCGACTACACCGAGCAGGCGGACGCCGCCTTCGAGCGGTTCGCCGCGGCCGGCATGCACGTCGTGCGCTCGACCGAGCCGATCGAGAGCTGGCCGGGGATTCCGGCCCTCGTCGGCTGACGCGAGCGGCTAGCCGGCGTCGTCGAGGAAGCTGAGCGAGCGCTGCTTGACCTGCGCCGCGGCGTCCTCGTCGTAGTCCGGCAGGCTGTTGTCGGTGAACAGGTGCCGGTCGCCGGGGTAGAGGAACAGCTCCGCGCCGTCCACTTCGTCGGCGAGCTGGCGGGCGGCGGGGAGGTCTTCCATCGCCCACTCGTCGTCCTCCATCAGGTGGATCTGGAGCGGGACGCCGTCCGGCCACGAGCCACCGAACTCGGACGGTGGCAGGGCGGCCGAGAAGAACAGGGCTCCCTTGGGCACCCGGACGCGTCTGGGCCAGCATCTGCGCAGGCATCACGCCGAGCGAGAACCCCGCGTAGACCAGCTCGTCAGGCAGGCCTTCGGCCGCGAGCCGGCCGCGCTCGAGGATCGTGTCGAACCCGACCTCCTTGGCGTAGCCGATGCCCTTGTCGAGCTCGGCGAAGGTGTTGCCGTCGTAGAGGTCAGGAGCGTGAACCGTGTGTCCCGCGGCGCGGAGCTCGTCCGCGAACGCGATGATCCCCGGGGTCAGCCCCTGCGCGTGGTGGAAAAGGAGAACCTCGGCCACGGCGGCGCAGGTTACAGCCTCCCGCGCGCTACTCGACCAGCTCGAGCCGCGGGTTCGGCCGGTACCAGCGGCCGACCTTGGCGCTCGGCCTGCCGTCCGTGAGGACCACGTCGGCCGTGAAGTCGTTCTCGCCGCGGATCAGTGCCGAGCCGACGCCGTAGGAGTCCACCGGCACGCGCTTCTCCTCGAACTCACGGATGCGCTCGGCGTTCATCCCGCCGGAGACGACGATCTTGATCCGCTCGAAGCCGTCCCGGTCGAGCGCATCCCGCACCTTCAAGACGAGCCGGTCGTTGACGCCACGCGGGTCGAAGTCGCCCAGCTCGTGCCAGAGCGACTTGTCGACGAGCGAGCGGGAGGTGTCGAGCCGTACTCCCCAGACCCGGTCGCCGAGCGCCCGGGCGACCTCGAGCGCCGTGCGAACGGAGTCGTTCTCGAAGTCCACGAGCACGACGATGTTGACGTCGGGATCCATGTGCTCTGCGAACTTCGTCGCCGCGAGCACCGTGTTCCCGCCGTACGACGAGATCAGCGAGTGCGGCACGGTGCCGATCGCGCTGCCTCCCCACCACGAGGTGTTCGCTCCAGTCGTCATCCCGATCGGCGCGCCGATCGTCGAGCCGGCGACGTATGCGGCGTACCCGTCTCCGGTCTGGACGCGGTGGTGGTCGTACCGGGCCGGCATGAAGATGATCGGCTTGCCGTTCGCCGCCTCGACGACCCGCTTGACGTTCGTCGCGATCATCGTCCTGCGGGCAAGGACGCCGAGATAGACGGTCTCGAGGTGGGCGAACCCCGTGTACTCGCCTTCGATCGTCATCACCGTCTCCCAGGGGGAGATCGGGTCGCCTTCGTACAGCGCGTGGACCGTCAGGCCCTCCCAGTCGTCGGAGCAGAGCTTGAGAACGGCGATCGCCTCGTCGATGCCGGCGAGGAGCGCCTCCTTCTTCTGGAACACCTGCATCACGACCCGCGGATGACGGTCGTCCTCGAGCAGCACCTGGCGCGTGCGGTTGAAGTACTCGTCCGTGTAGTAGCCCTCGCGGATCTTCTCGACCGGCAGGTCGAAGATGTCGGGCGGGAGCCGCTTGCCTCTAGTCTCGACCGCCATCGGCAGCCTCCTCGAGCCGCAGGCAGGCGGCGAGCGCGGCCTCCGCGACTTCCAGCTGCTCAGTCGTCGGCTCGGCCGTCGCGAGCCGGTGCTGGAGCTCGTGCCCCGGCCGGGCGAGGAGCTTCGAGAGCCGCCGCTCGGGGTTCCTGGACATCCAGTTGAAGACCTCGGTCGCCGCCGCGAGCGCGCCGACGGACGCGGCTGCCCGGGCGGTCGGCCGCATGTGCGCAGGCGCCTTGGCGGCGAGCGCGTTTCCGGCAGCCATCGTCACGATCAGCGGGCCGACGAGGTGCGTGCCGCAGCGCTCGTGCTCCTTCGCGCGGGGCTCGCCGTGCTCGTACGTCCCGATCGAGATGTGCTCCGCGCCGTGGTAGGCGGCGAGCGCAGAGCCCCGGAGAGCGATCGCCGCCGGCGCGAGCGACGCGAAGCCGGCGATCAGCTCCTTGGCCGCCGGACCGAGACGCCCGGAGCCGCGCACGACGTGCGTGAAGACCGCGCCTCCGACCATCGCCGCCAGGACGACGGGCCGTTCGAAGGGGAAGCGCGCCTCCGGCACCCGCCGGCGCACCTCAGGCAGAAGCGCGAAGATCTCCGCGACACGGGCCGGGCCGCGCAGGAACGGCTTCCCGACGTTCGCCGCCCGGAAGCGCTTGAAGTCGGACTCGACACGCAGCGCGCCGTCCGGTGTCCGCACGGCGCAGGCCCACGCATTCGGCCCGTGGACGAGCACGCCGTTGGCGAGCGCCATGCCGCCGAGCCGGATCTTCTCGCTCACGCCGTCGAGGGTAGCGACCCGACCTCTTCCGCCGCACGGCGGAGGAAACGGACGCCGAGCTCGAGGTCCTCGACCTCGATCCGCTCGTCCGCAGAGTGGATCAGCAGCGCCGCGACCTCCGGCTCCATCGTCCGCATCGGGAAGAACCCGTAGGAGACGGTGCCGAAGGCCTGGCGCAGCCAGTGGCTGTCCGTGAACCCGGAGAGCAGGAGCGGGACGACCTCCGCGCCGGGCTCGAGCTCGGAGACGAACGTGGAGATCACGTCCCACAGCGGCGTGTCGATCGGCGAGCGGGTCCCGCCGTGGCCCTCGATCCACTCGAAGTCGAACTCGAACTCTCCCAGGAGCTCCCGCAGCTGCGCCTCCACCTCAGCCTGGGTGCGCTCGGGGAGGATCCGGCAGTCGACGATGACCTCGCAGCGCGCAGGAATCACGTTGCGCCCGTCCGACGCGGCGATCTGGGTGGGCGCCACCGTCGTCCCCAACAGCGGCTCCACGAGCTCGCCGGCTAGGCGGTGTACCCCGCGCGCCGCCTCGACAGCGCGCTCCGGCGCCGGCACCTCACCTGTGACTGCGCGCAGGAAGGCCTCGACCTCCGGACCGAGGTGCGGCGTGTCCTGGAACCGGCCGAGGCGCTCGATCATCGGCGCCGCCTTCACGAGCGCGTTGTCCGCGATGCCCGGTCTCGACGCGTGGCCGCTCCGTCCGTGGACGATGATCCGGAACGGGGAGCTCATCTTCTCCGCGGTCGAGCACGCGTAGAAGACACGGCCGCCGAGCACGAGCCTGTCGCCCGCGCCCTCGTTCACGCAGTACTCGGCCCGAACGGCCTCGGGGTGCGCCTCGCACAGCCACTGGAGCCCGAAGCCGGCGCCGACCTCCTCGTCGGCGCACGCGGCGAAGATCAGGTCGCCGCCGGGCTCGAAGCCCTCCCGGGCGAGCGACGCGATCGCGACCGCGCTCGCCGCGACCTGGCCCTTCATGTCGAGCGCGCCGCGGCCCCAGACCTGCCCCTCCCGAAGCTCGCCGGACCAGGGATCGGTCGCCCACTCCCCCGGGTCCGCGAGCACCGTGTCCGTGTGGGACAGGAGGACGAGACGCGGCCCCGTCCCGCTGCCGGGAATCCGCGCCACGAGATTCGCCCGCTCCGGCACCTTGGAGTAGAGCTCGGAGTCGACCCCGTTGTCACCGAGATACTCGCGCAGGAGCTCCGCCGCGCGCGTCTCGTTCCCCGGCGGGTTGACCGTGTCCAGCCGGATCAGCTCCTGGAGGAGCTCGGTCGCCTCCTGTCGCAGCGAGACTGTCGCCACTAGCGGCGCGTGCCGACCGTCAGCAGGTACGTACGGGAGACGCGAAGGCCGCCGTTCACCCGCGACTGCTCGTGCAGCTCGACGAAGTTGCGGTGCAGCTCCTCCCGCTTGTCGTCGTCGAGCGACTCGGCGAGCACCTTCGTCGGGCCGTAGTCGCGCACCCAGAGCTCCCAGACGGCTTCGCCCGACTCCATCTCGAGCGTGCTGTCGCCCGTCTCGAACTCGAGCTCGAACTCACCGCCGAGCAGGTCGCGCACGTAGTCCTCCCGGCCCCAGTCGAACTGGTTCCCCACGCCTGGAGGCGGAGGCGGCTGGAACTCGCGCATGACCCCGAAGAGCTTCGCCAGCCCGGACTCCGGCGTCCAGCAGGCGAGGCCGATCTGTCCCCCGGGCCGCGTGACCCGAGCGAGCTCACGAGCGATGGCGCCATGGTCCGGCGCGAACATCACGCCGCAGGTCGACGCGACCCGGTCGAAGCTCGCATCCTCGAGCTCGAGCGCCTCGACGTCACCCACGCGGTAGTCGATCTCCAGGCCGCGCTCCTCGGCGCGGCCTTTCGCCTGTTCGATCAGCCCCGGCGCCAGGTCGATGCCCACCACGTCGGCGCCGGCCTCGGCGGCAAGCTCTGCGACCGCGCCCGTCCCGCAGGCGAGATCGAGAAAACGCTGGCCCGGCTCGGGGCGCAGGCGGTCGATCACCGCGGCGTGGACGTCCGTGATCGTCTCCGTGATCCCCTGGTAGGGACCGGAGCTCCAGACGGCCGCATGTCGCTCTTTCAGCTCCTCGAATGGCACTCTCTACCTCCTTCGTCGCTCGACGCACGAGCATACTTTTCTCGCGATGAGCGATCTCTTCTCAGACGCCGCCAAGGAGCGGCTCCCGCAGGTCGCGCCCCTGGCGCTCCGGCTCCGGCCGCAGCGACTCGAGGACTTCGTCGGCCAGGAGCAGATCCTCGGCGAGCGCTCCGCGCTACGGCTCGCGATCGAGGAGGACCGGGTCGGCTCGATGATCCTCTACGGACCGCCCGGCACCGGGAAGACGACGCTCGCGCGGATCGTCGCCCACCAGACCGGCGCCGCCTTCGAGGAGCTCTCCGCCGTCTCGGCCACCGTCTCCCAGGTGCGTGAGGTGATCGCGCAGGCTCGCGAGGAGCTCGGAGCCCAGGGCCGGCGCACGATCCTGTTCCTCGACGAGATCCACCGCTTCAACAAGGCGCAGCAGGACGCGCTGCTGCCTGCCGTCGAGGAGGGCGTCCTGACGCTGATCGGCGCCACGACCGAGAACCCCTACTTCGAGGTCAACTCGGCCTTGCTGTCCCGGGCCCAGATCTACGAGCTCAACCCGCTCTCCCGTGAGGATCTGGCCGTCGTCGTCCGTCGGGGCGCGGAGGAGCTCGACGCCGAGCTGCCGCCGGAGCTGGTCGAGCTGGTCGCCCTCCGTGCGGGCGGGGACGCCAGGAACGCGCTGAACATCCTGGAGCTCGCCGTCCAGACAGCGCGGGCCGAGGAGCGCCCGCTCGCGGAGGAGCACGTCGAGGACGCGGCCCGAAAACGACCGCTCGTCTACGACAAGGGCGGCGACGCGCACTACGACTTCGTCTCGGCGTTCATCAAGTCGATGCGCGGCTCGGATCCCGACGCGTCCGTCTACTACCTCGCCGCGATGCTCGAGGGCGGCGAGGATCCACGGTTCATCGCGCGCCGCATGATCATCCTCGCATCCGAGGACATCGGCCTGGCCGACCCGCAGGCACTCGTCGTCGCCGTCGCGGCGGCGCAGGCCGTCGAGCACGTGGGGCTCCCCGAGGCGCAGCTCAACCTCGCCGAGGCCGCGATCTACCTCGCGCTCGCGCCGAAGTCGAACGACGTGATCGTGGCGCTCCGCGACGCCCAGAAGGACGTCCGCGACCACGGTCACCTCCGGCCGCCGGACGCGCTCCGCGACACGCACTACTACGGCGCGAAGAAGCTCGGGCGCGGGACGGGCTACATCTACCCGCACTCCGACCCGCGCGGCTTCGAGACCGACAACCTGCCCGACGAGCTGAAGGGCCGCCGTTACTATCGACCGTCCGGTTCAGGCCAGGAGAAGGAGGGGGAGGATGGCAGTTGAGCGCACCGCGAAGGCGGAGTGGCAGGGGGATCTGGTGAGCGGGTCCGGAACGGTCTCCACCGAGAGCGGGGCCGTCCGCAACGCGACGATCAAGTGGAGCTCACGCGCGGACGCCGCCGACGAGAACACGAGCCCCGAGGAGCTGATCGCCGCGGCGCACGCCTCGTGCGTCTTGATGGCGCTCGCGAACGGGCTCGCCCAGGCGGGCACGCCGGCCCAGCGCCTGGAAAGCGAGGCTACGGCCACATTCGACAAGGTCGGCGAGGGCTTCCGGATGACGACGATGCGCCTCCAGATCCGCGGCGGGGCCGACGGCGTAGACGAGGAGGGCTTCCGCAAGGCGGCCGAGGACGCGAAGGACAACTGCCCCGTCTCGCAGGCGCTCAGCGACGACGTCGAGGTGACGCTGGACGCGTCCCTCGCCTAGTCGGACCCGTTCCGGATCCGCGAAGCGAACATCTGGCCGCCGCCGGGCATCCGCTCGTAGGCGGCTGCCGCCCGTTCGATGTCGTACTCGGTGCGGCGGAACCCGAAGTCGCCGTCCCACGTCGCCCACGCGGCCCGCACGTCGCCGTCGAGCGGCATGCCGACGCTGCCGGGGTTCACGAGGTCGGTCCCGCTCGGACCCGGCCGCCGGAACTGCTGGTGGCTGTGCCCGAAGGCGATCGTGCGGTCGGTGACGCCCGCGAGCATCCGCTCCTCGCCCTCCTGCGGCTCCGGTGCGAAGCTCTCGACGTCGGACAGCGGCGACCCGTGCACGTAGAGGATCCCGTCCAGCTCCGTCTGCGGCGGCAGGCCGTACAGCCAGTCCACGGTCTCCTCCGACAGATTGCCGCGGAAGTCCTCGTACATCTCCATGACCTCCGGGCGGTCGAGCGGAGGCTCGCGAAGCCAGCGCTCGCCGTTCCCGCGTATCCACGTCGCATTCGGGAGCTCGCGCAGCCGTGCGAGCGTTTCCTCCGGCCAGGGGCTCGGCGTGCCGTAGTCGCCGCCGAGGAGAAAGCGGTCGCAGCCGACATCCTCCACCTCCGCAAGCACCGCCTCCAGCGCCGGCAGGTTTCCGTGGATGTCGTACAGAAGCCCTAACACCCCGACGACTCGCCCTTGGAATGGGGTAGGTTCGACCGGCCGCCATGTTGGTTACCGAGAGGACGATCTCTGTCGTCCTGGCGGACGACGACGAGGGCTACCTCGAGACGCTTCGCGCGCTCGTCGAGCAGCAACCGCCCTTGAGGGTCGTCGGGGTCGCCCTCGACGGGATCGAGGCCGTGAAATGCGTCGAGACGATCCACCCGGACGCCGTCGTGATCGACCTGCACATGCCGAGGCTGCACGGCGTGGCCGCCGTGGGTCGGCTTCGCGCGGAGCATCCGAGCCTGTGCCTGATCGCGCTCACCGGCGACTCTGACCCCGCGCTGCATCGAGCCGCGACCGACGCGGGCGCCGACGCAGTCATGCTCAAGGGCCAGCTGCTGGAAGGCCTCAGCGAGCGAATCGCGTCGGTGCGACGGGAACGGGAGACCGCGGCGCTCCGCTGACACGAGCCAGGTGGCGAGGGCCGGAATCGAACCGGCGACACCACGGTTTTCAGCCGTGTGCTCTACCAACTGAGCTACCTCGCCGCGCAACCATGCGGTCTTGAGCACGATTGCAACCGGGCCATCGTAGCTGCCCCTTTTTTGACGCGAAGGCGTCGCCTTTGACCCTTCGCTCGTCTTTTCCGCCAGGCCGTTGCTTTCGGCTAGTCGCGGGTCGACTCGGCCCAGAGGTTGATGCCGCCGTCCGTCGCGAACTGGTCGATCTCCGTGGCGAGCGTGTGGGTCATGCCGCCGAGCGGTAGAGCGCCTCGATCGTCCGCGCCTGACCAACCGCGTCCTCACGGCCGAGCAGGAGCGGCACCTCGCCGCGGATCGCGCCGCTGACGTTGTCCAGCTCGAGCAGATAGGAGTCCTGATGTTCGACGTCCACCGGCTCGACATCTCCGTCACGGCGAAGCTCGATGCGCGGCGATGTGATCACGAACGGGTTGCGCACGAAGAGGCTCGCCTCCTCGCCGAGCACCTCGAGCTCGGCCCGGCGAGGCACGACGAAGCTGCAGTCGAAGTGCGAGGCGACGTCTTCGGCGTGGGTCAACGCGCCGGTGAAGACGACGTCGACGCCGGTCGGGCCGATCACCTCCTTCCCGGCGACGCTCTCAGGCTCGCCTGCGACGAACCGGATCGCGCTCACGCAGTAGCACCCCACATCCATCATCGCGCCGCCGTCGAGCGCCGGATCGAAACGGGCGTCTTCCGGGCTTCGCTCGATCGCCAACGGGAAGCTGAACGCGACGCGGACGAGCCGAAGCCGGCCTACGGAGC
Organism: uncultured Actinomycetes bacterium; assembly: GCA_963847235.1. Taxonomy (GTDB): domain Bacteria; phylum Actinomycetota; class Thermoleophilia; order Gaiellales; family Gaiellaceae; genus JACDAN01. The sequence goes on along the minus strand of CAWJYU010000014.1, from coordinate 41,287 downwards.
CGTTTGAGATCAGCTCGCGGAGCTTCGCGGTCTGCGGATGGTGTCGCCACATGAAGCCTTCCGACAGTACGAGCCCAAGCGATTCGGCTGTGTCGAATGCCCGCTCGACGTCCTCAGCCCGACGTGAGAACGGCTTTTCGCAGAGGACGTGCTTCCCGGCCCGCAGCGCCTTCATCGTCCACTCGACGTGAAGGCCGTTGGGCAGCGAGATGTACACGGCTGCGACGCCGGGATCCTCGACGAGCGCGTCGTAGCTTCCGTGCGCCCGCTCGATCCCGTGCTTCCGGGCGTACGCCTCGGCCCGCGCCTGATCCCGGCTGGCGACGGCCACGACATCAGCACGATCTGATGCGCGCGCCGCCGCGAGGATCGACGTATTGATCGGCGCAGTCGACAGCAGGCCCCAGGTGACGGTCATTCGCCCGCCTCCTCCTTCGTCATCGCCTGCTGGAGCTCCGCCGCGGTGGCACCCGTCATGATCGCCACCGCCTCCGACATCGTGTGCGACTCCGGCGTCACGACCGCGACTCGCTTGCCGAGCCTCATGATCAGGATCCGGTCCGCTAGCTCGAAGACATGGGGCATGTCGTGGCTGATGATGATCACCGGCAGCCCACCCTCGCGGACGCGCTGGATCAGGTCGAGCACCTGGCGCGTCTCCCTGACCCCGAGCGCCGCCGTGGGCTCGTCCATGATCGCCAGCCGCCGCGCCCACTTCGCAGCCCGCGCGACAGCGACCCCCTGGCGCTGCCCGCCGGAGAGGCTCTCCACCGGCTGCTTGATCGACTGGACGCCGATCTCGAGCTCAGCGAAATGAGCCGCGGCCTCGCGTCGCATCCGGCGCTTGTCGATCAGCCGCAACCCCAGACCGAGCGGGCCCCGGAACCGCGCTTCTCTCCCCAGGAAGATGTTGGAGGCGATGTCGAGCGAGGGTGCGACCGCGAGGTCCTGGTACACGGTCTCGATGCCCGCACTTCGTGCGTCGCCCGGTGAACGAAACCGCACGCGTTCTCCGTCGAGCCGGATCTCGCCGTCGTCCGCCTGCAATGCACCGGACAGAGCCTTGATCAGCGTCGACTTGCCCGCCCCGTTGTCGCCGATGATCGCGACGATCTCGTTCGGGTAGAGCTCGAAGTCGGCGCCGTCCAGCGCAACGACCTGTCCGTAGCGCTTGACGAGCCCGCGCGCCTCGAGAATCGGTCTCGGCTCGCTCATGCCCGACTCCGGTGGGTCAGCTGATCGACGGAGACGGCCAGGATGACGAGGATGCCGGTGACGAAGTACTGCCAGACGACCTCCACTCCGATCAGCGTCAGGCCATTCCGGAACACGCCGATCACGATCGCTCCGATCAGCGTCCCGATCATCGTCCCACGCCCGCCGAAGAGACTCGTGCCGCCGAGGACGACCGCTGTGATCGCGTCGAGGTTCTCAGTCGTCTGACCGGCGTTCGGGTCCCCGAGCTCCGTGCGAGCCACGAGCAGCATGGCGGCGATCCCGTAGGTGAGGCCTGCGACCACGTACACGCTCAGCAGCACGCGTTTCGTCTTGATGCCCATCAGCCGGGCGGCCTCGAGGTTGTCGCCCACGGCGAACACGTGCCGGCCCCAGGTCGTCTGCGTCAACGCGTACCAGGCGATTCCGAAGAGCACGAACATCGCCGGGACGCCGTACGTGATTTCCGCGTTCCCGATCGTGAAGAACCGCCCGAAGAACAGGAGCTCGCTGGGGAGCTCCGAGTACGTCTCGTCGTTGGAGTAGACGTGCGTGAGCGCGAACGCGATGTTGAGCGTCCCGAGCGTCACGATGAACGCCGGTAGCCCGACACCGGCGACGAAGACGCCGTTCAGCAGACCGAAGCACACGCAGGCCGCGATCCCGAGAGCGATGGCCAGCAATGGGTCGACGCCCTCGGCGACCGCCAGCTTCGTCATCACGATCTGGCCAAACGCCATCACCGTTCCGCAGGAGAGGTCGATACCAGCGGTCAGGATCACGAACGTCTGCCCGATCGCCAGCACGCCGACGACCATCACCTGCTGCAGGACGAGCGAGAGGTTCTGCCCCTCCAGGAAGACGTCCGACTTGTAGGAGAAGAACGCCATGGCCAGGAGCAGGGCCAAGAACGGGCCGACGGTCGGAGCCCCCAGCACACGACGCGTGACTCGGAATGCGGCGTTGGTGGTCGTCATCGGGAGTATCCGTCAGGGAAAGGTGAGACCGGGGCGCGAAGGATGACGCCCCGGTCCCGGAGTGAGAAATGGCCGTCTAGCCCCAGCAGTTCCTGAGGCCGTACGCAACGCTCTTCGACGGAACCCCGGCCTTTCGCACCCTGGCGATCAGGTTGAGGCCCGTGTCGGTGTAACCGGAGACCTTCCTGCCGGTCTTCGCGAAGTTCACGACAGCCGTGACGCCCATCGACGCCATCCGCAACGGGTACTGCTGCGACGTAGCGTCGATGATCCCGGCCCTGACGTTCCGGACGCCGGCGCAGCCGCCGTCGACCGACACGATCGTCGTCCCGGCCTTCGTCTTGCCGGCGTTCTTCAACGCGTTCCATGCGCCAACGGCGCTCGGCTCATTGATCGTGTAGACCACGTCGATCTTGGAGTTCTTCTGGATGCAGTTCTCCATCGCCGTCTGGGACGGAGCTGTCTGTCCCTGACCGTTTCCGACGCAGGCGATCTGACTGTTGCCGTTCCTGATCCCGAAGCCCTTGAGGAAGCCGTCGTGCCGGAGCTTCCCGACTGACGAGCCTGCATGCTCGTCGAGCATCGCGATCGTCACCGTCCTGCCCCTCGTGGCCGCGCGGGCGTATCTGCCAATCCGCACACCGGCGTTGAAGTTGTTCGTGGCGAAGAGGGCGTCGACGGCGGTCGTCGGGTTCGTCGGCGAGTCGAGGGCGATCACGAGCACGCCCCTCCTTCTCGCCTTCCTGATCGCCGCGTTCTCAGCCTTCGCGTCGGCGACCGTGATCAGGATCCCCTTGACGCCGGCGGTCGTCATGTTCTCGATCGCCGCGATCTGACTCGCGTTGTCGGAGCTGTTCTTGCCCGCCGCGTAGCTCAGCTGCGCGCCGAGCTTCTTGGCCTGGGCCGTGGCTCCCTGCCGCATCTTGACGAAGAACGGATTCGTGACGTCCTTCGTGATCAAGCCGACCTTGATGTGCCCTGATCCTGCTTCGAGTTCCTCGCACCGGCGACGGCCGCCATGGCGGCGCTGGCGACCAGGACGAGGACAAGCGAAAGAATCAGCGGGCGTCGTGTCAGGCGCGATGCCCCCGTTCTCTGACTTTGATGCATTGACCAGCCTCCCTTTTCGCTGCTTCCAGGGTGAGATTGTGGTAGCGATAACACAGTTGGGCGCGAGGAGTCAAGGGCCTTTTCTTGTATTTTCTGCCCGGGACGTGTTACTGATCTCATGAACAGGTATGGCCGCGAACGTCTCCAACGCGACGATCAAAGATGTGGCCCGGGTCTCCGGGGTCTCCTCTATGACCGTCTCCCGCGTCATCAACGGCGGGAATCGGGTCCGACCCGAGACCCGACAGCGCGTCGAGCGGGCAATCGCGGACCTCGGCTACGTACCCAGCCGCCTCGCTCGTGGGCTGATCCGCCAGAAGACCGGGACCCTTGCGCTCATCGTCCCGGACGTGGCGAACCCTTTCTTCACGCTCATCGTGCGCGGAGCGGAGGACGCAGCCCGCCGCGCCGGCTACCGGATGATCCTCTGCGACACTCGGTCTGATCTCACCATCGAGGGCGAGGTGATCGAGGAGATGATCGCTCACCGCGTAGAGGGGATCGCGATCGCACCGGTAAGCGACCGCTCGAAAGGCCATCTCCAACGGCTTGCGAAATTCGGCATCCAGTTTGTCCTCATCGACCGGACCGTTCCGGACGTGGACTGCGACGTGGTCATCGGCGACAGCGCCGGTGGAGCCCGGCGGCTTGTCGACCACCTGATCGCGCTCGGGCACCGACGCATCGGGTTCATCGTGGAGTCGGACGACGTCTCGACGGCCCGTGATCGGCATCGGGGCTACGAGGAGGCCTTGGGCGCGGCCGGCGTCGCGCTAGACCCGGACCTGCTCGTCCGCGCGACTGTCGATCCTGAGGGCGGTTTCGACGGGATTCGCCGGTTACTCGAGCTTGAGGAGCCGCCGACGGCGGTGTTCACCGTCAACAACTTGGTCGCATTGGGCGCGATCGAAGGTGTGCGGGCCAGTGGACTGGAAGTGCCGGACGACGTCGCGCTCGTCTGCTTCGACGACATCGAGCACGCCTCGCGCCTCTATCCCTTCCTCACGGTGATGGCGCAGCCGGCCGAGACACTCGGGACCCTCGGCACGCAGCTACTGCTGGAGCGGATTGAGGCCCGCGCGCCCGACCGCAGCAGGGTAGTCGTGCTCCCCGCTCAGTTCATCGTGCGACGGTCCTGCGGGGCCGTGACGGCGTGAGCGTGTACGGCGGCATCGAGACCGGCGGCTCCAAGTGGGAGTGCGCGATCGGGACCGGACCGGAGGACGTCCGCGCGCAGGCGTCGATTCCGACGACCACCCCCTCCGAGACGATCGACGGAGTCCTCGCGTTCTTCGAGCGCAAGGGGCCCGTCGACGCGATCGGCATCGGCTCGTTCGGCCCGGTCGACAAGAAACTGTCCTCGTCGACCTGGGGCTTCATCACCTCCACACCCAAGCCAGGCTGGGCGAACACCGACGTCGGCCAGGAGGTCCGCCGTCGCCTGATGGTTCCGGTCGGCTTCGACACGGACGTCAACGCCGCCGCGCTCGGCGAGCACCGCTGGGGCGCGGCTCAGGGGCTCGACACCTTCTGTTACATCACGGTCGGCACGGGGATCGGCGGCGGAGGGATGGCGAACGGCGGGCTTCTCGACGGCCTCGTGCACCCCGAGTTCGGCCACGTCCGGATTCCACACAACCGCGAAGTCGATCCGTTCGACGGTGTCTGTCCCTACCACGGCGACTGCTGGGAAGGGCTCGCATCCGGCCGTGCGATCGAGGCGCGTTGGGGCCGGCGGCCTGAGGAGCTCGCGTCGGATGACCGAGTCTGGGCGCTCGAGGCGCGCTATCTCGCGCTCGGGCTCGTCTCGGTCATCTTGGTGCTCTCACCCGAGCGGATCATCATCGGCGGTGGCGTGATGAGCCACGCGGAGCTCCTGCCACGCGTGCGTCGCGAGGTGGCGGGGCTTCTGAACGGTTACCTGGACATCGTCGAGGTCGGGGAGAACATCGACGGCTACATCACGGCGCCGGCGCTCGGATCGAAGTCCGGCGTCCTCGGTGCAATTGCACTTGCCGAGCGGACGTAGCTTCGGCTCGCCTCTCGCGAAACCCCGTTTAGCTCAATCCTCTACCAACTGAGCTACCTCGCCGCTGTGCGGCCAGTCCAGCCGCACAAAAAGAGACGTCCGGGCCGGTGCTACCGCGCCGCGAACGTCTCAGTGCGCTGGACGTTAATCCCCTTTTCCGCGCCGGGCAAGCACGGCGTTGCCGCGGCCGGCCGTAATTTCCGCAAAGTCCGTGAAGCCGCGCCGCTCGAGCTCGCGCCGCAGGCGCTCGGGAGCGACGTAGATCGGCGTCTCCGGCCCCGACGAGAACGCGTACACCGTCCAGCCGCCCGGGCGGAGCACTCGGGCCGTCTCGTCGAGGAACGGGATCATGTTCGCGTGTGCGACGACGTCGAACTCGGCATCGTCGAACGGCAGCGCCGACGCGTCTCCCTGAACGAACTCGACGCCGGGAGCCAGTCGCCGAGCTTCCTCGAGCATCGCCTCGGACACGTCGACGCCGACGACCTTCGCGTCCTGAAAGCGCTTCGCGAGCTCGAGGGCCCCCGCGCCGGTCCCGGTCCCGACGTCCAACGCGCGCCGCACGGGCGCGTCGACGCGGTCGAGCGCCGCCTCGTAGGAGGCGAGGGAATCGGGTTGGCGCATGGAAGCCCAGACCGGAGCCATGCGGTCGAACTGCCGGCGGACCGCCGGCCGGAAGATCGTCCAGAGCGCGGGCCACCGGACGACGAGGTTGGTGACCAGCCGGATGAACCGCCGGCCAAGGGATTCGCCTAGTCCGCCCGTAGCCGAACCTCCGTCCCGGCGCGCACACCGAATGTCTGGGCGGCGTTCCCGCGGGAGATCGCGAGCGCGATGTTCCGGTACGCGTCCTCGTAGAGGACGATGTCGCCGGGCCGTGCGTCGGCGAACGTCCTCGCGGCCTGGGCGTAGAAGCGGTCGACCGGCAGCTCGACCTCGACCCTCCGGCCCGGCACGATGCCCAGCGGCTCGACGTCGCTCGCCGTCAGGTTCAGCTGGATGTTCCCGAACCGGTCGACGTAGAGGCAGCTCGCGCGGATCCGCCGGGTTCCGATCTCGGGCTGCGGATACTCGTGGCGGACGAGCGAGTCCAGCTCGACGGCGTCACCGAGGTCGTCCGGGTCGAGCCCGAGCGCGAGATGGGCCGCCGCCGGCGCGAAGATGTCGCGGCCGTGGAACGTCGGCGCGATCGGCTCCAGGGCGTACTCGCGGTTCGTGATCTCGTTCGCGGCCTTGATGCCCCCGACCTTCTCGGCGGCGGGCACGAGCAGGCCGTTGTCCGGCCCCACGAGTAGCCGGCCGTCTTCCGTACGGATGACCAGCGCTCGCCGCGGAGTCCCGACGTCGGGATCGACGACCGCGAGATGCACGCCGATCGGCATGTACGGCAGCGTGCTGGCCAAGACGACGGAGCCCTGCAGGATGCTTGTCGGCTGGATCCCGTGCGTGATGTGAATGACGTCCACTTGCGGCGCGAGCCGCTTGATCACGCCGTGGCAGGTTCCGGCGAAGTCGTCCTCGACGCCGAAGTCCGAGAGGAAGGTGATCACCACGGGGCTGGACGCTAACGCGTCGCCGCCTCCACGGCGGCCAAGAGGCCTCTGGTGTCCTGGCTCTGGGCCTCCGCTACCACCTCGAGCCCGAGCGACCGCGCCGCCGAGGTGGTCTCCGGCCCGATCGAGACCGCAGGCCCGCTGCGACCGAGCGCCGCGTACGCGCGAGCAGCGGACGGCGAGGCGAGAACGACCACATCCGCGTCCGGAAGCTCGGGCGTGAGCTCGCGGGTCCGGTACAGCGGGACGAAGTCGGCGCCCAGCTCCTCGACGAGCAGGCGGCGGGCGGCCTCGGCGCCGGCGAACAGCACGCGCCCGGCCGGCCGGGGCAGCTCGGAGAGCAGGCCCTCCTGGGTCGACACGCGCGGTACGAGGTCCGCACCGCCGAGCGCATCGGCCGTCACCCGGCCGATGGCGGCAAACGCGCCCGGCCGGCCACGGCCTCGGCGGCGAAGCTCCCGTGCGCCCATCTCGCTCGTGACGAGCACCCAGTCGTAGCCGTCGAGGTCGATCGGGTCGTCGCCGAGCGGCTCGAGCGCGATCAGCGGCACGCACTCGACCTCGTGCCCCGCCGCGCGGAGAGCGTCGGCCAGCTCCTCGTTCCGCCCCTCCGGACGGGTCAGCAGGATCCTCACGGAACGAGCGCGAGCAGCTCACGCCCGAGACTGACGGGATCGTCGCCCGTCCGGCGCTCGACCCAGCTCCCGTCCTCGGCCGCGACGAGCGCGGTCAACCGGTCGCCGTCGTGGTACGCGGCGACCGGTGCGAGGCAGCCGCCGCCGACGGCCGCGACGCACGCACGCTCGGACTCGACCCGCCGCCTGGTGGCGGGGTGGTCGGCGTGAGCGACCACGCCCTCCTCTCCGGCCCGGACCTGGAGCGCGAGCGCGCCCTGGCCGGACTCGGGCAGCAGCTCGTCGGGCTCGAAGCGCCGGCCGATCTCGTCCGCGAGACCGAGCCGGTCGAGGCCGCAGGCCGCGAGAACGACCGCATCGAGGCCCCGCTCGCCCCGCTTCCGGAGTCGCGTGTCGATGTTCCCCCGCAGCGGCTCGATCCGAAGCTCCGGTTCGAGCGCAAGTAGCTGCGCCCGACGCCGGACCGACGCGGTCCCGACACGCATCCCCGGCCGGACGGCGTCCGCGCCGCAGAGCGCGTCGCGGGGATCCTCCCGCTCGAGGTAGGCGCCGACCGCGAGCCCCTCCGCGTCCGTCGACGTCATGTCCTTCGCCGAGTGGACGGCGACGTCGATCCGCTCCTCGAGCAGCGCCTCCTCGAGCTCCTTCACGAAGACGCCCCGCGAGCCGATCTCTCCGAACGGCTTCGTCCGGTCGCGGTCGCCGGCGGTCGTCACCGGGACGAGCGCGAACTCCAGACCGGGCCGACGCAGCGCTTCGACCGCGAGCTCGGCCTGCGTCAGGGCGAGGCGGCTACCCCTCGAGCCGACCCTGAGGAGCACGGCGCTCGTCCTCCTCGCCGAGCCCGGCCTCCTTCAGGCGCATGATCGGCTGATGGAGGAGCTTGTTGACGATCTGGCTTGTCAGGGATTCCACGGCGCGCCGCTCGGGGTCCGAGAGCCCGGCGAGGCGTGGGCTCGCCTTCGCGAGCTCCCGTCGGCGAATGGTCTCGGCCCGCTCCCGAAGCGAGGCGATCGCGGGAACCGAGTCGAGCGAGGCCAGCCACTGCTGGAACCGTTCTCCCTCCCGCGCGACGATCGCTTCGGCCCTGATCGCCTCTCCGCGGCGCCCGGTGAGCGTCTCCTCGACGACGGACTGGAGGTCGTCGATGTCGTACAGGAAGCAGCCGTGGAGCTCCTTGACGGCCGGATCGATGTCGCGCGGCACGGCGAGATCGACGAGGAGCAGCGGTCGACCACGGCGGGCAGGTAGCGCACGCTCGACCTGCTCCCGCGCGAGGATCGTGTCGCGGGACGCCGTCGACGAGACGACGATGTCGGCCTCCACGAGCTCCGGCTCGAGCGCGTCCAGCGAGAGCGCCTCGCCACCGAAGCGCTCGGCGAGCGATGTCGCGCGGTCGAGCGTCCGGTTCGCGACGAACGAGAGCTCCGCTCCGCGGCTGACGAGGTTGCGCGCCGCCAGCTCGCCGACCTTGCCGGCGCCGACGACGACGATGCGGCGGCCGCCGAGGTCCCCGAACACCTGCGCCGCGAGAGCTGCCGCGGCCGAGGCCACGGACGCAGGGCTCTCGCCGATGGCGGTCTCCGTCCTGACCCGCTTGCCCGTGTGCAGCGCCTGCCGGAAGAGCCGGTCGAGGAGCGGCCCGACAGCGCCGCGCTCGTAGGCGGACCGGACCTGTCCCTGGATCTCTCCCTCGCCGGGCACGAGCGAGTCCAGCCCGGCAGCGACGCGGAAGAGGTGGGTGGCGGCCGCCTCCTGCTCGAGGCGGTAGAGGTACGGCTCGAGCTCCGTTGGCGGGATCCGGCCCAGCTCCGCGAGCACGGCCGTTGCGCGATCGCCGGCAGCGTCCGCATCGGCGGCCGCGAGGTAGAGCTCGGTGCGGTTGCACGTCGAGAGGCACACCGCCTCCCCGCTCTCTCCCAGTCGCTGCGCGAGTGCCGCCTCGCCCTCCCCGTCCAGTGCGACCCGCTCGCGGACTTCGATGGGCGCGAGCCGGTGGGAGGTTCCGACGACCAGCAGCTTCATGCGACGTGGGCGAACAGGAGCCCGAGCTGGAGGACGATGACGGCGCCGACGCCGCCGAGCGTGAGCGCAGCCGCGAGCTCGCGGCGACCCGCGCCTACACGGAGATAGAGGACGGCCGCGCCGAGCGACCAGAGGACGATCGTGCCCGCGATGAGGACATCGAGCCCGCGATCCGGAAGCCGCGCAAGGCCTGGCACGATCCCGGCAGTCAGGGCGACGAGCGACACGGCGACGGTCGTCACGGTGAGCCGGTCGAGCGCCACCAGGGACGGGACGCGGAGCCGCAGCAGGCCCGCCGGATGGCTTTTCAGCTCGCGTTCCTGCCAGAGCTCGAGCGCCGCGAGGCCGCCCGCGACCGTGAAGCCGGCGAAGGAGACGAGGATGAGCCCGATGTGCAGGACGAGCACGACGTCCCCCCAGGCCGCCCCCGCCGTGTCGTCCGTCCCGCCGGCGGCATACGAGATCGCAAGAAGCGCGGCCGCGAGCGGCATCACCCCGAGCCCGAGGAGCCGGTAGCGCGGACTGCAGCCCCAGATCAGGTACGCGCTGACGACGAGCCAGACGAAGAGGTTGAGCGACCCCGCCCACGTGCTCCACGGAAAGCCGGCGGCATCGCTCGCCTGGACGACCAGCAGCGCCGTCTGCGCGAGCCAGCCGAGGCGCACGCCCCAGGTCCCGAGGCGCCCGAGCGATCCCGGCCGGCGCGCGTTCCCCGCGTACGCGACCGCCGCCTCGCCGTACGCGAGCAGGGCCGGCCAGACGAGCAGCTCAGCCACCGCGTGCCTCCCGCTCCCGCGCCAGCTCGGCGAGCGCGGTCAGCTCGCGCTCCAGACGCCCGACCTTCAGCGAAATGAGGACGACGTAGAGCAACACGGCCGCGAAGATCACGAGATACGCCGCCCAGAGGTACTTCTCCCCGGTGCTCACGCGAGCCGCTCCCGCAGCGCGCGGAGGCTCGCGTCGGCCCGCTTTCCGGAGAGCTCGATCAGGTAGAGCGCGCCGGCCAGCGCCAGCATCGCGGCCAGGCAGACGCAGAACGTGAGGAACATCGAGCCCTCCATGTCGGGCCCGTCGCGTTTGAAGACCACGGGATGGATCAGCCCCTCCGCCAGCCGGATGGCCAGGAAGCTGACCGGGATCAGCACGACACCGAAGAGCGCGTAGACGGCGGACGTGCGGGCCCGCCGGGGACCGGGATCGGTCGAGTACCGGAGCATGAAGTACGCGGAGTAGAACAGGAACAGGATCAGGAAGAGCGTCAGCTGCTGCTCGCTCCACACCCACCACTGGCCCCAGGAGACCTTGGCCCAGATCGAGCCGGTGACCAGGGTGAGCACGCCGAAGATGACCCCCATGTGCACGGCCGTATAGCTCTCGAGGTCGTGACGCTCGTCGCCCTTCCAGAGCAGGCGAAGCGCCTTCCAGGCGGCCCAGAAGAACGCCGCGTACGCGGTCAGCGCGACGGGGACGTGGACGTAGAAGATCTTCTGGCTGATGCCCTGGTCGGCGTCCTCGGGCGCCCAGAAGATCGCGAGCGAAAGGCCCGCGACCAGGAGAGCCGCCGCTGTCAGCGAGAGGAGGGCGGCGCCGTTATTCCGTAACGACGTACTCAAAGCTTGCCCAGGACAGGATCGCAAAGATCAGGTCGTAGAGCGCGAGGAAGGCCAGGTACCGGCCCGGGTCGTCGGCGACGGTCGCGCCCACCCCGCCGACCACCAGTGGGATGGCAACGGGTAGGAACAGAAGCGGCAGAAGCAGCTCGCGTGCGCGGGCGGCGGCGGCCATCGCGCCGAGCAGGGTCCCGACCGCAGCGATCCCGACGTTCGCGAGCGCGACGCCGGCGATCAGCTCCCAGGTCACGGCCTCGTAGAAGAGCCCGAAGGCGGGAAGCGCGACGGCCTCGGCGAACAACAGGAAGGCGAGGACGCTGAGCGTCTTCCCGAGCCAGATCGCGCTCCGATCGCACGGCGCGAGGATCAGCCCGTCGAGCGTCCCCTGGTCCCGCTCGCCGACGAAAGAACGCACGAGGGCGAGCAGCGCCGTGAAGAGGAGCGCGATCCAGAGCATCCCGCTCGCCGCGAGGCGCGAGCTCTCGGCCGGGAGGGCGAAGTGGAAGACCACGAGCGCCGCGACGACGAAGAGGAGCATGGCAGGCACCGTGTCGCGCGTACGGAGCTCGACGAGGAGATCCTTGCGCGCGAGTGCCGCGACGTCGCCGAGGTAGCCGGTCACGCGAGCGCGAGTCGCTGGGTCGCGAGCGGCGCGATCCGCTCCGGCTGGTGGCTGGCAATGACGATGGTGCGCGGCGTCGCCTGGTCCAGCTCTGCGTGGAGAAGCTCGGCGCCGTCGGCATCGAGCGCGCTGAAGGGCTCGTCGAGGAGCAGAAGCTCCGGGTCGTGGAGGAGCGTCCGGCAGAGCGCGAGCCGCTGCACCATCCCCCGCGAGAACGTCGACACGGGCTCGCCGCGGGCATCCCAGAGCCCGAAGCGCTCGAGGAGCATCCCTGTTCGCTCGCGGTGCTCCGGGACGCGATAGAGCCGCCCGAAGAGATCGAGGTTCTCGAGCGCCGTAAGCTCGCGGTAGACGAAGCGGCTCGTGGCCGAGGAAGCCGATCCGCCCGCGGTCGGCGCGAACCTCCAGCTCGCCCTCCGTCGGAGCGAGCAGCCCCGCAAGCAGCCGAAGCAATGTGGTCTTCCCCGAGCCGTTGGGGCCGGTGATCAGCAGGAATCCGCGCTCCTCGAGGTGGACATCGACCCCGGAAAGCACGCGCCGCTCGCCGAACCGCCGGCCGAGCCCACTCGCGCTGATCATCCCGCGCTCACCTCGCTGGTCTCGCTCAGGAACCCCCAACCTCCTCCCCGAGGCGATCGTATCCGTGGGCGGCGCACGGGTGGGTGACGCACCAGTGCCGAAACTGCGCCAACTCGGTTGACCGACGGGCCGGGCTCAGGTCTGGCGGTGCCCTCCGGTCTCGCCCGCAAGCAGCCGCACGGCGTGCGGAAGCGCCTCCCGGACGACCGCAAAACCGTCGCGGCAGCCTCCCGGGGAGCCGGGCAGGTTCACAACGAGCGTGCGGCCCCGAGCACCCGCGACCCCGCGCGAGAGCATGCCGTGCGGCGTGCGCGCCACGGCATCGGCTCGGATCGCCTCCGCCAGACCCGGAATCTGACGCTCGACGACCGCCGCCGTCGCCTCGGGAGTGACGTCGCGCGGCGCCACGCCCGTGCCTCCCGTGGTCAGGACGAGCTCGAACTCGTCGGTGAGCGCTTCGATCGCCTCCGCAATCTCGCTCCGCTCGTCAGGCACGACCCGCCGGGTCACCTCGTGTCCGTCCTCCCGGAGAAGCTCTTCCAGCACTGCGCCGCTCTCGTCCGGGCGCTCGCCGCCCGCGACGCCGTCGGAGACCGTCAGAACCGCGGCCCTCAGATCTCCTCCTTCGCCTTCTCCAGCAGGCGCACTTCGCGAACGACCATCGAGTCGTCGACCGCCTTCGCCATGTCGTAGATCGTGAGCGCGGCGATCGAGGCAGCAACGAGCGCCTCCATCTCGACACCGGTCTGCGCCGTCGTCTCCACTGCAGCTATGACGTCCGCCCCGTTCTCTACGATGGCAACATGGACGTCGATCGAAGTGAGCGGCAACGGGTGGCAGAGGGGGATCAGCTCGCTTGTCCGCTTCGCGGCCATGACGCCGGCCAGCTGCGCCGTTGTCAGCGCGTCGCCCTTGGGCAGCTCGCCGAGCCGAGCGGCGGTCTCGGGCCGCATCTCGACGAGAGCCCGCGCCCGCGCGCGCCGCCGTGAGAGCGGCTTGCCGCCGACATCCACCATCCGGACTCCACCCGCCTCGTCGATGTGCGAGAAGTCCGTCACGGACGGGCGCTGGGCCGCGCGGCGGCGGCGTCGAGATCCGCGAGCTGGCCCTCGACCCACTCACTGAGGTCGTGCTCGCGGATGTGTGCGCGGAGCGCGCGACCTCGCGCCGCGCGCTCATCGGCCGGCATCTCGAGCGCTGAGTAGATCGCGTCCGCCTGGCCCGCGATGTCGAACGGGTTGACCGTCACCGCCCAGTCGCTCAGCTCCTCGTGGGCGCCCGCGTTCTCGGAGAGGATCAGGACGCCGTCCCGCTCGTTGACGAGCGGCGCCTCCTTGGCGACGAGGTTCAGTCCGTCGAAGATCGCATTGACGAGCAGGACGTCGTACTGCTTGTAGGCGGCCACCGAGCCCAGGAAGTTGTCGGCGATCCGCAGATCGATCGGCGTCCAGCCCTCGGCCTGGAACCGGTCGTTGACCACCCGGGCCGTTCGTTGGATGGCACCGAGATACTCCGCGTACTCGGGAATGTCCTGCCGGCTCGGGTCGAGCAGCGCGAGCATTCCAACCCGTCCGTGGTACTCGGGGTGGTCGGTCAGGAACCGCTCGAACGCCCGGAATCCGCGCACAACGTTCTTCGATGGGTCGGTCCGGTCGACGCGGAGGATCAGTCGCTCGGGTCGCGAGGCGGCGAGCTCGGCCTCGAGCTCCCGGACGGCGTCGCCGGCGGCGAGCTCGTCGAACTCGGCCGCATCGACGGAGATCGGACGACTCGTAGCCCACACCCGGCGACCGTCGTAGTCCGCGGTGCCGTCGAGGAAGTTGCCCTCGGCGCCGACGATGTCCATGCACGAGCGGAGAAAGGAGCGGCGCCAGCGATCCGTGTGAAAGCCGACGACGTCGTTCGCAAGCAGCCCATCGTGCAAGGCACGCCGGATCGCCTCGGGAAGCACCCGCCAGTAGTCCGGTTCCGGCCACGGGACGTGAACGAAGTGCGACAGCGCCGCCTCGGGCACTCGCGCCCGCACGAACCGCGGCGCGAGATACAGGTGGTAGTCGTGGAAGAAGACCGGCGAACCGGGCTCCGCCTCCAACTCGGCGACGACCGCGTCGGCGAAGCCTGCGTTGACGGCAACGTACCCCTCCTCCCACGCGTGGTGTAGCCCCCGATCGACGTTTGGCGCCTGCGCGAGGTTCCACAGGTAGTGCTGCAGGAACCAGAGGGTGGGGTTCGCGACGACGTTGTAGAACCAGTCGTACGCCGTGCGATCGTGCGAGACGAGCCTCAGGTGGTAGGGCGAGCCGTCGCGAGCGGTCTCGTCGATCGCCTCACCGCTTGCCTCCTCGGCAACCGCCCGATCCTCGTCGGTCATCGCGCTTGCGATCCAGGTGACGTCGTGCATGGCGACCAGGCTGCGGAGCGCCGTCACGAGCCCGCCGCCGCCGCGTCTGGCGACCCGCTGACCGTCCGCATCGCGGTCGAAGGTCACGGGGCCGCGGTTCGAAACGACGACCAGCCTTCGTCGGGCGCCCATCGCCAGGACCCTACCCGAGCGGTTTCTGGCTCAGACGGCGGGCTCAGACAGCTTCAGCTGAGACGGTCACCAGCTGGGTCTCGCCCGTGTCCTTGCCGTCGAGCCTGTTGAAGAGGGCAAGCCAGTCGCGCAGAAGCCTCGGCGTGAGAAAGTGCTGGCGCACGTACTCCTTGCCCCGGACTCCGCGGCGACGAGCCTCTTCAGGCTCGGCGAGGATCTCCAGGCACGCGGCCGCGCACTCCTCGACGGAATCCACGAGCCAGCCGGTCTCGCCGTCCTGGATCTGTGCCGGGATCCCGCCGACTCGCCCCGCTACGGTGGGCCGGGCCTTCCAGAGCCCCTCGGTCACGGTCAGGCCGAAGCCCTCCCGGATCGACTTCTGGAGGACCGCCGCCGAGTACACCTGGAACGCGTTGACCTCGACTGAGCCGATGTTGTTGAGGTTCGAGAGGATGAAGATGTCAGGGTCGCCGCCCGCGTGTTCGACCGTCTGGTTGTAGAAGTCCCAGCCTTCGGGGTCGTCGTGCGCCATCGACCCCACCAGCCCGAGCTGCAGACCCGGATGCGACTCGCGCGTGATCCTGAAGGCATCGATCACGCCGAGCGGGTCCTTCCAGGGATCGAACCGTGAGACCTGCGTGAGCAGCGGCCGCTCCACGTCGATCCCGAACTGGTCGACGATGTACGCCGCATCCTCCGCCGAGAGCGCGATGTTCTTCGGCGCAAGCGGGTCGATCGCCGGCGGCCAGATGTACGCCTCCGGGATATCGCCCGTCCGCGGCACGTACTGCGGCATGTGGAAGATCGCCCCGTCGTAGCGTGCGATCGAGGGGAGCAGCACGCCGAGCACATCCTCGTTCGGCGTGGAGAGGTCGATGTGGCAGCGCCAGATCCAGCGCGCCTCCGAGCTCGGGAAATGGTCGATCATCGCGACCGGCTGCGGGTCGTGGACGATGACGACGTCGTACTCGGAGTCGTCGAACTCCTTGGCGTTTGCCGCGTTGTACTGCTGGAAGATCCGCACCTCCTCGTCGGTCAGCCCGAGCGGGCTGCCCTGGAGCGCGTTGTGGATCTTCTTCGTGACGTCGAAGAACTCGTCCTTGCCCTTGATGATCCGCCAGTCCGTCTCGAGCCCGGCGCTGCGCATCAGCGGGATCAGCGTGTAGTTGATCTCCGCGACGCCGCCGCCGAACGCCGTCGCCGAGAGGTGGCAGACCCGCTTGCCCTCGAGCGGCCCGGCGAGGCGCTGGATCTCGGCCATCAGACCACGGCCGCCGATGGTCGCGTAGTCCGAGAGGGGTTTGGTGCCGACGTTGACGGGCGGGAGCATGTTCAGACGTCCGAGCTGTGCCGGTGGGTGGGTCTGTGCGAGGTGTTGACTATGCCTGGATGAACTTTACGAGCCGGAGGCGAGATCCCTGCCCGTCAGCTCCCGGCCCGAGCTCGAGCTCATCGGCAAGCGCCCGGATGATCGCGATCCCGAGGCCCCCTTCGTTGAGCCCCTGCTCGTCCAGGACCGCAGGCTCGGGCGCGGAGAACCCCGGGCCGTCGTCGCGCACTTCGACGACGAGGCGGTCGGGATGGAGCTCGTAGACGACCTCGACCGAGCCGTCGCGACCGTCGCCATAGGCGTGCCGGATGGAGTTGGAGCAGGCTTCGGTGACTGCGAGCTTGAGGTCGCCGAGCGTCTCGTCGGGAAGCTCGCGGGACTGGGACAGGCCGCTGAGGGCGAGCCGAACCAGCGTGATGT
Organism: uncultured Actinomycetes bacterium; assembly: GCA_963847235.1. Classification (GTDB taxonomy): domain Bacteria; phylum Actinomycetota; class Thermoleophilia; order Gaiellales; family Gaiellaceae; genus JACDAN01. The sequence goes on along the minus strand of CAWJYU010000014.1, from coordinate 24,649 downwards.
ACTCGGGCTTCGCCGGAATCGTCAACCAGATGGTCGGGGCACCACCGTTGGTCGCAGGGGTTGAGCGGCTCGTCATGAATTTGGAAGGTTTTACCAGGTTTACGGAAAGGGATCCCGTACGGTTCCACTATTCCAACCCGTGGGGGAAATCAAACGCCCGGGGCTAATCCTCGACCTGCGGCCGCCTCGGGCGCTCGCCGAGCCGAACAGGGACGACGATCCGGCGTCCCTGGCGCAGGATCGTGAAGGAGACGACCTGGCCGGGCGCAAGGCGCTCGCTCACCTCGCGGACGAGGTCGTCTGCGCTGCGGACCTCCTGGGAGCCGATCTTGACGACGACGTCGCCGCCGACCCGCACGTCGAAGCCGTTGAGCTGCCGGCGCTGGCTCCCGCCGCGCAGGCCGGCTTCCTGGCCAGGGCTCTTCGGGACGACGCTGGCGATCACGGCCCCGCGCTGAACGGGGTATCCGAATCGCTTGGCGATCGTCGGTGTCAGATCCTCCGCGTTGACGCCGACGTACGCGTACGCAACACGGCCGTCGCGGACGAGCTGGCGAAACGAGCGCTTGGCGGCGTTGATCGGGATCGCGAAGCCGACGCCCTCGGACTGGCCCGAGTTGCTTCGAATCTGCGCGTTGATGCCGATCACGAGGCCGCGCGCGTCGAAGAGCGGCCCACCCGAGTTCCCGTGCGTGATCGGGGCGTCAGTCTGGATCGCGTCGCCGACGTTGTAGCCCGACGTCAGCGAGTCGATCGAGCGGCGCGTCGCCGAGACGACGCCGACCGAGAGCGAGCTCTCGTTGCCGAACGGACTGCCGAGCGCCGCGACGGGCTCACCGACGACCACGCGGGCGGAGTCGCCGAGCGGCACTGGATCGAGCGTGTGCGCAGCAGGATCGACCTTGAGGACGCCGACATCGTCGAAGACATCCCATCCGATCACCTTGGCCTCGACCCGATCGCCGTCGCGGAAGCCGACGTAGACGCGGTCAGCCGCCTCCGGTTCGCCTGTCTCGTCAGGGCCGGCCGTCGTGACCACGTGCGCGCTCGTGAGCATGTAGCCCTCCCGAGAGATGACGAAGCCAGAGCCCTGCGCGGCATGGTCGGCGGGCGGACGGTCGTCGAAATACGCGTAGATCGTGACGACACCGCCGCTGCGCGACTGGTAGATCGCAGCCGGGTCGAAGGTGTTCCCTGCGAGCGGTTTGGCCGCATGATTCGGATTTGCGATCTCCCGCTCGACCGCCAGGGCCCCGCCCGAGCCGCTGACGAAGACCGTCTCGGTCCCACCGTCCAGCAGACCGGTCTGGTCGGCCGCGACGACGGAAACGAGGCCGCCGACGGCGGCGGCGACAAGCGCAATGACTGCGAGGGCGGACGGACGCACCGGCTTCGTCACTGTAGCCGCGGGGCTCCTGCCCGCCCCGCGTTTGCACGTGAAAAGGAGGAGGGCTTGGTGGGATGCCGCTCGTTGCCAGGGTGCGATGCTCGTTTCCAGGCAAGGACGCAGGGAGCGTTCGTATCCTTGCGATACGGGCGCGACTGAGGACGCAGTCCTGGGGCGAGCAGCGCGGCCTGGCGACACAGCCGGCATTCCGCCGAGCCCTCCTACAGCGGACGAGCGCGTGCTCGGGCTCTTCCACCGCGAGCGGGCTCCGCGGGAGTTTCAACGTGAAAACGGTGCGGCCGGGACGTGAGTCGAGCACGATCTCGCCGCCCATCACCCCTGCAAGCTCCCGTGCAATGGCCAGGCCGAGCCCCGAACCGGACGAGACCGCGCCGCCGACCCGGTAGAAGCGCTCGAACACCTGCTGCTGGTCGTCGGGAGGGATGCCCGGGCCGGTGTCCTCGACGCGCAGCTCGACCCCGTCGTCGGTTTCGGCGGTGTGGAGCCGGATCTCGGTCCCCGGCGGCGTATGGAGAATCGCGTTCTCGACGAGGATTCGTCCGATCTGGCGAACCCGTTCCTCGTCGGCGAGCGCGAGGGCACCCGGCTCGCCGTCCGCTTCGAGCGCGTGGTCCCGCCCGCGGCCGACGCCGCCGAACTCCGCTGCGAGCGACTGCGCGGTCTCCCCGAGATCCACCGGGGTCATTTCCACGTGCAAACGGCCCGCGTCGAGCCGGGAGAGGTCGAGGAGGTCGGTCGCGAGCTTCGTGAGGCGCTCGACCTGGAGCCGCATCTCGGCGAGAAACTCACTCCGCGTTTCCTCGTCCATGTCCTCGTCGGTGAGCAGCTCGACGTGGCCTCCGAGGGCAAAGATCGGCGTCCGCAGCTCGTGGGAGGCGTTGGCGATGAACTCGCGACGAGCGCGTTCCAGCGTCGCCAGCTGCTCGCGCATGCGGTCGAACGCCCTGGCCAGCTCCCCGATCTCGTCCGCGCTCGGGTCGACTACCGGCTCATCGAAGCGGCCACCCGCAATCCGCTCTGCAGCGCGCTCGAGCCGGTGCACGCGCCGCGCAAAAACGCGCGCGAGGAAGAATCCGACGAGGGCTGCGGCAAGCAGCGCAATCACACCGGCGGCAAGAAGACGCTCGCGAACGAAGGAGACGATCTCCAGCGTGTCGGCGATGGGGGCGGCTACGAGCAGCACGAACGCTCCACCGAAGGGAACGGCAACCTCGGCGAACTGCGAGCCGCCTCGCGCTACGACTCCGTCGCGCGTCCGGCCGGTCTCCACCGCCCGGTGTGCGATCGGATCGCCCGAGGACTCTCCCAGCGGCCGCGACTCGACGACGGGGTTCAGGTAGATCGGCGGCGACTCGCTGAACACCTCGTAGATCGTGATGCGCAGGCCACGCCGCTGGCGCTTCCGTGACGACGGTGTCTCTCCACTGGAATGAGTCCTCCTGCGAGAGGTCACCCACGATCGCGTCCGAGGCCCGGTGGAGCTGCGAGAGCCGGCTTTCGACGAGCCGGTTCTCCAGGCCGGGCACGACCGCGAAGTAGACGATCGCCAGGGCGCCGGCAACGAGCGCAACGAGTGCGAGGCTGAGCTTGAGCCCGACGGTGCGAAGGCGCATCAGGAATCCCGAAAGCGGTAGCCGGCGCCGCGAACGGTGAGGATGAACTCGGGCTCGCTGGCGTCGTGCTCGAGCTTTTCGCGCAGGTGGCGGACGTGGACGTCGATCGTGCGCGGCTCGCGGTACGCCGAGTCGCCCCACAGCGCCTCGAGCAGCTGCCGCCGGGTGAAGACTCGCCCAGGATTCGACGCAAGCGTGCGCAGGAGCTCGAACTCGACGTAGGTCAGCTGCACGGCGTCGCCGCGCACCTCCACGGTTCGCCGGGCCGGATCCACGAGCAGGTCCTCCGCCTCGATCACCTCGCCGTCGCGCCGGTCCTGCTGCGCGGGCAGGGACGCGCGGCGCAGAAGCGCCCGCACGCGGCTTCGGAACTCGCGGATCGAGAACGGCTTCGTGATGTAGTCGTCGGCGCCGAGCTCCAGGCCGAGCACCTTGTCGAGCTCGTCGTCCCGCGCGGTGAGCATGATGATCGGGACGGCGCTCTGGGCGCGGAGGCGCTTGCAGACCTCGAGCCCGTCGAGCTTGGGCAGCATCAGGTCGAGCACGACGAGGTCGACCGGCTCGGACGAGAACTTCGCGAGCGCTTCCTCACCGTCCTTGGCCGCGAGAACGCGGTACCCATCCCGTTCCAACGGGTACGAGAGGAGCTTCTGGACGGAGTCCTCGTCGTCTACGAGGAGGATTGTGGAGGAGTCGGGCACGGGCGCATCACCGCCGGGCGCGCGGGGCCGGGGCCCTCCCTACTATAGCCTCGGCATGCCGCCTTTCCGGCGCCCAACCTCGCGGAGGCGGGCGCGGCACGGCTCCCTCGAGCGCCCGGTCAACGCCCGCGCCTATCGGGGAACTGCGCTGCTCGTCGCGATACCGCTGCTGATCACGGCGTTCACGATCACGCGGCTCGAGAGCCTGCCTCCGCCGACCTTCCCTGCCGCCTTCGACGAGGTCGGCGCGACGCAGTCCGCCCGCGAGCTCGCGACGCAGTTTCCGAACCGGACGCCGGGGTCGCCCACCGCCTCGGACGCGGCGAATTGGGTCGCCGAGCGGCTTGCGTCCTTCGGTTTTCGCGTGCAACGAGACCGCTTCGAGGCGCAGGTTCCAGAGCAAGGCCGAGTCGGGCTCGAGAATGTGATCGCTGTCTCCCCGGGCCGCTCACCGGACGTGCTCGTGGTCATGGCGCACCGGGACAACCTCGGCGCGACGGGGCAGGGAGCGAACGACAACGCGTCGGGCACCGGCGTCCTGCTCGAGCTCGCCCGCGGCTACGGCCTCCGCACCGCCCCGGCGCCGGGGCAGGAGCGTGCGCCCGCCAGTCCGACGCACACGATCGTCCTCGTCTCGACGGACGGTGGCGCGTACGGCGGCATCGGAGCGGCGCGATTCCTCGAGACCTCGCCGTACCGGCGGCGGGTCGCGTCGGCAGTCAACCTCGTGGCGATCGGGGGAGAGGGCGGTATTCGCCTCGAGCTCGCCGCCGACCGGCCGCGCTCGCCGGACGCGACGCTCGTCGAGACGGCTGCAGCGCGGATCCTCCAGCGCGCAGGAGCAGAACCGAGGCGCACGAGCGCGGCGGGCCAGCTGATCGACCTCGCCTTCCCCTTCAGCCTGTACGAGCAGGCGCCCGTGATCGGCGCAGGAATCCCGGCGCTCAGCATCACAACCGCCGGCCCACGCCCGCCGCGGCCCGAGACGGACACGCTCGACCGGCTGGACGACCGGCGCATCGGCCAAGTGGGCCGAGCGGCGGAGGCGCTTCTCGGTTCGCTCGACGAGGGCGTCGCGCTCGCGCGCGACACGTCGACCTACATCTACCTCGGAGGACGGATCGTCCAGGGCTGGGCGGTGAAGCTCGTGCTGATCACGGCGCTCCTGCCGTTCCTGCTTGCCGCCGTCGACCTGTTCGCCCGCTGCAGGAGGCGCCGGATCCCGCTTGCGCCGGCGCTCCGGAGCTTCAGGACACGGCTTGCGTTCTGGCTCTGGATCGGCCTTGCGTTCGGATTCCTCGCACTGATCGGCGCCTGGCCGCAAGTGGACCGACCCCCGCCGCCCGGCACGAGCCCGGCTGGGGACTGGCCGGTCGTGACGCTGACGATCTTCCTCGTCTTCGCGTTCGCGAGCTGGCTGGTCAGCCGCGAGCGCCTGCTCCCGCGTCGAGCGGTCTCTGTCGAGGAGGAGCTCGCGGGGCAGACGGCCGCGCTGCTCGTGCTGGCAGTCCTGGCACTCCTGACGCTGGCGACGAACGCCTACGCGCTCATCTTCCTGCTCCCGTCGCTCCACGCCTGGCTCTGGCTGCCTCAGGTTCGGCACGCCGCGCCTGTGGCTGCGGGCAGGCGTGCTCGGGGTGGGTTTCCTGGGCCCGGCGATCCTGATTGCGTCGTTCGCGTGGCGCTTCGAGCTCGGCTGGGACGCGCCGTGGTACGTGCTCGAGCTCGTGGCGATCGGCTGGGTGCCGCTGCCGGCAATCGTGATCGCACTCGGCTGGTTCGCGGCCGCGGGCCAGCTGGCGGCCGTGGCGACGGGACGCTACGCGCCGTACCCGGAAGCGCGTGAGCGCCCGCCCCGCGGGCCGCTCCGGCAGCTGATCGGCCGGCTTCTCGGCCTGGCGCTCGGCCGCCGGGTGGCCGAGCCTAGGCGAGCCGCAGGTAGCTGACCGGCGCGCCGGCGGGCAGCTCGCCGGTGCCGGCCGGGATCAACACCAGCGCGTCCGCGCCGGCGGCGCGCGCGATCATGTGCGAGTCCTGGCCGGTCAGGACGTCGAGCTCGACGGCAGAGTCGACGACCGCGGTCCTGGCCCTCATCAGCTCCGTCCGGGCCGGGTTCGGACGCACGGCCCGCGCGAGGCGCCCCGGATCGAAGCGAGGGAGCGGGTCACGTGCGCCCTGAAGCGCCAGGAGCGCCGGCCGCACGAAGATCTCGAAGCCGACGAGCGACGAGACCGGGTTCCCGGGGAGGCCGAAGACAAGGGTCCGGTCGCGCACGCCGAACCACAGAGGCTTGCCGGGCTTGACGGCCACGCCCCAGAGCACCTCCTCGACCCCGAGCCCCGCCCCGACCGAACGCACGAGGTCGTGCGGGCCGACCGAGACGCCGCCGGACGTGACGAGCACGTCGGCTCGCAGGCCGGCTTCGAGCGCTCCCCGGTGCGCCTCCTCGTCGTCCTCGACGGCCTCGAGCTGCTCTACCTCCGCGCCGGCCGACCGGAGCTGCGCCGCGAGCAGCGTGGTGTTCACCTCGTAGATCTGGCCAGGCCCGAGCTCCTCACCCGGGCGCCGCAGCTCCGTGCCCGTCGCGAGCACCGCGGCCCGGGGCCGCCGGGAGCACGAGGCCTCGGGAATCCCGACTGCGGCGAGGGCGCCGATCTGCGCCGGGCCCAGCAGCTCGCCCGCCTCCACCACGACGTCTCCCCGGCGCAGATCCCCGCCGCGAGGACGGATGTTCGTTCCGGCGGACACCGTGTCCGGGATCTCGATCTCGTTGCCATGATCGACAACGGCCTCGAGCTGGATGACGGCGTCGGCACCGTCAGGAACCGAGCCGCCGGTTGCGATCCCCATCGCCTCGCCGGGCTCGAGCGCTCGCCGGGCCGGCTTGCCCGCCGGAATCCGCTCGCTCACAGGCAGCCGGCCGGGCGTGTCGCCTGATCGCACCGCAAAGCCGTCCATCGCCGAGCTATCGAATGGCGGCAGGTCCACGCGGGAGGTCGCCGTCTCCGCCAGCACGCGACCCGCGGCAGCGTCGAGCGGAACAGGCTCGGCCTCCAGCGGCCGAACCCGCTCGAGGATGAGGCGCTGCGCCTCCTCGATCGACAAGAGCGCTCCCACCTCACGCATAAGCTACTGCCGTGATCTCGGTCGTCGTCCCAGTCCACGACGAGGATCGAAGCGTCGAGCTGCTCTACGACGAGCTGGCGAGCGCCCTCGACCCCCTCGGGCGGCCGTGGGAGGCCGTCTACGTCGACGACGGCTCCACCGACGGGTCCTTCGCCGCGCTCACGCGCCTGCACGACCGGGCGCCGAACGTCAGGGTCGTCCGCCTGCGCCGCAACTTCGGGAAGTCTGCTGCCCTCGCCGCGGGCTTCCGTCACGCGGATCGTGCTCTACTTGACGATGTGGGGCAGCGGGCAGCGCGGCTCCAGTCGACCGCTGGCTGGCCACCCGCCGGCGCCGCGTGTGGGGGGCATCGCGGCCCGCCCCGAGCACGGCGGCCAACCTGGCGATACGGCTTATCAATATTCACATGTGCATTATTTACTTTTTCGCGGGCATCTCGAAGCTGAAGGGCGATTCGTGGTGGGACGGCACGGCGATGTGGCGGGCCTTTGCGAACCTGGAGTACCAGTCAACCGACATGACGTGGCTGGCCTGGCATCCGCACCTCCTGAACCTCGCCACCCACCGTGTCGGTCCTCTGGGAGATCTCCTTTCCCTTCCTCATCTGGCGGCCCCGCTGTCGGCCGCTGATGCTGGCCGGGGCGGTCGTGCTCCACTTGGGTATCGGTGCCTGTCTCGGGATGTGGACGTTCGCGTTAATCATGCTGATCGGCTGTTGTTCGTTCTTGCCCAACAAAGTTGTCCGGGGGCTGGCTACGACCCCGTCTCGTCGCCGGGCTGCGAAGGCGTCAGCCGCCAGACCATTCGCCGTGATCCAAGACGCCCTCGACCGGGACGGCCGATCCAGTGCCCTGGAGCCGGTCCTGACGGCCGACACGGCACGGTGACGATCCTGGGGCCCCCAGCGAAGGGACCAGCCACGGTCCACGAGGCCCTGGACGAATTCACCAACAGTATCTGTGGTGGAAGGAAAACCAGGCGTTCGCTTTCGCGGAACAAGAGTAGCCAGGCACCTCAGTGGCGAGGTCTGGGAAATACAGTGAAGATGGGTGCCTGGTCGCTGGCCTCGGTGGATTCTCCACACCCCTCGCCTTACCCTCTTTAGGTGCATGGCCACCTGGCCGCCCCGTCCATAAGAGCGGGGCGGTCTGCCGAGGCGAGCCGAACGGCTTGATTCCATTCGGGTCCCGCGGATGCGGATCCGAAGTGGAGTTGCTGGATGGAACCGCCCTCCCCCACAGGGTGCCGGCTCCTGCGCGGGCCCGCGGTCGGCCCGCCAGCCCTCGGCGGTCCCCCGAGACGAGCGGCCGGAAGCCGTGGGGCGAATCCGGCGTGAGGCGGGATCGGAACGCCGGGGAAGTCCATGAGACCGGTTCGGAACATCGGGACGCAGCGTTCGTTCCGACGGTTCGACTTCACGCAAGGCGGAAGCACAATGCATGTCCTTGCTGTCTGTGTTGTCGTTTCGCAACGGAAGCCGGTGCTTGCTACAGACGTCGGAGGGCGTCCCTCCCGATCAGGCCGGCGGTGAGCCGGTGCCTCCGCCGGGCGAGATCAGGGCAGGGGACGGGAACGCGATAGGGATTGAAGCCGGTAGGCGGAGACTCGACTTCGAGGCCTCGGGGCGTAGCCCGAAAGCCCGGCCGTCGCCCAAACGTTTTTGCAGGTTCTGAAGGGGTGACTCTCCGAACGTGATCTTCTAAACTGGACGTGGGAATCCTCATTACCTTCATGGCTGAATATTAGAAGGATGCCGAAACGATGATTCGACGTGACTTAGCAGTCTGTCTGACCCTGATTTGCATAACAGGATGCGCCGACAGGGTAAATCCTGATCCTCCGAAGAAAACGATCCAGCCAAGGGCTGGTGCCACACTCAAGAAAGCCACTTGGTATCACTACGGCAGGCGATGTCTTCACGCCGCTGGTAAACGCCGGGCAGAGCCTCCCCCACACTCGTTCCGAGACGTTTACAAATAAGACCGATGGGGGGCCGAAAGTCCTTATCGAGCTTTCCCAGAAGGATGAATCAGGAAGCGAGACCGTGGCTTCGCTCATCATCGCTATCCCGGCTGTTGCCGATAACGCTCTTCAGATCACCGTCACATTGAAGATCACTGAGGATAAGCAGATGAAAGTCAAGACAACGGTCGCGGAGACAGCGGCCGTGCAGGAGTTTGGCCCGTTTCCAGTAGAGTAAGATTAACCAAACGATCCAAGAGTTTACCGCGCTGGAAATCTCCGAAGAACAGGGCTCCGGGCGATCCCCTACCGGGTTGGTTCTCCTCCGGGTTCCGTCGCAGAGAGGATCCGGTACGGGTGGCGGGGACGGCAGACACTGGTTCGGTTCGTGGTGTTGACGCTGGATCAAATCTGGCGAGACCAGAGCCCGGCTGAGGCAAAGAAGTCTGCACTTCCGAATCGAGCCAGGGGCGGCGATTCGCGAACTCGGTTCAGACAACAAGCAAGTCAATCACTATGAGATCGTGGTGGTGATCCGGGAGAAGTCCCAAGAACCGGGAGGCATTTCGACGGGAGCAATCGTCGTAATCGGACCCATGCGGGCGGGCCGCGACGCTTTGGACTGAGCGCTTCGCTCGCCTATGTCGATTCAGACTATAATTGTCTCGACCATTCGTGACGACGTGGCCTCTCCAACCGATCCATCGGGAGAGTTCGCGACGATCCTCACCGACAGCGCATCTTTCTCGGACGGACGGAGGCCCTGGCATGCGAGCTCTGAAGGGGGGGATGGCCCGGTTGATCCTGCCCTTGCTCGTCATCCTGGCATTCGAGGCCGGGGAAAGGCGTCGCCTCGGCCGCCGATCCGGCTCGGCCGATCGAGTTGACCCGAGCCAACTGGGGTGCGGGGCGTTGCTCGTCGACGGCCTGCCATGGGAGCCCGACCCCGGTCTACGGTTCACGGGTCTTCCGCAACGAACACACGGTCTGGGCGTCTCGCGATCGGCACGCCAACGCGTTTCAGACGCTCTACTCCGACTTGTCCCGGTCGATCGCGAAAAAGCTGGGGCAAGGTGCCGGGCGCACGATCCCCGCGCACCAGGACAGCCGATGTCTCGCCTGCCATTCGACGCCCGGTCCGGCCGTGAACCCGGAACTCGCGGCGACCATCCGGCAGGACGGGGTGGGCTGCGAGTCGTGTCATGGCTCGTCCGGCGCCTGGCTCGGGCTGCACACGACCTACGATTGGGACCTGCTCTCCTCGCATGAGAAGGAGGAGCGGTTCGGCAAGGTCCGGCTCGACGACCTGGCCGTGAGGGCCGAGCGTTGCGTCGCCTGCCATGTCGGTGTTCCGGCACGCGACGGCCTGCCGGCCCGCGAGGTGGATCACGACTTGATCGCGGCCGGTCATCCTCGCCTGAACTTCGAGTTCTCCTCGTTTCTCGCCAACATCCCCGCGCACTGGGTGGAGACCGGCCGGAACGCGGCCAGCGATTTCCCCGCGCGAACCTGGGCCGTGGGCCAGCTCGTCTCGGGCCGGACCGCCCTCGAATTGCTTCAGAGCCGCGCCAAGGAAGCCGCCCAGGCCGGCCCGGACCGGCCCAGCCGCTGGCCCGAGTTTTCCGAGTACGACTGTGCCTCCTGCCACCAGGATCTCCGCTCCCGTCCCCCGGGAACCAAGGTCGTGGGCGCGGCCTCCTCGCCGGGGATCCCCGCCTGGGGAACCTGGTACTTCCCGATGGTGGCGACGCTGGCGGATCTCCGTCGAGAACAGGACCCGGCGGCCACGGCGGTCGACTCATGCCTCGATCGACTTCGAGCCTCCATGGACGTGCCGCTGCCGGACTCGCACCGCGTCGCCGGAGAGGCGGGCCAGGCCGCCCAGGCCCTCGAGCGCTGGCTTGTGACCGTCCAACAAGAGACCTTCGACCCGCCCAAGACCGAGCCCTTGCTCCGCACCCTGCGTACGAAAGAGATCCATCGCGTCGAGCCGACGGGGCCAGGTTGGGACGTCGAGGCCCAGGTCTACCTCGGCCTGGTCCCGCTTCGCCAGTCACTCGGCCAGGCTCTCCAGAGCGATCCCGGATTGCTCAACGAGCTTCGCGACCGTCGGAAGCGGCTGCTGGCCCCCTATGTACCGGATCGAGCGGCCTCGGGAGCGTTCCAGCCTCTTGACGGCCCGCCTCGTCCTTGAGCAGAGTCTTCCGAAGTCCTTTCAACCGTTCCATAATATGTATGTCCAGGTCGTCACCAAAGGGTCTCCGGGTCATATTAATGATCCCGTGATGTCGCGACGAGGAGACAAGATTGATGGCGGCGACTCAACGATACCGGCTCCTGACCTGCTCGGGTCTGATCGTAGCCCTGCTCACCGCCCTGCCCTTGGCAGAGGCTCAGGCGCAGGGGCCACGAGGGGCGGCTGCCCCCGCTCCCGATGCCCGAACCCCCTTGATCTTCGGCGAGCGCTATTGCGCGCAGTGTCATGCTCACCCCGAGAATTATAAGGCGGAGTCGGTCATCTGCCGGATGAACGAAGCGACGATCTGGGGCACCAAGGACAAGCACAAGAACGCCTTCGCCGTGTTGTCAGACCCGCGCGGGGTGCAGATGGGCAAGATCCTCGGGATTGACGTCACCACGCACCGCTCCTGCCTGGGCTGCCACAGCGTCACCGACCGATCGCCCGTGGTCGCTCAGGCCGAGGGGGCTGCCAAGCCGGGGCCCCGAGCGGCCCAGCAGTTCGACCGCAAGGGCGACGGCGTCAGTTGCGTGGCCTGCCACGGAGCGTTCCGCGAATGGGTGCAACAGCACTCCATCTTCGAGGATCCGAAGTGGAGGAGCCTGAGCCGAAAGGAAAAGGAAGACCAGTACGGCATGGTCGACCTCTGGGATCCGGTCACGCGGACCAAGCGGTGTCTCTCCTGCCACGTCGGGAACTACGAGGAGGGGAACGTCCTGACCCACGCGATGTACGCGGCGGGCCACCCCCCCCTGCCCGGCCTCGAAGTCTCGACCTTCAGCGAGGCGATGCCGTATCACTGGGAATACCTCGGCGAGAAACGGCAAGGGAGACGCCCGGAAGTGCGCAAGGCGCTCGAATCGACGCTCAACCTCGATAAGCTCGAGCACACGGAACTCGTGGCGGTGAGCGGACTCGTCCCGCTCCGCGAGACCCTCCAGCTCTTCGCGGCGCAGGCGGAAAAGGATGAGCTCGGGGATATCCCCGGCACCCGATGGCCCGATTTCGCTCGGTTCGATTGCTACGCCTGCCACCACGAGGTGAATCGTCCGAACTGGCGACAGGCGCGGGGATTCCCGGGGGTCCCCGGGCGCCCGCCCGCCCCGAGCTGGCCCGTCGCGCTGGTCGGGCTTGGCATCGAGGCCGCGAACCCACAGCAAGTGAAGCCGCGTCTCGAGCAATTCGATCGTCGGATCAAGGAGTTCCATGCCGCCCTCTCGGCCCGGCCGTTTGGAAACAAGGACCAGGCCATCGCCTCGGCCCGATCGCTCGCGGGATGGATCGACGAAGTCCTGGTCGACCTCGGCAAGACACCCGTCGACCGCGCGGTCGCCCTCCGACTCCTCGACCGAGTCTGCCAGGCGTCCCGGTCGGAAATCCCCGACTACGACACGGCCCGGCAACTCTTCTGGGCGTTCCGGACGATCTACAACGAGATCGAGCCCAAGGCCGGACCCGATACGCCGATCGCGAAAGTCCTTCGTCGAACCGATGAGGAGCTCGGATTCAGCCTCCCCTCGGCCGGAACCCAGGAGAAGATCGAGGCCACCCTCGCCAAGCGGCTCAAGTCGGTCACCGACTTCGACCCCGCGACCTTCCAGGCGCGGTTTGCCGAACTGACCGGGCTGCTGCCCCGGCGTTGACCACCCACCGGGCCGACGTCCGCCGGTGCGAGCCTGCCTTCGCCGCGGCCGGCGGTCGGTTTGATTGCGTTCGTTCCAAGTCTGAGCTATAAATATGAGGTCGTTATGCGGCGATTTGTTCCCGTGCCCGTGGGGGCATTGTTGGCGAGCGGTGGAGCCTCTCCTTGCTGATTGATTCACGTCAGAAGGGTTGGTTCCTGGCCACGGTCGTCCTGGCGCTCCTGGCGGCGATTGTCTACGCCTGGTTCGACTACAACACGCCTGGTGGCTTCAATGGCGGAAGCGTCATTGGGATGTGGTATGGGATCATTGGCTCTGCGCTGATGGTGTATGCCGGGCTCCTGTCGACGCTCCGCAAGGTCCCGTCGCTCTGGTGGCTCGGGTCGAGAAAGGTCTGGCTGAAGGGGCACATCTGGCTGGGCCTCTTGAGCGAGCTGATCATCTTGTTCCACAGCGGTTTCCGCTGGGGAGGGCCGCTCGAGCAGGTCCTCTGGGTCGTCCTCACGCTCACGATCGCGACGGGGGTCATCGGACTCGTCTTCCAGCAATTCCTGCCCAGGATGATCGCCCGGCGGATTGCCTGCGAAGTCCCTTACGAGCAGATCCCTCATCTCTGCTCCCTGCTCCGCCGCAAATCCGACTCGTTGATCGACACGCTCTGCGGACCCTACGACGCGAAGCTGGAAGAGGCAGGCGCCGAGTCGCCCCGCGCTCAGCTCCGCCGGCTCTACGAGCACGAGGTGCGTCCTTTTCTTTGCGAACCCTTTTTGCGGAAGTCACCGCTGGCGACCCCCGGAGTGTTGGAGGCCGAGTTGGCCGGGATCTCGGCCCTCGCCTGGACGTCGGACGTCGATGGGCCGCTCAAGTCGCTGGGCTCGCTCTGTGAGGAGCGCAGGCTCCTGGGTGAGCAAGAACGACTCCATCACCTGCTTCACGGCTGGCTCATGATCCACATCCCGCTCTCGGTGGCCTTGCTCGTTCTCGGTTTGGCCCACGCGGCCCTCTCGATGTACTATTAGGCGAGGTCCCCGCGCAATGCTGCCGTCCCAACGCGATGCGAAGTCTGCATCCGAATATCCGAAGTCGCTTTCGACCTGGCTCGAGCTCGACTACTTCCGCAGGCCGAGGCGGCTCAAGCGAGTGCGGGGCCTCGTCACCTGGACGGTCTTGCTCGTCTCCACGGCCTTGATCGCCGCCCTCACGTGGCTACCGGGCAATCGCCAGATCTACCAGGCCGCGTCGGTCTCCACGGCCCATGCACTCTTCAACGAAGACTGCCAAGCCTGCCACGATGCCACGTTCGGGACGGCCAAGCGACTCCTCAGCGGTGACAATGCCGTGCGATCGGTGACCGACGAGGCCTGCTTGCGCTGCCATGCCGGCGACGTCCACCACGCGCGACAGGTCGGCAAGACCGCATGCGTCGGCTGCCATCACGAGCATCAAGGGCTCAAGGCGATGGCTCGGGTCGAGGATGGCCACTGCACATCCTGTCATGCCGACTTGAAGAGCCATACCGACACCACCAAGCCCGGCGATGCCGATCGCCCCTTCCGGGACGTGTCGACGTTTCTGGGGGGTGCGCGCCCCCATCCCCCGTTCTTCCTCTCGGACAATCCGCAGGACGAAGGCACCATCCGCTTCAATCACCAGGCCCACATGAATCCCAAAGGGCTTCTCGTCGCCGGATCGCTCGAACGGAAGACCCTCCGTTGCACCGACTGCCATCAGACGGACGATGCGGGACGGTACATGCGGCCGATCAACTATCCGACGCATTGCCGCGAATGCCACCCGCTGAATGTCCAGGTCTCCGGCTCGATCACCGAACTCGCCGCGCGTGAGGAAGCCGATCGCTTCCGAAACGAACCCGCGGCCCACCCGACTGGTCCTCGAGAAGGTCCCGAAACGGTTCGCGCGATCGTCCGCGATCGCTTCATCCGGTTCGCCCAGCAGTTCCCTTCGGTGCATCACGAGCGCACTCGATCCGAGCGGGCCCACCCACTTCCGGGCCGACCGAAGCCGGCCTCCCCCGCGAATGGACGCTCCGGCGCGGATTGGGCGGAGCAGCAACTGGGCGAAGCCAGCCGGCTCCTGTTCGAGGGGGCGGGCGGATGTCGCTACTGCCATCGCGTGGCGGCCGAATCGAGCCCCGAGACCGATCGGCTCCCCCGGTTCGAGCTCCCGCAGATCAACAGCCGCTGGTTCCCTCACAGCGTCTTCAGCCACGAACGCCACCGCTCGCTCGACTGCCGCCAGTGCCACGCCCAGTCCGCGGAGAGCCGCTTGACCAGCGACGTTCTCATGCCCACGCTCCAGTCGTGCCAGCAATGCCATAACGGCAAGACCCAGGGGGCGCGGACCGACTGCGTCGAGTGCCATGCCTATCACGCGCCGCACGAGATCCGCGACTCCCCCCGCGACCTGACGATCCAGGACTTCTTGAGAGGCCAAGGGATCCCCGCTTCCGCAAAGGCCCATCCCCTGCTGCCCTCG
The DNA here is from genome assembly GCA_963847235.1 of uncultured Actinomycetes bacterium. Lineage (GTDB taxonomy): Bacteria > Actinomycetota > Thermoleophilia > Gaiellales > Gaiellaceae > JACDAN01. Next base: position 9,461 of record CAWJYU010000014.1, on the reverse strand, counting down.
CCAAAAAACCCTTGATATACTGATTGCACCTGCTTCTACTCTGGAAGGATGTCTCCATGGCCAGGAGCGTCAACCTCACCGCGGATCTGGAGCCTCGCGACAGTGACATCGCGATCCCCGATCTCCTGTTCCCCCGGATCCCCCCGTTCTCCGACCTGAAGGCCGCCGCCAAGCTGGCCAACTTCCCGGGAGCGATGATCCTTCGACGATTCCGGAAAGGCGAGGTCATTTGCCGGCAGGGAGATCCCGGGTGGACCGCCTTCTACATCCCCACCACCAGCGAACTCGAGGCGATCCGGGGGGCAGCCCGAACCCAGATGGCGGTCGCCGAGGGCGACCTGAAGAAGGCGGAAACCAAGCTCGGCGACCTGGAGAAGCAACTCGCCGAAGTGGCGGACGACGCCAAGAAGTCGGACAGCCTGAAGGGGAAGATTGCCGAGGCCAAGGAGCAGCTTCTCGAAATCAAGGAGCGGGTCGCGATCTTTCGCGCGGCGATCCCGTCGATGGAGAAGCAGATCAACGCCAGTGCTCCCGATGAGAAATCGGCCTCGCTCCTGGCCGCGGGGGACGCGGCGATGAAGGGCCTTCGCGAGGCCATGAGGCAGGCCGACGCCCTTGGCGACGAAGAAGGAAGTGCCCGGCTCCGGAGCCTGATCGAAGCCGATACCGCGAGGAAACGCACGCAAGCCTATGAGATCGCGTCGGCCGATCCCCAGTTGTCGATCTGGCTGAACGATATCGCCGATGCCGAGATCGCGCAAGGTGGCCTCGGTTCACCTGACGATCCAACTTCCCCGCGCCAAGGCACCGAAGACGCTGCTCGCGCGGATCGGGGGCGTTTTCACGGGGAAACAGAAACGCAAGAAAAAGATCCCGAAAAGGCCCTCAACGATCCCGATCGACGGCCCCCGCGACCTCGACTACGAGACCCGTGAAGGTGTGCTCAACGAGGGAGAGCTCTTCGGCGAGATGAGCTGCCTGTACCGAGCGCCTCGGTCCGCCACGGTGACGGCCTCGCGCGATTGCTACATGCTCGAGATGCTCAGGAACGTCCTCGAAACCATGAACCGGGACGCCGGCTTCAAGTCTCGGCTCGATCAGCTCTATCGCGAGCGGGTCCTCCGCCTCCAATTGCGCAACCTGCCGATGCTCCTGGAACTCGATGAACGGCTGCTGGAGCGGTTGCGGCAGTCGGCCGAGCTCGTCGAGGTTCCCAGCGGAGCCCTCTTGTTCGACGAGCACGAACAATCCGACGCCCTGCACCTGATCCGCGGCGGCATCGTCAAGGTGATGCAGGATGCCTCGTTTTTGATCGGCGAGGCCGACGTCACGGACTGGGCTTCGCTCAGCGCGGAGCTGTCCGCGGGATCAGACCCTTCCTCAGGAGTGAAACATCAGGTCTGGAAGCTCTTGCCCGGCACCGCGCAAAAGCGCTTTTGACGCTGGGGGATGAAGGGTTTGAAGCGGAATCGAAGCGCGTCGTCCTGGATGCGCTGAACGAATTGATCAAGAACCCCGGCTTCGACGGAGCCGCCGGGCTGCAAGGACTCGCCCTGACTCAGCGTGTCGGCAGAAAGGCTTGGCAGCGTCTGGCCGATCCCTCGCGCACGTCGGAACAGGACATGCTCCGCTGCCAGCGACTGCTCATCGACTCGATCTACGGCAACAAGCTTCCTGAATGGAAGGCGGACGAAGCCGCGGACGAACCGACATACGAGTATCGTTCCGGAGACATCAAAGACTGGAAAGTCGCCGCGACCGCGCTGGGGGAAGGGAGCACCAAGGAGGGGGAACCGAAGGGCCGGATCTGGCAACGGCTCGGCGAACCGGCCCAGGCGGTCCTTGTGGAGGCGAAGACCGGCGGCGAGCCCTCGAGCGAGGGCAAGGAAAGGGTCATCCAGGCCTTGAACGCGGTCGTCCGAACGCGCCCGCTCATCATCGACCCTGAATTCCAAGACTATGTCAACACGAAGAAGCCCGCCAAGCTGGTGATGGAATTCCTCCCGAGCAAAGGCTGGGAAGAATACGACTATCACCGCGGCTCCCGCGCCTACAACCGCTTCTTACTCGACAGCATCGCCCCCAAAGGGCTGGGAACGTCACGACGGCCGGAAGGACCTCCGAAGGTCCTGGCCTATCGGTCGCGCGGCGAGACGATCGGCGAGATGTCGCTGCTGGAGGGGAAGCCGCGCATGGCCACGTGCGTGGCCTACGGCCATCCCGATAACGACCCGGATCGTGAGGGGGGAGCGATCCAGCTCGTCCGGATCAGCCGCGACCTCTTCCAGGAGCTCAAGGAATCCTCGCGCTCGTTCGTTCGCTACCTCGAGAACCTGATCGCCGAGCGGAAGGCGCAAAACAGCGAGACGACGCGGAAGGCGGTGCGAGCGCCCGCCTCCACGGCCCCTCGGCCCGGGCGCACCGAGGAACTCGGCCTGCTCCAGGGCCAGCGGCTGATGCTGATCGACCTCGACCGCTGCACCCGCTGCGACGAGTGCGTCCAGGCCTGCGTCGAACACGCACGACGACGGCCGCAGCCGCCTCTTCCTCGACGGCCCGCGATTCGGCAAGTACCTGGTGCCGACGACCTGCCGCTCCTGCCTCGACCCCGTCTGCATGATCGGCTGCCCCGTCGGCTCGATCCACCGCGGCAACAACGGCGAGATCCTCATCGAGGACTGGTGCATCGGCTGCGAGGCTGTGCGCCAGCCAGTGCCCCTACGGGGCGATCCAGATGCACAAGGACGGGATCATCCCCGAGTCCTCGTTCGGTTGGCGGTACGCCCTCGCATCGACCCTTCCCAAGGACTGGCCCAAGAGCGAGGGCCGCGACCGTGACTGGCAGGTCGGCAGCGCCCCGTTCGTCTTCGACCGTGAGTTCCGGTCGTCACTCGATCCGACCGGGAAAGGGACGGGACCGGCAACCGACCCCATCGTGTTCCGCTACGACTTCGACGTCGAACGCGAGATTCTCGGACCCGAAACCGAGTTCATCCTGAGCCTGACCTCCATGGATGAAGGACTCAGCGTCTGGATCAACGGCAAGCCGGTCGTCGCGCCCGCCGGACAAGCCGATCCGACGGGAGTGCTCTCGGTTTCTCGAAGAAAGTCGCGTGACAACGGTTGGTGGGAAATCGACGTGCGAGATGCCCCCGACTCTCTTGAAGGCGGGCAAGAATTCGGTGGCAGTGCGGGTCACTCCGTCTTCGGGCGGGTCCGACAGGCTGCTCGATCTCCGTCTCGACCGGGAGGAGGGGGCCACGGTCAAGCTCGTCGAGCAGAAGGCCGTCGTCTGCGACCTCTGCAGCGCCCAAGCCGGTCAACGCCCCGCGTGCGTCACCGCCTGCCCGCACGAGGCCGCCATCCGGATCGATGCCCTCACCCAGCTCTCCACTCTCTAAGCTAAGCGCTCACTGTTGAAGAAACGTACGTACCCTGACGCGAGCCTTGCCTCGACCATGCGACATCTCCGTAGCCGACTCAACGAATGGATCAGATCCGCACGGAGACCCTTCCGAGGCGGGGCCTTGCCGCTCTTGGGCCTCTGTCTCGGCCTGGTCTGTCTCACCGCGATCCTGGTCTTGCGCAAGAGGTCGCTCCCCCCGGTTCGTCCCGTCATGACGTCAAGGGGAATCAGATCGAGGCCGTGGGGGTTTCCTCGTGCGCCGCGTTTGCTTGCCATGGAGGAAACGGGGGCGAGGGAGACCACCGCAGCGCCTACACGACCTGGATGGCCCTCGACCCGCACTCGCGGGCCGAGTCGGTCCTCAAGGAGAAGCGATCGATCGAGATCGAGGACCGGCTGGCCATCTTCTCGGGTCGCAAGGCACTCAAAGCGGAGACCGACGCTCGCTGTCTGGGCTGCCACGTCAGCCCGGGACCGAATCCGAATCGGCAGTCCGTCGCCTCAGCGTCGGAGGGCGTCGGATGCGAGAGTTGTCATGGACTCGCATCAAAATGGCTCGTACCCCATTCCTCGGCCTCCTGGAAGCAGCTCTCCGAATCGAAGAAGATCGAGCTGGGCATGACGCCGACGACCGAGCTCGAAGCCAGGGTGAACCTCTGCGTCGGCTGCCACATCGGCAATGCGGGCCGCGACGTCGATCACGACCTGATCGCCGCGGGCCACCCCCGGCTCGACTTTGAATTCCTGTCGTACCTCGAGGCCCTTCCCAAACATTGGGACGAATCCAAGGTGCGGCGGGAAGCAGCCCGACCTCGACGCGCGGCCTGGGCGATCGGCCAGGTCGTCTCGCGCGCGAGGCGCTGGGGTTGCTGAGCCTGCGCGCCCATGCGGCCCAAGAACGGCAAGCCAAGAAACCGGTCGAGCGGTCACCCATCGGAATCTGGCCCGAATTCGCGGAATACGCCTGCAACTCTTGCCATCATCCGCTGGCGGAGACCACCCTCCCCTCGACCCGCGATGCCAAGACCGGGCTCGTCACCCTCCCCTGGGGAAACTGGTATTTCTCGATCGCTCCCGCGTTACTGACACCGGCGAACGAAGGCGTGAAGGAGGACGAGAGCAGTCCCCTCGCCAGCCTGCGCCGGTTGATGGAGTCGATCGACCCGCAACCGAAGGACGCCGAGCGGCTCGCCCTCGAGGCAAAAGCCCAGGTCGGGAAAATGCTCGGCACGGCCAAGGCTCGATTGAACCTTCGCGAGATTCAGCAGCTTCTCTCTCGGCTCGTCGCGGACGAGACCGGCTCGCCCCCCTTGAACTGGGAAAACGCCACCCAGCTCTTCGTCGGCGTCGCGGCCTTGAGTGGAACGCTCGAAAGGCTCGGCCAGCCCCCGACCACGAGCATGAAGACCGCCCTCGACGAGATGAGACGCCAGGTCGAAGCCCCCTCCCTGGAGGGACAGTCGGGGCGATGGACGGCCGAGGCGTTCAGCAAAGCGATGGAGCGTTATCGCCGCGAGCTCTCAAGGACCACGGCCGATTCAGGCCAATAGGACAAGGACAAAGCAAGCGGACGAACGCAAGCCTCATGTCCATCGTGTCGGCATGGCGGTTGAAACTTTTGTCCGCTGATGCTTATCGAGGGTCAGAAATGTCAACTACTACGGGGACTGAAGTTCCGTAGCTTGCCACTAACCTCCCCTGGGGTTCCAGCCCAGGATCAACGGTTGCGACAATAGGCCAATTGACTGTGGCCCTGCTTTCCGTCTCACGACGGGAGCGATTCGGTAGCCCGAAGGCATGATTTCACGCCGGATAGCTGGGGCTCCCGAGGGAGTGCCTGTGGCGATGAGATCAGGATATCCAGCGACTTTTCTTTGTCAATCACAAACAAGAGGAGCGGCTGAAGCCGGGGAACGCTTCCTCCACTGCCACTGAAGTGGCGTGGCTTCCGCGGGCTAAGGCCTTTTAACTGTGAACTCAGCCGGAGCCTCCGCCGCGCGATCCCGAGGATCCGCGATGCCTGGAACGGGTTGCCCCCGGTCGACCGGAGCACCAGCGGCAGCAAGAACCGGTCGAGTTCGCGACGCGCCTCCTCATCCAGGTCCTGGCTGCCGTCACGCAACCGTTGCTCGATCAACGCCTCCAACCGCGACCACGCCCCGAGCTGGCCACGATCTTCGCGAAACCTTTCCGCCCGCAGTCCTCGTCCCGCCTGTCGGGGGAGATGGTGGCCTTCGAACGTCGGATCGTGGATCATGGATAAGGGCGGCCGGCTCTCGCCGAGATGGGGCCGGTGATGCCTTCCCGCAGGGCCTACCGACCGGGGCGGACGATGAGGCACCCTGCGCAGCGATTCCTGGCCCGTTACGCCGCGCCGGCCGTGGCCGTCGCGGCGGCGGTGCTGGCGACTCACCTCCTGGGCCCATCCCGCGACAGCCCGTTCCTCGTCGCGGTTCGCCTCAGCGCCGGAGATCCGCTGCCGGCGGCGCCCTCAGCAGCGGGGGCCGCTCTCGTCCTGTGAGCTGACCCGCAACACGAGGTCGAGCCGATGGAACTTTCCGACTACATGCTGGAGACGCTTCGTCAGGATGGGGAGTTTATCCTGTATCGAGGCCGGCAGCGGCGTCACGGCGAGGCGGGTCCGCCGACCCTACTCCTGGTGACACCGCGGGCGGAACGCCCCGCACCGGCCAGCCTCCGGAGGATGGAGCAGGAATACTCCTTGAGGGCCGAACTCGATCCCGGGTGGGCCGCTCAGCCTCTCGCGCTCGTGTCGCACCAAGGGCGGACGATGCTCGTCCTTGCCGACCCCGGCGGCGAGCCGCTCGATCGACTGCTGGGAAGTCCGCTGGAATTGACACCGTTCTTGCGCCTGGCCGTCAGTCTGTCGGCCGCGCTCGGCCGGCTGCACGGCCGGGGCCTGATCCACAAGGACATCAAACCGGCCAATGTGCTGGTCGACGGTGCGTCAGGCCAGGTCTGGCTCATGGGTTTTGGCATCGCTTCGCGCCTCCCGCGCGAGCGCCACGTCGCCCGACCCTCCCGAGTTCATCGCCGGGACCCTCCCCTACATGGCGCCCGAACAGACCGGACGCATGAATCGGTCGCTCGATTCGCGCAGCGACCTGTATGCCCTCGGCGTCACCCTGTACGAGATGTTGACCGGCAGTCTCCCGTTCACCGCTTCCGATCCGATGGAATGGGTCCACTGCCACATCGCGAGGCGCCCGGTGCCGCCCGCCGAGCGGCGGAAGGAGGTCCCCGGCGTCGTCTCGGCGGTCGTCATGAAGCTGCTCGCCAAGACCGTCGAGGACCGCTATCAGACGGCGGCCGGCCTGGAGCGCGACCTGCGGCGCTGCCTTGCTGCGTGGGAGGCGCAGCGCCGGATCGATGACTTCCCGCTCGGCGAACACGACACCCCGGACCGCCTCTTGATTCCCGAGAAACTGTACGGGCGAGAGCGCGAGATCGAGGCCTTGCTGGCCTCCTTCGACCGCGTGGTCACGAGCGGCCTGCCGGAGTTGGTGCTGGTCTCCGGCTATTCCGGTATCGGCAAGTCCTCCGTCGTCAATGAGCTGCACAAGGTGCTCGTCCCGCCGCGCGGCCTGTTCGCGTCGGGCAAGTTCGACCAGTACAAGCGGGACATCCCCTATTCGACCCTGGCGCAAGCCTTTCAGAGCCTGATCCGACCGCTTCTGGGCAAGAGCGAGGCCGAGCTGGGCGGTTGGCGCGAGGCCTTTCGCGAGGCGCTGGGCCCGAACGCACGGCTCATGGTCGACCTGGTCCCCGAACTGAAGCTCATCATCGGCGAACCGCCGCCCGTTCCGGATCTTCGCGCCGCAGGACGCGCAACGGCGTTTCCAGCTCATGTTCCGGCGCTTCGTCGGCGTCTTCGCCCGGCCCGAACATCCGCTCGCCCTGTTCCTCGACGATTTGCAATGGCTCGATGCGGCGACGCTCGACCTCCTCGAGGATCTGCTGACCCACCCGGATGTGCGGCACCTGCTGATCATCGGCGCCTATCGGGACAATGAGGTCGATTCCACCCATCCGCTGCGGCGCAAGCTCGACGCGATCCGCCAGGCGGGCGCGGTCGTGCAGGAGATCACCCTGACGCCGCTCACCGGTGACGATCTGGGACGGCTGATCGCAGATGCGCTGCGCTGCGCGCCGGAGCACGCCGCCGAGCTGGCGCACCTGGTGCACGAGAAGACGGCCGGCAATCCGTTTTTCGCCATTCAGTTCCTCTCGCGCTCGCCGAAGAGGGCTTGTTGACCTTCGATCATGACGACGCGCGATGGTCGCTGGAATCTCGATCGCATTCACGCCAAGGGTTACACCGACAATGTGGTGGACCTGATGGTCGGGAAGCTGACCCGCCTGCCCGTTGAGACCCAGGCTGCATTGCAGCAGCTTGCCTGCCTCGGCAACATCGCCGAAATCACGACACTTTCTCTCGTTCACGGGACCTCGGAGGAGGAGGTCCACTCGGATCTGTGGGAGGCGGTCCGCCTGGAGTTGATTGTGCGTCTGGAAGGCGTTTACCGGTTCGTCCATGACCGCGTCCAGGAAGCCGCCTATTCACTGATCCCGGCAGACCTGCGCGCGGCGGCCCATCTCCGGATCGGCCGGCTGCTCGCGGCGCACACGCCGCCGGAGAAGCGGGAGGAGGCGATCTTCGAGATCGTCAATCAGCTCAACCGCGGCGCCGCGCTGATCACCGCACGGGACGAGCGCGAGCAACTGGCCGAGCTCAACCTGATCGCGGGCCAGCGCGCGAAGGCGTCGACCGCTTATGCCTCGGCGCTCACCTATCTCGTCGCCGGCGCGGCGCTGCTGGCGGAAGACTCGTGGGAGCGCCGGCACGAGCTCACCTTCGCGCTGGAGCTGAACCGGGCCGAATGCGAGTTCCTGACCGGCGCGCTGGCGGAAGCGGAGCAGCGCCTGACGGCGCTGTCGGCCCGCGCCGCAACGACGGTCGAACGCGCCAGCGTCACCTGCCTGCGGGCGGATCTGTACACGACCCTCGATCAGGGCAGCCGCGCGATCGCGGTCGGTCTCGACTATCTCCGGCATCTGGGCATCGATTGGTCGCCGCACCCGACGGAAGAAGAAGCGCGGCGCGAATACGAGCGGATCTGGTCCCAGCTCGGGCCCGCGCGATCGAGAAGCTGATCGACCTGCCATTGATGAGCGACCCGGTCTCCCTCGCCACTCTCGATGTTCTCGAGTCAAGATGGCGACGCCGGCCTTGCATACCGATGCGAATCTTTATCTCCTGGTCATCTGTCGACAGGTGAATCTCAGCCTGGAGCACGGCAACTGTGACGGTTCGTGCTTCGCGTATGAGTGGCTCGCAATGGTGGCGGCGGCACGCTTCGGCGACTACAGGGCCGGGTACCGCTTCGGCCGGCTCGGCTATGACCTGGTCGAACAGCGCGGGCTGGAGCGCTTCCAGGCCAGGACCTACTTGATCTTCGGCGGCCTCATCATCCCCTGGACGAGACACGTCAAGAGTGGCCGCGATCTACTGCGGCGCTCTTTCGAGGCGGCGAACCAGATCGGCGATCTGACCTACGCGGCCTACAGCTGCGATCAACTGAACACGAATATGCTGGCGGCGGGCGATTCGCTCGTCGAGCGCAGGGCGAATTCGAGCGTGGCTCGAGTTCGCGCGGAAGGTGGCAGTTCGGCTTAGTCATCGACCCGATCGCCGCGGTGCTCGGGCTCGTCCGGACGCTCCGCGGGTCGACGCGGAAGTTCGGTTCCTTTGACGATGAGCAGTTTGACGAGCGTGAGATCGAGCGGCGTTTCGCCAGCAATCCGGATTTGGCGCTTGCCGAGTGCTGGTACTCCATCCGCAAGCTCCAGGCGCTTCTTCGCTGGCGATTATGCCACGGCCCTCAAGGCGGCTTCGACGGCGCAGCGGCTGCTGCTGGACCTCAGTATCACGGTTCGAGACGGCGGAGTATCACTTCTATGGTGCGCTTTCCCACGCCGCGTCCTGCGATTCCGCAGCAGGCGAGCAGCGCCGGCAGCATATCGAGGCCGTAAC
>CAWJYU010000013.1:0-116315 GCA_963847235.1 uncultured Actinomycetes bacterium | reverse complement strand
CGAACGGCAGGACCGGCGAAGGGTCCTTCGCCGGCGCTTCGGTGGCGTGGGCCTCGGTACTCATCGTCGGGCCTCCGCCGGCTCGACTTCGAGCTCGAGGCCGTCGACCGCCACGACGCGGACCTGCGCGCCCGCTCGGCCGGGCGCGTCGAGTGCGCCTGCCACAGCTCGCCGTGGACGCGGACGTGGCCGTCGGGATCCAGCGGCTCCACCGTCCTCCCGACGGCGCCGACGAGGTTCTCCACCCCGGTCACGACCTTCACCCCGCGCATGCGCCGGTAGAAGTAGAGAACCTCGAGGCCGAAGAGCGCGAGTGTCGCCAGCGCCGCCACGACGTTCCACGGATCGGGCAGCAGGAGCAGCAGGAGGAGCGTGATCAGGAAGAACACGGGCCCGATCCATCATCCGGCCCGGGCAGGACGGCAGCATCATCCGGATTGGGCGATGAAGGCCTGCACCGACCGGAAGGCTGGTCAACAAGCCGCCAAACGAGGCCCGCCCGGCCTGTTTCACGCGGGTGAACCGCTCGCCGGTCTCGCCATCCGCTCCCTCGACGGCCAGCATCGCCGTGCATCCGGAGCTCGTGATGGAGGGAGCTGTTGAGGACGGGCGAGGTGACGACGAGCCTCCCCACGAAGTACATGAAGAACAGGAGCGTCGTCATGGCGCCGAGGCTCCCGTACAGCGTGGTCGACTTCTCGAGCTTCGGCACGAGGAACTCGACGATCAGCACGTGGAACACCTGAAAGCCGATCGCGACGAGGATCGCGCCGGGTAGCAGCGCCCGCCAGGGAGCGTCCCGGTGCGGAAGGCGGAGAGAAGCCCAGAGCCAGAACGCGGCGAGCGGAGCCGCTGGCGAGCGCGGCCGCGAGGAGGCCCACGAGCGCGGTCTCGTCGCGAAGCCACCACGTGATTCCGGCTGCGGCCATGAAGGCGCACAGCACGCCCGTGAAGACAAGTGAGCTCTTCAGCGGGTTGGTCCGCGGAGGGGGCTCGTCCCAGACGAGCGAGTGAATGAGCTGCGCCGCTTTCGCGCCTGTGTATCCCGCCCAGAGGAGGAGGGGAACGCCGATCCCGAGAAGCCACCACCAGTCGGACTCCGCGGCTCGTGCGACGTCGCCGATCACGTCGACGACCGCCGCAGGAATACCGCCGGTTGCAATGGCCTCCTCGGTGCTGTCCGCATCCATGAGCCCGAGCGCGCCCCCGAGGATCAACCCGAGCGGCAAGAGCCACAGGAACAGGCGGTAGGCGATCCCCCCGGCGAGAACGCTTGCCGCGACGCGCCGGTTTCGTTCCACTGCCCGGAACGGGACCGCGAGCGACACGTGCCGTGTACTGGCGCTTCTGGCGCTTGCAACCGCGGCAGTGAACCTGGCGCGAGCGCGATCGTCGGTGCCGGCGGCGGGTGCCTCGTGCCGACCCACTTACTTGTCGCTTCCGGCGGAGCTCGGCCGGACCGCAGGCTCCGCGCTCACGTCGGCCGGCTCGGCACCCTCCGCTGCTCTCCTCCTCCTCCGCCGGTCGACGAAGTAGATCGCCGCCAACGCAGCGGAGGTGATGAGCGAGGAGATGATGAGCGACGCGAGCGGAAAGCCGGAGAGCGTGGTCGCAACCTTGTAGGACAACATGCACGTGTAGACCGACCACAGGATTCCGCCGATGACCGACCAGGGGAGGAAGCGGCGGTAGGGAAGGCTGGAGAGCCCCATGGTTGCGTTGACGGCAAAGCGCATTCCCGGGACGTAGCGGCCGGCGACGATCATGAGTCCTGGGGACCGGTCGAGGGCGTCCCAGCCGGCGCGAACCTTCGGATTCTTCAGCGCCTTGTCGAGCTGGCCTTGCACTCTGGCGGCGCTCTTGCGGGCGATCCAGAACAGCGACGAGTCTCCGACGATCGCGCCGAGCGCGCCGGCCACCATGACGATCTCGAGCTCGAGCTCTCCCTGTGCGGCGAGCGTCGAAGCGGTGCTCAGCGTCGTCTCGCCGGGGAAGATCGGGATGATCGCATCGATCCAGACGAGCCCGAAGCACAGGACGTAGGCCCATTCCTTCGGCGCCTCGGCGAGCCACTCGGCCACGTCCCCTTCCTCCAGAAGCTGGAGCAGGACGATGACGACCAGGAGGACGGCGAAGCTGCCGACGATCAGAACACCGAGGTGCCGCCTCCAGAAAGGCTCCTGCTCCTCGAGATCGATCGCTGTCATCGCCCTCCGGTAATTCTCGCGACCGGGTCAGCGCTCCCTCATCGCCCGAGCGCCACGTTCACCCGGGTGAACGTGGCGTTGTAGGCGATGAAGCGCGATTTCTCGGGCGTTAGTGTCGAACTGGGTTGGGCAGCTCGGGCCTCGTTGCGATCTCGCTCCTCGTACTTGCGTACGCGGCCTTTTCGCGACGGCTCTCGGGGTCCGTGATCACCGCCGCGATGGTGTTCGTCGCCGGCGGCATCCTCGTGAGCGACGAGGCGCTCGGCTGGCTCGAACCGGAGATCGAGAGCGAATTCGTCCGCCTGGTCGCCGAGGCGACGCTCACGCTCGTGCTCTTCTCGGACGCCTCACGAATCGACCTCGCAGCACTGCGCCGCGAATACGTCCTCCCCCTTCGCCTGCTTGCGATCGGGCTGCCGCTGACGATCGTGGCCGGCGCGCTCGCGGGTGTCGCCGTGCTCCCAGAGCTCGCGTTCATCGAGGCGGTCCTGCTTGCGATCGTGCTCGCGCCGACGGACGCTGCGCTGGGGCAGGCGGTCGTCACCGATCCCCGGGTTCCTTCACGTGTCCGTCAGGGGCTCAACGTCGAGAGCGGGCTCAACGACGGCATCTGCGTGCCGCTGCTCCTGATCGCGATCGCGATCGCCGAGGCGGAAGAGGGCGCGATCGGAAACGGCGAGGCGGCGGAGCTCGTGCTCGAGGAGATCGGGTACGGATCGCTCGGGGGCGTGATCGCGGGACTCGCAGCGGCCGCTGTGGTCAGGGTGGGCGTCCCGCGTCGCCTCGTGGATGAGATCTGGGTTCAGGTCGTACCGGTCGCGGGGGCCGCGCTCGCCTACGGCCTGGCCGTCTGGATGGGCGGGAGCGGGTTCATCGCGGCGTTCGTCGGAGGTGCGGTCTTCGGCGGGCTGCGTCGGGAGGTCGGCGGCGAGGTGACACTCTTCCTCGAGGAGCTGGGCGGCCTGCTCGGTGCAGCCACGTTCGTCCTCTTCGGCGCCGTCATGCTCGTGCCCTTGCTCGACGATCTCACCGCCGAGGTCGTCCTCTATGCGCTTCTCAGCCTGACGGTCGTTCGCATGGTTCCCGTGGCCCTCGCGATGCTCGGATCCCGCGCCAGGCGCCCGACAGTCGCATTCCTCGGCTGGTTCGGGCCGCGCGGGCTTGCCTCGATCGTCTTCGCCGTGATCCTGGTCGAGGATGCCCATCTGACCAACGAGACAGTGCTGCTGAACACGATCTTTCTCACGATCGGGCTCTCGGTCCTCCTACACGGCCTGACCGCAACCCCGCTTGCGGGTCGCTACGCGGCGTGGTTCGCGGCCCATCCGCGCGACGCCGCGCCCGCGTTCGAGAGCGCACCGGCTCCCGAACAGCGACCCCACCGGTGGGCGGCGGGGCTGTGGCGCAAGCATCGGGACGTCGAGGACGTCACAGCGGAGGCGTCGTCGTAGCGTCGCGTCTGGTCAGCCGGGCTCGTCTCGTTGTCGAAGCTCAGGCGTACTCGCTGCTTCGGGTCATGAATGCTCCGAAGACCCAGAGCAGGGGGAAGAAGAACCCGAAGAAGAACATCCACCCGTGTCCATTTCTCAGCGTGGCCAAGCCGAGAGTCCAGAGCACGAGCAAGTACAGAAAGACGCCACCTATTCCGACGAACCACCACATTGCATCTCCCTTCTCGATCTCACCATTGGCCGCTGATCGTCGCTGCCGGCCGGCGCCTGTTCATCACCTGGCGCGCAGGGTCACCCGGGTGAAACCGACCAGCGGGTGGTGAAGACCGTGTCCGGCGCGGCGATCATCCGCGGCGTGATCCGTTCGCTGATTCCGGTCGCCGCAGTCGCTGCCGTCGTAGGGCTCGGCCTGGGTTGTGCCGGCGACGAGTCCGAGGTCTGTCAGAGCCTGCAGGATCTGCAGGCGTCGGTCCAGAGTCTCGGCGACATCGAGCTCGAAGACACGTCTGCCGACGAGCTCCAGCAAGCGGCGAATCAGATCGTCACCGACGCCAACGAGGCGCAGGACGCGGCAGACGAGGAGCTCGGGCAAGAGATCGACACGTTCAAGGCAACCGTGGAGGCCCTCGTCTCCGACGTCGAGACGGCATCCGCCGAAGGCGAGCTGACGAGGGACTCGCTCGTCGAGATCGGCACCGCGGTAGGCAGCGTCACCACTTCTTTCCAGACGCTGCAAGAAGCCGCTCCGGACGACTGCGACCTCGAGTAGTTCGTTAGGCGATTCGGCTACGGCTCTGGGTGAGCCGCCCACACAGGTTGTGAACGGCTGAGGAAACGTCCGGGCCCGCGCTCCTGCCCGCGGCAACTGACAGCGGCGGAGGAGGCTCCCATCCTCCGCGCTCGTCGCGAAACGGGCTACGGCCCGGCCGCCTCGCTTGGATCGTCGGCCGGGCCCGCTCGACGATCTGGAAGGTGCTCCGCCGCCGCGGGCTCTCGCCACGCCCGAAGCCGGTCCTGCCGCCGCCGCGGCGCTACGAGTGGTCGCGGCCAGGAGCGCTCCTGCACGTCGACGTCAAGCGGCTCGTCCGCTTCAGCGAGCCCGGTCATCGCGTCACCGGCGATCGCCGGCGCCGCTCGCGCCGGGCCGGTCTCGAGTACCTGCACTGCGTCGCCGACGACCACTCTCGCTACGCCTACGTCGAGCTGCATCCCGTCGAGGACGGCCAGACGGCGGCGCGCGTCCTCGAACGGGCGCTCGCCAAGCTCGCCGAGCTCGGGCTCGACCCACCCGAGGCGGTGATGAGCGACAACGCCTTCGCCTACACGAACAGCCGCGCCTTCAAGGCCGTCCTGACAGCCGTCGGCGCACGCCACATCGTCACTCCGCCGTACACGCCGCGCTGGAACGGCAAGGTAGAGCGCTTCATCCAGACCCTGCTGCGGGAGTGGGCATACGTCCGCACCTGGGAAAGCTCAAGCGCACGCGCCCGAGCGCTCCTATCCCACTTCTACAACCGGCGCAGACCACACGGCTCGCTCGGAGGCCAGCCACCACTCAGCCGCGTTCACAACGTCTGTGGGTCCTACAACTAGGCCCCGAGGATCTGCGCCTTCTTCGCCTTGAACTCCTCGTCGTCGATGATCCCCTGCTCGTGTAGCTTCGCCAGCTGCTCGAGCTCCTGGAGGTACTCCTCCCCCACCGGCGGCTCCTGCGCCTCGGGCTCCTCGAGCATCGGCTCCTCATCCGCTTCCCGTCCGGCCTCCGCGCCTTTCTTGCCCGCGTAGTACGCGGCGCCGCCGACCGCGGCCGCGCCGACGACGCGCCTCCGCGCCATCCTGCGTCCTGGTCCGATCAATGGCATTGCCAGTCTCCTCTCGTCCGGGTCGGTCTTGGGGGCCGGCGTGTGCCGGCCCCCTCAACTGGTCTAGCGCCGCCGCGAAACGCGCCTAGCAGTGCGCCGGCCGCTCCGTCGGGCGACTCTGCGGGTCCTGAGCATCTCCTTGCCTCCAATCCTGGTCTCGACGGGCGCTAGGTGGCACTTACGGTCTCGGCCTCCATCGCGTGGAGCTCCTTGGCTTCCTCGGCGGACACCAGCCCGATCTCGATCAGGTCGAGCGGACTGATGAAGCCGTCGCTGATGCGGAAACCTCCTGCGCGCGCGATCGCGTCCCGGAGGGGAACCGCCCAGTGGTGCTCGAGCAGGAGGAGGGCGGCGGCCGAGTCGTTGGGGATCTCCTCGAGCACGTCCCAGGCGTCCTCGTCGGAGAACGCGTGCACACCGTGCTCGGCGGCTGTCTCGGCGCCCGCGAGAGCGCCGGCTTCCATCCCTTCCTCGCCCTCGATCCCGAGGCCGATGAGTGCACCGACCTTGCTGCCGAGCTCGATCGCCTCCTCGTCGGTGATGTTGCTCAGGTGCGCGACCTCGATCTCCCCGCTTGCGTCCTTTTGGACCGCGAGGGCATCGATCACTCGTACCGTGTCGCTCTCCCGCAGCTTCTCCAGCTCGGCGATGATCTCCCCATGAAACTCGGGATGGTTAAAGCCCAAGACGATGAGCTGAACGGGTCCGATAGCCATCACATCTCCCTTCTGGTCGTTTGCTTCGTGTCGACGCGGGTCATCGCTGCGGCTCGTCCCGCGCCGGGTTCACGCTGACGATCTCGACGCCGAGCTTGGTCAGCCAGTTCAACGCTCCCTGGAGCTCGGCCTGATCGCGAAGGTCCCCGGCCAGCACCGATTCCTCGCCAACGACCTCGACGGTCATTCCCTCCAGTGGTCCCACTAGAGGCTCGCCGAGCTCACCGCGGATCACGATCCGGTAGGGGATGCGGTCTTGTCCGCTGCGGCCGGCGTAGCGCTTCGACATCTCTCGGTGCACCCGGTCGGCCTACGTCGTGCCTCGACGGTGGTGCATCCGCCAGGTCGCAGTAGCCATGGGTCCTCCCTTCCGGTCGGCACGGCCGCTCACCTAGGGAGGATCCTGCAAGCTCCGAGGACGCACATCACCCGCGGCTCACCTTCACCCGGGTGAAACCGATGCCGGGCGATGTTCCGCGATCGCGCCGCTGCCATTGTCGGGACGCACGCCACACGCGAGCCGCGACAGCGGTCGGAATTCGAAGGGAGAGCCCTGATGGCTGAGACACCCACCGATGTCCTCGTTGCCGGTTACCAGGACATCGACGAGGCGACAAAGGACTTCGATGCGCTGGTCGCGCTCGTCAAGGAGAAGAAGGTCTCGATCGAGGGCGTCATCCTCGTCACGCACGACGAGGACGGCAACGTCGCGGTGCAGCAGACCGGCGACAACCTCGGCCGTAAGGGGATGGCCTGGGGAGGTGGCGTCGGGCTCGCAGTGGGCCTGCTCGCGCCGCCGATGCTTGCGTCGGTCGCTGTCGGGGCGGTCGCCGGCAGGGTGGTCGGCCGATTCGCCAAACACAAGGTCAAGCAGGAGCTTCACGAGAAGATCGGCGAGAACCTGCCGCCGGGGTCGGCCGGGATCATCGCGATCTTCGACGACGAACAGCGGCTCGCCGTCGAGCAGGCGCTCGGCGGCGCGCAGCTCCGGTCGGTCGTCCAGGGCGACAAGGAAGGCATGGGCGCGTTGAAGGAGTCGCTCGGCGAGGCGATGGGGAAGTTCAGCCCGGACCGCACGGTGCTGCCGATCCCGGATCCGAACTTCGGTGGCGCGATCGGCCGAACCCTGGACACGTCCGTCGCCGATTGGACGGTCCTCATGACGCCGTCGCCGCCGGAGGGCGCGCCGAACGTGTTGCTCGTCCTGATCGACGACGCGGGCTTCGGGAACCCGTCGACGTTCGGCGGGCCCGTTTCGACGCCGGCGATGACGCGGGTCGCCGACCAAGGCCTCAGATACAACAGCTTTCACGCCGTCGCGCTGTGCTCGCCCACCCGGGCCGCCCTCCTGACAGGGCGCAACCACCACACGGTCGGCTTCGGGTCGATCGGCGAGCTCCCTGGCCCGTTCCCCGGCTACTGCGCGAGCCTGCCGAAGGACTGCGCTCCGTTCGTGCGGGCGCTTCAGGGCAACGGCTACTCGACTGCCGGGTTCGGCAAGTGGCACCTGACCCCTGATCACGTCCAGGGTGCAGCCGGACCGTTCGACCGCTGGCCGAATGCATGGGGGTTCGATCGCTTCTGGGGCATCCTCGGCGGCGAGGCGGGGCAGTACGACCCGGTGATCACGCAGGACAACACGACCCTGGGTGTGCCAGAGGGCGAGGACGGCAAGGAGTACTACTGGCCGGACGACCTCACCGATCAGGCGGCGCGCTGGCTGCACGAGGTGCGCGCCCAGGATCAGGAAAAGCCGTGGTTCATCTACTACTCGACCGGGTGCTCGCACGCGCCGCACCAGGTCGCGGTCGAGTGGAGCGAGAAGTACCGCGGCAAGTTCGACCAGGGCTGGGACGTGCTCCGCGAGGAGACCTTCGAACGGCAGAAGGCGCTGGGGGTGATCCCGCCGGACGCGGAGCTCACGCCGAGACCGGACGCACTCCCCGCTTGGGACTCGCTCTCGGACGCCGAGAAGACGCTGTACGCGCGGCAGATGGAGGTCTATGCCGGTTTCCAGGAGAACGCCGACTGGAACGTCGGCCGCCTGCTCGAGGCGGTCGCGGAGATGGGCGAGCTCGACAACACGCTCGTCATCTACATCTTCGGGGACAACGGCGCGAGCCTGGAGGGAACGCTGACCGGCTCCTTCAACGAGCTGACCATGCAGAACGGGTTCGCCCTCACCGCCGACCAGCAGCTCTCGCTGATCGAGCAGTACGGCGGGCTCGACGCGTGGGGCACCGACGCGTTCGCGCCGCACTACGCGTCCGCCTGGGCGTGGGCCGGGAACACGCCGTTCCAGTGGGGCAAGCAGGTCGCCTCCCACCTCGGCGGCACGCGCAACGCCACGGTGGTCGCCTGGCCGGAGCGGATCAAGGATGCCGGCGGGTTGCGCAGCCAGTTCACTCACGTCATCGACGTCGGGCCGACGATCCTCGAAGCCGCCGGTATCCCGGAGCCCAAGGTCGTGGACGGGATCGATCAGAAGCCGATGGAGGGGACGAGTTTTCTCTACACCTTCGAGGACGCGAACGCACCGGAGCGCCACACCGTGCAGTACTTCGAGATCGTGGCCAACCGGGCGATCTACAAGGACGGCTGGTGGGCCGCCTGCAAGCTCGACCGCATCCCGTGGGACCTTTCGCCGCCGACGATGGCCAAGTTGGCCCCCGGAGCCTACGACCCGGAGCAGGACACCTGGGAGCTGTACTACCTGCCCGACGACTTCAGCCAGGCGAAGGACCTCGCCGCGGAGAACCCGGAGAAGCTCGCCGAGTTGAAGGAGCTCTTCTGGGAGGAGGCCGAGAAGCACAACGTGTTGCCGCTGCTGGCGGCGTTCTCGGTCTTCTTCGGGATCCTGCCGCCGATGCCGACGATCACGACCCAGACGTTCTACGGCGACGTCGAGAACATCGCCTCCGGGATGATCCCGCGCGTCTACGGCCGCTCCTACGCGATCGAGGCGGAGCTCTCGGTCCCCGACGAGGGTGCCGAGGGCGTGATCGTCGCCGAGGGGGACGAGATGGGCGGCTTCTCGCTCTGGGTCGACGAAGACGGGCTGCTGCACCACAGCTATTCGACGATGGGCGTCGAGCGGTACGAGCAAGTCTCGACCGAGCCGATCCCGACCGGGGACGTCACCGTCGGTATGCAATTCGACGCCGACCGGCAGGAGCGCAGGGCCGGCGGAACGGTCTCCTTGTACGCGAACGACGAGAAGATCGGCGATGGGCGGATCGAGAGCACGGTCGCAGTCCGCTTCACGGCCTACGCCGGCATGGACGTCGGCCGCGACAACGGCCTGCCCGTCGACCGCGCCTACGCGGCCAAATCGCCCTACCCCTTCACCGGCACGGTGAAGAAAGTCGTCTACGACCTCAAGCCGGGCACCCACGACGACGAGAAGGCGCTGCACGAGGAGGGCGCGCACGTCGCCGCAGCCCACGGGATCAGCGCCTAGGCGGCGGCCTCAGCGATCGTCATGAGAAAAGGAGAGCTCTGCGGGCCAAAGTCATCTCGGCATTGACTTCCCGATTAAGGGTCCCGCCAACGCCAAGGCGCTAACCGAGGAGGTGCCCCGTGGTGAGGCCACGATCGAATCACAGGAGGTTCTTATGACCCGAGCGCTCACAATCGACGAGACCGCCCGACGAACGCGGGACGTCCTGCTCTTGACGCTCGCGGCTCTCTGCAGCTGGGTGCTGGCCAAGCTCCTGTTGCCCGCCGACGTCGAGGTGGCGATCATTCCAACACTCGGCGCTCTGGCCGTGAGGCACTTCAGACACGGCAAGCAGGAGGAGCACGAGCCGAAGCATCAGGCCGTGAAGTTCCTCGTGGCCGCTTGGAACGAGGGCGACTTCAGCGAGGCTGAGAAGCACGTCGCGCCGAACTGTGCCGTCTTCATGAACGGCTTCTCTCCCGACCTTGGTCCCAACGAGAGCGGCCCCGCTCTGGCTGAGGAAAGCATCGCGTACTGGCGTTCGATCGTGCCCGACATCAGGATGGAGCTCTCGCAGGAGATCCGCGCGAAGGACCAGATCGCCATCGAGTGGGTGCTCACGGGCACGCACACGGGCGAGCAGCAACCCGATCTGCCGGCGAGCGGCAATGCGATCGAGGTCAACGGCTCCACGTTTCTGATGCTCGACGACGACAAGATCGTCGAGGCGTGGTCGGTCTTCGACTCGCTTGCCCTCGCAGTCCAGACCGGAACCGCCGAGGAGCCGGCCTGGTGGCCGGCGCGCCGCGAGGCCTCGTAGGACGCGGCGCGAGAGACTCGAGGTCGACGTCGGGTCGGTGACGTGACGCACGACCCCTCTCGCGGCGCACTGGCCTCGTACGCGCACGAGCTCGTTCCGCGGTCGTTGGCCGAGGCGGCGCCGGGCCTGGCGTCGCTGTTGCGCTATCCGCGCTCGTACCTCCGGTCCGATGTCGTGGCGGGAGTCACGGTGGGAGCGGTGGCGGTGCCCGTCGTCGCTGGCGATGGCGGAGCTGGCCGGCCTGCCGGTCGTCTACGGCCTCTACGGGACCTTCCTGCCGCTCGCTGTCTACGGGCTGCTCGGGACGTCGCGGCAGCACGTGATCGGGCCCGACGCCACGCTCGCGGCGCTGACCGGGGTGACGGTGGCGCCGCTCGCGATGGAAGGTGGGGAAGTCGACCCGGCGCGCTATGCGGCGCTCGCAGCGGCGTTGGCGCTGGCGATGGGTCTCCTGCTCTTCCTGGCGGGTGCGCTCCGGCTGGGGTTCGTGGCGGACTTCTTCGGCAAGCCGGTGCTGCTCGGCTACATCAACGGGGTCGCGCTGATCGTGATCTCGTCCCAGCTGGGCAAGCTCCTCGGGATCAGCGTCGGGGTGGACGACTTCTTCGCCGTCGTGTGGGAGGTCTTGTCGGAGCTCGGCGACGCGAACGGGCCGACCGTGCTCCTGAGCGCGGCTGCTGCTGGCGGCGGCGGTCGCGACTCGGCGCTTCCTTCCTGTCCTGCCCCCGTCTCTCGTGGTGCTCGCGCTCGCACTCGTGATCGCGGCGCTCGTCGACCTCGAGGATCACGAGATTGCCGTCGTCGGCGAGGTCGAGGGCGGCCTCCCCTCGTTCGGGCTGCCAGGTGTCGGGGCAGGCGACTTCCTCGATCTCATGCTTCCCGCGGCGGCGTTCTCGCTCGTCGCCTTCGCCGATGTCGTCGCGACCGTGCGCACCTTCGCCCAGAAGCACGGCTACGAAGTCGACGCCAACCGTGAGCTGACGGCGATCGGCGGCGCCAATCTCGTCGGCGGCCTGACAGGGGCGTTTCCCGTCTCCTCCTCCAACTCGCGGTCCGCGGTCAACGACTCCACAGGCGCGAAGTCCCAGGCTGCTGTCATCGTCGCCGCGGCGGTCGTCGGGCTCTTCCTCCTCTTTGCGATGCCCCTGATCGAGCCGCTGCCGACCGCGGCGCTCGGAGTGATCATCGTCTTCGCCGCCGCAGGGCTGATCAACATCCGCTCGATCTGGCGCCTTCGACACGTCCGCCCGGCCGAGGTCGCGCTCGCGCTCGTCGCCTTCGGAGGCGTGCTCGTGTTCGGCGTCGTCGGCGGCGTCGTCGTCGCGATCGCGCTTTCAACCGGCGTGTTCCTCTACCGCGCGGCGCGCCCGCACGATGCCGTACTCGGTCGCGTCGACGACGTCGACGGCTATCACGACATCGCGCGCTGGGAGGGTGCCGAGACAGTGCCCGGACTGCTCGTGTATCGCTTCGATGCGCCGCCCTTCTTCGTCAACGCCGCGTACCTCCGAGAGCGTGTGCTCGAGCTTGTCGACGCTACCGACGACGTCAGGTGGTTGGTGCTCAACGCCGAGGCGTGGACGTACCTCGACGCCACCGCGATCGACGTGCTGACTCGACTCCATGACGAGCTCGATCAACGCGGCATCGCGCTCTGTTTCGCCCGCCTGAAGGGACGCCAGCGCGAGATCTTCGAGGAGACGGGCCTCACAGCGCGGATCGGGCCAGACCGTATCTTCCCCAACGTCCGCGCTGCAGTCGCGGCGTTCGAATCGGCGCACGCGGGCGACACCCGCTAGACGCGCCGACGCCAACGCCGACTGGGAAGTCGCTACTAGGGCCGCCTCGAGCTCAGCCTGTCGACGATCCGCCGGAGCGCCGCCACGGTCCGCCTCAGCTGTCGGATCTCAGCAGCGAGGTCTTGCGCACGCTCGCGCTGGGCCTGAATGGCGTCCCGCTGGGCCTCAATGGCGCCCCGCTGGGCCTGAACGGCCGCCCTGACCAGCTCGGCCTCGGCCCTGAGCCGGTCGGCCTCGGCCTGGAGCTGAGCCCTGAACGCGTCGGTCTCGGCCTGCTTGCTCTCGAGCGCCGCGATCCGAGCCTCGTTAGCGCTCGCGCGACTGCCCGTTGCGCCTCCGACCCTGTCATCGAGGCCGGCGACAGCCCCGCTGATCGTCGCGAGCAGTTGCTCTTCGAGCCGCTCGGTCCGCTGCGTGAGAGTCAGCCGGTGAGACTGAAGCTGCTGCTGAACCTGGTCGAGCTCGGAGCGCGTCGGCCCGGAGAGCTGGTCGCCGAGAAGCGCGCGCGCCTGTCCGACGCGGGGCTCGGCGTCGGCGAGCTTTGCCGACAAGCCTGCGAGCTTGGTCTGCGCGGCCGCGCTCAACTGCTCGGCGCTCGCGATCGCGTTCGCCATGAGCTGGTTCGTCGTCGCCAGGTAGCCGTTGAGCGTCTCTAGCTCCGTGATCAGCGTCTGAGCGTCCTCGACGGCTGCCGGCGTGCTCGGGTTGGCGTTGCGTGCGACTGCCAGCGTGATCAGGCCTGACAGGAGCAGCAGTGCCATGAGCGTGATCGCGACCCACGCCCAGGCCGGCGCTCGCGCAGCCCGCTGTGGAGTGGTCGGAGACTCCTCGGGCATCGCGTCCGCGACCGCAGCCTCGACGGCCGGCTCCGCTTCCGCGGAGTCGGCCGTCGGCGCTGCGACGGCGGCGGTATCCGGCTCAGCCTCCACAGCGGGCTGCGTGGTCGCAGACTCCGCCGGCGACTCGCTCTCGCCTACCTCGGAAGGCACATCCAGCTCCGGCTCCGCCTCCGAATCTGCGCGGGGCTCCGTAGCTGCAGACTCCGCGAGCGTCTCGCTCTCGTCCGCTTCAGAGGTGGAATCCGACTCCACGTCTGCGGAGGACTTCGGCGTCGTCATGGGCTCTGTTCGCTCGGGGTTGAGCGGTTGGACTGCTCTTTCTTCGCCTGTGCGGACGACACCGCGGCCTGAGCGGAGGTGGTGGCGGACTCGAACTGCTGGTTGAAGGTGTTGAGCTCGTTGTTGGTCGTCTGGACGTCCGCGATGAGACGGTCCATGAGCTGGGCGGCCGACGTCGAGGCAGCTTCCGCCTTCTCCGACGCGTCGCGAGCCTCGAGGAACAGACCGAGCGACACCGCGACCATCGCTGCACCCAGCACGCCCAAGACGACCCAGACCCACGTAGGCACGCGAGCTTCGGATACGCCCGTATCCAGCGGCTGCTCGATCGTCTCGGTCACGGACACTGCAGAGCGTGTGTCAGCTACCGGCCCGTCGGCGGCGTCGCCAGGCGACGCAGGAGGGTTTCTGCCTCGCTGTTCCGATTCCATTCGCTTTCCCAGTTTCGCCAGGGACCGGCGTGCTCACATCACCCGCCAGCCTCGTTCACCCGGGTGAAGTGGACCGCCTCGCGCACGGCCGATCGGTCTACCGCGTCGAGCTGATCGAGCGCACGGATTCTAGCCGCCGCAGCGCGCCGTCGCGAGGCGTTGACTGGACAGGCGGCGGTGTCCCTGGCTAAATAGACATCGCCGTCGCAATTCGGGAGGGTTGGTGTGTCCACGGCCGTCGCACAGCATGGAGCCGCTTCAGCGACGTCGCCTACCGTCGCGACGATCCTCGCTCGACGCGGCGTCCTGATCGCCGCTGCGATCGCTGCGGTTCTCGTCGCGATCGGAGCGGGTCTGCTCCTCGCGACGAGCGACCACCTCGTCGATCCGATTGCGTACGGCATCCAGCGGGCCGTGATCATCGTGGGATGGTCCAGCGCGGCGCTCTACTGGCTGGTGCGACGTCCCGGCAACCGCCTCGGCCTCGCGTTCGTGGCGCTGGCGCTTGCGTCGGTCGTCATGTCGCTGCAAGGGGCGTCCGATCCCGTGCTCCACAGCATCGGTGTGTTCGGTGACTTCCCGTCGTTCGTCCTGGCCTTCTATGTCATCTTCGCCTTCCCCGACGGACGGCTTGGCGGCTGGGTGGAGCGGCTGCTGCTCGCGGGATGGGCGCTTTCCTTCTTTACATCGTCCTTTCCTCAGCTTTTCTTCTCGCCCGTCGTGAGCGGCGGCGGGCCGATTGCCGGCTGCAACGCGGGGTGTCCCACGAACGCCTTCATGATCGCCGACCGTCCGACGATCGCCGACGGGTTCGGCAGCAACGGTTCGTACCTGACGCTCGCGCTCGGAGTGGGGACTCTCGCGGTCTTGTTCTACCGCCTGGCGACGGCAACTCGACCGCGCAGGCGCGCGCTCATTCCCGTCTACGTACCCGCCGTGATGCTTGCGGCGACCGTCCTGATCTTCCACGGCATCGTCGGCGATCATCTCGATCTGGATCCCAGCACGATCTCGGACGTCGGCTGGTTCCTCGCGGTTTGTCGCGCCCTGCTTCCCTACGGATTTGTGCTTTCGATCGTGGTAAGCACATTCTTCGCCGCGACGGCGTTAAAGAAGATCGTCACCCGCCTGGTAGAGAGCCCGAGCGCCGCTGAGCTGCGCACGACGCTGGCCGATGCACTCGATGATCCATCGCTCGAGATCGGGTTCAGACTCGAGCAGGCCGGCGGCTTTGTCGACTCGAGCGGCGAGCCTCTTCCGTCCGCGCCTCCGGCACGCCAGTCGTCGACTCCGGTCACGCGGAACGGCGAAACCGTGGCGGTGATCAGGCACGACGCGGCTCTGGACACCGACCCAGAGCTCGTCGCAGCCGCCGGTCAGGCGCTACTGCTGGCCATCGAGAACGGTCGCTTGACGGCCGAGCTCCAGTCGACGAACGAAGAGCTCCACGCGACGCGTGCTCGCATCGTGGCAACGGGCGACAACGAGCGCCGCAAGATCGAGCGCGACCTCCATGACGGGGCGCAGCAGCACTTGGTCGCACTGAGCATCAGAGTCGGCCTGGCCCGCGAG
Source organism: uncultured Actinomycetes bacterium (assembly GCA_963847235.1). Lineage (GTDB taxonomy): Bacteria > Actinomycetota > Thermoleophilia > Gaiellales > Gaiellaceae > JACDAN01. Next base: position 100,900 of record CAWJYU010000013.1, on the reverse strand, counting down.
CTCGCGGATCCAGAGGGCGCACAGCGGCTCGACGCCGTCGGCAAGGAGCTCGAGGAGATTCTGGGGAGCTCCGCGACCTCGCCCATGGCCTCTACCCGCCTCTGCTTCGCGAGTTCGGACTCCAGCAGGCTCTGGCCAGCGTCGTGCGGCGTTCGGCTTCACCGGCGACGCTCGAGGTTGCAGAGATCGGCCGCTACCCCGAGGACGTGGAGGCCGCCGTCTACTTCTGCTGCGTGGAAGGCCTCCAGAACGTCGACAAGCACGCCAGCTTGGGCGCGACCTCGGTAGTTCGGCTCTGGGACGGCGATGGCCGGCTCTCCTTCGAGATCGTCGACGACGGCATCGGTTACGACGTCGAATCGGCCCGGCACGCGGGTCAAGGGCTGGCGAACATCTCAGACCGGATCGCCGCGCTCGGAGGGACGCTCGTGGTCGAGTCGACGCCGGGACGGGGTACCACGGTCCGGGCGAACATCCCGGTCGCCGACGCCGCCACGCAGCGGTTGGTCCCGTCGACCACTCCGGCTCCGACGGTCGCAGCGGCTGACCTCTAGTCGGTCCGTCAGGGGCGAGCGGACGTCGGCCGTGGTCGGCCCACAACCGTCGGAGCAGAGCGGGCCCGAAGTCCTCCTTCCGGACGAACGCCGCCGCGCCGAACATCTCGACCCGGGACGGATGCTCCTCGAGGCTCTCGGTCGAGATCAGCACGACAGTGGAAGCGGGATGTGCGGCGCTGAGGCGGCGCGCCGTCTCGAATCCGTCGATCCCGGGCATGCGGACGTCGACCAGCACGAGGTCGGGATCGAGCTCGCCCGCGAGCGCGAGCGCCTCCTCCCCGGAGCCGGCCTCGCCCAAGTACTCGAAGCCGTCGGTGGCCTCGATCACCTCCCGTGCGGCCTGGCGGAACACGGCTTGGTCGTCGACCGTCATCACCCCGACGCCGACCCGTGCTCGCCGTCCAATCGCGGTTCCTCGCTCTCGTGTGTCCATCTGGTGTCTGATTGGTGTCGATTCGGGTGCCAGGACTGACGAGCCGCGGTCGTAGTACCCCACCTTCGTCCGCGTAAACAGGGCCTGCAATGACGCCTGCCTGTGTCCGTCCGATCTTGTGCATGTCTTCGCGTGGGGTGCGTGCATGACGATCGCGCATTGACGCCTAGTTATCGTGCGTCCGTGCCCATTCGCGTCGTCATCGCGGACGACAGTCTGCTCGTGCGAGAGGGCCTTGCGCAGGTGCTCGCCGGACAGCAGAACATCGAGCTCGTAGGCGCCTACGCAGACCTGCCCTCGCTGCTCGAAGCGATCGAGGCCGATCCACCAGACGTGGTGTTGACGGACATCCGGATGCCCCCGTCGCACAACGACGAGGGGATCCGGTTCGCGGCGCTCATGCGGGAGACCAACCCGGACGTGGGAGTGGTGGTGCTCAGCCAGTACACCGAGCCGGTCTACGCGCTTGCGCTGCTCGAGTCGGGCTCGGACGGCCGCGGGTACCTGCTCAAGGAGCGCGTGCACGACCGCGCACAGCTCGTCTCCGCCATCGAGACCGTCGCAGAGGGCGGCTCAGTCCTGGACACGAGGATCGTGGACCAGCTCGTCGGGTCGAAGACTCACTCCAAGCGCTCGTCCCTGGCGGCTCTCACTCCGCGGGAGCGCGAGGTCCTCGCCCTGATCGCTCAGGGGAAGAGCAACAGCGCAATCGCCGAGTCGCTCGTGCTCACGAAGCGAGCCGTCGAAAAGCACATCAACCACATCTTCTCCAAGCTGGATCTCTCCGACGCGGAGGACGCCAGCAAGCGGGTCAGGGCCACCCTTGCGTTCCTGTCGGAGGAGCGGGAAGCCGAGGACGCGCGCTCGACCGCGCCCTAGTCGCCGTCTGCCCGCAGCTGCTTCGAGAAGTACTGGAGCGCCTTCTTCGTCTTGGTCTCCTGCTCACCGGTGAGCTCGACGCCGTTTTGCGTCAGGAATGCCTTCGATTCGGCGACGACCTGGAACGTCTCCGAGGGCGCGCATTTCGTCGACAGCTCGAGGATCATGGAGTTGTCCGGGTAGAGCCAAAGCTCGGAAACGAGTTTGCGGTCGAAGCCCTCAGGCGCGAACTTCAGCTTGAGCACGGAGAGCGGGCCGAGGATCGAGAGGTCGTCCAGCTCCAGCCCCGCGGGTGCGTGCGCCGCGTAGAGGGCCCGCTGCTCCTTGGAGTAGAGCTTGCTGAGCCGCCGCTTCCCGAACACCGCATCCCTGACGACGGGTGTCTTCAGCGCGCGCTTCATCGATCCCGAGCAGACGAACCCGCCCGGCATGGCATCGACCTCGACGCCGAAGTTCGGCGAGCGGCGTAGCGCGGCCGGAAGCTCCTTCGGGACCACCGGGCGCAGCTTCACGACCGTATCGTCCCCCTTCCCCTGGACGCGGCGGGCACGGACGACGACGCCGCTCTTGTTGAGCGCGAGCTCCGGCGTGTCGAAGAAGTAGACCTGCCGAATCTGAGCGTCGAGGGGATCCACCCCGAGCGCCTCCGCTCCGCGACTCCGGTCTGACACCGGCACGGTCAACTTGAGCTCCACGCTGTCGGCGCCTTTCGTCAACGCAACCAGCTCGGCGAGGTCCTGATCGGAAAGCGTGGGGGTCTCTGTTGTGGCCATTGTCGTGATCTCGGTAGTCAGTGTCTCAGTGTCTCAGCGGCAGCCATCGCCGCAGTCCGCGCCGGCGGGACGGCAAGACGCGCCGAAACCCGATGGACCACGCCGTCGAGTCCCCGTGCTAGCCGGCGGCGAAAGCGCGGCTTTCGCAGGTGCGACATGACCGCCGCGACCGCGTTGCGCCCGTTCACGTAAGCCTTCATGACGCTCTTCGACCCGCTAGGTCCTGGTCGGGGCGGCGGTCGACGCATCACCTTCCACCCGTGTCCATCCAATCATCTCGCTGGTCGTCAGCTCCTCCGCTGACGAAACCGACCGCGTCAAGGCCCAGATCACCCAGATGTCCAGCGCGATGATCAGGATCGACCAGAACGGGTAGTACGGGATGAAGAAGAAGTTCACGATCGCGCTCAGCGCTGCGAGAGTCACGCCGACCACGCGCGCCCACGTCTTGGCCGCGAAGAGCGAGTAGCCCGCGAAGGCGAGGACCACGCCCAGAATCAGATGGATCCAACCCCACGTTGTGGTGTCGACCTCGAAGACGTAGTTCGGCGACACGACGAAGAACTCGTCCTCGAAGATCGCGGCCAGGCCGGCGATGGCCTGAAAGCAGCCGACGATGATCAGGATGACGCCGGCGAAGACGTAGCCCGCGCCGGCGGATTCGCTGACTTCCGCGGCTTGCGTCTGGGGGTAGTCGGTCATCTCAGCTCCTTCTCTCGTGCGTGGACAACGTCGTCCCTTCCCTCCGCCATTCTCCGGCCGGTCTGCGCCTCAGACTTCACCCGCCGATGCCGTTCACCCAGGTGAAATGCGACACGAGAGACAGGTTGGGGGTGCACGCACCCCGGGCGTTGGCACGACCGAAGTTCCGTGCAGGCCTCCATTGCCACTGACGCTCTCGTGAGCGACGCTGGTCGCGTACGGAAAAGGGCACCGCCTACCGAGAGGCAACGTGACCAAGGCGCTCGTCCCCCACCGGCGCGTCAGGCTCTCCTCGACGTGACCGCCACGTCGACTGCGGTCGATCGACTCATAGGTGCCCCCACCGACGATTGGGCCGTCTTCGAGTGGAAGTTTGATCGAGTTCGCGCCCCGCGCGACGCTCTCCCCCGCCCGCGCTGCACCGAGGTGCTGCGCGATTCGGCGCCGAAGCTCGTCCTGTTTGCTGCGCCGCCGGGGTTCGGAAAGACGACCCTCCTCGCGCAGTGGCGCGAGGTCGATGCCCGCCCCTTTGCCTGCGTCTCCCTCGACTCGGGGGACAACGACCCCGTCACGTTCTGGAGCTACATCGTTCACGCAATCGGGCAGGTAGCGCCTGAATGCGGCGCCGCCGCGTTGACTGCACTGAGCGAGCCGCGCGCGGATGTTGTGGATGCGGTCGTCCCGGCTGTGCTCCACGAGCTGGAAGGGCTCAGCGAGAACCTCGTCCTCGTGCTCGACGACTATCAGGAGATCACGAATCGCAGCTGCCATGACTCGCTCAATTTCTTCCTCGAACGGACGCCGGGGAACGTCACAGTGGCCCTCTCGACGCGCTCGGATCCACCGATCCCGATGGGGAGGCTGCGCGCCCTCGAGGAGCTGCTCGAGCTTCGTGCCGTAGACCTCAGCTTCACCGAGGCCGAGTCAGCCACGTTCCTCAACGAGATCCTGCACCTCGGCCTCGCGACTGAGAGCCTGAGCGTGCTGCATGGGCGCACCGAAGGCTGGCCGGTCGGCGTTCACCTGGCGGCGATGTCGCTTTCTCAAGCGGATGATCGGGCCGGTTTCGTCGCGCACTTTGGCGGCGCCAGCCGTCACATCGTCGACTACTTGACCGAGGTCGTGCTCAATACGCTTGATGAGGAGCGCCACCAGTTCTTGCTCGAGACGTCAGCTCTCGACACGATGTGTGGAGCTCTCTGCGACGCGGCCACCGGGCGGCAGGGGTCAGCCGAGGTGTTGGTCGAGCTCGAGCGAGCCAACCTCTTCCTGATCCCGCTCGACGACCGCCGGGAGTGGTACCGCTACCACGAGTTGTTCGCGGACGTGCTCCGGAACCGACTGCTCCAGAGCGATCCCGAACTCGCCCGTGCCGTGCACCAGCGGGCCTCCGAGTGGCTCGGTCCGGAGGGCTACCGGTACGAGGCCGTGCGTCACGCCGTTGCCGCCAATGCGTCCGAGAGCGCGATCACGTTGGTCTTGGAAGACTGGCGCCCCTCGCTCGAGCAGGACGACGCCGCGGCAATCCTCCGCGAGCTCGACGAACTTCCCAGGGCGAACGTCGAGCGAGATCCGCGACTCGCAGTCGTTAGCGCCTGGGCGCTGAGCGTGCTCAATCGCCGCGAAGACTCGCTCGCCGCGCTCGAGTCAGCGGAGTTGGCCGGATCCGAGCGGCCGATGCCGTGCGGCGTCCCGTTCGACGCCGCGACCGCCCTGATCCGTGCCTACTTCCCCTGGGGCGACTCGGCCCGCATGCTGGGCGCCGCCGCACGGGCCTCTGAGCTCCTGGACGACTCGTTCTCGGTCGGAAGACCTGTCTCTCTACTCGCGCTCGGATGGGCGCGGTGTCTTACGGGCGAGGACGAGGCGGCCCGCGCGCCTCTCGAGCAGGCCGCCTTCCTCGCCGCGCGCTCGAACGAGTGGCTCGTCGTCGGCATCGCGAGGGCGATGCTCGCGCGGATCTCGCTCGAGGCCGGCGACATCGACATCGCCGTGACGGCGGCTCGGCGGGCGCTGAGCACGCTCGAGGCTCACGGCGTTACCGACGAGCCCGGCGCAGGCCTCGCTCATGTGGCCCTTGGCGCCGCCCTCGCCCGCAGTAACGAGCCCGAGGAGGCAGGGAAACTGCTCGACCGAGGCCTGGCGAACCTTCGGGCCCGAGGCCAGCCGCTGGACATTGCGGATGCGCTGCTCGTGTCAGCCCCGGTGCGCTGCGCTCTCGAGGCACCCGCTCCCGCGCGGGCGATGCTCGAGGAGGCGAGGAAACTCCTTGCGAGCTGCCCGGATCCAGGAGTCCTGAGCGCCCGCCTCGTCGAAGTCGCGCGCACGCTGACGCCGGCCCACCGTCGAGTCGACGGTGACAGCGACCTGACAGAGCGCGAGCTCGAGGTTCTCCGCTACCTCGCGGACGGCCTGACCAAGCGAGAGATCGGCAAGGTGCTCTTTCTTTCCTTCAACACGATCCACTCACACACCAAGTCGATCTACCAGAAGCTTCGGGTCTCGTCGCGGGAGGACGCGATCGCTCGTGCGCGAGAGCTCGGGGCCTTGTCGACCGCGCAGACGCCCCATTAGGGCTCGCCTCCGGCGCATACCCGCCTGGTTCCCGGCCCTGAGCGGAGCCCCGAGAGCCCGCTCCATCATCCGGCCCGGGCCAGGACGGCATCATCATCCCGATTGGGCGATGAAGGCGCCTGCACCGACCGGAAGGCTGGTCGAGCAAGCCGCCAAACGAGGAGACCCCATGCCAGACCTTCAGCGCCAGGTTCTGCCCATCCCGGACCCGCAGCACGTCGGCGTGACGACCTTCGACGCGAAGGACCCGGACACGTCGTTCCCGCCGATCGAGCCGCTCAGGCCGCCTGAAGGCGCGCCGAACGTGCTCGTGATCCTGATCGACGACGCCGGCTTCGGCTCCTCGTCGGCCTTCGGCGGGCCCTGCCAGACGCCGAACTTCGAACGTCTCGCGGAGAAGGGGCTCCGCTACAACCGCTTCCACACGACCGCGCTCTGCTCGCCGACGCGGCAGGCACTCCTCACCGGGCGCAACCACCACGCCGTCGGCATGGGCGGCATCACCGAGATCGCGACCTCGGCGCCCGGGCTACAACTCGATCAGGCCGAAGTCAGCAGCTCCGCTGGCGGAGACGCTGAAGCTGAACGGCTACTCGACGGCGCAGTTCGGCAAGTGCCACGAGGTGCCGGTCTGGGAGACGAGCCCGATGGGACCGTTCCACGGCTGGCCGACCGGCAGCGGCTTCGAGCACTTCTACGGCTTCATCGGCGGCGAGACGAACCAGTACGCACCCGCGATCTACCAGGACACCGTGCCGGTCGAGCCCGACCGCACGCCCGAGGAGGGCTACCACTTCACGGAGGACATGACGGATCACGCGATCGACTGGATCCGCCAGCAGAAGGCGCTGATGCCGGACAAGCCGTTCTTCATCTACTACGCGCCCGGCGCCACGCACGCACCGCACCACGTCCCGACCGAATGGTCCGACAAGTACAAGGGCAAGTTCGACCAGGGCTGGGACAAGCTGCGCGAGGAGACGTTCGAGCGCCAGAAGAAGCTCGGCGTGATCCCGGAGGACGGGGAGCTCACGGCGCGGCCCGCCGAGATCCCGGGCTGGGACGACATGCCCGACGAGATGAAGCCGATCCTTGCCCGGCAGATGGAGGTCTACGCCGGGTTCATGGAGCACACCGACCACCACGTCGGCCGGCTCATCGACGCCCTCGAAGACCTCGAGATCCTCGACGACACGCTCGTGTATGTGATCGTCGGTGACAACGGCGCCTCCGCTGAAGGCACCCCCAACGGCTGCTTCAACGAGCTCATCATCCTCAACGGCGCCTTCGGGCTCGAGACGGTCGACTTCATGACGGCACGCATCAACGAGTTCGGCACCCCGACCGCGTACAACCACTACGCGGTCGGCTGGGCCCATGCAATGGACACGCCGTTCCAGTGGACGAAGCAGGTCGCCTCGCACTGGGGCGGGACCCGGAACGGCACGATCGTGCACTGGCCGAACGGGATCAAGGCCAAGGGCGAAGTCCGCACCCAGTTCCACCACGTGATCGACGTCGCCGCCACGGTCCTCGACGTCGCCGGTCTGCCCGAGCCGACCTCCGTCAACGGCATCCAGCAGATGCCGCTGCACGGCGTCTCGATGGCGACGTCGTTCGACGACGCGGGCGCCGCCGAGAGCCGCGAGACGCAGTACTTCGAGATGTTCTGCAACCGCGGCATCTACCACAAGGGCTGGACCGCGGTCACACGGCACAGCATCCCCTGGGTGGCGACCGAGTCGCCTGCCTTCGACGACGACGTCTGGGAGCTCTACGGGCCCGACGACTGGACGCAGGCACACGACCTCGCGGCCGAGCAGCCCGAGAAGCTCCGCGAGCTCCAGCGGCTGTTCCTGATCGAGGCCGGGAAGTACAACGTGCTGCCGCTCGACGACCGCCGGTTCGAACGGTTCAACCCCGATCTCGCCGGACGGCCGCAGCTGATCAAGGGCAATCGTCAGCTGCTCTTCGGCGGGATGGGCAGGCTGTCGGAGAACTCCGTCGTCCCGCTCAAGAACAAGTCCCACGCGGTCACGGCCGAGATCGAGGTGCCGGAGAGCGGCGCCGAGGGCGTGATCGTCGCGCAGGGCGGCGCGTTCGGCGGTTGGACGCTCTATGCCCACGAGGGCAAGCCGGCGTACTGCTACAACCTCTTCGGGCTCCAGCAGTTCAAGGTGTACGGCGAATCGCCGATCCCCGCAGGCGACCACCAGGTCCGCGTCGAGTTCTCCTACGACGGCGGTGGGCTCGGAAAGGGCGGTGACGCAGTCCTCTTTCTCGACGGCGAGAAGGTCGGCGAAGGTCGTGTCGACGCGACCGTGCCGATGGCCTTCTCGGCCGACGAGACGACCGACATCGGGTCGGACAGCGCCACGCCGGTCAGCGACGACGTTACTGCGGGCGCGACCGAGTTCACGGGGCGGGTCAAGTGGGTGGAGATCGACCTCGGCGACGATGCCGCCGACGCCGACCACCTGATCTCGCCCGAGGAGCGTCTCCGGGTGGCGATGGCGAGGCAGTAGCGACGGGTCAGCCGAACACGTGCTCGCGGATGTCGCCGCCGGCCGGCGGCGATCTCGCCGAGCTCGTAGAGGATAGTCGATCGTCTCGAGGTCGAGCCGAGCCTCCGAGGACGCCTTGAACCCGCTCGAGCGGAAGGCGAGCACGAGCCTGAGCAGGCGGCGGATCAGGTCGTCGGCGGCGTCCTGAAGCGACGCGCCTTCACCGCGGGCGATGACGCCGAGCTGGAGCCTCACGCGTCCTGCGCACTCAGTGACCGTCAGCGACGGCGTCCAACTGGTTCTCGGCACAACCTGCCTGGTTCCCGGCCCTGAAACAGGGCAAACGGGAGCGACTAGGTCTCGGCCGCCGCCCCTATCGGTCTCGTCGGGATGGCCTGCGCCAGGAACAGGGCGAGCACCGCGAGTACCGCGAGGATCGCAAGGGCAGAGCGGAGGCCATCCAAGCGCGCATCGCTGTAGGCGTCGAGAGCCGCCTCGGTTGTCTCGGGAGCGGCGCCTGCCTCCTCGAGGGCGGTCTCGAGGTCCGCGTCGGAGACGAACGGCACGCCGCCCGGCGAGCTCGACCTGCGCCTGCTGCTTCGCGCTCGCAGGGATCGCCTGGCTCTGCTGGACGTTCAGGAGGAACGCCGACGTGAGCGACGCGATCAGCAGCGAGCCGGCCAGCGCCGTGCCGAGCGAGGCACCGAGGTTCGTCATCGTGTTCTGGAGGCCGCCGACCTCCGGGCTGTCCTCGTCCGGCACCGCCGAGACCGTGACAGCGCCGAGCTGCGACGCGAGTGCGCCGATCCCGAGCCCGACGAGCAGCATCGGCACGAAGACGACCTCTGGGCCGACGCCCGGGTCAAGTCCGCCGAGGAGCACGACCGTCCCCGCCAGGAGCGAGAGCAAACCGAGACGGACGACCAGGCGCGGCGAGACTTGAGGGAACAGCTTCGGGATGCCGATCGCAGCCGCAAGCAGCGTGACCGAGAGCGGCAGCAGCCGGACACCGGTCTCGATCGCGGAAAGCCCGAGCGCGACCGAGAGGAAGAGCGGCACCACGAAGAAGAACCCAGCCTGGACGAGGAACTGGAAGAAGAACATCGTCAGACCGCCCGTCAGCTGCCTGTTGCGGAGCATCGCCACACGGACGAGCGGCTCCTGGCCGTGCGACTCCCGGCGGGCCTGCCAGCGGAAGAAGATCCAGATCACGAAGAGCCCGCCGAGGACGAGCCAGATCGTCGGCGACAGCCCGGCCCACGACGGGCCGCCGGTCTTGGGCTGGATCCAGCCCCACTCGCCCGAGCGGAGGACGCCGAAGACGAGGAGCCCGAGGCCGAGCGCCGAGAGCACGGCGCCGACGACGTCGAGCTGCGGTCGTTTCTCGACCGGTGCGTCCGCGATCCGGCGCGTCATGAGCAGGATCACCAGCACGACCAGGACTTCGCCGGCGAAGACCCACCGCCAGGAGAAGTAGGTCGTGCAGAAGCCGCCGATCAGCGGGCCGACGGCGACGGCGACCGCGCCGGCGGCGGCCACGAGCCCGTACGCGGCAGGTCGGCGCTCCGCCGGAAAGTTCCCCGCGACCAGGGCCACGATCGCCGGCATGATCAGCGCCGCGCCGACGCCCTCGAGGAACGACCAGCCGAAGAGCAGCACGGGAAGGCTCTGGGCGAGCGAGGTGGTGAGCGAGCCGCAGCCGTAGATGACGCAGCCGATCGCGAAGGCGCGCTTCCGCCCGATGATCGCGCCGATCTTGGCTCCGGTGATCATCAGCGCCGCCATCACGAGCGTGTACGCGGTGATCGCGCCCTGGATCCCGGTCACTGTCGTGCCGACGTCCTCGGCGACCTCCTCGATCGAGACGTTCATGACCGAGCTGTCCAGCGTCATCAGGAACTGGCCCGACGCCAGCGTGAACAGGACGAGGGTCGCGGCGGCCGCGCGCGCCGCGGAGCCGGAGTCGGCGGCCGCCGTCATGGCAGCGATCCTCTCAGAGCGCCGAGGCTCACGGGGGAGGCTGACGGGCGTCCGGTGGACGAAGCACGTCCTGGAGCTGCTCGGTCTGATGGCGGACGAGAGCCGTCGAGTAGGCGAGCTGCTCCTCGGTCGGCGGTGTCGAGCCGAGCCTGAGCTTTCGGTCCGCCTCGAGAGCCGTCGCGAGGTCGTCGAGCCGCATTCGTAGGCCGGTTGCCTCTGCTCTCGATGGATCGTCGGGCGCGCTCGCTTCGAGTGACCGCGCCTCGTCAGCCAGAGCCTGGACCTGGCCGGTCACGACCGAGCCCTCGGCGACGACGTCGTCCAGAGCGACGAGGCTGCGCCTGGAGAGATCCGTCAGGCCGCGTGACCATCGAGCCGCTTTCGTGCGGTGCCGCCTCCAGAGCAGGAGCCCGAGCACCGCTGCGGCCGCCAGCACGAGGGCCAGCGCGATCCAGCCCCAGGGCGTGTCACTCTCCTCCGTCGTGGCGGTCGTCGTCGGCGTCGGAGCCGTGGTGGGCGGGATCACGGTCGTCTCCGTCTCGACGGCGGTCTCCGTCTCGACGGTCGTGACGGTCTCGGCCTCCTCGGTCGTCGCCGGCTCGGTGACCGTCTCTGCCGGCTCCGTGACCGTCTCTGAGGTCCTGGTCGGTGCGGTCACTGTCCGCGTCGTGCGGGTCGGGGCGGCCGGGCCGGTCGCGGTCACATCTGGCCTCGTGGCCGTCAGGTCCGTCGCCGTCGTGAGCGCGCTCTCGCCGCCGCCGCAGGATCCCAGCAGGAAGCCGGCGACGCCAATGGCGGCGAGCGGAGCGGCGCGTGCCAGACCTCGCAGCGGCGTCACCGAGCCGATGCGCCCGGCGCTGGGGTCGCCGCCGGCGGGGGCTCCGGCCGGACTCGCTTCCAGATGATGTCCAGGATCACGGCCAGTGCGGCGATCGCGACGATGGCGACAAACGTCTGCGGAGCATTTCGCAGCGTGTCCACCGCAAAGAAGGCGAGCACGATGCCCGTCGCCGCTATTCCCACCAGCACGATCGCGCCGAGCGCGCCGGTCTCCGAGCGCAGGCGGTAGCCCGCGACCCCGACGAGGAGGAAGATCATCAGCGAGCAGGCGCTCCCAACCGAGGCGATCGCCGAGAGGTCGACGAGGTTGGAGACGACGAGGACGATCGCCGAGGTGATCAGCAGCCCGGCGTTCTTGCCGAGCGGGGACCCTCGCCCGAAGAACGACGGGAACTGGCCGACCTCGGCCAGCATCGAGGTCAATCCGCCGGAGGCGTAGAGCGTCGCGTTGACGGACGACGCGGTCGCCAGCAGGGCGGCGATCGCCATGATCGTGAAGCCCGCGTCACCGAGCGCCGGCCGCGCCGCCTCCGCGATGGCCGTCTCGCCGTAGCCGACGACCTCGTCCACGGTCAGCGTCCCGAAGACGCCCAGCGAGATCAGGACGTACGTGAGGGACGTGACGCCGAGTGCGACGTACATCGCCTTCGGGAGCTCGCGAGCCGGGTCGCGGAGGTCGCCGACCGCGAAGGTGATCACGCTGAAGCCGAGGTAGGCGAAGAAGGTGAGCGCGACGCTGGCGATGATGTCCGAGAACGCCGGGTAGCCGTCGAACGCGAGCAGATCCCAGTCGACGTCGACGATCGTCACCGCGATGAAGATCGCGAAGACGCCGAGCAGCAGCACCACGATCAGCGACTGCACCCGGTCGACGACGCCCGCGCCGACCAGGCTGATCGCGGCCATCGCGACCACGATGAGCGAGGTGAAGACGTTGTCCCAGGCGGCCCCGGCGTCGTCGCCGACGAAGAGCGAGGTCGCATAGCTCCCGAAGGAGACGGCGACCATCGAGCAGACGATCACGATCGCGGCGAAGTAGCCGAGCCATGAGGCGATGCCGACGAGTCGCCCGTTTCCGAATCCCTGGAGCAGATACGCGATCAGGCCGCCGGAGGACGGGTAGCGGACGCCCAGCTTGACGACGTTGTAGCCGAGCAACGTGGCGACGATCCCGGCGAGCAGGAACGACAGCCAGACGGCCGACCCTGCAACCGCCCCGGCCTCGCCGAGCAGGGCAAAGATGCCGGCGCCGACCATCGCGCCGATGCCGAGGAAGGCTGCCCCGCGGACGCTCACGCGACGATCTGGAGCTCGTGGGACGTGTTGTTGAAGCGCCGCCCGCCGTCGTCGGTGACGGTGACGATGTCCTCGATCCGAACGCCGAAGCGCCCCGTGAGGTAAATGCCGGGCTCGATCGAGAAGCACATCCCCGGCTCGAGTCGATTCGTGTCGCCCTCGACCATGTACGGCGGCTCGTGCGTCGTGAGGCCGATGCCGTGCCCCGTCCGGTGGATGAACTGCTCGCCGTACCCCGCGTCGGTGATCACGCGCCGCGCGGCCCGGTCGATCTCCTGGCACTCGACGCCCGGCCGCACGGCCTCGAAGCCCGCCTGCTGCGCTTGCCGCACGACCTCGTAGACCTCGCGTTCGTCGTCGGTCCGGTTCGCCGACGTGGACGGTGCGGGTCGTGTCCGAGCCGTAGCCGTCCTTGATCCCGCCGAAGTCGAGCACGACCATGTCGCCGTCCTCGATCACCCGCTCGCCGAACTCGTGATGGGGGTTGGCGCCGTTCGGGCCCGAGCCGACGACGGTGAAGTCGATCTCCGAATGTCCGTGCTCGCGGAGGAAGCCTGCGAGATCGGAGGCGACCTCGCTCTCGGGACGACCGGCGAAACGCACCTGCCTGATCTGCTCGAAGCTCGCATCGGCCGCGGCACCCGCGGCGGCGAGTCGTTCGAGCTCGTCCGCATCTTTGACGGCGCGGAGCATCGGCAGCGTGCTCGTCATCGACACGTACTCCGACTCGGGCAGCGTTTCCTGCAGGCCGAGCACGTGCATCGCCCACGCCGAGTCCGAGATCGCGTACCTGCCGTGCGGGTCGAGCAGCTTCGCGGTCGCGGCGTAGGGGTCGGCGCCGTCAGACCAGTCGGCGAGCGACAGGGCTCCGCCTCCCGGCGAGGCCTCGGCGTCGGGCCGCTCGAGCACCGGGACGATCATGGCCGGCTCGCGCGACGCCTGGAGGACGAGCATCGTGATCCGTTCGGTGATCGCGATCGGCTGGTAGCCCGTGAAGTAGAGAAGGTCGGGCCCGGGCGCGACGAGGATGCCGGTGAGACCCGCCGCCTCCGCCTGCTCGGACGCGCGATCCATCCGCCGGGCGAAGTCCTCGGCCGTGAACGGAGTGGGAGCCTCGGTCGTTGCCATGGCCGCTACGAGGCTCTTGCCTGCGCGTACTTGTGCATGAACAGCACCTCGGCGAGCGCGATCCTCTCGATCTCGGTCGGGTCGACGCTCTCGTTGGCCGCGTGGATCAGGCACTGCGGCTCCTCCACGCCGAGCAGCATGATCTCCGCGTCGGGGAACGTCTGCTGCAGGACCGTGCAGAGCGGGATCGAGCCGCCCTGCCCCTGGAGTGTCACGTCGCGTCCATAGGCGTCATGCATGGCGCCCCTCATGGCCTCGAAGCCGGGCCCTTCGGTCGCGCCCTTGAAGGGCTGCCCGTCCGCCTCTCGCTCGAACTCGAGCTTGACGTTCCACGGCGCCACGGCCTCGAAATGCTCGATCAGCTTCGACTGCGCATCCTTTGCGTCCACGCCGGGCGGAATCCGCAGGTCGATGCGGGCGCGTGCCTCGTGGGGCACGGCGGCAGACGAGCCGACGACGGGCGGGCAGTCGATGCCGAGAACGGTGGCGGCGGGTCGCGCCCACAGCGTGTCCGCGACGTCGTCACCCAGGACGTCTACACCGTCGAGCACGCCGGCGTCCTTGCGCAGCTGCTCTGGGGGATACGCCGCCCCCGGCCACTTCTGCGTCCCGTCGAGCCCGCGGATCGTCGTATTGCCCCGATCGTCGCGCATGGTGTCGAGCATGCGGATGAGCGCGGCGAGCGCGTCCGGTGCGGCGCCGCCGAACATGCCCGAGTGCACGGCGCTCCCGAGCGTGCGGACGGTGACCCAGACTCTGGCCATCCCGCGCAAGCTCGCAGTGAGGGTCGGAATGCCGACCGCGACGTTCCCCGTGTCGCAGACAAGAATCGCATCCGCGCGGAGCACGTCGGGGTTTTCCACGACGAACCTCTCGAGGCCGCCGGTTCCCTGCTCCTCGGATCCCTCGCCGACGATCTTCACCGTCACGGGCGGTTCCTGACCCAGCGCGCGCAGCGCGGCGAGGTGCGCGGTCAGGCTTCCCTTGCAGTCGGCGGCGCCCCGCCCGTACCAGCGGTCGTTCCTCGCGGTCAGCTCCCAGGGTGGGGACTCCCAGCCTTCGTCGGCCGCGGGCTGCACGTCGTGATGGAAGTAGAGGAGGACCGTCGGCGCGCCCGGCGGCCCCGGGACCTGGCCGGTGACGGTCTTGCTCCCGTCGGCGGTCTCGTGGGCGCGGACGTCCTGGACGCCGACGCCCGAGAACGCCTCGACCGTCCACTCGGCCATCCGCTCGCACTCCACTGGCTCGCTGCCGTCGGCGACCGACCTGAACGAGACCGCTCGCGAGAGGTCCTCCCACGCCTGCGGCATCAAGGACTTGATCTGTTCGCGGAGAGCGTCTTGGGCCACGGCCCTACAACGCTAGTCGCGGACGGTGTCGTCGAAGTCCCACTCCTCGAAGAGGTCCTCGATGTCGGGGCGCTTCTCGGGACAGTAGACGTCGACGACCAGCGACAGGCCCTCGCGGATCCGCCCGTCGAGCCTGACGGCGCGGGTATAGAACTCGCCGCCGACCATGAGCCGAAGCTTCCAGTAGCCCTGCACGAGCTCGCTGTCCGCCGTCTCGCACACCTGGCCGCCGTCGTCACCGAGCGTCCGCGCGATCTGGTCCTGGTCCGGAGCCGTGAGTCCGGCCTCCTCGTAGGCGGCGATCAGCTCCGCCGCCTTTGCGTCTGCCTCGTCGTTCTGGCGGTCGTAGTTCCAGCCGACGAGCATCGCGATCAGCAGCACGCCGAGGATTCCGCCGACGATCCAGTAGATCGTGCGCTCCCTCACGCGGCGGCCTCCGGAACGGGCTCGTCGGTCTTCCAGCTCGGCCTGCGGAGCCAGAGGAGGAGTCCCGGGACGATGACGCCGAGCAACACGATCCCGCCGCCGACGAAGGCGAGGTACCCGGTCGTGCTAAGCGTCCCGAGCTGCGAGGGCGGGACGAAGCTGATCGCGATCGCCGCGAGCGAGGAGAGAAAGCCCATGGCGCACAGCAGTGTGAGGGCCGGCGCGCGATAGCCGCGCGGATGATCGGGCTGGCGCTTGCGGAGGTTGTACGCGGCGAGGAACATCGACAGGTACATGAGGAGATAGACCGACGTGGTGATCGTCATGAAGATCCAGTAGGCGTTCGAGACGGCGGGGACGAATGCGTAGAGGAGCGCCAGGATCGTGGTCAGAACCCCCTGCGCGGCGAGGATGTTCACCTGCACGCCCGCAGGGTTCGTCCGCTGGAACCACGGCGGCATGTAGCCGCCTTCCCTCGAGACGAGCAGGAGGCTCCTCGAGGGCCCGGCCAGCCAGGTGAGGAAGCCGGCGAGGGAGGCGGACACGATCGCCAGCGCGATGATCGGCGTGAGCCACTGGATGCCGAAGAAGGCGAGCACCGCCTCGAAGGCCTGCATGATCCCCGCCGTCAGGCTCACGTCTGCCGCCGGGACGACCCAGCTGATCGCGAGCGGCGGCAGGATCAGGATGAGGAGCACGAGCGCGGTGGCGACGAGCATCACCTTGATGAACTGTCTGCTCGGGTCGCGGAGCCGGTTGACGTGCACGGCGTTCATCTCCATGCCCGAGTAGGCGCCGAAGTTCGACACGATCAGGACGATGCTCGCGATCCCTGTCCAGGCGGGGAAGATGTGCTCCGCGTCCATCGGCGCTGCGGACGGGTTCCCCTGGGCGAGGTAGACGATCCCGAGCGTCACGAGCAACGCACCCGGGATCAGAGTGCCGATCAGGACGCCGCTCGAGGCAAGCTTCGCGATCACGCCGATCCCGCCCCGCAACGTCACGATCACGCCGAGCCAGTAAACGGTGATGATCACCACCGCTGTCCAGACGCCGCTCGATGCGAGGTCCGGCGCGATCACGTAGGCGAGCGTGCCCGCCACAAAGGACAGCAGCGTCGGGTAGTAGAAGAGCGTCATTGCGTACTGGTGCCACGCGGCGGTAAAGCCCATGCGGGGCGAGATGCCCTCCGTCACCCACCGGTAGACCCCGCCCGACCAGCCCGAGGCGAGCTCCGCCGAGACGAGCGCCGTCGGGATCAGGAACACGATCGCCGGCAGCACGTAGAGGAACACGCAGGCGAGGCCGTAGACGGCCATCGTGGGCGCCGGCCGCAGGCTGGCGACCGACGAAACCGTCATCAGCGCCAGCGCGGTCCAGGCGATGTACGACGGTCCCGCGACGGTGGCGCGGGCAGTCGTCGACGCGGCGGCGGGTCCGTCTGCGGTGGAATCGGCCGCGGACACCTACATTCCCCTTCGTTCTCCGGTCACGGCCACGTGCGGCAAAAATACGTCAGCCGTCGGACGGTTTGCAAGTGGCCTTGATTCACGCATGTGAACGAGCCCAGTCGGCCGGCACGTCGCTGCCACCCTCCTCGGAGAGTCGCGCACCGATGCGGCCGAGCGTCGGATGCGACACGAGCTTGCCCGCGAACAGCGCCTCACCCTGTCTGAACGCGACGGCCCGCTCGAGCAGCCCGCGCGGCGCATGGGAGAAGACCTCCCCGACGTAGGCCAGGTCTGCGAGCGAGTTCATACGCATCAGCGCGAGGTTGTCGCATTGCGAGACGACGTTCTCGTGCACCTTCTGCGGGCGCTGCGTTACGACGAGCAGGTAGAGGCCGTACTTGCGACCCTCGCCGGCGATTCGCACCGCGTGTTCGGCGGCGAGCTCGAGGAGCGCGCCCTCCGGGACCTGCGGGCAGACGTTATGTGCCTCGTCCAGGACCACGAGCACCGGCTCGCGCTCAGCCCGCCGCTCCCAGAGGTGTCCGAGCACCGCGGCGGCGACGAGATGTTGCTCCTCCCGCGTCGGCAGCGAGCCGAGGTCGACGATGAGGCAGCGCGGCCCCGACCCGCCGAGCTCGTCGAGCAGAGAGCCTTCGTCCCCGGCGGCCCACACCTGCCAGCGGTCGACGCCGAGGTTCTGGATCCTCCGACCGAGCAACGGGGGCCTCACGTTCGAGCAGTTCCCGAAGGGCCTCGGGGGTGGGCGGCAGGTCGCTTGTCTGCGTCTGCTCGAGGAGCTGGACGAGATCCGAGTACTCGTCGCGGTCGTGAATCGGGTCGAGCCGGAGGACAGCCGCCTGCGTCTGCGGGTCGAGCTCCGCAAACACGCAGTCGCAGCCGCTCGCTCCCCCGCTCAGCGGCGCGGCGCACGACGACCCCCGATGTGGCCTCTCGGTAGCGGTCCGCGAGCCCCTCGTCGACGCCCTCCCTCAGCTCGGTCAGGCGGACGAAGTCGGAGTTCGGGTCGAGCACGACGATCCGGAGCGTCGTCTCGAGCAGCAGCCGTTCGAGGATCGTCCCCAGCGCGTAGGTCTTCCCGGAGCCGGATTGCCCGCAGAGAAAGGTATGCCGGTCGAAGCCACCGGCAGCGAGCGAAAGCGGGACGCCGTCAGACCAGCGCCAGCTCGCCGACGGTGAGCGTCGCGCCGCCGGGCTGCATCCGCTCGATCCACGCGGAGACCGCGTCGGGCGGCGCGGCGTGGACGGAAGCGTCGTGAAACGGGCCTGACTGACCGTCGAGCACCACGCCGCTTCCCCGCGCGAGACGGAGGACGGTGCGGGAACGGAGGTCGAAGGCCTCGGCAGCTTCGCCGATCTCCCTCCCGACCTCGGGGCCGTCCATGTGGGCGACCTCGACGTCGAGCACCTGGCCGAGCCGCTTGACGCCGTCGTCCTCGATCGCCGCATACCCGCCAGGCTGGAGCTCGAGACCCCGCAGGGGAGCCTGGAAGGAGAAGCGGCGGCCGTCGACCGAGGTCGCCAGCGGGAGGATCGCGTCCTCCAGCCGCCGACGCACGTCTCGAAACTGCCCGACGTGAGCGTCGAGCCCCGATCCGGGATCGCTCGTCACAGCAGCGGCGAGAGGCCGGCGAACACGGTGGCCTTGGCCCGCTGCTTGGTTCCGGACAGCCGTCGCCCGGGAGCCGAGACCGCCTCGGCCGGCGTGCTGAACCGCTCGTCGAACTCAGCCGCGACGGACTTCGACCGGACCTGGAGATCGATCTCGAAGAAGCGCTTCAGGCTCCAGGCCTCGAGGTTGCAGGTCCCGGCCAGAAGTTCTTCGCCGTCGCGCACGAACGCCTTCGCGTGCAGCATCGTCGGGTACTCGAGGATGCGGACGCCGGCATCCAGCAGCTTCGCGTGGTGGAACCGCTGCGCCGCCGCGCAGGCCCAGTTGTTCGCGTTCGCCGGGACGAAGAGCCGGACGCGGACACCGCGGCGGGCGGCCCGCTCGACGCGCCGGATCATCCGGCGGTCGGTCACGTACGGGTTCACGACGTCGAGCGTCTCGCTTGCCGCGTCGAGGAGGTTCGCGATCGCGTCCGTGATCGGCCGGTAGCGGCCGGGCGCGTTGTGCAGGACAACGGCGGGAATCGGGTCGGGCCCCGCGTCGAGCTCCGGGAACAGCATCTCCACCTGGTCCTCGGGCACCGTGCCGCCGAGCCACCGGAAGCTGGCGAGGAAGACCAGCTGGAGTTGTGCGACCACCGGGCCGGCGACTCGCAGGAACAGGTCGTGGAAGCGGCCGTCCTGGAAGTGGTCCTCGATGCCGGCGCCGCCGATCCAGCCGACTCGGCCGTCGACGATCACGAACTTGCGGTGGTCGATGTGGCCGAGACCGTCAAGGTTCCAGCGCGTCGCTCCGCCCGAGCCCAGCGTCCCGGCCTGCGTGCGCGGCTTCGTCGCCCGGACGACGCAGATCTCGATGCCGGCAGCAGTGAGCCGCTCGTAGAGCGCTCGGGAATCCTCCTCGGGCTTCGACCCTTGGCGGTCGACCACGAGGCGGACGGGAACGCCCGCGGTGGCCTTCTGCACGAGCGCGTCGGCGAAGGCGTCGCCGATGACTCCGGGCCTGAACCCGAACTGGTTGATGTGGATCGACGACGTGGCCGCGTGGATGTCCTCGAGCATCGGCGGGTAGAAGTTCCGCCCCTCGACGTGAACGTCGACGGACGAAGCTCGGCTCTCCGCGAACGCGAGGGCGAGATCGCCTCGGCTCACAGGCGCCGACACGAACCGGAGAGCGCGCTCCCTGATCTCGCCGATCGTGCTGGGGAAGGGGGCTACGCTCGCCAAACGCCGAGCGACGAGGAGCTACCCACCGTTCTCGACCAGCTCGAGCGCTTCGGAGACGTCGTAGCCCATCGCGAGGCCGAGGTTGGGCGCGGCGGTGACGACTCGTGCGACGCCGACGGTCGGAAGGACGGAGATCAGCGTGCCGACGATCTCCTCGTGCGAGACGCCGGCGCGAAGCGCGGCGTTCACGGAGTCCATGTACGCGGCCGGCGCGGCGTCGAGCGCGATCAGCGCACCGATGCGGATCAGGGCGTGCGTGCGGTCGTCGCTGTCCGCCAGGGTCGCGCTCGCGCGGTCGTTCTGCAGCAGGCCGTCGATGAATCGCTCATCACGGAGCGCAAGCTTGCGAAGCGTGACTTGGTATTCCTCCATAGGCGCGCCTGATTCATTCCACGCCTCGCCGTGTCGGCCCGCATCACCCCGCGGGGGTGAAAAGGGAGCCCGACGCGACCGGCGCGTCGACCAGGCCGAGCTCGAGCGCGCGCTGGATCGCTTCGCTGCGGCTCGACGCGTCGAGCTTGCGGTAGACCGAGATCGCCTGGGTCTTGACCGTGTTGCGGGAGACGTAGAGGCGCTCCGCGATCTCCCGGAAGGACAGGTGCGTCGTGAGCAGCGGCAGCAGCCGGAGCTCGGCGGCGGTCAGCGTCGACGCCCAGCCGTCGTCGAAGGTCGCGACGCTCGCCAGCCGGGCCTGGAGGTCCCGTTGCTGGTCGCGGAGCGTTCCGAGCTCGGGCCGCTTGCGGATGACGTCCGAAGCCTCGCGGAACAGTGTTCGAGCACCCTCGACGTCCCCGAGCCCCAGATGCGCCGTAGCGAGCTCGAGCCCCGTCTGGACCGCGAACCACGGGAACGCATGGGTGAGCTGCGGCCTCATCCGGGTCGCGCGCACGAGGAGCCCGCGCGCGGTGGCCGCCTGGCCCTTCGCAAGTGCGACCCTGGCCGCGGCCGCGAAGTAGATCACGGCGGCGACGTACTCCTCGACCGGCTGGTTGTCGAGCTGCGCCCGCGCCGCAGCGAGCTCGGCCTCGGCCTTCTCGAGGTCCCCCCGCTCCAGCGCGAGGAGGGTGAGCTCCGAGCGCGCGATCACGCCCGCGTAGATCGCGCCGCTGCCCGCCGCTCCCTCGGCCGTCTCCGTGAGGATCTCTTCTGCCTGCTCGACCTCCCCCTCGAAGAGCAGCGAGACCCCGAGGAGGCCGAGCGCGATCGGATGCCAGAAGCTGGAGGGAGCGAGCTCGTCGAGCACGAGCCTGGCGTCGGCGCCCATCTCGGCAACGCCGCGGCGGCAGAGCAGTGCGCGAACGAGCGCGGCCCAGGGCCGGTAGGACGCGCTTCCGTCCGGCATCGGCCCCTCGTACCGGGAATGCTCGAGCGCGTAGCCGTAGCGCTCCGCCTCCTCCGGCCGGCCTCGGAGCGCGCTGACGAAGGCGCCGAACCCGGCGATCGCCGGGTAGCGCATCAGCAGGTCTGGGTCGTCGAACTGACCGAACCAGCGCTCGACGGTGACGACGCGGCCGCTGCGATAGAAGGGCAGCGCGAAGTGGCCCACGAGCCGCGCCACCTCGTCGATGTCCCCGGCGGCCGCCGCGTGGTCGATCGCCGCATCGGGGAGGTCGTTCTGCTCGCACCACGTTGCCGCGCGCCTGTGGAGGCCCGGCACGGAGTCCGGCTCGAGCCGGTCGAGCTCGACCTGAAGCATGTCGCGGAAGAGGTGGTGGTACCGGTACCACTCACGGTGATGGTCGAGCGGAACGACGAAGAGGTTCGCCTGCTCGAGCGCCTCGAGCTTCCGGGCCGAGTCCTTACGTTCGAGCACCTCGTTGCAGAGCGCCGCCGACATCCGCTCGAGGATCGACGTCCGAATGAGGAACTCGATCTCTCCGCGCTTCAGGTGGGCAAGGTGCTCTGCCCGGAGGTAGTCGGCGACGAACCGGTCGTCCCCGCCGAACGACGACAGCTCCTCGGCGCCGGCCGCCTGCGAGAACAGCGCGGCGAGGTAGACACCGGCGACCCAGCCCTCGGCCCGCTCGTTGAGCGCCGATGCCTCGGTCTCCGTGACCTCGACGCCGGTCGAAGCGAGCAGGGCCTGCGCCTCGCCATCGCTGAGCGCCAGTTCCGCAGGGCCGAGGGAGAGCAGGCGCCCCGCCGCGCGCAGCCCGGCGAGCGGCAGCCCATCCTCGGCGCGGCCGGCGAGCACCAGCTGCGCTCCGTCCGGCAGGTGCTTCGCGATCGGCTCGAGCGCGTCGAGGCAGTCGCGGTGGCGAAGCTCGTGGACGTCGTCGAGAACGAGCACCATCGGCTTTCCGATCGCGGCCAGTGCGGCGCCGAGGCGCGGGAAGAGCGATCGTCCACATCGAGTCGGCGCCCGACGCAGCGGCCCTGAAGACAGCGGCGTCGACCGGCTTGATCCCGTCAGCGGCGGCTGAGACGTACGTCAGGAACGCGGCCGGGTCGTTGTCGCGGTCGTCCAGCGAGACCCAGGCGAACGGCCTCGGGTCCTCGGCCGCCCACTGCGCCAGAAGCGTCGTCTTGCCGTAGCCGGCGGGCGCCAGAGAGGCTGATGACCCGCGCACTGCTCGGGGCGCGCAGGCGTCTGACGAGGGCCGGGCGGTCGATCAGCCCGTCGCGAAGCTTCGGCACCTCGAGCTTGGACTGGAGGATCTCGAAGCCGGCCGCCTGCCGTCCCGACTTCGCGGCAGGCTTCTTGGCCCGGGTCTTCGGCGGCCTACGCTCACGCGTCTCCGCATTCGGTTTGCGCCTTTCGCCCATCTTCTCCCGGTCCGGTGCGGCGGAAACGGAGGCGACCCATCCCTCCGTGAGCTGGTGCCGGAGAAGCGTACGCGTCGCGAGGGACTCCGGGAAAGCCGCTTAACGAGCCGCTAACGGAGCGCTAGAGGCGGCGGAACGTCTGCGCGGTTCCGATCACGATTCGGGGCCGCTTCGCGGGGTTGAGCCAGCGGAGCGTGGATACGAGCTGCGCCACCGGCAGGCTGACGCAGCCGTTCGTCGAGCTCCCGGTCTTCGCGTGCAGGAAGATGCCGGAGCCTCGGCCCGGAACGACCGGGCGCATGTTGAACTCGATGACCGCGAAGTGGCGGTACGCCGTCCGCTCCTGCCAGAGGCCGGGCGTCGTCGTCCGGAAGGGCGGCCTCGTCCCGCAGCGGACGTGCTGGAACGTGTTGTAGGTCGGCGAGCGCGGGTCCTCGTTCCACCAGTCGCCGCAGACCAGGCGGCGGTAGCGGAAGCGGACGCCGGGGCTCCTCGCGTTCCCGTACATCGTTCGGCCGAGCGAGTAGACGCCGGTCGGCGTCGTCCCGTCGCCCTCGCGCCTGCGGTCGGCGAGGCCGTTCCAGCCGACGCGGGCCGTCCACGGGCCGGCGGCCGAACGCCAGCAGCCGTCTCCTCCGCGCTGCCAAAGCCGGAGTGCGGCGCTCGTCGTCCTGTAGCTCGCCGCCTCGACGGTGATCAGCTGGTCGGCCGTGCCGACCGTCTTCAGGCGGTTCGCGAGGTTCGGCGCGCAGGCGGTCGTCCCGCCGGCGGTCTGGGCGGTGGTCGTGAGTGCGGCGAGCGCGGCCAGGGCGACGACGAGCGATCGCACGCGGCTGAGACTACCCTCGGGTCATGGCGAAGCTCGCCCTCGCCGCCCTGTTGCTGCTGGTGCCGGTCGCGGGCGCCGCACCTGCGCCGCCGTTCAGCTCGAACATCTCGCGCGTGACTGCGGAGGACCTGCGGTACTCGTGGCGCCCGGGCTGCCCGGTCGGGCCCGCCCGGCTGCGGGCGGTTCGCCTCCGGCACTGGGACTTCGGCGGGCGGTCACGCATCGGCGTCCTTGTCGTCGACGTGGCGGAGACCGCCCGTGTCGTCTCGGTGTTCCGCCGCCTGTACGCCGCGCGGTTCCCGATCCGGCGGATGCTCGGCGTCGAGGTCTACCGGGGGAGCGACGACCGGTCGATGCGGGCGGACAACACGTCGGCGTTCAACTGCCGCCTCGTCGGCGGGACGAGACGCTGGTCGGAGCACGCGTACGGCCGGGCGATCGACCTCAATCCGGTCGAGAACCCCTACGTCCACGGCGGGCTCGTAGAGCCGCCCGCCGGGCGTGCATACCTCGACCGCTCGAATCGGCGGCCCGGAATGGCGACGCACGCGAGCGTCGTCGTGCGCGCCTTCGACTCCGTGGGCTGGCACTGGGGCGGGCGCTGGCGCTCGTCGAAGGACTACCAGCACTTCTCGACAAGCGGCCGCTAGGGAATCCCTCGATCCGTTGTGCCCGCGCTTCAAGAATCGGTTTACAGCGGCCGATAAGGCGGCTACAGTGAGCACAGGCCCCCGGCCAAAACGACCAGGAGGTTCCGAGGACAATGAAGAACCGCAAGAGGCAAGGCGTAACCGTCGGCGCTGTCGCCGGGCTCGTGGCCGCCTTCGCCGTTGCGTGGATGGCATCCGTCGGCGCCGCGATCTCTCCGGCCGGCGTTCCGGCAGCCGCCTCCCAGTACGAGAAGAAGGTGACGATCTGTCACCGGACGGGGTCGAAGAAGAACCCGTTCCGCACGATCCGGGTCTCGCGGAACGCCGTGAAGGCTCACCTGAGGCACGGAGACGCGCTCGGCCCGTGCGGGTCGGCCGTCTTCACGCATGTGCCACAAGACCAAGAACGGCAAGAAGCACACCGTCAAGGTCAAGGGCGCCCGCAAGGTCCAGCGCGCGATGAAGCGCGGGGACCGGCTCGGGAAGTGCAAGGCCAAGAAGCACGAGGGTGGCAAGCACAAGGGCAAGAAGAAGGACAAGCCCAAGCGCAAGGGCTAGGAATTCGAGGGAGCCCCGCCACGGCGGGGCTCTTTCTTTTCAGAGGTCGCGGACGGCGATCGTGACTCGGCTCATCGCGCAGAGGCGGCCGGCGTCGTCTGTCATCTCCACGTCCCAGATCCAGGTCGTGCGGCCCCGGTGGCGGCGGCGAGCGACGGCGTGAACGGTGCCCTCGCTGATCGGCCGGAGGAAACTCGAGTTGTTCGACTGGCCGAGCCCGATCTTGCCGTCCTCATTTACTCCGACATTGGTCCCGAGCGAGGCGAGCGCCTCTGCGATCGCCGCGTGCACGCCGCCGTGCACCAGGCCGATCGGCTGGAGGACGTGCGGTCGTACCGGCACGCGGCCCTTGACGACCTCGTCGGTCGCCTCGTCGACCACGAGCCCGTAGTGGCTGTCGAACGGGGACGGCTCCTGGTTGCTCACCTGGCCGGAAGTGTGAAGCTTCGGGTCGGATGAACGTCGGGGTAGGGCTGCCAACGACCACGCCGGGGACGACCGGCGAGCTGCTGCTCGACTGGGCGCGGCGAGCGGACGAGGGGCCGTTCTCGTCGCTGGGCGTGCTCGACCGGATCGTCTACGACAGCCTGGAGCCGTTCGCGGCCCTGGCGGCCGCCGCCGGAGTCACCTCGCGCGTGCGGCTGGCGACGATGATCGCGATCGGCCCGCTGCGCCCGACCGGGCTGCTGGCGAAGCAGGCTGCGTCCGTGCATGCCCTCTCGGGCGGGCGGCTGACGCTCGGCCTCGCCGTCGGAGCCCGGACGGAGGACTACGAGGCGGCGGGCGTGGAGTCGCGCGGGCGTGGCAGAAAGCTCGCCGAGCAGCTCGCGTACATCCGCGGCGGCGTGGACGGCGACCGGATCGGGCCGGCGCGGGACGGGATGGAGCTCCTGGTCGGCGGGATGAGCGGGCAGGCGTTCTCGCGGATGGCGCGGTACGCAGACGGCTACGCGCACGGCGGCGGGCCGCCGAGGGCGTTCGCGTCGGCGGCGACGCGTGCCCAGGCAGCGTGGGCGGATCTCGGCCGGCCGGGGCAGCCGCGCCTCTGGGGCCAGGGCTACTTCTGCTTCGGGCGACCCCGACCGAGGAGCCGCGTATCTCGGGACTACTACGCGTTCACCGGGCCGTTCGCCGAGCGGATCGTGGCGGAGAACCTCACGAGCGCACGGGCGGTCAAGGACTTCGTGCGGGGCTACGAGGAGGCGGGTTGCGACGAGCTCGTCCTGTTCCCCACCGTCGCCGACCTCGAGGAGCTGGACCGGCTCGCGGAGGCGCTCGCGTGAAGGTCGAGATCGTCGGCGGCGGGCCTGCGGGCCTCTATCTCGGGATCCTGCTGAAGCGCGCCGACCCGTCGGTCGGCGTGCGCGTGGCGGAGCGAAACGCGCCAGAGGCGACCTTCGGCTGGGGCGTCGTCTTCAGCGAGGAGACGCTCGGATCGCTGCGCGACGCCGATCCCGAGACGCACCTGGAGATCACCGACACGTTCGCCCGCTGGGATCGCGTCGACATCCGCTACCGGGGGCGCGAGCTGCGCTCGCGCGGGCATTCGTTCTCCGCGATCGCGCGCAAGCGGCTGTTGGAGATCCTGCAGCGGCGGTGCCGCGCGGTGGGGGTCGAGCTCGAGTTCGGAGTCGAGGTCTCGGAGCTGCCGGAGGCGGACCTCGTCGTCGGGGCCGACGGCGCGAACTCGTTCGTCCGGGGGCTCGGCGAGTTCGGGACGAAGGTCGAGCCCGAGGGGTCGAAGTACGTCTGGTTCGGGACCGACCACGTCTTCGACGCCTTCACGTTCGTCTTCAAGGAGACCGAGCACGGGGTCTACAACGTGCACGCGTACCCGTACGACGAGGGCATGTCCACGTTCATCGTCGAGTGTCCCCTCGAGACGTGGCTTGGTGCCAGGCACGAGGACATGTCCGAAGAGGAGAACCTGGCGTACTGCGAGCAGCTCTTCGCCCGCGATCTCCGCGGCCGCGAGTTGTTCTCGAACCGCTCGGTCTGGCTCGACTTCCCGAAGGTGACGAACAGGGTCTGGCACGACGGACGGGTCGTGCTCCTGGGGGATGCCGCCCACACGGCGCACTTCTCGATCGGGTCCGGCACCAAGCTTGCGATGGAAGACTCGATTGCGCTCGCGAACGCGCTCGCGCGACGAGGCTGGGACGTCGACGCGGCGCTCGTCGACTACGAGCTCGAGCGCGGGCCGGCCGTCGAGCGGACGCAGGCAGCGGCCAGCGAGAGCGCCGGCTACTTCCGGCGGGTGGGCAGCTACACCCACCTCGAGCCGATTCAGTTCGCGTTCAACCTGCTGACGCGGAGCGGGCGGATCACGCACGCGAGCCTCGGGATCCGGGACCCGCGATTCACCCGCGCGCTCGACGGCTGGTTCGGCGGTGCGCCGGTATCTCCGCCACCCGCGTTCTCGCCGTTCGAGCTGCGCGACGTCCGGTTCGAGAACCGGTTCGGGCTGGTGCCGAGCGGCTTCGTGGCGGTCTCCCGCGAGGGACGGATCACGCCCGAGACCCCGACGATCGACGAGTGGAGCCCGCCCGCCGGACAGGTGCTGCTCCAGCTCGGCCATGCGGGGCGGCGCGGTTCGACGCAGCCGCGCTCCGTCGGGGTCGATCTCCCACTGTCCGAGGGCTGGCCGGTCGTCGCTCCCACACGGAAGCCGTATGGCCCGTTCGGCGCGACGCCCGGCCAACCGGACGAGGAGGCGATCAGCGCGCAGTTCGTCGCAGCCGCGCAGCATGCCGCCGAGCTCGGCGTCGACATCGTCGAGCTGGACATGGCGCACGGCTACCTGCTCGGGAGCTACCTCTCGCCGCTCGTGAACCGGGACGACCACCGGCTTCGCTTCCCGCTCTCGGTGCTCGAAGCGGTGAGAGGCGTCTGGCCGGGTGTGCTCGCCGTGCGGCTCTCCGTCACCGACTGGC
Organism: uncultured Actinomycetes bacterium; assembly: GCA_963847235.1. Classification (GTDB taxonomy): domain Bacteria; phylum Actinomycetota; class Thermoleophilia; order Gaiellales; family Gaiellaceae; genus JACDAN01. The sequence continues at coordinate 73,416 of CAWJYU010000013.1, read as the reverse complement.
ACCCACGCGGCAACTCCGTGAGCGACGGCGTCGCGATCGCACGGGCCATGGCCGAAGGCGGGGCGGATCTGATCCACGTCGAGGCCGGGCAGACCGTCCACGACGACCGGCCGGAGTACCGCCGCGGCTTCCTGACCGCGCTCAGCGACCGCGTCCGTAACGAGGCACGGGTGCCGACCCTCGTCGGCGGCCACCTGACCACCATCGACGACGCCAACACGGCAGTCGCCGCAGGGCGGGCCGACCTCGTCCTCCTCGACCTCCCGGCAGCCGACATCGAGCGCCCGCTCGAGGCAAGTAACAGACTGTTACAAGCCGAGGTATCGCGCTGACCATGCGCCGTTCGGAGGCAAGTGACAGTCTGTTACTAGGCGAACTGGCCTACCCGGCGCTCGAGGGTCGCGAGGACGCCGTGCACCTCTTGCCGCTCGGGGCGACCGAGCCTCACGGGCCGCACGCACCGCTGGCCACGGACACGCTGATCTCGGTCGGCATCTGCCGACGCGCGGCCGAGCGGCTGCGCGGCGAGATCGACGTGCTCGTCCTCCCGGAGATCTCGTACGGCGTCACGCGCTACGGGGCCGATTTCCCCGGAGCGGTCTCGATCGGCGAAGAGACCCTGCGCTCGCTCGTGACCGACATCTGCTCCGGGCTCGAGCGCGTCGTGCTCGTCAACAGCCACCTGGAGCCGGAGCAGGTCTGGACGCTTCGCGAGCTCGCCCTGCCCCTGCTCGACGTCACGCGGCGGGCGAATGCCGAGCGCCTGACGGACGAATTTCGAGCGGGCGCAGGACATGCCGGCCGGTACGAGACCTCCCTCGTGCTCGCCGAGCGCCCCGACCTCGTCGACCGAGCGCGGATGGGCACGCTGGAGGCGAACATGGTCAACATGCCGGAGGCGATCCGGTCAGGGAGGACGAGCTTCCTTGCCATGGGGATGGAGCACGCGTACGCGGGCTCGCCGGCCGACGCCACGGCGCAAGAAGGCGAGCAGACGTTCGAGACGCTGGCCGAGATGCTCGTCGAGCTGATCCGCGAGGTCGCCGCGGCGTGATCGGCTACGACGACCTTCCGCGCGAGCTCAACCTCGCCACGCACTTCGTCGACCGCAACGTCGAGGAGGGCCGGGGCGGACGAGCGGCGCTGATCGGCCCGCACGGCCGGACGACCTACGCAGAGCTGGCCGAGCTCGTGAATCGGAGCGGCAACGTCCTGCTCGAGCTCGGGGTCAGGCCCGAGGAACGCGTGCTGCTGGTCCTCGCCGACTCCGTCGAGTTCGTCGCCCTGTGGTACGGCGCGCAGAAGATCGGCGCGGTTACCGCCGAGGCGTACACCTTCCTGCAGCCGAAGGACTACGCCTACTACCTGGACTACACGCGGGCGGGCGTCGTCGTTGCGGACGAGACGACGGAGGCCGCGATCCGCGAGGCCGCCGAGGGGAGCCGCTGGCTCCGCGAGCTTCTCCTCGTGGACGACTCGTTCACAGAGCGGCTCGCCGGCGCCTCGCCCGAGCTCGAGGCGGCCCCGACCACGAAGGACGACATCGCGCTGTGGAAGTTCACGACCGGTTCCACGGGGCAGCCGAAGGCGGCGGTCCACCCCACGCACAGCCCTGTCCTCAGCTTCGAGTGGTACGCACGCGGCGTCCTCGACCTGCAGCCGGACGACGTCGTCCTCCCCGTGCCGAAGCTTTTCTTCGGCTACGCGCGAGACCTGGTCGCGCTGTTCCCGTTCGGTGTCGGCGCAGCGGGGATCGTCTTCCCGGAGCGCTCGACGCCCGAGCGGATCTTCGAGCTGATCGCCGAGCACGAGCCGACGATCCTTGTGAATGTCCCGACGATGATGGCGCAGATGGTCGCCAAAACCGTCCAGCCGGGACACGACGAGTGTCTGACACTCGACATGTCTCCTGTGAGGTTGTGCACGTCGGCCGGAGAGGCGCTGCCGAAGGAGCTGCACGACCGCTGGCTGGAGACGTTCGGCGTCGAGGTGCTGGACGGGATCGGCTCGTCCGAGGCGTACCACATCTACATCTCGAACCGGCCCGGCCGGGCGAAGGCGGGGAGCACCGGCGAGCTCGTCCCCGGCTACGAGGCGCACATCGCCGACAACGGCGAGCTCTGGATCGAGGGCGACACCGCCGCGCTGCTCTACTGGGGCGAGCACGAGAAGACGAAGCAGACGTTCCACGGCGACCGGGTCCGCACCGGCGACCTCTTCGAGCGGGACGAGGACGGCTACTTCTGGTACCGGGGCCGCGCGGACGACCTGATCAAGGTCGGCGGGATCTGGGTCGCGCCCGCCGAGATCGAGCACTGCCTCGCCGGCCACCCCGGGATCGTCGAGTGTGCCGTCGTCGGCGCGCAGCAGAACGGCCTCACGCTCACCCGGGCCTACGTGGTCGCCAGCGAGCCGCTCGAGGAGCAGGAGCTCATGGACTTCGTGCGCGGGCACCTCGCCGGCCACAAGGTTCCGCGCGAGATCCGCTTCGTGGACGACCTGCCCCGTACCCCGTCCGGAAAGCTCGACCGGAAGGCGTTGAGCTGAGCCGGCTCGTCGTGGTCACCGGCGGGACGAAGGGCATCGGCAAGGCGATCGCCGACCGCTTCGCCGCCCGAGGCGACCGCGTGGAGGCGATCGGCCGCGACCGGCTCGACGTCACCGACCCTGAGCTCGTCGAGGCGTTCTTCGAGGACGTCGGGCCCGTCGACGTCCTCGTCAACAACGCCGGGGTTGCCTGGAGCACGCCGCTCGGGCGCACGACGCTCGACGATTGGCGGCAGCATCTCGAGGTCAACGCCACGGGGCCGTTCCTCTGCACCCGCGCGGTCATCGGAGGCATGATCGAGCGCGGAGATGGGCGCATCGTGACCGTGGCATCCGTGGCCGGCCTCGTCGGGTCGCGCTACACGGCCGCGTACACCGCGTCCAAGCATGCGGCGATCGGCCTGATGCGCGCGACGGCTGCGGAGCTCGCCGGCACAGGAGTGACCGCGAACGCGGTCTGTCCGATCTGGGTCGACACGGACATGACCCGCCGCACGATCGAGAACATCGTCGAGAAGACCGGCCGCTCCCCCGAGGAGGCCGAGGCGTCGCTCGTGAAGATGACGCCACTCGGCCGCCTACTCGCGCCCGAAGAGGTCACCTTCGCCGTGGACTTCTTCGCCTCCCCGGAAGCGGTCGCGATCAACGGCCAGACACTCGTGCTCGACGGCGGAGGCATCCAGTCGTGAGCCCGTTCCGGGCCTCGGCTCGCTTCACGGAGGAGTGGGAGCACTTCGACTTCACGGTCGAGGGGGGCGTCGCGACCGTGACCTTCTCTCGGCCGGACAAGCTCAACGCGCTGACGTTCGACGTCTACGCCGACCTTCGCGACCTCGTCACCGAGCTACCGCACCTCGGCGACGTCCGCGTCCTCGTCCTGACCGGCGAGGGCCGCGGGTTCTGCTCGGGAGGCGACGTCGAGGAGATCATCGGCGAGCTCCAGGAGATGTCCGCGGGCGAGCTCCTCGAGTTCACGCGGATGAGCGGCGCCGTCGTGAAGGCGATGCGTGAATGCCCAATCCCGATCGTCGCCTCGGTCAACGGCGTCGCCGCGGGCGCCGGCGCCGTCCTCGCGCTCGCCGCCGACCTGAGGCTGCTCGCGAGCTCGGCCAAGTTCTCGTTCCTGTTCACGAAGGTCGGCCTGGCCGGCGCCGACATGGGCGCCGCCTACCTCCTCCCCCGCCTGGTCGGCCTCGGCCGGGCGACGGAGCTGCTGATCCTCGGCGGCGACGTCGACCCCGCCCGCGCCACGGCGATCGGGCTCGCGACCCGGGTCGTCCCGGACGAGGATCTCCAGCGGACGACCGAGGAACTTGCGCGGCAGCTGGCCGACGGCCCCGCGCTCGCCTACGCGACGACGAAAATCCTGCTCACCCGCGAGCTCGACCTCGACCTCGGCGGCGCGATCGAGATGGAGGCGCTCGCCCAGGCGCTGCTGATGAAGAGCGAGGACTTCCGCGAGTTCTACGCGGCGTGGTCGGAGGGAAGAAGCCCCGCGTGGAGCGGCCGGTGAGGGAGCACTGGATCGTCAATCCGCCCGAGCTCGGCCCCGCCGTGGGGTTCGCTCACGCCGTCGTGACGGCGCCCGGCCGAACGGTCTGGCTCGGCGGGCAGATCGGGGGCGGCGAGACGGTCGTCGACCAGTTCGACGCCGCGGCGACCAACCTCCTCGCCGCGCTCACTGCAGCGGGCGGCGACCCGGACCACCTCGTCTCGCTCGTCGTCTACACGACCGCCATCGACGAGTACCGCGCGTCGACGGCCGAGCTCGGCGAGGTCTGGCGCCGCCACTTCGGCAAGCGTTACCCGGCGATGGCGCTCGTCGGAGTCTCGGCGCTCTTCGACCCCGATGCCCGCGTCGAGCTGATGGGCGTCGCCGTGGTGCCCGAGTGAGCGACTTCCCGCTCCCCGGCACCGGGGAATCCGTGGTTGCCGTCCCGGCTCCAGGCAGAGGCCCGCAGCACTGGGCCGGAGCTCCCAGCGCGGCCCTCGACGACGACGGGTCGATCGTCCTCGCTTACCGCGTTCGGGTCATGGAGAACGACCTGGCCGCGACGGTCGTGGCCAGATCCGACGACGGACAAACGTTCGAGACGGTCTGCACGCTGGACACGGACAGGTTCGACGCGTGGTCGATCGAGCGACCGGCCCTCGCACGGGCCGAGGACGGCCGCTGGCGCATCTACGTCTGCCCGGCGACGCCGAACAGCAAGCACTGGTGGATCGGGATGCTCGAGGCCGACCACCCGGAGGGATTCGCCGATGCCGACCACCGAACGGTCTTCCCGGGCGACGACTCGGTCGCCGTCAAGGATCCCGTGATCCGGCGGGCCGGCGACGAGTGGCAGGCATGGATCTGCTGCCACCCGCTGGACGAGCCCGACGAGGAGGACCGGATGACGACCGCGTACGCGACGAGCGCGAACGGGATCGACTGGGAGTGGCGCGGAACCGTGCTGGAGCCTCGGCCCGGACGCTGGGACGCGCGAGGCGCCAGGCTGACAGCGATCCTTCCGGACGGCCGCGCTGCTTACGACGGCCGGGCGACGAAGGACGAGAACTGGTTCGAACGGACGGGGCTCGCGTCGCCGAGCGGCTCGAAACTCACGCCGACCGGCGACGCGCCCGTCTCGGTCGCGCGCTACCTCGAAGTCCTCCCCCTCGCGACCGGCGGCTACCGCATCTACTACGAGTGGCCGGTGCCCGGGCAGAGCCACGAGCTCCGCACCGAGCTGATCCCGGCGTGACGGACGAGCTGCTCGAGCGGGCGCAGCGGCTCGGCCATGAGCGCTTCGCGCCGATCGCCGAGCAGGGTGAGCCCGGCCGGCTGAACCGGCCGCTCGTGAAGGCGCTCGGTGACGAAGGGCTGCTCGAGCTTGTCTTCGCCGGCTCGGCCGCCGAGCTCTGCCAGCTGCGGGAAGGGCTCGCCCACGGCTGCACCGAGGCGGAGACGGCGCTCGCGCTGCAGGGGCTCGGCGGCTATCCGATCCTGCGCGCCGCCCGGCCGGAGATGCGCGACGAGTGGATCCCGAAGCTCTCGGCCGGCGACGCCGTCGCGGCCTTCGCGCTCAGCGAGCCCGAGGCCGGCTCAGACGCAGCGGCGCTCGGCCTTCGCGCCGAGGAAGACGGCGACGGCTACCGGCTCACGGGGACGAAGATCTGGATCTCGAACGCGCCGGAAGCGGACGTCTACTCGGTCTTCGCGCGTACCTCGGACGACGGTGCGAAGGGCATCACCGCGTTCGCCGTCCCACGCGAGACGGACGGCCTCACGGGCGAGCACCTCGACCTGCTCTCGCCGCACCCGATCGGGCGCCTCGACTTCGAGGGCGTCCGGGTCGGGCCCGAGCAGGTTCTCGGCGAGGTCGGCGAGGGGTTCGCGGTCGCGATGGACACGCTCGACCTGTTCCGGCCGAGCGTCGGCGCGTTCGGCGTCGGGATGGCGCAGGCCGCCCTCGACGCGGCCGTTCGGTACACGTCCGAGCGCCAGGCATTCGGCAAGCCGCTCGCCCGCTTCCAGGCGGTCGGCCACCAGCTCGCCGACGTGGCGACGCAGATTCAGGCCGCGCGACTGCTCGTCCGCGATGCGGCGAGCCAGTACGACGCCGGCGTCCGGCCGGTCCGCAAGGCGTCGGCAATGGCGAAGCTCTTCGCGACCGAGACGGCGCAGCGGGCGGTCGACGTCGCGATCCAGGTGCACGGTGCGCGGGCGCTCCAGAAGGGACATCTGCTCGAGCACCTCTACCGCGAGGTGCGCGCGCCGCGGATCTACGAGGGCGCCTCAGAGGTGCAGCGCGAGATCATCGCCAGAGAGCTGTACAAAGAGTCGACGTGAGCCAGGAGCGGTCGCTCAACTACACCTCCTACCTCGCGCTCGAGGAGATCCTCGGCGCCCAAAGGCCGAAGTCGGACGAGCACGACGAGATCCTCTTCATCGTCGTCCATCAGGTCTACGAGCTCTGGTTCAAGCAGCTGATCCACGAGCTCCGGTACCTCCAGCGGATGCTCGAGGAGGGCAACGAGGCGCGCGCCTTCGCGACCTTCAAGCGGCTCCTGACGATCCTCAAGCTCGTGGTCGCCCAGCTGGACGTGATCGAGACGATGACGCCGGTGCAGTTCCTGGCCTTCCGCGACCGGCTCGAGCAGTCCTCGGGCTTCCAGTCCGGCCAGTTCCGCGAGCTCGAGGCGATCCTGGGCCGGCGCGATCCGGGTGTCCTGGACGCCTACCACGAGGGCGGTGTCGACTACGACACGGTCCAGGCGGCGATGTCGCGCCCGTCCGTCTACGACTCGTTCCTCCGGTACCTGGCCGCGCAGGGGTATCCCGTTCCGCCGGAGACCCTCGAGCGCGACGTGACGAAGCCGGTGGAGGAGTCGGAGGGCGTCCAGGCCGCGTTGCTCCAGGCGTATCGCGACGACCGCGGCCCCGCGCAGGTCGCCGAGCGGATGGTCGACTTCGACGAGGGCTTGATGGAGTGGCGCTACCACCACGTGAAGATGGTCGAGCGGACGATCGGCGAGCGGCCCGGCACCGGCGGCTCCCCCGGCGCCGCGTACCTGCGGACGACGCTGCACCAGCCGTTCTTCCCGGATCTCTGGGCGGTTCGCTCCGAGCTTTGATCTCGACGCGGAGGCGCTGGCGAAGCACTACTCGGCGTTTCGCGTCTCCGAGCGCCTGCTCCTGACCGGCCACTCGCACCAGGCCTGGCCCGACGTCGGCCGCGAAGGGGTCGTCGAGGCCTGGGACGACGCGGCGCTGCATGCGGACGAGAAGTGGGGCCGCGCGTTCGAGCGGGCGGACCGGGTGCGGGCCGGCTTCCGGCGCTGGCTCGAGGCGCCGGACGCCGAGCTCGCGCTCGACCAGAACACGTTCGGGCTCGTCCTGCGATTCCTGTCCGCGCTGGACCTCCGGCGTCGCCCTCGCCTGGTGACGACGTCCGGCGAGTTCCACACGCTGAGGCGGCTGATGGCGCGGCTCGCCGAGGAGGAGCTGCTCGAGGTCGTGATCGTCGCCGCGCGTCCGGCGGACACGCTCGCCGAGCGGCTCGCGGCCGAGACGGACGACCGGACGGCGGCGGTGCTCGTCTCGGCTGTGCTGTTCGAGGACTCTCGGATCGTCCCGGGCCTCGGCGATCTGGCAGCGGCGTGCGAGGTGCCCGGCGCCGAGCTGCTCGTGGACGTCTACCACGCGCTCGGCGTGATGTCGTTCCCGCTCGAGGAGCTCGGGTCGGCGTGGGTCGTGGGCGGCGGCTACAAGTACCTCCAGCTCGGGGAAGGCAACTGCTTCCTCCGCGTGCCGCCCCACGCCGACGAGCTGCGCCCGCGCTTCACGGGCTGGTACGCCGAGTTCGCGGAGCTGGCGGCGGAGAAGACGCCGGGCTCGGTCGAGTATCCGACGGGCGGAATGCGCTTCGCCGGCGCCACCTACGACCCGACGAGCCACTACCGGGCAGCGCGCGTCTTCGACTTCTTCGAGGAGCAGGGCCTGACGCCCGAGGCCCTCCGCGAGAACTACCTCCGCCAGACGACGCTACTGGCCGACGCGCTGGGAGTCGACGGCCGGCGCGAGGATCACGGCGGGTTTCTCGCGGTCGAGGTCCCGGACGCCGAGGAGGTCCGCCGCCGGGTCGCAGAGCAGAGCCTGCTGACCGACTCCCGCGGCCGTTACCTCCGCCTCGGGCCGGCTCCGTACGTCACGGACGTGCAGCTCGAGGCGGCCGCCGGGCAGCTTCGCGAGTACCTCAGGTAGATCCGAACGCCAAACGGGCGCGTATGGCTTTCCGACCCCGCGGAAGGAGTGCCGCCATGTCCGGACGCCGAGCGAGCATCGCAGCCTCGTCGTTGATCCTGTCCCTCGTCGCGATCGTGGGAGTGATGCCGGCCGGCGCTGCACTGCCGAACGACGGAAAGCGCTGGCGCTCGCCCGTCGACACGACGGGCCTGACCGCGGCACAGGTGGCCCAGGTGTGCCCGCCGGACGGTGTGACGCCGTGCTCGGGGTCGATCGGCGCACGAGTCCTCACAGGCTGGATCTGGGCGACCGCGCCGCAGGTGCGCGACCTGATGGGTGCCTACGAGCCTGCGCTCCTGACGGCGGATCCCCCGGCCGTGGGCGGCGAGCCCTACTTCGGCTCGGCGATGACCTTCGTGGAGGATCTCCGCGCGACGGAATCGGTGTCCGGCTACGGATTCTTCAGGGCGACGACCGCGGGCTGGACCTCGTCCACCGACGCGGCTGGGCTCCCGATCTCGGGAGGTGCCTCGTGGGGGTGGTGGCCACCGAGCGGCGGGTTCTCGATCGCGGGCACTGAGGACGGACCGCAGTACTGGCGCGGTGTCTGGCTCTGGCGCCCGAGCACAGACGACCTCACGGCGCCCGTGATCACGCCGACCGTCTCGGGCACGCTCGGGAGCAACGGCTGGTACATCTCCGACGTCTCGGTCAGCTGGACGGTCCAGGACCCGGAGTCCGGCGTCACCTCGCAGACCGGGTGTGAGTCGGCGGCGGTCACTTCCGACACGGCAGCGACGACATTCGTCTGCGAGGCGACCTCGGGCGGCGGGACGTCAACGGTGCCGGTCGTCGTGAAGCGTGACACGACTCCGCCAGCGGTCATCTGTCCGTCGCCCGCGCCCGTCTTCCAGATCTACCAGCTGGGCGCCTGGGTGACCGCGTCCGTCGTGGATGCGACCTCGGGGCGGGCAAACGCGCCCGCCCAGGGAATCACGAACACGAACGCCCCCGGGACGTTCACGACGGCCGTCACCGGCGCGGACCTGGCCGGCCACCGAACGACGGTCCAGTGCTCGTACCAGGTGGTCGTCCCGACCTGCCGCGGCCTGACGGCGACCCAGGTCGGCACGGGAGCCAACAACGTCATCAACGGGACGGCCGGCAGCGACGTCATCGTCGGTCTCGGCGGCGCCGACACGATCAACGGCCTCGCTGGCAACGACGTGATCTGCGGCGGCGACGGCCCCGACCTCGTCTACGGCGGCGACGGCGCCGACCAGATCAACGGTGACGCGAGCCCCGACGACCTCAACGGCGACAAGGGCGACGACCACATCGACGGCGGTCTGCACAACGACAGCATCCGCGGCGGAGACGGCAAGGACATCTGCATCAGCGGCGAGGTTCGCATGAGCAGCTGCGAGCCCTAAGCCCCGATGCGGTAGACGTGCACGGCCCACCGTTCGAACACGTCGGTGAGCGAACCGCCCACCACGCCGACTGACCGATCCTCCGCGTAGACGTCTGCGCGGTCCGCATCGGCCGTGAGCCCGCCGATCGTCGCGTCCACTGTCCCTTCGCTCCCGTTCCGCACCGCGATCACCCAGAGCTCGCCGTTTCGCCCGCGGCGGGAGATCGCCCGGACCGAGCGGTCCGAAGTCGGCAGCTCGCGCGTCGTCCCCGGGTTCCTGAGCGCCGGCGCCAGCGGGCTCGCTGCCGAGATCTCGCGGACGAGCGGCTCCAGCACGCGCTCCCAGTACGTCCAGTTCCAGCCTCCCGCGGCGTCGAGCTGCCCCCAGCACTTCGGGTTCTGACCGCCGAAGAAGGCGAGCGCTCGGGCGCCGTTCAGGATCGCGTCGTAGATCATGAAGCGCTGCTGCTCGCGCGTCGGGAGCTGGACGTTGCCCGCCGCGTCGTAGCTCCACGTCCAGCAGATCCCGAGCGTCGTCCATACAGCGCGCCTCGGCGTCGCGAGACCGAGGACGTTCGTCCAGGAGCCCGGCTCGCCGAGATCCGGATCCGGGTCGCCGATCGCGATCGGGTAGCTGTTGACGCCGTGCACGTCGGTGACCTCCGAGTACGGCGCCAGCGACCAGACCCCGGCGCGCGGCGCCTGGACGGTGACCCAGAGACGGCTCGTGTCCACCGGCTGGCGTCCGGCGCACCACGCACGGCGCCTCCCTGTCGCGAGGCAGTACGCGTAGCGGAGCGACGCCGGGCGCATCCGGAAGCGCCAGGGCTCGTCGGCGCCCTTCCACATCGCGATCGCGCTCGCGGAGGGATCCGCCTCGAGCGACCCGACCACGTGGCGGAGCAGCGACTCCCGCCAGCGACCCGGCCGCAGCTGCGCGAAGGCGCTCAGGTTCACCCACGTGGAGAGCCCGTGCGCCGCGGCCGCCCGGTTCTCGGCGATCGTCCTCGTGATGTCGCCCGCAGTCCAGTCCCGCGTAGGCCCGACCTTGAGGACGTTGACACCGGCGGCCGCGACCTCGGCGAAGCCCTCAGCCGGCGGCCCTTTCGCCAGCACGATCGGAAAGACCTTCCGGCCGTCCATGACGACGGTCCCGTGCCGGTCCAGCCGCGTCGTCGCCGCCGCGGCGGGCTGGCAGAGCACGAGCACCAGCAGCGGGATCAGGAAGCGCTTCATCCACGCCTGAATGTAGCTCCGCCCGCTCCCGATGGACGGCCACGCCGGCCACGACGAGAGCCACCCCGGCCACCTCGACGAGGCTCGGGATCTGCCCGAGGACGACGATGCCGATCACGGTCGCCGTCGCCGGCAGCAGCGAGACGAGGAGCGCGTAGGTCGCCCGGCGCATGCGGGCCATCGCGAGCTGGTCGAAGACGTACGGGATCACGGACGACGAGATCCCGACGCCGATGCCCGCCGCCAGCAGCACCGGGTCGACGAAGGCGGGCGCGGCGTCCCAGCCGCCGACAGGCAACACCGCAACCCAAGCGACGATCATGGCGGCGGCGAGCCCGTCGATCCCGCCCATCCCGCTCTGGGCGACCCGATGCGCGAGCACGATGTACGCCGCGAAGAGCCCGGCGTTGAGAAACGCGAACAGGACGCCGACCGGCTCGCCTTCGAGCCGCACGTCGGTGAGCAGGTAGACGCCGCCGACCGCGGCGGCCAGCGCGAGGGCGTTCCGCGGCGTCCGCGTTCCGAGCGCCGCGAGCGCGATCACCGGCAGGAACTCGATCGCCGCGACCGTGCCGAGCGGGAGCCGGTCGATCGCGAGGTAGAAGCACGGGTTCATCGCCGCCAGGACGAGCCCCATCGCGAGGACGGTGCGGTTCCGGAGCAGCCGCCAGGGACGCCGCCAGACCGCGAAGACGAGCGCGGCGCTCGCGATCCGGAGCCAGGCGACGCCGAGCGGCTCGACCCTGGCGAAGAGCAGGACGGCGAACGCCGGCCCGAGGTAGTGGAAGACGGCGCTGACGACGAAGAAGCTCTCGGGCGGCGCGGTCGACGCGAATCGACGGAGACTTCCGCGCATCGCCACAATTCTCGCCCCGTTCGCGCCGAAATGTCCTACGATTCAAAGGTCTTGGACGAGACCGACCGACGACTTCTACGGGAATTGCAGGAGAACTCCCGCCTCTCCCTGGCCGAGCTCAGCCGGCGCATCAATCTCTCCTCGCCCGCGGTCGCCGAGCGGCTCGCACGCCTCGAGCGCACGGGCGTGATCACCGGCTACCGCACGGAGGTCGACCCGAAGGCGCTCGGCTACCCCATCGCCGCGTTCGTCCGGATCCGACCGACGACGCGCCAGCTCCAGAAGATCCCGGAGCTCGCCCGCGAGGTGCCGGAGGTGGTCGAGTGTCACCGCGTCACGGGCGAGGACTGCTTCGTCCTCAAGCTCCACCTGCGGGCGATGGACGACCTCGAGGACATCCTCGACCGCTTCATCGTCCTCGGGCAGACGACGACGTCGATCATCCACTCGACGCCGATCCCCGGCCGGCAGCTGCCGCTCTAGCGAGTTCTCAGGCCGCGATCAGGTCGGCGTGCTCGGGATGGCGCTCGAGGTAGGCCTTGACGAACGGGCAGATCGGCACGATCCGGAGGCCACGCGCGCGGATGTCCTCGAGCGCGCCGGAGACGAGGCCACTCCCGATGCCTTGGCCCTCGAACGCCTCGTCGACCTCCGTGTGGATCAGGACGAGCTCACCTTCCCGCGCGCGGTAGAACAGGTAGCCCGCCACCTCGTCGTCGACGAGCGCCTCGTATCGTCGCTCGTCGGGGTTGTCCCGGACGGTCACCCGCGGAAGCCCGCCTCGCGATGGCTGCCGTCGCAGAACGGCTTGTTCCCGGACTGGCCGCAGCGGCAGAACGCGGCCCGCGTGACCTCTTCGACGGTGCCGTCCGGCCCCACGACGGTGATCGGGCCGCGAACGAGCAGCGGGCCGTTCGGGTCCGGCGTAATCTCGACCGTCGTCGGCGTCGGCCGTGGCTCGCCGCGGAGACGGCGGATCCGCAGCGCGCCGGACGGGCAGCGCTCGACTGCTGCCTCGACCTCGTCGGTCGACGCCTGAGTCGGGTCGATCCACGGTCGCCGGTCCTTGTCGAAGACGAGGGGCAGCGCGCGAACGCAGTTCATGGAGTGGTAGCAGAGCTTCGGCCGCCACTCGACGACGAGGTCGTCGGTCGCATACTCGCGAACCGTCACTCCCTGACGGTAGCGGAGGGACCGCGCCTCACGGCCCCTCCGCGTGCTGGCTCCTAGGTCTTGACCTTGATGTCGCCGAACACGTCCCACGGCCCGAATCGGGGAAGGTTCGGGCTGTTGCAGAACGCTTCGTTGGCGGCCTCGTCGCCGAACCCGATCAGGCTCGAGCGATCGGCCTGCCCGCCGGGCCACTTGCCCAGGTCGAACACCTGGAACCAGGCGTACTTTCCGACCGGCTGGGTGACGTCGTTCGAGTACGTGATCACCCCGCCGATCTTCGCGCGGTTTCCGTCGTAGGTCTTCATGCAGGTCACGTCGACCCCGAAGACGAAGGACTCGCCTTCGGCGGTCTGGATGTAGAGGAACCGTCCGTCGGCGGTGCCGTCGGGCCGCGCCTTGGCCGTGAAGGCGAGGATGTTGTGGATCTCGACGCCGAACGTCTCCGGCGGGATCGTCCACGTCACGGCGCCCTTCGCGGACGCCGACGAGCCTTGGTCGGCGGCCGCCGCCGGAACGGCCAGGAACGCGACGAGGGCGACGAGGGTCAGGATTGTGCGCAGGCGCATCGAGCCTCCTTGGTGGGGCCTTCCAGGATCGGCCGCGCGCCCCCGCGTGTCTTGAATGCCCTAACGCGTTTGGAACGCCCGGAACCGGCCGGGTGTCGTCCCGACGTAGCGCCCGAACAGCCGCGTGAAGTGGCTCTGGTCGGCGAACCCAGCCTCCGCGGCGATCTCGGCGAGCGGCCGGTCTCCGCCCGCGATCTCCCCCGCCGCCCACTCGATCCTGACGCGGCGGCCGTACTCCCCGACCGAGACGCCGTGGCGGGAGCGGAATCCGCGCGCGACCTGGACCGGAGCGACTCCGAGCTCGCGGGCGACCTCGCTCAGACGGACGCAGTCGCTCCGGCGGGACCGGATCAGCTCCTCCGCGGCGCCCAGCCACGCAGGCGCGCGATCGACCGGTCGCGAGCTCCGTGCAGTCGCAGCCAGCAGCTCCAGCGCGATCCCCTCGGCCGCGAGCGGAGCGGCCGCATCGGACGTACGCAGCTCGACGGCGAGGCGCCTCGCGAGCAGTCCGAGCCCGCGTGGCCGGTCGAGGCGGTCGAAGCCGACGGTGCGCCCCTTGACGATCACGATCCGTGCGCCGTCGGGGCCGAAGCGGGCACCGTGGGTCGCGCCGGCCGGCATCGTCAGCGCCGTTCCGGAGTGGAGCGGCAGGCCGGCGCCGAACGACTTTTCGAGCGCACCGCCGATGACGACCGCCAGGTACGGCAGGTCGGGCTCGACCGGCGCCTGGACGTAGCCGGCCGGGAAGCTGAGCTCGCCGACCGTGAAGCCGTTCACGTCGGCGGAGCGCACGACCACGCCCTCGTCCTCGACCACCGTTGCGAAGCCCGCCATACCCACTAGGACCGGCGGCGCCCGAGGCGGTTAGTGCGTCGCGCTCTCCTCCGCCAGCCTCTGGCGTACCCGTGCCCGAGCCTCGGCGAACCGGACCGCCTCGCAGCGCGACGAGCCCACAGAGCGCGGCGGTCAGAATCGCGAGCGCCGCGAGCGCCGGGATGCGTGCGAGCGAGCGGGATCAACGCGAGCAGCACGACGGCGCAGACGAGTCGCTGACGATTCAAGGTGCCGATGTTCCGCAGCCGGAAGGCGACGTGGGCGAGCAGGTAGATCGCCGCACCGCCGAACATCGCGGTCGCCACGACGGTGCCCAGCTCGTTCTCGACGTCGCCGACCGTCTTCTTCAGGCCGAGGGCGAGGAGGACGATCCCGGCGACCATCGGGAAGTGGAGGTACGAGTACGAGTCGCGGCCGCGCTCGTTGCGCTCCCGGCCGGCAGCGAGCCGAGAGAGGCTCCGCTCCGCGACGAGTGCGACCACGTCGAAGTACAGCCACCACAGGGCCGCCGCTACGCCGATCCCGAGCGTCGCGGCCGCGACGACGCCGGCGTCCACGGCCACCCCTGCGCCAATTCCGATCGCCACGATCGACTCGCCGAGCGCGATGATCACGATCAGGCCGTGCCGCTCGGCGAAGTGGCCCGGATGCTCGAGGCTCCAGCCCTCCGAGCCGAAGAAGTACGGCTCCGCCATGTCCAGCGCGAGCGCCACGGCCCAAACGGCGCCCTGCGCCCAGCCGTCGAGACCGGAGGCGACGACGAGCAGGCCGACGCCGATCGCCGTCCCTCCGGCGAGCCCGAGCGTCGGACCGGCGCAGCCCGGGATTCTCTCTGCTCGCGATCAGCAACAGCCCGATCTGGGCAAAGCGCACGACGCCGTAGGCGCACGCGAAGAGGAGCGCGTCGTCGCCGAACGCGCCCGGCACGCACAGCGCGACGACGAGCAGCGCCCCCATCGCCGCGAACATCACGAGACGGACGCCGCCCTCCTCCGGGTCGAGCACGCTCGTCAGCCACGCGTAGCCGACCCACGACCACCACAGAACGCCGAGGACGAGCAGGCCCCGCACGAGCCCGGCCCAGGTCGGGTCGTCCGCCATCAGCGCCGTGCACTGCGTGATCGCGAGGACGAAGACGAGGTCGAAGAAGAGCTCGAGCGGCGTGACGCGCTCGGTCTCGCGGAAGACCGCGGAGATCCGCGGGGCACGGGGTGAGCCGGTGCTCACCCCGTGATCTTTGCGTTTAGGCGGTTGCTCCCGCCGGCTCCTCCTGCCCCTCGCCGCTAGCTCGCAGTACCCACTTGACGGACCCGGGCGAGTGTGAGAGTGTGCTCCCGTCAAGTCCTGCTGGCCTTCGGGTCTGCGGGACTTGGCATTTGTAGGGAGCCTTTTCAGGAAGTCGCGCCCGCGTTCCAGACGCGGATCACCGGCGTCTCCCGCTCGTAGCCGAGGACGCTGATCGTTGCCGGATCGAGCGCGAACACGCGTCCCGACTCCGGCTCGAGGCCGATCCAGCGGACGGCGAGCACGCGCAGGAGATGCCCGTGGGCGAAGACGAGCACGGCGCCCTCCGTCTCGTGCAGCCCGGCGATCAGCCTGTCGACCCGCGCCGCGACCTCGGCGGCCGTCTCTCCGTCGGGGACGCCGTCGGCCCACAGCGTCCACCCTGGCTTTTCCTCTCGGATGTCGACGGTCTTGCGGCCCTCGTACGCGCCGTAGTCCCATTCGCGGAGCTCGTCGCGCGGCTCGGCGATCTCCCCGAAGCCGGCGAGCCGCGCCGTCTCGGCCGCGCGGGCCAGCGGGCTCGTCAGCACGCGGGCGAAGTCTCTCCCTCGGAGGGCCGCGGCGAGCGCCGCCGCCTGCTCTCGCCCCCGGTCCGTCAGCTCGACGTCGGTGTTGCCGGTGTGCTTGCCGTCCCGGCTCCACTCGGTCTCCCCGTGCCGGACGAGCACGATCTCGGTCGCCATGCCGCCCGGCCTTTACGCGCGCGGGACGATGCGGAGGGTCGGCTTCGGGGTCGGTGCGCCCGCGTCGAAGTCCGGCCAGGCCTCCACGATGACGAGGTCGCACTCCTTCTCGGGCAGCGCGGCGGCGTTCACGAGCGCACCTTCCGGCTCGCGAGCAGCGCCAGGACGACGTTGGCCGCGGAGACGCCGGTCGCGAGCTTCGCGGCCTTCGCCGGCAGCTGGCCGTTCAGCCCCGCCATCGCCGCCGAGACGGTGTCCGTGGCGTGGATCAGCACCGAGAACCGCAGCGCGTGTCGCCGGACCGCCGGATCGCGGCTCATGAGGTCGAGCGCAATCAGCACCGTGCGAATCCCGAACATCCGCAGCGCGTGGACGGCCGCGCCGTCGGCGTCGCTCTCACGCCCCAGCCGCTGCGCGAACATCCGCGGCGTGACGAGCGAGGCGCCGCCGTTGAACATCCGGACGGCTGCGAGCGTGACCCGGGCAGCGTCACCGACCACCTACGCCCCGATCTGTCGCCAGGGCGCGAACGGGTTCTCGACGCCCTGAAGCGCGGGCTCCAGCTCCGGGAAGTGGCGGAGCAGCAGCGTGCGCATCGTGTTGTCCTCCACCCAGTCGATCCCGGCCTTCGTGTAGACCTCGGGCCGGTAGTCGCGGGTGAAGAACCGGTCGCTCTTGAGCCGCCGCGAGGCCATCAGGATGAAGACGCGGAATGCGGTGTCGCTGAACCCGAAGCCGCGCGGCTTCGGCTCGGCGTACATCCCGACCATGTGGTCGACCCGCTCGACGTCGCCGTAGACCTCCTCCAGCTCCTCCGCCCACTCGGGGTTGTCCGTCAGCTCCCTGAACGACTCGACGGGCTTCAGGTGGAAGAGACGACGGAACTGGTTGTAGCGCGGGACGCCGCGCTCGCGGGTCCGGATGACGTCGATCGCCGCGAGGTCGATCTCGTCGCCCGCCGGCCGCTTGAAGTGCTGGAGGAAGCGCGGGAAGTTGTGCAGCTCGATCGCGCCCGGGTGCATGCGGCCGAACGAGTAGAAGACGTCGGTCATCGGCATCTCGTCGAGCCTGGCACGCACGTCGAGGGCGCCGATCTCCTCGAGCGTGCGCTCCTGGAGGACGCCGTCGTCGCGGACTGACCGGAACGTGTAGTCGTCCGGGATCAGCGGGTGCATCTTGTAGACGGCGACGAACTCCTCGGTCAGCGAGTACGGCGCCGTGTGGTGGTCGGTCGGCGAGCCAGGGATCCCCCGGAGCACCTCGTTGCTCGTTCGGCGGCCGAAACGCTTGACGAAGCCCTCGCCGAGGATGCCCCACCAGTTGGCGCGGAGCGCGACCATCGTCGTCGGGTGGGCGATGACCGCGGGGGTCCAGTCGACGGTGTGGATCTTCGCCATCAACGCTGCGTTCACGAGGCGGGCCTTCTGGTAGAGCGTCTCGTCGTCCAGATCGCGGTACTTCGCGTGCAGGTGGTCGCAGATCGCGTTGTGCTCGCGCATGAACAGGGAGTGGAGGAGCGCGAGGCCGACCCAGAAGTTGCCGGCGACGCCCTTGAGGTCGATCATCTGCTCCAGCTCCGCGGGCGGCAGGCCCTGCTCGTCGATCTTCAGCTTCCCGTTCTCGCCCGTGCGCAGCGCGTCGGCGAACTGCTTGTCGCCGCCGTAGACGTTGGAGCCGTCCCACCAGTGCGTGTCCTCGGTCGCGTACGTCGGCGGACCGCTCGCGTCGGGGCTCGGGTCCCGCTTCGCGCGCGGGATCCGCATCGGATTCTCGTGCCACGGGTCGCCCTCCTCGAGCGGGAGCTCCCACGGGCTCTCCTCGTCGGCCTGGCCGTGGCTGAACCAGTCGTGCACCTCGAACTGGATCCACGCGCCGGCGAGGAGGTTCAGCGTCGTCGCCGGCGAGAACTCGTCCCTGGTGAGGAGGCGTCGGCTGACCAGGCGGGGGTTGGGCTCGAGCAGCGCCTCCTCGGGCTCGGGCCAGGTGAACTGGAGCGGGACGTTCCGTCCGAAGCGCGCGTGGAGGGCGCCCATCTGCGGGTCGTTGAGGTCGTTGAACGTCCCGTCGTAGGTGCGCGCATTGAGATAGTCGCCGGAGTCCTTGTCGGGCTCGGCAACGCGCCGCCCCTTGCCGGTGTCGTGCAGGTTCTCGTTCCGGAGCCGGCCCCTGAGGCCGACGAGCGCCAGGATCGCGAGCGGCAGCGGGAGCCGGTCCCAGCCCAGCCACCGATCCAACCGTTCCGCCGTCCGGTCCAGCGCCGCAGAGAAGATCGAGCCCATAGCCTGCTCCTTCTAGATCCCCTCTTGCGGGCGATTGAACCAGCCTTCCAGAGGCGAGTCAACGCGGTCGCCGGAGCGACCGTGCTAGCGTCGAGCCGCTGCGGAGCCCGGATATGCCGATCGACGCTGCCAAGCTCCAGACGATGACGCCGGACGAGCTCGACGAGCTCTTCAAGCGGAGTCCCGCCGGCGAGATCCCCGACGGCGAGGCCGACGGAACCGTCCTGCTGGCGTCCGGCACCGACCTGACCGGGCCGGTCGCGGGGCTCATCCACCTGGTCGGCTGGAAGGGAAAGGTGTTCGACCGCGGGAAGGGCGAGCTGCTGAACAAGATCAGCCCGCTCGGGATCGA
The DNA here is from genome assembly GCA_963847235.1 of uncultured Actinomycetes bacterium. Classification (GTDB taxonomy): domain Bacteria; phylum Actinomycetota; class Thermoleophilia; order Gaiellales; family Gaiellaceae; genus JACDAN01. The sequence goes on along the minus strand of CAWJYU010000013.1, from coordinate 54,461 downwards.
GGCCGTGCGCGCCAAGGTGTACAAGGAGGCGAGCTGGTTCGACGAGAAGGAGACGATCGTCCTCGACTACTCGGACACGTCGCTCGTCGCGCGGTGGATCCGGGACGAGATCCGCGAGGTCTCGCCCGGCGTCTACCTCGGCCTCGTCTTCTGGGAGCGGTCGAAGCTCCTCCACTTCGCGCTCGACTTCAACGACTGACCCGTGCCGTACCAGTCCGCGCTGAGCGTCGTCGCGCCGGTTCGGGACGGCGCGGCCGAGGAGCTCGACCGTTTGCTGGCGCAGATGGGAAACGGGGTCGCGAACGGCGAGGTGATCGACTTCGGCTCGCTCACCGGCGTCCACTTCGCGCGGATCGTCGTCGTGCCCGCGGACACCGACCACAGCGGACGGCCGCTGCCGGCGAACGTCGTCTACCTGGCCGACCTCGACGTGTCTCCGGAGGAGCATCTGGCCGAGCTCGTCCGTTCGGCCGGTGACGGGATCGACCGCGTCTTCGGTCACTGCGAGGGCTACCCGACAGGGACGCCGGGCGAGCGCGAGCGCCTGGAGTGGCTCCGGAGCCGTGTCGCCCGCGCGCCTGCCACCTACGTGAACACCCGCGGCCGGACGAAGGAGCAGATCGAACAGGAGGCCGAGCTCCGCGAAGCCGTGAGCGACTTCCTCGACGGCCGCCCGGACCTGCGCGACCGCCATCCGCGCGCGGTCCGCGACGCGATCCGCAAGTTCGTCGGCTCACAGCCCCGCCTCAGGTGGGCGCTCGAGCCGGCGGACCGCCCCGGGCTCGTCGCCCGGCTTCGCGAGTGGGCGCACCTGGCCTGGGTCGGCTTGCTCGTGCTCGTCGCACTGCCGTTTGCGCTCCTCGCGGCGCCCGTCTACGCCGTGCTGCTCCGCAGGCACGAGAAACGGGACCCGGCGCCGCACAACCGGGCGGACGAAGGGACGGTCCTCGAGCTCGCCGCACTCGAGGACCACCTGCCGATGAACCCCTTCACGGCCGTCGGCCAGGTCAAGCCGGGCCCGTTCAGGAAGGTGACGATCAACGTCGTCCTCTACCTCCTGAACGCCGTCACGCGCCACCTGCTGAAGCCGGGTGATCTCGTGGGCGTGAAGACGATCCACTTCGCGCGCTGGCTCTTCCTCAACGACCGGCGGCAGGTGCTCTTCGCGAGCAACTACGACGGCAGCCTCGAGAGCTACATGGACGACTTCATCGACAAGATCTCGTGGGGCTTGAACCTCGTCTTCACCAACGGGATCGGCTATCCGCGGACGCGCTGGCTGATCAAGGACGGCTGCCGGGACGAGCTCGCCTTCAAGGATTACCTGCGACTCCACCAGGTGCAGACCCGGGTCTGGCACCCGGCGTACGGCCGGCTGAGCACGGCGAACGTCGCGGCGAACGAGCGGCTGCGGAAGGGTCTGCACTCGGACCTCAGGGATGAGCGCGAGCGCGAATGGGTTCAGGCGCTGTGACCCTCGAGCGCGCCGACATCCAGGGGCTCTTCGCGCGGGGCTACTCCAACCTCTCACTCGGGAGCTTCGTCCTGCTCGGCTTCGACGACGACGCCTCGAGCCGGAGCTGGCTCTCCGATGCGCTGGCCGGGGTCACGACCTCGGAGGACCGGCCGGAGCGCCGCGCCGTCAACGTCGCGTTCACGGCGTCGGGGCTCGGCCGTCTCGGCGTCGACGGCGAAACGGTGGGCCAGTTCTCCAGCGAGTTCGTCTCGGGGATGACGGCGCCGCACCGCCGGCGGATCCTCGCCGACGAAGGCACGAGTGCCCCCGAGCGCTGGGACTGGGGCGGGCCGGGCACTGCAGCCGTGGACGGCGTTCTCCTCCTCTACGCCACCGACCGTGCGGAGCTCACGGCCCTCGAGGAGGAGCAGACGGCGCTGCTGCGCCGGCACGGCGTGCGCGAGCTCCATCGGCTCGGGACCTCCGATCTCGACGGCTTCGAGCCGTTCGGCTGGCGCGACGGCGTCTCGCAACCGCTCGTCGAGGGGCTCGGCAAGACCGGCCCCGAGAATCTCACGGTCAAGGCAGGCGAGTTCGTCCTCGGTTACCCGAACGAATACGGGCTGCTGACCGGGCACCCGCCGCTGGGCCGCAACGGCAGCTACCTCGTCTTCCGGCAGCTGGCGCAGGACGTCCGCGGCTTCTGGGCCTACCTCGACGGTGCGACTCGGACGGCCGACGGTGCCGAGGATCCGCAGGCACGGATTCGCCTGGGGTCGAAGTTCGTCGGCCGCTGGCCGAGCGGCGCGCCGCTCGTGCTCGCCCCCGAGGCGGACGAGCCGGCGCTCGCCGAGGAGAACGACTTCCGCTACCACCGCGACGACGAGCGCGGCGCTCGCTGCCCCGTCGCCTCCCACATCAGGCGGGCGAATCCTCGCGACTCGCTCGACCCGGACCCCGGCTCGGACGACTCGCTGGAGCTGAACCGCCGCCACCGCCTGCTCCGCCGGGGCCGGGAGTACGGCTCGCCGCTCACCGTGGAGGAGGCTCTCCACGCCGAGGACGACGGCGAGCCGCGCGGCCTCCACTTCATCTGCCTGAGCGGGAACATCGCCCGCCAGTTCGAGTTCGTGCAGCAGACCTGGCTGAACAACCCGAAGTTCGGCGGCCTCTACGACGACGCCGACCCGCTCGTCGGCCCGTCCGAGCCCTACGGCGGCTGCTTCACCGCGCCGGGAGAGGGAATCCGCGAGCGCTTCACCGGCGTCCCCCGCTTCGTGACCGTGAAGGGCGGCGCCTACTTCTTCATGCCCGGGCTGGCGGCGCTGCGCTCCATCGCCGGCGCCGGCGAGCCCGGGAACTCCTCGTCGCCCGTCGGCTCGTAGTGCTCGACGTCGTTCTTGCGCTGCCGTAGGCGCGAGAGCTCGTAGTACATCCGCCTCCGCGCGCGGCTCTGGTTGCCGAGCGGCCGGTGCTCCGGCACCGAGTGCCAGGGGTTGTAGGTGAGGACCCGGGCGAAGTCGAGCTGTTCGGGAGAGTCGAACGTCTGCTTGGGGATGTGCAGCACGGCGGCCGGCACGCGCGGCGAGAGCCGCGGAGGCCAGTAGACCGCGTTGTTCTCGATCGGCATCCGGTGCGGGTCGGTCTGGAGCTGGAGCGTGATGTCGAACTCGACGTCCTGCTCCGCCAGCGTCTTCGCCATCGCCTCGCGGAGGTAGTCGTCGGGCGGGCGGAGCGGGAGCCGCGGCACCCGGCTCCGCTTGCGCTTGCGGGTCAGGAACGCGAACTGCATCGCCTGGCCTTCGCCGAGCAGGTAGGGCACGCACGAGAAGTAGTCGCCCTCGAGCGGGCTCGTCTGGGTCTTCGTCCAGAGGAACTGCATCAGCGAGTCGAGCAGGTGCGGCTCGCGGAAGTTCAGGAAGTAGAAGATCGGCGCGTTCTTGTAGCTCCACTGCTGGAGCCGCGCGTTCGCCCGGGTGTCCGGCGTGACGAACGTCGGCGTCGACACGCAGATCAGGTCCTGCGTCCCCTGCTCGTCCTCGAGCAGCTTCGGGCCCGGAACGCCCATCAGCTTGATGCTCATGCTCATGAAGCCCACGTCGTCGATGTCGCGCGTGATGTACGGCCCGGGGCCGGAGAACCGGACCCAGGCGCGGTAGGTGCGGCCGGGCTCGGCGAAGATCCCCTGCCGCATGTGCTCCGGCAGGTCGTCCCGCACAGTGAGCTCGGCGCGGACGATCCCGTGGGTCTTCGTGTTGCCGCCGCGTTCGTAGTAGCCGGGCTTCCAGAGCCGCGCCATCTGCGCCTCGAAGGCGTCGATGATCGCCTGGAGGCTCCTCTCCTCGTCCGGCTGGATCCGCTCCTCGGCGATCGCGAGCCCCTCGTCCTTCCGTCGCAGGTTGATCAGCCAGGTGAAGAGCCGCGTGAGCGGCTCGCGCAGCAGCCAGTCGACGGCGGGCCGGAAGAACGGGTCGACGCGCCGCTCTATGTGGACCAGGAAGATCCCGGCGCGGCTGATCGCGTTGAGGACAGCGCTGCCGGTGTCGGGCGGAGGCAGCCCGTAGCCGCTACCTCGAAGCGCCGCCTCCTCCTCGCGGGACCTCAGTCCTCTTCCTCGTCCTTGCGGCGGCGGCGCTCCGCCGCGGACGGCGGGGAGAGGCTGGCGGCGATCGTCTGCTCGGCCTTGCCGAAGATCACGTTCGTCCAGCGCTCGTTGAAGCCGGCGAGGAAGGCCAGGCTGCCGAAGAAGAAGAACTGGGCACTCGGCGGATCTTCTTCCACCACGATGTTCAACAGCCCGCTCTTGATGAGGAAGAACATCGCCACGCCGAAGACGGCGCCGATGAAGGGCCGGAAGCTGCCGAGCCGGCGAATCGTCGACCGCCCCACCTCGTAGTCCACCTGGAACGAGTTCGAGCTCATCCGCATCAGCACGCTGACGAAGGCGCCAAGGGTGCCCATCACGAAGCAGACCAAGAAGGTTTGCGTCGCAATCGTCTGGGGCTCCTCGAAGCGGTCGTGGTACCACAGCAGCAGCGCGAGCCCGCCCCCGATCGCCACGCAGACCGCGGCGCCGACGACCATGCCCCAGAAGTAGACGATGCGGGCGGCCTTCGTCGCAGCCCGCGTGTAGTAGCGCTCGATCTCGATCAGCTCGTCCTTCTGAGCCTCCCAGACCTCCTTGATCGTCTTCGCGTCGGCGCGGCCGCCCGTGCGCTCGATGAACCCGAGCAGGTGACTTTCCACGGTGTAGATCCACTGCGTCGCGATCCGCTCCGAGCTCCCGCGAAGAACCTCCGAGACCTTGATCGCGAGCGTGTCGCAGTGATGCAGGAGGTCGGCGATCCGGGTCTCACGGGCGAGCCAGTCGGTGACCCGGTGGAGGCGGATGCGGTCGTCGTGGTCGCTGAACTTCTTTGCGATCCCGGTGCGCTCCTTCCGGGTGAGTGCGACGGCCGACGGCCGCTTCGTCGCCCAGTAGACGTGCAACAGGTCGCCTTCCTTGTCCTGGAATTTCTGCAGGACGGAGCGGTACCGCTCGGCTTCCGGGCCGTCCGAGCAGCCGGCCTTCTCCCACGCGTAGTGAGCCCGGACGAGCTCAGGGAAGGAGTCCGAGCCGACCCCGTCGCTCGTCGTGAACTCGTCGGCCCGGGCGCCGTTTGTCGCCCGCTCGGCCCCCACGCTCTGTGCCGTTGCGTCCACCATGGTCTCTTTCGAGCCCCGGGCCGCAGAACCGGCGTTCTCAGCCGAGAGTACGCGGTTCTACGGCAGTGTCAAGCGATCCGGGCGCGGAGCCGGCGAGGGAGGTTTCGCAACTCGAAGGCGACGACGCATTCCCAGATCCCCTGCACGATCGCCCAGACGCCCATCAGCGTGATCAAGATCGCGAGCGTCAGCCCCGGGCGTTTCAGGGCCCAGATCCCGACCGGGACCTCGATCAGACCGAGAACCAGGATCAGCCACCAGAGCGGCGTTACGCGGTTCGCGAGCGCGCCGACGATGTGCGCGACGCCACGGGCCACGAGCGCGGCGCCGAAGAAGATCGCGAGCGTGAGCAGGCCGATCTCCGGCCAGGCGATCACGACGATCCCGGTCACCGCCGAGAGGATCCCGAGCGCGAGGGTCCAGCCGCGGGCGCTCCCGTCCAGCGGCCGGCCCATCACCCAGGCCAGGCCCTCCAGGATGAACAGGGCGCCGATGAAGATCGACAGGCTCTCGACGCTCCAGTCGACGGTGAGGATGACGATGCCGAAGACGATCGAGATCAGCCCGGCCAGCAGGCCGATCCACCATCCGCGGGCAAGGGACTCGGCGGTCTCCCGGTCGAAGGCCTCGCTGGCGCTGAGGGGGTTCATGAACACGCGCCGCATCCTGCCAGTGGCGCGCCGCGATTGACAAGGGTTGGACGGGGCGGTAGGACGGCGCGGGGATGGACGGCTCGCCTCCTTCGCGCAGAGAAGCGTTCGCCGAGCGGGTCGCGACGGCGCGCGGCCGGGTCGAGGCGATGCCCGGCGCGCCGCTCGTCCGCGAGGTCGTCGAGACCGAGCGCGACCTGGGCGGCGGGCTGATCGCCGGCGGCGTCGCGTTCCGCATCTTCCTCTGGCTCGTGCCGCTCGGCCTGGTCGTCGCGGCGGTGCTCTCCTTCTGGGTCGAGCACGACGAGGACGGGCTCGAGGAGGTCTCGCGCGAGTTCGGGATCGGCGCCGCCGCGGCAGAGTCGGCAGCCCGGGCGCTCCAGGCCGGCGACCGGAACGCTGCGTTCGTCCTCGCGCTGGGGCTCGTGACCCTGGCGTGGTTCTCGCTCGGCGCCGTCCGCGCGCTCATCCTCGCCCACGCCCTCGCCTGGCAGCTCAAGCCGCCGAAGATCCGCCGGCCGTTCAGGGTGATCGGGATCTTCAACGGCCTGTTCGTCGCCTACACGGCCACCTCGCTCGGGGTCGCCTGGCTCCGGGAGCAGCTCGGCGCGGTCTCGATCTTCGGAATCGGGATCACGCTCGCCGTCACGACCGGGCTCGCGCTGGCCGCGATGTGGCTCCTGCCGAGACGCGCGACGACGGTCCGAGACCTCCTCCCCGGCGCGCTGCTCGTCGCCGGCGGCGTGCAGCTGATCCAGATCGCCGTGGTCTACTACTTCGCGCCCCGGCTCGGACGTTCCGAGGAGACCTACGGCGCGCTCGGCACGTCGGCCACGCTGCTCGTCTGGCTGTACGTGATCAGCCGGCTCATTACCGGCGCGGCGTTCCTGAACTCGACGCTCTGGCTAAGGCGGGACGAGGTGCGTCGCGAGCCTGCGTCGAATCCCGACGCGTGAGAGCCTTCTTCCTCTCCGCAGTCACGGCGCTCGCCTTGGTCGCGGCGCCCGGAGCCACAGCCGCGCTCGCCGACGAGGAGGCGCTCGCCGAGCGCTACGCGCCGGTCGTGCGGCTCGTCGAGCAGGACGAGGAGTGCGGCCCCGGGGAGCCGTACGAGCCGGTCGACGTCGACATCCTCTTCGACGAGCGGACTGTCGCGCTCCGCGGCCCGTGGAATCCGCTCGATCTCGTGAAGGTCGCGCCCATAGCCGCCGATCTCGACGGGCTCTACCAGTACCACCTCGACTACCCGGGCAACGCGCTCGAGCCGGGCTGCTCCTACGAGCTCTGGGGCCGCCGGATCTCCGAGGGAAGCGAGCCGACGGTGTACGCGCACGTCATCGGCGATCCCGGCCACCCCGGCATGCTCGCGCTCCAGTACTGGCTGTTCTACGTCTTCAACGACTGGAACAACCTCCACGAGGGCGACTGGGAGATGATCCAGCTCGTCTTCGAGGCCGACAGACGCCCGCGAGGCGCTCTCGCAGGAGCCGGTCTCGATCGGCTATAGCCAGCACGAGGGCGGCGAGGCAGCGACCTGGGGTGACGAGAAGCTCGATCTCGTCGACGGGCGGCCCGTCGTCTACCCGGCGGCGGGCTCCCACGCCAACTTCTTCGACGAGGCGCTCTACATCGGCAGCTCGGCGCAGCAAGGCGTCGGCTGCGACGACACGCGCGGGCCGCATCGTGAGCTCAGTCCGGTCGTGAAGACGATCCCGAGCGATGCCGCCGCGGCGAGGGAGGCGTTTCCCTGGATCGGCTACGACGGGCGGTGGGGCGAGCTCCAGGAGGCGTTCTTCAACGGGCCGACGGGCCCCAACGACAAGCTTCAGTGGACGGAGCCGATCCTGTGGTCCGAGGAGTGGCGAGAGCGCGCCTACGGCGTGCCGACCGGCGGTGTGTTCGGGACGAGCGCGACCGACTTCTTCTGCGACGCGGTCGCAACCGGCTCGGTGGGGCTGATCAGGCTCCTGCAGAACCCTGTGCCGATCGTGGCCGCGCTCGCCCTCCTCCTCGGGCTGCTGATCTTCCTGGCCGTCAAGGTCACGTGGACGCCGGTCGCGCCACTCCGGATCGCCCGCCGCCGGACGTGGGGCCAGATCCTCTCCGCCGCGAGCCGGATGTACATCGGCCGGCCGCTGCTCTTCCTCGGGATCGGCCTCCTGCTGATTCCGATCGTCCTCGTGACCACGCTGCTCCAGGGGCTGCTGGTCGCCGGCGTAGGCGGCGACGGTGAGGGCGCAGGTGCGCTCGTGCTGGTGTCGGTCCTGATCGGCACGACCCTGACGCTGCTCGGCTTCGCGCTCGTCCAGGGTGCCACGGTCTGCGCGCTCGTCCGCGTCGACGAAGGCCGTGACGTCAATCCCGTCGAGGCATACCGGATAGCGGTCACGCGGTGGCGCCCGCTGCTCGGCTCGTCCGGAATCCTTGCCGCAGCGTGGATCACCCTCACCGCGACGGGGATCGGGATTCCCATCGCCGTTTGGATCGGCGTTCGCTGGGCGCTCGCCGCGCAGGTGGTCGAGGTCGAGGGCAATCGAGCGGTCGACGCCCTGAGGCGAAGCTCTGAGCTCGTACGAGGCCGGTGGCTGCGGGTGGGTTCTCTCGTCGGGATCGGAACTGCGGTTGCGCTTGCAGCCGGCCCTCTCCTCGGCGCGCTGCTGATCCTTTTCACCGAGGCGCCGTTTGCGCTCCTGAACATCGTCGCCGGGATCGTGTACGCCTTGACCATGCCCTTCGTGGCGCTGACCACCGCCTACGTCTACTTCGACGCGAGAACGCGGCTCGAGCTCGAGCCGGCGGACGAGCCGGACGAGCTGCCGGCCGAGATCGAGGTACGACCGGCGACATGACGCCCACCTTCGCGTCTCCCGAGGATCTCCCGGCGCCTTCCGGCTACAGCCATGTCGTCAGCCTTCCTCCCGGGCGCCTCGTGTGGACCTCCGGCCAGGTGCCGATCGACTCGGACGGAACGCTGGCGGAGGGCTGGGAAGCGCAGACGCGAACGGCCTTCGCGAACGTCGGCCGCGCGCTCAGGCGCCGCCGGCGCCGACTGGCCCGACGTCGTCAAGCTGACGATCTTCGTCGTCGACGTGTCCGAGCTCGCGACGATCCGGGCGGTCCGCGACGAGTTCGTGAACACCGCCTCGCCGCCGACCAGCTCGCTCGTCCAGGTCGCCGGCCTCTTCCGGCCGGACGTGCTGATCGAGATCGAGGCCGTCGCCCACGTCCCGTAGCGATTGCCGATCCGATATGCGAGGATCGGCACCAGCCGCAGTCGCAGGGAGGGGAGAGAGTCATGACGCGCACGACCCTGCGCCGCACCCGGCGCCGTGGAACCTTCGCCACCGCCGGGCTCACGCTCGGCGTCGTTCTCGCAGTCGCCGTGTCCGCAGCGGCGGTGCCGGCGCAGAGCGCCGCACCCGGCCAGACGGAGAAGCACCTCCGCGCGCTGAGGGACACGCTCGGCACCAAGCATCTCTGGGCGAAGGCTGCGAAGCCACGACACGCGACCAATCGGAAGGTTGCCGTGCACGCCCGCAGCATCCGCCCGGTGGCCCTGGATTCGGCACGGCTCCGGTCCGTGCTCGCACGTGCGCCGCGCGAGCGCACGACTGCGGCCCGCACGAACCCGCTCGTCGTCTCCCTCCCCGCGCCGAACGGGACCTTCCATCGCTTCGCGCTCGTCGAGTACCCGATCATGGCCCCGGGGCTCGCGCGCAAGCATCCGGAGATCAAGGCCTTTCGCGGCCGCGGCATCACCGACCGCACGGCGACGATCCACGCTGACATCAGCCCGCTCGGGTTCCACGCGTCGGTGCGGTCGTCATACGGCGCCTGGTACATCGATCCCTATTTCGTCGGCCGGAACCCCGGCGTCCACGTCAGCTACTACGGCCGCGACGCGAAGGACACACACGGCCCGTTCGTCGAGCGCGAGTCCCATCTCGCGGAGCTCTCTGCGGACAAGGGGTACTACCACGCTGCCGACACGGTCGCGTTGCACGGCGGCGGGTTCGAGGAGAGCGCCGCGATCACGATCACGATCAGCGATCCGACCGAGCACGCCCCGACCCGGACACTGACGGCGACGTCGGACTCCGAGGGATCATTCGACGCGAGCTTCGTGGCCGACCCGGACGGAAAGCTCGACGCGCGAATCGTCGACGCGACGGACGGAGAGCAGAGCGCGCACACGAGCTACCAGGTCGTCCGCGACGACGATCCCACGGTGGACCCACCGACGGGGCCTGAGCTCCGTACGTACCGGCTGGCGATGATCACCGACCCGGGCTACTCCGCGTTCTTCGGCGGGCCGGCGAACGTGACTGCTGCGAAGGTCGCGCTGATGAACCGCGTGAACCAGATCTACGAGGACGACCTCACGATCCGCATGCAGTTCATCGCCAACAACGACCTCCTCAACCTGAACACGTACGACCTTGCGGTCGCGCCGAACGGGCCCTGCGGGTCCGCCGGCTGCTACACGCAGGCGCAGGTGTTGAGCTGCTCGACCGGCGCGGCAGCGCATCGTCATCAGCCAGATCATCGGCGCCTCGAACTACGACGTCGGCCACCTGGCGCTCGGCCAGCCGGGCGGCGGTGTCGCGCAGCTCGCCCAGGTCGGACGGCAGAACAAGGCAGCGGGCTGCACGGGCCTCGCGACGCCGGTCGGCGACTTCTTCGCCGTCGACTACGTCGCGCACGAGCTCGGCCACCAGTTCGCCGGCAACCACACCTTCAACGGCAACCAGCTCAACTGCTCGGGCGGGAACCGCAGCCAGGCGCACTCGGTCGAGCCGGGCAGCGGCTCCTCCGTCCAGGCGTACGCCGGCATCTGCGCGACCGACGACCTCCAGCCTCACAGCGACCCGTACTTCTCGCAGCGGAGCCAGCAGGAGATGACGACGTTCGCCGCGACGACGACGTTCGCTCCCGCTCAACGAAGTGCAGACCGTCTCGCTCCGGCACTTCGGCGGCGGCCACGAAGTGCAGACGGTGACTCTGGGCCCCGGCTATTCGCGGGCGTCCACGGTTCAGCCGCTGAATGTGGCGATTGGGCCCGCCCCCAGCACGGCGCAGCTCGGAGGCGCCTCCCAGAGCGGCAGCATCGTGACGATCTCGACCGGAGCCGCCGGCGCGACCCACACGCTCCAGCCCGGCGACCAGGTCGAGATCACGGGTGTCCCCGTCGCCGAGTACAACGGGACGTGGACGGTCGAGACCGTACCGACCACCCGCGCCTTCACCTTCACCCATCCGACCGCGACGGGACTGGCGAGGACCGGCGGCGGGAACATCAGGCTCCTCGCGCCGGGCGCGAGCGCCGTCGGAACGACGGCGACGATCAGGACGGTACTCGCGCACGGCCGCTCGGTCGGCGACATCGTCACGATCACGACCGGCGGCGGCTTCGCCGGGCACGTTCGCGATTACCGCGGTCCCGACGCCCCGGTCGTTCCAATACGAGCTGCCGGCCGCACCGACGACGAACCCGACCGGCGGCGGATCCGTGACCTACTTCTCGCCGTTCCGCATGCGGTTCGGCGGGAACGACTCCGCCCTGATCGGAGGCTCGGCGCAGGCGTACAACAACGCAAACCTGACGTCGGCCCTCAATGACATTCCCGGCTTCCCGGGCGCGACCGTGACCGGGGCGGCGACGACCGGTTTCATCATCACCTTCAACCCGCCTGCGTCAGGCGACCCGCTCGACCATCCGAACTGTCGAGCTCGTCGACCTCAGCTGTGGCGGCTGCTTCGCCTCGGTCGAGGAGACGAACCACGGCGGGTCGTTCGACTCGTTCCGCGTCAACTTCAACGGCACGCAGTCGCTGCCGATCACCAACGACCCGTCGCTACCGGCGGGCACCCTGCCGTACACGACGGACGGTGTGACCACCGCGGTGAACTCCGTGCTTCCGGCCGGCGGCACGGCGACGATCAACGCGTTCGGAGGCGGCGGTGGGAACCCGGTCGTGATCAACAACACCGGCTTCCAGGTCACGTACGGCGGGACGCTCGCTGCGACAGACCTGTCGTCGCTCGCGCGTCGAGGACCTCTCGGCAGCGCTCGTCAGGTTTCATCGGCGAGACCGACCGTGGCGGTCGCCGTGAACAACGGCGGCACGGTCACGATGACCGGCAACGACTTCCCGGTGATCAGCTTCCCGGCCGCGTCGGATCCGGTGACTGGACAGCCGACGACCAGCTTCACGATCCCGCTCCGGACGCCGTTCGCCCTCACCGGGGCGGCGACCGACCCGCAGGGCGACACGATCCTCTACGCGTGGGAGCAGAACGACCGAGGGGGCGCGCCGATCCCCGGCGGCAACAACGGCGGCACGTCGCTGCTCAACAACGTCAAGCCGGACGGGCCGCTGTTCGCGATGTTCCCGCGCTCGGCGCCGATCAGCGAGACCGACACGCTGCAGTACAACTCGCCGAACCAGAACCACGTGACGCCGAGCCCGACCCGGGTCTTCCCGGACCTGGAGCAGATCCTCGCGAACAACACGAACGCCGAGACCGGGACGTGCCCGCTCGGGCCGATCGCGCCGCCGGTGCCGATTCCCGCTCCGGGAGTGCTACTCGGAGTTCCTGCCGACCGCCGACTACGTCGGCTTCCTCGGCACGAACCTCGGCCCGCCGCCGGAGCTCCACTTCCGCTTCACCGCCCGCGACCTGCGGATGGGCGGCGGCGGCAACAACGCCCGTGACCTCACTCTCAAGCTGGCGCCGAGCACCGGCCCGTTCCTCGTCACCGCGCCGAACACGGCGGTGACGTACCCGGGCGGCTCGACGCCAGACGGTCACCTGGGACAAGGCGAACACCGATCTCCCGCCGGTCGGCACGACGGACGTGAAGATCAGCCTGTCCGCGGACGGCGGCCGCACGTATCCGCACGTCCTGGCGGCGAACACGCCGAACGACGGCTCCGCGGCGGTCACGATCCCGCACGTCGCGACGAGCACTGCGGCGCGCGTGAAGATCGAGGCGGTCGGCAACGTCTTCTTCGACGTCTCGAACGCGAACTTCACGATCGCCGACACGTTGAAGCCGACGATCACCGCGTCGGTCGCGCCTCCGCCCAACGCGGCCGGCTGGCACAACAGCAACGTCACGGTAACGCTGACCGCGACCGACGACGCGAACGGGTCGGGTATCAAGAGCATCACGTACTCGGCGACGGGCGCTCAGCCGATCGCGTCGACGACCGTGAACGCTGCGACCGCCAGCATCGTCATCAGCACGAACGGGATCACGACGCTGAGCTACTTCGCGACCGACAACGCGGGCAACACCAGCGACGTCGGCACGACCACCGTCAAGCTCGACAAGGCGGCGCCGGAGGCGTACCTCCAGTTCGATCCGGCGAAGAAGGACGTCGCCGTCTACGGCCGCGATGCTCAATCGGGCACAGCCACCGGCCCGCTGACGCCGTCAGCCGTCCAGCGCGTGCCGACGGGCAACCGGAACCACCGTGTCGAGATCCGTACGTACGACCTGGTCGACGTCGCGGGCAACACCCTGCGGCTCGTCCACTCGACCGGGCTGATGAAGAACGACGCCGTGGCCGGGATCCAGACGCTGCAGTACAACGGCGGCGCGGTGACGCGTCCGGCCTACAACGTCATGTTCTTCGACTGGAAGGCCAAGAAGAACGGCACGCTCGAGGAGCTCCACCAGGAGCTCCTGGTCATCTCCCCGCTGCAGCGGGCGACGGCCGACTGGCGGTCGAAGGACAACCGGACGCAGCTCTGGACGTACGCCGGCGGACAGGAGCAGCGGACGACAGTCTCGGGCCTGCTCCTCCTCCGGCTCGCCACGAACAGCGGCGCGCTCTCGATCGAGACGACTCCATAGCCGGCGGACGGGGAGGGCCCGCGCGACGCGGGCCCTCCCTTCGTTCGGAACCGTCAGTCGTCCGAGTCGGACAGCGTCGAGCGAACCGCGACGGCGACGTCGGGGTTGTCGCTGAAGACCCCGTCGACGCCGAGCCGGTAGAAGAGCTCGAGCTCGCCGGGGAAGTTCCCCGTGGCGCCGAGGTACACCGGGCTCGCCGGGTTGCCCTCGCGGAAGTCCTCGGGCAGGAAGCTGTTCTCCCGCCGGAACGTCCACGGGTGGACGACGAGCCCGGCCTTGTGCGCGTTCCGGACGAACGACGTCGGGCTCAGCAGCCGGTTCGCCGAGTCGCGCGGGACGATCAGGTTCTTGTTCGGGCCGGCGCCGTCCGCGTAGCGGGCGATCTCGCGCAGCCCGGCCGGCGTGGCGAGGTCGGCGTAGGTCCGCGGGTCGCCGGAGACGACGAAGTCCCACGGCTTGCCGACGTCGCTGATGAGCTGGACGATCGGCACGCGCGTCATCCTGTTCAGCTCCTTGAGGTTCGCGACCTCGAAGGACTGGACGAAGACCGGCGAGCTCTGCTTCGTGTAGCCGTTCCGGTGCAGAACCCGCACGAGCGGCTCCTCGAGCGAGAGGCCGATCGAGTCGTGGTAGGTCGGGTGCTTCGTCTCGGGGTAGATGCCCACGCCCTCGCGCTTGGCGAGGTCGATGACTTCCTGGAGGGTAGGCACCTCGTACAGACCGTTGAATGCGGCGTTGGTCGGCCTGAGGGCCGGGATCCGCTCCTCCGCCTTGAGCGTCTTCAGCTCGGCGAGGGTGAAGTCCTCGGTGAAGAAGCCCTCGAACGTGATCCCGTCGATCACCTTCGTCTTCCGACGGCTCGCGAACCCGGGGTGGTTCTCGACGTCGGTCGTGTCCTCGATCTCCGGCTCGTGGCGCGCGACCAGCACGCCGTCCTTCGTCGAGACGAGGTCGGGCTCGATGTAGTCGGCTCCCATGTCGATCGCGAGCTTGTAGGACCCGAGGGTGTGCTCGGGCCGGTAGCCGCTCGCTCCGCGGTGGCCGATGACGAGCAGGTCAGTGTCCCGGTCGCGCCAGCTCGACCGGCCGTCGTCTCCGCCGGCCGCAGTCGTCGTCATCGCGGTGGCGACGGCGACGAGAGCGATGACCGCGACCGCCAGCTTTCTCCTCGTGACGTTCACGTCGTGTACCTCCGATGTCGGTGTCACGGACGGCACGACCCTCGCCCCACCGCAGCGGATCGTGGGTATCGCTGCGGTGAGGGCGAGGTGAAGAGCTGGTGAGGATCAGGGCACGTACGGCACGAGGTTCGCCTCGATGACCTCCTGCTCGAACGTGAACAGCTCGGGGTTCGAGGAGTCGACGGTGACCTTCACCCACTGGACGTCGTTCGAGTTGTCGACGTTGTTCGTGGGTGAGTTGTCGCCGGGCGTCTCGACGCGGGTGAAGTTCTCGATCCGGAAGCCGTTCCGGTCGAGCAGCGGCTTGTCGACCCGGAAGTAGTGCGAGTCGCCGTGCACGAGCGCCACCGGCCGGCCGAACTCGATCACCTCACGCCGAAGCTCGAGGAGGAAGTTGTCGAAGCCGTCTCCGCTGTTCGGGGCCGGGCCCTTGATGTCGGCGACGAGCGTCCGCGGGTCGCGGGTCGGCGCCCGCGTGGGATCCGCGCGATCGAAGCCCGTGTTCGCCTGGATGATGAGCATGACGCCCTTCGACCGCCGGGCCTGCGCCTTGTCGAAGGTCTCCCGGAGCCAGTCCCTCGTCGCCAGGTCACGCGCGGCGAACTCGACAGGGTCGGGCGCGACATCGGTGAGGTTGTTGTTCGTTCCGACGACGTGGAGCGTCGCGTAGGTGACGCCGTCGTACTGCCAGCGGCGGTTCTCGACGTACGGCGGTGCCTGCACCTCGAGCCGGACCTTCCGCTTTCCGAACGAGTACGGGTTGTCGAACATCGTCGAGCGGAGGTACTGGAGCCGCTCCTCGGAGTCGTAGCCTCCGGCCGCCGGGCGGTCGCAGTCCGTCCACTCGTTGTCGCCCGGCGTGTACATCGCCGGGGCGCGAAGCGCGTTGAAGGAGGCCTCGGCCTCCGCGTAGACCGGGTTGTCGCAGCGGCTGCCGCCGCCCTTGATGTCGCCGTCGTGGACGCTGAACGCGAGCCGCGCCCGGTTCATGTCCCGGATCAGGTTCGGGACGCCCCTCGTCTTCTGGTCGTCCGAGTAGGGCACGTCTCCCCAGAGGCCGATGACGTGTGACGACCGGTCGTCGTCGTCATCGTGGTCGGCGAGCGCAAGCCCGCCGGTGAGCGCCGCAGCCATGAGCGCGGCGAGAAGTGGAAGCAGGTATCTGTTCATGGCCGGGACGCTACGACCGCTCGTCCGCCGTGCGCCCGGCGTTCACCGCATCGATACCCGCCGCTCACCGGTCCGAGGCGAGTCGGACGCGCGCGCCGGACTAGCCCAGTACTTCGGCGATCAGCTTCTGGACGCGCCCGTCGATGTCGTCGCGGATCCGGCGCACGGTCTCGATGTCCTCGCCGGCCGGGTCGTCCACCGTCCAGTCCTCGTAGCGCTTGCCCGGATAGATCGGACAGGCGTCGCCACAGCCCATCGTGATCACGACATCCGCGGCCCGGACGACCTCGTCGGTGAGCGGCTTCGGGAACTCCTGGTCCATGTCGACGCCCAGCTCCTGCATCGCGGCGACCACAGGCGGGTGAATCTCGGCGGCCGGCTGGCTCCCGGCCGAGCGGACGAGGATGCGCCCGTCGGAGCGGAGCTTGACGAGGCCGGCCGCCATCTGGCTGCGCCCCGCGTTCTGGACGCAGACGAACAGCACCTCGGGCTGGTCGGGAGTCACGCTTGGCGGGCGCTCGAGAGCGGGAGCGTGAAAGCGACCCGGGCGCCGCCCGAGCTCCGGTTCTCGGCCCAGATCGTGCCGCCGTGGGCGTGGACGAGGCCCTGCGCGATCGCCAGGCCGAGCCCGGCGCCGCCGCTCGCGCGCGACTCGTCGTCCCGCCAGAAGCGCTCGAACATCCGCTGCGCCGCGCCCGCCGTCAGGCCGGCCCCGGTGTCCTCGACCGCGACGACGACGTGGTCGGAGTTCGGCTGGACGACCACGGAGACCGCGCCGTCGCCCGGCGTGTGCCGGACCGCGTTCGTCAGCAGGTTCAGCAGCACCCGCTCGACCTTCTCCGGCGCGATCCGCACGGACGGGTCGGCCGGGTCGACTCGCGCCTCCAGCTGGACGTTGCGCGCCTTCGCCTCGGCGTCCAGCGCGCGCAGGCAGCTCGAGATCAGCTCGCCGAGCGGCTGGTCGCGGAGCTCGAGCGTGAGGACGCCGGCGTCGATGCGCGCCAGCTCGAAGAGATCCTCGACGAGCACCGAGAGCGTCTCCAGCTGCTCGCGGATCGCCGGAAGGTACTCGTCCGCAGAGGCCAGCCCGTCCTCCAGCGCCTCGACCATCGCGCGGAGGGAGGCGAGCGGCGTCCGCAGGTCATGGCTCGCCCAGGCGACGAGCTGGCGGCGGGCGTCGAACAGCTGCTCCAGGCTCGTCGCCATCTCGTTGAAGGACGCGCTCACTTCCTGGAGCTCGCGCGGCCCGGACTCCGACGCCCGGGCGCTCAGCTCGCCGCGCGAGAGCTCCGCGGACGCCTCGCGCAGTCGCTCCAGCGGCTGGAGGATCCGGCGCGAGAGCAGCAGCGCCCCGGCCACCGCGAGCAGCCCGGATGCGAGCGCCACCGCGACGATCTCCGCGTCGTGCATGTCGAACATCACGATCCCGGAAGCGATCACGACCGCCAGCGGGAGGATGACGGCGAGAAGCGCCAGGGCGCCGAGCTGCAGGCGCAGCGTCGGCAGAAGCCGCGGGACCGCCACGGCGGCGACGGCTCCTGCGAGCACGGCGACACCGAGGGCGACGGCGAACGCGGTCATGCGCGGAGCCGGTAGCCCACGCCCCAGACGGTCTCGAGGAGGTCGGGCTTCGACGGGTCGTCCTCGAGCTTCTCCCGCAGCCGCCGGACGTGGACGGTCACCGTGCCGGTGTCCAGCGCGGCAGCGTAGCCCCAGACGCGCGCCATCAGCTGGTCGCGCGAGAAGACGCGGTTCGGGTTCGAGGCGAGGAACCAGAGCAGGTCGAACTCGCGGGTGGTGAGGCTGAGCAGCCGCCCGTCCTTTCGCGCCTCGTGCCGGCCGGCGTCCACGACCAGCGAGCCCACCTCGACCCGCTGCGGCGGCGGCGCGGCCGGCTGCGCCCGCCGCAGGACGGTGCGGACGCGGCTCGCCAGCTCGCGAGGCGAGAACGGCTTCGTCACGTAGTCGTCCGCGCCCAGCTCGAGGCCGACGATGCGATCCGTCTCCTCCCCGCGCGCGGTCAGCAGGATCACGGCGAGGTCCGAGGTCGAGCGGATCCAGCGGCAGAGCGCCAGCCCGTCCGTCTTGCCGGGCAGCATCACGTCGAGCACGACGAGGCTCGGAGCCTCCCGCTCGATCAGCCCGCGCGCCTCGTCTCCGTCGGCGGCCTCCACGATCGTGTGGCCGTCGCGCTCGAGGTACCGGGACACGACGTCCCGGACGATCGGCTCGTCGTCGACGACCAGGACCGTTGCCATCCACACAGTCTGCCCGGGTGAATCGGGCCTGGATCGCGGCGTCCGTTACGAGTTCCTTAATTCGCCGGCGCCGGACGTGGCGGAAACGGCGCCCATCCGGGGCGAGTTCCCCGAATCGTAAGGTCGGGCCGTACCGGCCGGAACTAGCGTCGATCGGGTCCGCAACCACAAGGGGGATCCATGAGATCGAGGCTCATCTACGTCCTCGCCGCCGCGCTAACGGCGCTCTTCACGGCCGGCGCCGTCTCGGCCGACGACGGACGGCAAGGCGACGACAGGGGGCGCGAGAGCGCCGTCTTCGTGCAGACCAATGAGCTCGACGGCAACAACATCGTCGTCTTCCAGCGGCACGGCGATGGACGGCTCACCGAACAAGACACGTACCCGACGGGTGGGAACGGCGGCATCGCGACGCCCGGCAACGAGTCCGACCGGATCGCATCGCAGGGGTCGCTCGTGTACGACGAGCGTCACCGCCTCCTCTTTGCCGTGAACGCCGGCAGCGACTCCATCTCGGTGTTTCGCGTCAACGGGACACGGCTGCGGCTGACCGACATCGACCCGTCAGGCGGCGGGTTTCCGGCGAGCATCGCCGTGCACGACGACCTGGTCTACGTCCTCAACGCCGGCGGAACGGGGATCGTCCAGGGCTTCGAGATCCGCGGCGACCGGCTCCAGAGGCTCGGCGGCTCGGCCCGGTCACTCGGGCTTGCGAACACCGACCCGCCGAACTTCCTCACCTCGCCGGGCCAGGTCGGGTTCACGCCGGACGGGAAGAAGCTGATCGTGACCACGAAGGCGAGCGGCAGCACGATCGACGTCTTCGACGTGCGGCGCGATGGACGGCTGTCCGAGACTGCGGTCGAGAACCCCTCGGCCACGCCGGTGCCGTTCGCGTTCACCTTCGATCCTGCCGGCCGGCTCGTCTCCGGCGAAGCCGCAATGAGCTCGGTGACGACCTACACGATCAACCGCAACGGGACGCTCGCGAACCCGCAGTCCCAGAGCGACAACCAGGTCGCGCTCTGCTGGATCGTCGAGGCGCGCGGCTTCTTCTACGTCTCGAACACCGGCAGCAACAACCTCAGCGGCTACCGGATCGACGGCAGCGGCCGGCCGACGTTGATCGGCCCGACGGGCGTCGTCGCGACGACCGAGGAGGGCCCGATCGACCTGGCCACGGCGGCAGGCGGCCGGTTCCTCTACGCCCAGACGGGCATCGGCGGAACCGTGGACGAGTTCCGCGTCAACGACGACGGGACGTTGACGAAGCTCGGCAACGTCGCCGGCCTTCCGGTCGGACAGGAAGGCATCGCGGCCAGCTGACCTACGCCCGGAGGGCCGCAGCGGCTGCTGCGGCCCTCCGGTGCGTCTACAGGCTCGGAGCGTCGGAGCCCCCGGAGCCGCCGGACCCGCCGCGATCCTTCGGGCAGTCCTTACGGCTCGGGGCCTGGTCGTCCTCGCCACTCTGGATCGACGTCGACGGGGCTCCACCAGGGGAGTCGCCGGACGACGACCCTCCGGCAGCGAACGCGCCGCTGGCCCAGAGCGTCAGGCCGACGGCGACGGCGGCTGCGACGAGCAGCAGCGGGCGAAGGTCGAGCGTGCGTGCGTTCTCCTCCATCTGTCACCTCCTCTCGGGGTGCGAGGTCATGGGATGCGTCCAAACCAGAGTGCGGAGAGGCCGGCGCCCAGGAGCAGCAGCACGGCACCGGCGGCGGCGAACGCCGCCGTGAGCTCGCGCTCCTCGTCCTCGTAGGAGACCTGGGAGCCGATCTCCCGGTAGACCTCCTCCAGGTCGGCCTCGGTCGGCGCCTCGAAGAAGCGACCGCCGGTCTCCTCGGCGACACGCCGGAGCGTGTCGGGATCCGGCGGCACGTTGTACGTCTGCGTGACACCGAAGTCGTTCGTGATCTCGACGGTGCCCTCTGGCGTGCCGAACGCGATCGAGTAGATCGGGACGCCCGCCTCCTTGGCCTCGTCGAGGACGTCCAGCGGCTCGCGGCCGACGGAGTTCGCCCCGTCCGAGAGCAGCAGGATTGCGAAGAGCGGCTTGCCGCCCGACAGCTTCTCCGCCTCCTCCGGATCCGGCGCGAGCGCGACCGACTCGACGATCGCGTCGCCGAGCGCGGTGCCGACGTCGCCTTCGATCCGGTCGAGCGCGTCACGGACGTCGTCGTGTTCGTCGGTCGGCTCCTCGAGGACGCTGACGGTGCTGGAGAAGGTGACGAGCCCGATCCGGAAGCGGTCGGGGATCTGGTCGAGGAACGACGTGGACGCCGACTTCGCCGCCTCGAGCCGGCTCGGCGGGACGTCGGTCGCGGTCATCGAGGCCGAGCTGTCGATCGTGAGCAGGACGGTCGCGTCGTCGCGGGGGACGGCGACGACCGTCTGGGGCCGCGCCATGGCGACGATCAGCGCGGCGAGCGCGGCAAGGACGAGCAGCGCCGGCAGGTGGCGCCGCCGCCCGGGCGAGGCGTCCACGACGTTGGCGAGCAGGTCGAGGTTGGTGAAGCGCGCGGCGTACTTGATCCGGCGCCGCTGGACGAACCAGTAGGCAATGAGCAGGAGCGGGATGAGGAGCAGGCCCCAGAGCAGGAACGGTGTCGCAAAGCTCATCGCCGCCTCCCTTCGCGCGAGACGAAGCCGGCGAAGGGACGCAGCCAGTCACCGGAGGTCGAGAGGACGACGTGCGGGACGCCGAGCGACGCGAGCTCCCGTCCGAGGACGGCCCGCTCCTCGGCGGCGGCGTCGGCGAAGCGCTCGCGCAGCTTCCGCTTGGCGGTGTCGACGTGGAGCCTGCGCCCGGTCTCGGGGTCGACGAGCCAGATGTGGCCGACGTTCGGCAGCTCCTGCTCGCGGGGGTCGCGGATCTCGACCGCGACGACGGCGTGCCGGGCGGCGAGCTGGAGCAGCGGCGCGCGCCAGTCGCGCGGGCCGCGGAAATCGGAGACGACGACGGCGAGCGAGCGCTGGCGGGCGACCCGGGCAACCTGCGTCAGCGCGGTCCCGATCGACGTCGGCCCGACCTGCTCGGTCTCCGGCTCGCGCCGCACCGCGAGCAAGACGCCGAGCAGGCCGACCCGTCCCTGCCGCGGCCGCAGCAGCACCGGCTCGTTCCCGCCGAAGGTCGTGATGCCGACCCGGTTTCCCCGACGCGATGCCACGTGGCCCAGCGCGACGGTGACGCCCTCGGCCACGTCCCACTTGCGGCGGTCGGCGGTGCCGAACCGCATCGAGGGGGAGACGTCGAGCAGCACCCACGAGGTGAGCGCCCGCTCGGCGACGTCCACGCGCACCTGGACCTCGTCCGTGCGCGCGGTCGCGTTCCAGTCGATCCGGCGGACGTCGTCGCCGGGCTCCCACTTGCGGATCTGTGCGAGCTCGGTGCCGATGCCGACCGCGGCCGTCCGGTGCTCGCCGGCCAGCAGGCCGTCGATGCGCCGCCCGATCTTCACGTCGAGCGCCCGGAGGAGCGCCTCCGGCATCGGCCCCGGACCGGGACGGTCCGGCGTCCGCTCACGGCTGAGAGGGGTGACGGTCATGCCGCGCGAAACGAGAGCTCGATCTCGGGCACCGGGACGACGTCGAGGACGGAGGCGACGATCGAATCCGCGCCGACCTCGGCGGCAAGCGCCTCGTAGCTGAGGACGATGCGGTGGTGGAGCGCGTCCGTCGCGAGCTCTCGGACGTCCTGCGGAATCACGTAGTCGCGCCCGCGGATCAGGGCCAGCGCCCGGGCGGAGGTCATCAGCGAGATCGGCCCGCGCGGGCTCGCCCCGAAGGCGATGTACGGCTTCAGGTCGGCGAGGCCGACCGACTCTGGGTCGCGCGTCGCGGTCGCGATCCGCACCGCATAGCGCGACAGGGCGGGATCGACATAGACCTTTCGAACCGACTCGCGAAGCGACATGAGCGCGTCCAGGTCGAGGATCTGACGAACCTCGGCCATCCCGGCCAGCGAGCGCTGGACGACCGTCAGCTCGTCCTCGGAATCGGGGTAGCCGACGACGACCTTGAGCATGAACCGGTCGACCTGAGCCTCGGGCAGCGGGTAGGTGCCCTCCGACTCGATCGGGTTCTGCGTCGCCATCACGAGGAACGGGCTCGGCGCCGCGAACGACTCCTTGCCGATCGTGACCTGGCGCTCCTGCATGACCTCGAGCAGCGCGGACTGCACCTTCGCCGGCGCGCGGTTGATCTCGTCGGCGAGCAGGAAGTTGCAGAAGACGGGCCCGAGCTCGACGTCGAAGTCACCGTCCTTCGGCCGGTAGACCCGAGTGCCGACGAGGTCGCTCGGCATCAGGTCCGGGGTGAACTGGATCCGGTTGAACGTCCCGCCCAGCACCTGGGCGGTCGTCTTGATCGTCAGCGTCTTCGCGAGACCCGGGACGCCTTCGATGAGCAGGTGGCCGTCCGCCAGGAGGCAGACGAGGACGCGTTCGAGCATCGTGTCCTGCCCGGCGATGACGCGCTTGATCTCGAACAGGGCGCGCTCCAGGTCGTCCTGGCTCTGCGCGGGCGCATGAGGCTCTTCCATGTCGGTCTCCTCCTGAGGGTGTGTCTGCCCACGTTAGGGAACCCGCCGCGCCTAAGACCAGGCTGAACCGTTCCTAAGAATTCGATGAGAGCGCGGCGGCGCCTGAAGTGTGGTCTGATTGCGCGGCGTGATCGTCCGCCTGCTCATCCTCGCCGCCGTCGTGCTCTTCCTGATCCTGTGGGTCCGGGCGCTGCTCGACCTCTTCAGCAGGCGACCCGACCTCGGCGTCGGCGCGAAGGTCGTGTGGGCGATCGCGATGCTCGTGTTCCCGTTCATCGGCCTGCTCGTCTACACGATGCTTCGCCCGTCCGACGCAACGATCTCGCAGAACGCGCGCGTAGATAGATAGCTACGCGCGCTCGACCCCGACGGTGACCTGACCGGTGGCCCGGTCGCTGCCGACGTCGGTCGAGACAACCGTGGAGCCGCCGCTCTCGCCGAAGATCCCGTCCGACGAGTTCGAGACGTCGGCGGGGCCGCGGGCCGAGTAGGGCTCCGTCGCGTACACCCGGTCGAGCGTCGCGTCGTCGAAGAACAGCTGCCCCGTCCACGTCTGGCCGCCCTGGATCACCTTCAGGTGGATGTGGACAGCGCGGCCGGGGTACCAGCCGGGGAAGATCGTTCGGAAGGTGGCGGTGCCGGTGCCGTCGGCCACCTGGACGCCGCGCAGGAACGTGCCGCCGTCGCCGTCCACACCGGAGTAGACGCCCTCGGCGTCGCAGTGCCACACGTCGACGATCGCATCCTCGATCGCCTCGCAGGACTCGGCGTCGACGACCTTGACGGCGAGGTCGTAGGCGAGCCCGGGCCGGCCCTCGGCGATGTCCCGGCGCATCAGGTCGAGGTCGAGGTAGTACGGGCCCTCCGTCGTCTCAGGCGTCAGGATGCAGTCGACGCTCCTCGTGGCGGCCGTCGTCGTCGCCTCAGTCGTGGTGGTCGTGGTGCCTCCCGCGGACTCGGGCGAGTCGTCGTCGGCGCAGCCCGGAACGACGAGCGCGAGCCCGACGCCGCCGAGCCAGCCGAGCGCGCGTCTGCGGGTGACGCGGGGGTTTTCGGCCTGAGACATGGCGGCAGCCTGCCAGCCCTTTCTGAGAATCACCTATGAGTCGGGGAGCTCGGTGACGAGCTCCTCGTCCGACTCGATCGACGCGATGACCGCGAACACGACCGCGGTCACCGGCACGGCGAGATAGGCGCCGAGGATGCCGAACAGCGAGGCGCCGGCGGCAACGGCGAGCAGGATCACCGCGGGGTGAAGGTCGACGGTCCTGCTCTGGATGATCGGCTGCAGGAACGTCCCCTCGAAGAACTGAACGCCGACCACGAGCGCCAGCGCCGCGAGCCCGATTTCCCACCCCTCGTCCGCGAAGGCGACCAGCACCGCCACGAGCCCCGAGACGAACGCGCCGAGGAACGGCACGAAGGCACCCAGGAAGACGAGCACCGCGAGCGCGAACGCAAGCGGGACGCCGAGGAGCCAGAGCCCGATCCCGATCAGCGTCGCGTCGATCGACGCGATCAACACCGTCCCGCGGACGAAGCCTCCCAGGACGCGCCAGGCGTCTCGTCCCGCGCGGTCGATCGCCGGTCGCGCCTCGGGCGCGAAGCGCCGGAGGATCCAGGCCCAGAGCTCGGCGCCGTCGCGAAGGACGAAGTAGAGGATCGTGACGGCCAGTACGAGTCCCGCCAGCAGGCCGATGCCGGCCTGCACGCCGGAGGCGAGGTACCCGGACGCTTGCCGCCACGAGTCCGAAAGCGACGCCTCGAGGTCCTCGGACCGGTCCAGCGAGAGGTTGAACGGCTCGCCCTCGAGCCACTCGGCGATGTCGTTCACCGCGCGGGTCAGCGAGTCCGCGAGCTCGTCGTACTGGGCGAGCACCGACGTCGTGACGACCGCGACCAGCCCCGCCACGACGGCGAGCCCGACCAGGAGCGCGAAGCCGGCCGCGGGACGCTCGAGCCGAACTCGCCTGAACTGACCCACGAGCGGGGCGAGCGCCGGCGCGATCGTGAGCGCAACCATCACCGGCAGGACGATCACGCGCAGGTACCAGAGCACCGCGAGCACCGCGAGCGCCGCGGCCGTGCAGACGAGGAGCCGCCACGACCAGGCCGCAGCTCGTTCCAGGTTGGCCGGCACCGGTGGGACGTTCACGACGCCCTTGTATCGCAGGATCGCCCCAGTCTGCTGAGATCAGCCCATGCACTTCGGCGCCGAAGACAGCCTTGTCCTCCTCGGGCTGCTGGCAGCCGGCGCCGCGCTGCTCGCGATCGCGCAGGTCGTTCGGATCCCGTACCCGATCCTCCTCGTCCTCGGCGGCCTCGCGCTCGGCTTCGTTCCGGGCATGCCGTCCATCGAGCTCTCGCCCGACCTCGTGCTCGTCGCGTTCCTCCCGCCGCTCCTGTACGGCGCCGCCTTCTTCACCCCGCTGCGCGAGCTGCGGGCCAACGCTGTCCCGATCTCGCTCCTCGCCGTCGGTCTCGTGCTGGCCACGACGATCGCGGTCGCAGTCGTCGCCCACGCGGTCATCCCGGAGTTGACCTGGCCGACGGCCTTCGTGCTCGGTGCGATCGTCTCCCCCACCGACCCGACCGCCGCCACCGCGATCGCCCAGCGGCTGGGGCTGCCGCGAAGGCTGGTCGCCCTCATCGAGGGCGAGAGCCTCGTGAACGACGGCACCGCCCTGGTCGTCTACCGCGTGGCGGTCGTCGCCGTCGTCACCGGCAGCTTCTCGCTCGCCTCGGCGTCCGGAGAGTTCGTCCTCAACGTCGTCGGCGGAATCCTCGTCGGCCTGGCCGCGGGCCTCGTTATCCGGGAGGTCCGCCGTCGCCTCGACAACCCGCCGGTCGAGATCACGATCTCGATCCTCAGCGGGTACTTCGCGTATCTCCCCGCGCACGCGCTGGACGTCTCCGGCGTGCTTGCGGCGGTCACGGTCGGGGTCTACATGGGCTGGCACACGCCCGAGCTGACGACGTCGCAGACGCGGCTCCAGGGCCAGGCGGTCTGGGAGGTCGTCTTCCTCGTCCTGAACGCGGCGCTCTTCACGCTCGTCGGGCTCCAGCTGCCGGCGATCCTCGACGCCCTGTCGGAGGCGCGCACGACGCTGGAGCTGATCGGCTACGCGGCACTCGTGACCGCCGTGGTCGTGCTCGTGCGCTTCGCGTGGGTGGCAGTCGGCGCCTACACGCCACGGTTCGCGCGAATGGACGTCAAGGCGCCCTGGAAGGGAGCTCTCGTCCTCTCGTGGTCGGGGATGCGCGGCGCGGTCTCGCTCGCCGCCGCGCTGGCGCTGCCGCTGACGACGGACGCGAATGCGCCGTTCCCGAACCGGGACCTGATCGTCTTCCTCACCTTCGCGGTCATCCTCGGGACCCTCGTCGTCCAGGGCCTGACCCTGCCCGCGCTGATCCGCTGGCTCGACCTCGAGGACGACGGGCTGGCCGAGAAGGAAGAGGCGAAGGCGCGGATCCGAGCCGCGGAGGCGGCGCTCGCTCGCCTCGACGAGCTGGTCGACGAGGACTGGGTGCGTGCCGACACCGTCGAGCGGCTGCGCGGGCTCTACGGCTTCCGGCGCGACCGGTTCCGAGCGCGCTTCGACGCGGAGAGCGACGGAGCGATCGAGGACCAGTCCGTCGCCTACCAACGGCTGCGCCGCGAGCTCCTCGAAGCGGAGCGGCAGGCGGTGCGCCAGCTTCGGCGCGACGGATACATCGACGACGACGTCATGCGCCGCGTCCAGCGCGACCTCGACCTCGAGGACCAGCGCCTCGACGTCTGAGCCCGTTCCGTTGCGCGACCCGACCCGCAAGGCGTACCTTGAAGCGCTGGGGTCGAACCCCAAACCCCAACGGAGGAGGATTTACGTGAGCATCAAGCTCGGCGACACCGCACCGGACTTCGAGGCCGACACGACGGAGGGCAGGATCCGCTTCCACGACTGGATCGGCGACTCGTGGGCGGTGCTGTTCTCGCACCCGAAGGACTTCACGCCGGTCTGCACGACGGAGCTCGGCTACATGGCCAGCATCCAGCCGGAGTTCGACCGCCGCAACGTCAAGGTGATCGGGCTCTCCGTCGACCCGATGGACAACCACGAGGGCTGGGTGAAGGACATCGAGGAGACCCAGGGCCACGCGCCCAACTACCCGATCATCGCCGACGCCGACTTCGAGGTGTCGAAGGCGTACGGGATGCTCCCCGCGGAGGTCGAGGGCGACCCGGGGGACCGAACGCCTGCCGACAACCAGACGGTGCGCAACGTCTTCGTGATCGCGCCCGACAAGACCGTCAAGCTCATCCTCGTCTACCCGATGACGACCGGCCGCAACTTCGACGAGGTACTGCGCGTGATCGACTCGCTCCAGCTGACCTCGGAGCACAAGGTCGCGACGCCGGCGAACTGGCAGCAAGGCGACGACGTGATCATCGCGGGATCGGTCTCCGACGACGAGGCGCGGGAGATCTATCCCGAGGGCTGGGAGTCACCGCGCCCGTACATCCGAATCGTGCCGCAGCCCGACGGCGCGATGGCGCGCACCGACTAGTCGAACGACATTCGAGGCGGGACTCCGTGCGGCCCGGAGCCCCGCCTCGAGAGATCCGCGCGGGGGCGCGGATCGCCGCTCAGGCCCCGATGTTCAGAGGGAGAACTTCGAGTACTGACGGCAGCAGGATGCTCCTAGGCAACGGCGGTCTGCGCCTGACCCAAATGCGTCAATCGTCGAGCAGGCCCTCGGCCCGGGCGGCCGCGACTGCCTCCACGCGAGAGTGAACCTCGAGCGCTTGCAAGACCCCGCGGATGTGATTGCGGACAGTCTCCTTGCTCAGGTGGAGGAGCGCAGCGATCTGCTGCGTCGAGGAGCCGTGGGCGAGCATCCCCAGAACCTCCTGCTGGCGCGGCGTGAGCTTTGCGTGTTCACGCGGGGCCTTGGGCGGGGCCGGCGGCCGCGAGAGCAGGCCGAAGACGCCCACGATCTGGTGCCCCTCGCGGATCGGCACCGAGCTCACCTCGACGGAGACCTGGCTTCCGTCCGGGCCGACGACGTCGACCTCGGCGTCCGTGACCTTCTCCTTGCCCACGATCTTGCGCATGAACGCCTCCTTGGCCCGCGGTCGGTCGCCAGGGGCGACGACGTCGGTGAAGCCGTGACCGCGGACGTCGCCGACGATCCGCTCGGCGGCGGGGTTCAGCCAGGCGATCACACCGCTGCTATCGATGATGTACGACGGCACGTTCACGTCGCTCATCGCGCGCTCGACGTCGGTTCCGAGGCTCTGGAGTAGCCGCGTCATCCCACCGCGAGTCTCGCACGGCGGACGCAGGCGTCAAGGCGAGCCGAGCAAGGTTCGATCGAAGAAGCCGACGATCCGGCGCTCGTACTCCTCCGGCGCGGCGTCGTACGCGCCGGTGTGCCCGCCAGGCGCGGGCCAGTATTCCTTCGGGCCCTTCGCCGCCTCGTAGTAGCTTCTCCGTCAGCTGTCTCGCCGCCCTGGCCGGGTGTCGCGTGGATGAAGAGCGCCGGTTCGGTGATCTCCGCGCTGAGGTCGGTCAGGCTGCGTGGAGGCAGGTCGCTGGTGAAGACGGCGGTTCCGAGCGTGATCAGGCCGAAGATCCAAGAGCTGACGATCCGTCTCGGCGCCCTTGGAGTGGACGGCCTCCCGCACCGAGCGGACCCCGGCGCCTTCGGACACGACTCGCCTTGAAGTCGTCCGTCTCCGCGGCCGCCTGCAGCATCATCTCGCCGCCGACAGAGAGGCCGACCCCGCCGATTCGGTTCGGATCGACATCGGGCCGACTCTTGAGGTAGGCGATTGCCGCGTCCAGGTCGCGAGTCCCTCTCCAGCCGAGGAGGTTCGGGTCGCCGTCGCTCTCGCCCTCGCCGCGTCGGTCGAAGAGCAGCACGCCGTAGCCGTCCCGGACGAGCAGCCTCGCCGGTTTCTGCGGCCCCTTGCGGCCGGGGAACGAGATCACCGTCGCACCGTTCTTCGACGGCACGAACCAGCCGTGGAGCCGCAGTCCGTCGCTCGTGGTGAACGAGACCTCCTCGTGCGCGCGCGCCGAGCTGGGGCGTCGGCACGTAGGCGCGCCCCGAGTGGGTGATGACGTACGCCTCGGCCGAGCGGAAACATCACCAACGGGAGCGTCACGAGGAACGCAAGGGTCAGAGCCGCCCGCCGCGCATACCTGCGGACGAAGCCTCCGCCCTTGCGCGACTTCCAGAGCGTGAACAGCCCGACGCCGGCGAGGAGGACACCCGCGGGGATCGTCAGGAGCCCGGTGAAGTCGTCGCCGGAAGGGCCGCCCTCGCGGGTGTAGTAGCCCGCTTCGCCCGCGCCCATCACGATCATGAAGATCCCGACGTAGACGGCCAGGATCCCGCGGAGGCCGGCGCGGAGCCGTGGATAGGCCCACGCGAGCCCGACGAAGAGCGCGACCTGCGCGAGCCCGCCCCACAGATGGTCGCGAGCCGACACGCCCGGCTCGGGCTGGAGGAAGTTGTCGTCCACCACGTGGAGCGCGCCGACGCCCAGCGCGACCCGGGCGAGGCCCGTCTCGCTGAGCAGCGCTGTCGCGGCGCGCGACACGACAGCCCTTCGTGACTCCGAAGCCGGGTGGGCGACCGTGCTCATGAGCCGCGCAGAGCTTCGTCGAAGAATGCGATCACGCGTCGCTCGTACTCCGCCGGCTGAGTCGTGATGCCGCCGACGTGCTGGGCGCCCGGAACCTCCCAGATCTCCTTCGGCTCTCCGGCCTCGGCGTAGAAGCCCAGGTTCGGGCCCTTCTCGCTGCCGCCCTGGCCGTGCTCGCCGTAGACGAAGAACGCGGCGCGCGGCGCGATCTGCCCGGAGAGGCTCTTCAGGTCCTCCGGAGGGAGGTTGTTGGTGAAGACCGCTACGGAAGACGTCAGGACTGCGTGGGTCGCAAGCGCCGACAGTGTCCCCACACTGAAGCCGTGGTTCGCAAGCTCGTCGCGGATCGAGCGTCCGCTGCCGCCCTCGCTGACGATCGCCTTGAATGCGTCCGACTCGGCCGCTGCCTCGATCAGCATCTCTCCGCCGACCGACCGTCCGATTCCGCCGATGCGCTCCGGATCGACGTCGCTCCGGCTCTGGAGGAACCTGGACCGCCGCGTAGAGGTCGCGCTCTCCCTGCCAGCCGAAGACGTTCCAGTCGCCCTCGCTCTCACCCTCGCCGCGGCGGTCGAAGAGGAGGACGCCGTAGCCGTGCCGGGCGAGCATCCGCGCCTGGAGCCGGGTGCCTGACCGGCCGGGGAACGAGATCACCGCGGCGCGGTTCTTCGACGGGACGTACCACCCCTTGAGCAGAAGCCCGTCGCTGGTCGTGAACTGCACTTCCTCGTATGCCGCTCCGAGGTTCGGAGCCGGCACGCTCTGCCGGCGCCACGTGCGTGACGACGTACGCGATGGAGACCGGGAAGACGACGAAGGCGGCGACGAGGAGGCCCGCAAGCGCGAGCAGCGCTCTCCGCGCGTACCGCCAGGCGAGATTGTCGGTGCGCCGACGCGATCGCCACAGCGTGACGGCACCGACGCCCAGGAGGAGGAAGCCGGCGCCGATCGACAGCAGTCCCGTGTAGTCGTCACCCGAGAGCCCGACGTCCTGGGCGTAGTACGCGGCTTCGGTGCCGCCGAGCACACCGAGGACGCCGAAGAAGAGTGCGAGGGCGCCGCGAAGCCCCGCACGGAGCCGCGGGTAGATCGCTGCCGCGCCGATCAGCAGGCCGAGCGGCACGAGGCCGCTGACGAGGTGATCCGACGCCGACACGCCCGGCTCGGGCTGGAGGAAGTTGTCGTCCGCCACGTGAAGGCCGATGACCCCGAAGCCGAGCCTGGCCAGCCCGACTTCGGTGACGAGGGCCGCCGCGACGCGGGTCGCGGCGGCCCTCGGGTTCGGCGGACGGATGAGCGACGGTCGACACCTCCGTGGTCGGCACCGGCGGCGCCTCGACCTTCTCGACGCCTCGAGCTTCTCGCCGTGCTCGAAGTGCGGCAACCACTCGAGCCACTTCGGCAGGTACCAGTTCCAGTCGCCGAGCAGCTTCATCGACGCCGGGAGCAGGATCGCCCGGACGATGGTCGCGTCGATGAGAATCGCCGACGCCAGCCCGACGCCGAACTGCTTGAAGATCATCATCGAGAGCGTCGCGAAGATCGCGAAGACTCCCACCATCACGATCGCCGCACTCGTGACGACTCCGGCGGTGCTCTTGATCCCGAAGGAGATGGCATCGTCGGTGGACATACCTCGGTCGTACGCCTCACGGATACGGCTGAGGATGAAGACGTGGTAGTCCATCGACAACCCGAAGAGGATCACGAAGAGCAGGATCGGGAGGAACGGGTCGATCCCGCCCGTGAACTCGAAGCCGAGGACCTGCTTCGCCCAGCCGTGCTGGAAGACAAGGACGAGGATCCCGTACGCGGCTCCGACCGAGAGCAGGTTGAGGACGATCGCCTTCGCCGCGATCACGACCGACCGGAACGACAGCAGCATCAGGCAGAACGCGAACAGCAACACGAACCCGAAGACGAGCGGCGCAGAGACCTTCATCTGGTCGTTGAAGTCCTTGGCCTGAGCCGTCGTTCCGGTGACCCCGACCTCAGCGTTTGCGAGCGTGCCCACCGTGGGCGGGACGATCTCGTCGCGGAGGGCGGCGAGCGCCTGGTTCGACGTGGAGTCCGTGCCGTCGCCTTCGACGGGGATGTTGATGTTCGCGACCGTCCCAGCGGCGTTGACGTCGACGTCGATCGGCTCGTTCATGACGCCGCTGTCGATCGCGCGCCACTTGAGCTGACCGATTGCCTCCTGAACGGCCGGCGCCTCGATGTTCGGCGCCTTCACGACCACGCTCGCCGCGACGTCGGTCCCCGGGAAGGCCTCCTTGAGACGGTTGTAGGTCGTCAGCAGGTTCTGGGGATACGTCTCGATGCTCGGCTGAGCGGTGTGCAGCTGGTACGCCGGCACCGCCAGCGCCACGAGGAGCCCGCCGGCCAAGACCGCTGAAATGGCCGGGCGCCGGAGGACCCGATCGATGATTGCGCCCCAGAAACGCCCTCCGCCGTCATCGCGGCGCAGACGATGGACGAAGGGCACGCGAACCCGGTCGACGTTGTCGCCGAGCTTGGAGAGCAGCGCCGGCAGCACCGTCAACGATCCGAGCATCGCAACCGCGACCACGGTCATGGTCGCGACGCCGAAGGAGGCGAAGCCCGGGTCGCCGGTGAGGAACATGCCTGCCATGGCGACGAGAACCGTGCACCCCGAGATCAGGACCGCCCGGCCGGACGTAGCGGCCGCAGCCTCGAGTGCGGCCTCTTCGCTCCGACCGGCGGCGCGCTCCTCGCGCTCCCGCTTCAAATAGAACATCGTGTAGTCGACTCCGACGGCGAGCCCGATCAGGAGGACGATTGCACCGACCGATTCGGACATCGGCAGGACGTTGCTGATCAGCGCGACGAGGCCGAAGGTCGCGAGCACCGCCGACAACCCAACCAGGAGGGGGATTCCGGCCGCAACGAGCGTGCCGAACGCGACCAGGAGGATGATCAGCGTCAGCGGGATCGAGAAGGCCCCTGCCTTCAGCAGATCGTCCATGAATGCCGCGAAAACCGCCTTCTCGGTGCTCGCGCCGAAGGACCCGATGGTGAAGTCCGGGTTCGCCTTCTGAACCTCTGCGACCCGGTCGACGATCGGATCGACCTTGTCGTCCGCGTCTTCCGCGAGCCCTTTGATCTCGACCGGAACGAGCGCGGAGTGCTGGTCGGCGGAGATGAGACCGCTGTTCTCCTCGACGTCGAACGGCGATTCGACCTTTGCGACCTGGGGAAGCCCCTCGACGCCGTCGATCACCGATGCGATGACCGCCCTGAACGCCGGTGAGGATGCCCTCAGCTCCGGGTTCTGGATCAGGACGCTTTCACCGCCGGGCTGCTTGAAGTCCTCGTACAGGATCGTGTCCGCGCGCCCCGATTCGCCGGGGCCCGACGTCTCGAAGACGATCTGCTTCGCCGGAGACATAACGCTGAACGCGAACAGGCACGATCGCGACCGCGAGCCAACCGAAGATCGCTGTCTTGCGGTGATGCGCGCTCCAGCGCGCCATTCGTGCCGCGAGGTTGTGCTTCTGCGGGGTGCTCACAAGAGGTCCTCCTTCTCGTTCACGGGACGAGGAGTGGTCGGGCTTCAGGAACCGGTGCGCGGGAACGCCTGACCTCGAGCCAGGCGATGCCGAGGCCGAAGAGCGTGATGCCGATCGGCCCGGTCGGGAAGGGGTGGGCAATGGCGAAGATCGCCGCGCCGATCGCCATCAGCAGCGTCGGGCCTCGCCCGCCGATCGGCTTGACGGCAATGGCGGCGGCAAGGGCCATGACGAACCAGGACAGGTCCGATGCGATGAAGAGGGCCACGCCGACGTAGTCGGTCCCGGTATCCATCAGTTGCTGCACGACCGCGCCGTCGGCCGCGCTCGCGTCGTTCGCCAGGCGGACGATCCCTCCCAGCGCGACGCCTGCGATCGCGTCGAACATGGAGTACGCGATCGCGTACGGGACGATCGCGATGCGGGCCACCTGCGCGGCTCGCCCGGGAAGATCCTTTACGAGCAGCCACGTGCCCCAGGCGAGCAAGCAGGATGAAGAACGGCTGGACGAGGTGGATCCCGATGTAGAGCGTGGTGTCGTCCCCGACCTCGATCTCGGCCGGGTGGATGACGCCGATGATGAAGTAGCCGACGACGGCGACGAGGAAGCAGGCACGACGCAACCAGGTCTGGCGCTCGTCGGCGACCGTGCGACCGCCTCCACCTCGGCAGACGGCACGGGTTCCGGCTCGTTTTGGATGATCCGCGTCTTCATGTCTGCCCCCACGCTCGCACGATGGGCCCGGCACGAGAAGACGGGCAGACTTGCGAGCTCGGGGGGCGGTTTTCTGGTGTCTCTCCTAGGCTTCTTACGAACGCAGGTAGAGCAGAACGGCCAGCACACGGCGGGACTCGGTGCCCGGTCGACGGCAGTCCCAGCTTGCCGAAGATGCTCGAGACGTACTTCTCGACGGCCCGCAGCGGTGATCACGAGGCTGTCCGCGATCCCCTGGTTCGAGCTCCCGACGCCATCAACTCGAGCACCTCGCGCTCGCGCGGCGTCAGCTGGGCGATCGGGTCGTCCGGCCGCTGGCGCGAGAGCAGCGTCGAGACGATGATCGGGTCGAGCGCCGACCCGCCTGCTGCCACGCGCCGCACCGACGCCACGAAGTCGTCCACGTCCCCGATCCGGTCCTTGAGCAGGTAGCCGACGCCTTCGGCCGAATCGGCAACGAGCTTCAATGCGAGCCCGACCTCGACGTACTGGGAGAGGACGAGGACGCCGACATCCGGGTGGCTGGATCGGAGCTCCAGCGCGGCCCGTAGACCCTCGTCGCTGTGCGTCGGAGGGAGCCGGATGTCCATGATCACCACGTCCGGCGGAGAGCTCCGAACGTGCAGGACGAGATCGTCTGCGTTCTCGCACTGGGCCGTGACATCGAAGCCTGCGTCGGCGAGCAACCGCGCGATCCCCTCGCGAAGGAGAACGCTGTCCTCGGCGATCGCTACGCGCACGGGATCTCCGCCCTCACCCGTGTCCCGCCACCCCGCGGCGTCCAGACGCGCAGACGCCCGTCCAGAGCCTCGACACGATCCGCGAGGCCGCGGATCCCCGAGCCGCGCTCGCTGTCGGCGCCGCCGATCCCGTTGTCGATGACCTCCACCACCAGCTCGCCCCGGCCCTCGACCACCGCGATCGACGCCGCTTCCGCCTCCGCGTGCTTGGCGATGTTGGTGAGGCTCTCCGCCACGACGTAGTACGCCGCGACCTCGAGCGGTTCGGGAAGCCGTCCATCGACCTCGACCTTCAGCTCCACATGGACCGGCGCCCGCGCGGCGAGCTGCTCGAGGGCGACGGCAAGGCCGTGGGCGCTGACCACCGCCGGATGCAGCCCGCGGGCGATCTCGCGCAGCTCGGCGAGGGACGCCGCGACTTCACCCCGCGCCTGGTCCAGAGCGACTCTGACCTCCGGATCGCCTCCCATTCGCCTCTCGAGCCTGCTCAGGTCGAGCGAGAGGGCGATGAGCCGTTGCTGTGCGCCGTCGTGCAGATTCCGCTCAAGCGCACGCCGCTCGTTCTGCGCCGCCTCGACGATGCGGGCGCGCGAGCCTCGAAGCTCCTCGAGCCGGGCGCGCTCCTCTGCATGGAGCCGGCCGTTCTCGAGCGCGATCCCCGCGACCGCCTCCACGCCGCGAACCAGCTCGGGCTCGTCCTCGAGCGCCGGGTCGTGGATGAGGGCGGCGACATGCTCCCCGTCCCGGTCGATGAGCGTCGTCGACCTTCCCTCGAGGCTGGGCAGCTCGACCGGCCTGCCGTCCAGATCGACGTAGACCCCGTACTCGGGCAGCCAGTACGCGAGCTCCAGCGACGGGTCGCTCAGTGCGCGGGCGAGCGAGTCCCGCAGGTCGGCGGGTGCGGGATCCGCGCTCGAGCTCGAGGGCGAGGTCACCCACGGCCGACCGTGCCAGCCGCGCGTTCAACAGCGCTGCGAGGAACACGAGCGGCGCGATGCCGAGGGTCGCGAAGGTGGCCCACCTGATCTGCTGCACGGCGGGCCCGTTGAACGACGCGGACACGAAGAGGAACGCGATCATCACGAGGCCGAGCGCGAAGGCGTCCAGGAGCAGCACGAACATCGGCCGCAGCGGCCGGCGACGTGCCCCGCCGCGCAGGAGGAGGATCGCTGCTCCGACCAGGCAGAAGATGCTCATCGTCAGGAGCGCGACGCGCAGCCAGAGCAACGAGGGGTTCTCGTTGCGCAGAGATCTCAAGGAGGTTCTTGGGGCCGAAGCCACCGAGGCTCATGCGGACGACCTGCAGGACGATCGCGGCGGCATAGGCGCTGACGACGAATGCGCGCTCGAACGGGCCGCGGAGACGTCCGGACGGGAACGCGAGGAAGACGTGCAGGAAGAGCACGGGCGGGACGAGGTCGAGCGCCTGGCCGAAGGTGAACGTAAGGTCGTTCGTCGTCCAGGACAGCGTCGAGACGAAGTTCGCGAAGCCGGCCGCCACCATCAGCGGCCCGAAGCGGCTCTCCGGCCGGCGCCACCATGCGAAGAGCCCGCACAGCACGTAGGACGCCGTGATCCAGTTCGACAGCAGGGCGATCACGAGCGGCTCGCCGAGGTCGGGGCCGACCGCCGGGTTTCGAAGCGCAGCAGTGATCGAGAACGCAGCTGCCGTGCAGCCGGCCAAGCGCGATCGTCCCAAACGCAAGCAGGACGAAGCGTCGCGCGTGTGGCGCCTGGTTCGGCCTCGAGCGATGCTGTGGCGGGAACGGCCGTGCTGTTCCTCCCTCCGGTCCTCTTCCGAAGATACTGCGGTCTCGCCCGGGGCACCAGCGCGGCCACCGTTGCACGAGGGCGCCGACCGGCGTACCTTCGACGCCTGATGCCGCCTCGCGAGCCGGAACCGCTGCTCGGAACGAGTCACTTCCGCGTCCGGATCGGGCGCCGCGAGATCGGCTTCTGCGAGGTCGGGCCGCTCATATCCGAGACCGACGTCACGTTCCCGGAGGAGCCGTACGACCGGTTCGAGACGGTGGTGCTTCGGCGCGCGCTGTCCAGCTCGAGAGAGCTCTACGAGTGGCGGAGGCGAATCGTCGACGGGAAGAGGGACCGGCGGACGGTGACGATCAGCCAGCTCGACGCCGCCGGCGGACGCGTCGTCAACTCGTGGCGGCTCGTCCGCGCCTGGCCACGGCGCTGGTCGGGCCCCGCCTTCGACGCCGCCCAGACCGGCCTCGCGTACGAGGAGCTCGAGCTCGCCTTCGACGACCTCGTCTGGCTGGAGACCGACAAGCCAACCCAAGGAGAGTGACATGGCCGTCCTTCGCGACTTCCCTTATGCGCAGTTCAACTTCCTCGTCGACCTCGGCACCGGCTCGACCGACGGTCCGCAGGCCGGATTCCAGGAGTGCAGCGAGATCGCGATGGCCGTCGACGTCATCGAGTACCGAAACGGCAACGACAGGGCGAACGACGTCCGGAAGCTCACCGGCCTCGCCAGGTACCCCGACGTCACGCTCAAGCGCGGGATCATCGGCTCGCTCGACCTCTACGACTGGCTCAACGACATCCGGAACGGCGAGCAGGGAGCTGTGCGGACCGTCACGATCCAGCTCCAGAGCGAGGATCACACCGCCGTCGTGATGACGTGGAAGCTGTTCCGGGCCCGGATCGTCAAGCACGTCAGCGGCCCCTTGAACGCCCGAGGCACCGACGTCGCGATGGAGGAGCTGACCCTCGCGTACGAGCGCTTGGAGCAGGAGTGATTGCTCCAATGAGTGCCATGTTTTAGAGCAGTAAAGCCTTGGTAAGCATGACTGAGGACGGGGCAGATCGCGGCTAGCCTCGTTCTAGAAGGCCATGTCCAAGCGCGTCCTTATTTCCGTCGTCTCGATCGTCGCTGCCGCGGGAGTCGCGGCCGCCACGACATCGACCGCAGATTCCGCCTCGAGCTCGGACTCCGTCGCCTACCGGTCGCTCCAGTCAGGAATGCTCGTCGGCTTCTACGACGATGCGCAGGTCTACGGCCGCACGGACTGGGCGTTCAGGCAGCTTCGCGGTCTGCGCGCCGGCATCGTCCGCATCACGATCGACTGGTCGAGCGTCGCCAAGCGGCGCCCGAAGAGGGCCGCCGACCCGGCCGACCGCGCCTACAACTGGACGGCGGTCGACAACGTCGTCTCGAAGGCGGCGGCGAACAAGGTCCGCGTGCTCGCGACGATCTACGGGACGCCGCGCTGGGCCGGCCGCGCCAGGAACCGTCTGCCGCGCCGCATGACCGACCTCCGGCTCTTCTCCCACGCCGCCGCCCGGCGCTACAGCGGCACGTACCGCGTGAAGACTGTCGAGAACGAGCCTGCGCGGAGGCTCCCGTCCGTGCGCCACTGGCTCGCCTGGAACGAGCCGAACAATCCCGTCTTCCTGAAGCCGCAGTGGAAGCGGTTCCGCGGCGGCTGGCGGCCTCAGAGCGCCTTCGACTACGCCAAGATCTGCAGGGCCGTCTTCGCCGGCGTGCACTCCACCCGCCTGCGCGGCGAGAAGGTCGCCTGTGGCGTCACCGGCCCGCGGGGGAACGACGCGCCGCGCAGCTCGCGCCCGTCGACCTCGCCGCTCGTCTTCATGACGTGGCTGCGCCGCGCCGGTCTCAAGCACTTCGACGCCTACGCCCACCACCCGTACTACGGGAGCAAGTTCGAGCGCCCGGACACGGTTCCGCGCTCGAAGAAGTCGATCACGCTCGCGAACATCGGCGTGCTGATCAACCACGTCAACCGCCTCTGGGGTCGCAAGATGCGGCTCTGGGTCACCGAGTACGGCTACCAGACGAGCCCGCCCGACCGGCAGTTCGGCGTCCGGTACCGGACGCAGGCGAAGTACGTGCACCAGGCGTTCGCGATCGCGCGACAGACCCGCCGGATCGACATGATCGTCTGGTTCCTGATCCGGGACGAGAAGCGGCTCTCCGGCTGGCAGTCGGGCGTGTTCACCGCCCGCGGCGCGCGCAAGCCCGCCTATCGCGCGTTCGCCAAGATGCGCCGATAGCTCAGGGCGCCCGCCCGGTGTCGGACCCCGCGAGCTGTCAAGGGCGAACTGTGCCGATTGTGTGACTTTTCGCGCCGGGCGTGATTGCGGCGCTGCGTCAGGGGCTCGGCCGGGTGGATCCAGCGCCCCAAGATGATCATCGCCGCCGCCTCTTCGAACTGCTCTCGCACCGCGCGATCGTGCTCACCGTCGGCCACGAACCACTCGCCCACGTCGATTCAGGGCGTCGACGGTCATCGTGGTCGTCAGCGCAAACCGCCCCATTCGGGCCATTGAATCACCCCGCGAGTTGGCTCAGGATTGCCACGTGTCCACTGCGGCCCGGCAGCTTGTCGGAAGGGACGAGGAGCTCGGAACCATCGTCGGGCTCCTCGACGCCGCCGATCAGCTTCCGGGCGCCGCGGTTCTGCCCGGCGAGGCCGGAATCGGCAAGACGACGCTGTGGCAGGCCGGAATCGAGGCCGCGTCGACCCGCGGCTACCGAATCCTGTCCTCTCGACCCTCGGGAGCCGAGACCCGCTTCTCGTTCGCAGGGTTGGCCGACCTGCTCGGCGGCGCCGACAAGATCGTCGCCGAGCTGCCGCCGATCCAGCGGCGGGCTCTCGAAGCCGCCTTGCTGCTCGGCGACACCGAGGTCGACGCCGACGAGCGCGCCGTGGCGGCCGCGTTCCTCGCAGCCGTGCGAAGACTCTCCGGCGACAGTCCGCTCTGCGTCGCGGTCGACGACGTCCAGTGGCTGGATGCGGCGTCGATCGCGGCGCTCGGCTACGCGCTCGCCCGCCTCGATCGTGAGCCGGTCGCCGCGCTGCTGGCGGTCCGCGGCGAGGTGCCGGAGTGGCTCCGCCGCGCCGTTCCCGAGGAGCGGCTCCAGTCGGTCGAAGTCACCGGCCTCAGCCTCGGCGCGACCCACGAGCTGCTCCACATACGCCTCGGCGCAAGCTTTCCGCGACCGACCCTGATCAGGCTCTGGGAGACCTCGCGCGGCAACCCCTTCTTCGCGCTCGAGCTGGCGACTGCGCTGCAGCGCCGAGGCGGCACGCTCGCGCCCGGCGACGAGCTCCCGATTCCGTCGAGCCTCGACGAGCTCCTCCACGCGCGAATCGACAGCCTCGGCCCCGATGCGCTCGAGGTTGCGCACGCTGTCGCCGCGCTGGCCGAGCCGACCGTCGGGCTCCTGGAAGCGGCGCTCGGAGCTCGCATGGATCCGGGACTCGCCGAGGCGCTCGAGGCCCGGATCCTCGACCTCGACGGCGAAGACGTGAGATTCACGCACCCGCTGCTGGGCTCGGCGGTCGTCGTCCGCCAGACACCCGCACGCCGCCGGTCTCTGCACGCACGGCTCGCCGATGTCGTCCCCTCCGCCGAGGAACGAGCCCGC
The DNA here is from genome assembly GCA_963847235.1 of uncultured Actinomycetes bacterium. Lineage (GTDB taxonomy): Bacteria > Actinomycetota > Thermoleophilia > Gaiellales > Gaiellaceae > JACDAN01. The sequence continues at coordinate 14,602 of CAWJYU010000013.1, read as the reverse complement.
CATCTCGCGCTCGCCACTGCCAAGCCCGATCGAAATATCGCGTCTACTTTGGAGGAGGCTGCTCGGACGGCGCACGCGCGCGGGGCCCCTGTTGCAGGCGCCGATCTCGCCGAGCAGGCGCTTCGGCTCACGCCTGCCTCGGGCTCGGACGATGCCCGTCGGCGCTTGTTCCTCGCGGCCGATCTGCACCACGGCGCCGGTGACACGGCGCGAGCCAACGCGCTGCTCGAAGACGCGCGTACAGCCGCCGTCCCGGGGGTTGAACGTGCAACCGTTCTGGCTCACCTGGCCCGCATCCAGGTGAGGCCGCAAACGGCGATCGCGCTCTACCGCGAAGCGCTCCCTGAGGCTGCGGGCGACGATGCGCTTCAGGCATCCATCCACGTTTCGCTTGCGATGTGGATGCGGTCGAACGACGGAGTCCGGCGTGGATTCGAGCACGCCGAGCTCGCAGTCAGCCTGGCCTCGGGCATCGAGGACGCGGAGCTTCGCTGTCGGGTGCTCGGGGAGTACGGCAGAACGCACTTCGGCGCGGGTCGCGGCATCGCGAGTGAGACGATGGAAGAAGCACTCTCGATCGAACGATCACTAGACGGGTGGCCGCTAGTGGATGGCCCGACGTTCAGGTTCGGAGAGCAGCTCTTCTGGTCGGCACAGGTCGAGCGAGCACGCGTGCTTTTTCAGGAGGCCCGAAGTGCAGGGCAGGCGCGGAACGACCCTGTCGTCGAGTCGGACGCACTCTGGGGACTCGGGTTCGTCGAGTGGCGGGCCGGAGACTGGGAGAAGGCTGACCGATACACGGCTGACTCGATCGACCTCCAAAAGCAACTCGGCCGGCTGCTCCCACAGGACGAGCTTCCAGCCGCAATCATCGCCGCGCATCGGGGCCGGATCAATGACGCGCGCACCACAGCGCAAGCGGCGATCGCTCGGGCCGAGGCCGAGGGCATCGGTGGGGCGCAGTCGGGCCACGGCTGGGTGCTCGGCTTCGTCGAGCTCTCGCTCGGGGATGCAAGCGCGGCGCTCCCTTACCTCAGGCGGTCGTACGAGCGTCGGAACACATTCATGCTCGACCCGGCTGAGCGCGTTGAGCTCGGCGATCTGCTCGAGGCGCTGATCGCTGTCGGCGAGCTCGACGAGGCCGAAGAGATTCTCGCGACCTGGCACGAGCGAGCCTCCGCCCTCGACCGGGCCTGGGCACTGGCGATCCTCGCGCGCTGTCGCGGGCTGCTGCTGGCCGCGCGAGGCGATCTCGACGGCGCCTTCGTGAGCTTCGAGCGCTCGCTGGCCGAACACGACCGCACGCACGGATCCCTTCCAGCACGCGCGAACACTGCTCGCGCTCGGGCGGACGCGGCGGCGCGCGAAGAAGCGTGGCGACGCCCGCGCGACGCTCGAGGACGCGCTCGACGCGCTTCGAGCGGCTCGGCGCGCCGCTCTGGGCCGAGCAGACCCGCGACGAGCTCACGCGGATCGGCGGACGTGCACCCGCGAACGGCGAGCTGACCGAGGCCGAGCGCCGGATCGCCCTGCTTGTCGCCGGGGGCCGTACGAACCGAGAGGTGGCCGCGACCCTCTTCCTGACCGTGCACTCCGTGGAGACAACGCTGACGCGTGTCTACCGCAAGCTGGAAGTGCGCTCGCGCACCGAGCTCGCGCACCTTTTCGTCGCAAACAGCTGAGGTTTCCAGCTTTCGCGGCCGGCCGCAGGCTGCGAGCGTCCTTGCGGTGCCGAGCTATCTCGTCGAGACGTACCTCGCTCACGGCAACGCCGCAGAGCGGACCGCGCGTGAAGCGAGAGCTCGGTCGGCGGCCGAGGAGCTGACGCAGGAGGGCACCGTCGTCAGCTTCCAACGGGCCTTCCACCTGCCTGCGGACGAGATCTGCTTCTTCGTCTTCGCCGCACCGTCGAGCCGGGATGCCGCGCTCGCAGCCGAGCGGGCAGAGCTCGGCCTTATTCGCATCGTCGAAGCAATCCCAACCGGAGAGGAGAACTCCGCATGAGACCAAGAAGGATGAAAGTCGGCGCCGGTGTTGCAGCGATGCTTGCCCTTGTCGCTGTGCTGGCGCTGGGACCCGGAGGAGCGTCGGCGGCACCCGGTGACAACGCCGTCGTCCACTGGAGCGAAGTCGCCGCGAATGCGATCGTCGTTGGCCGGGCGCCCGCCGCCAGCGCCGTGCTCGGCGGAATGGTCCATGGAGCGATGTACGACGCCGTCGCTTCGATCGAAGGAGGCCTCGAGCCGTTCGCGACCGGTGTAACGGCGCCCCCGGGTGCGTCGGTGGAGCGCGGCCGTCGCACAGGCGGCAAAGGACGTCCTCGTCGCTCGCGTGCCGCGCAGACGGCGACCGTCCAGATGGCGTACGACGCGTACATGGCGTCGATTCCGAACGGGCCTGCAAAGGACGGCGGCAAGGCGGTCGGTGTGGCCGCAGCGGCAGGGATGCTGGCCATGAGGACCGGCGACAAGTTCGACGACGTCGTTCCGTACGTGCAGCCTCCGTTCGGGCCTGGCGTGTTCGAGCCGATCGCGACGACCCCGGTGGTCACCCCCGGCCTCGGGCTCGTGCGGCCGTTCACGCACGACTCGCTCTCCGAGTACCGGCCCGGCGGCCCGATCTCGATGACGAGCCGACGCTATGCCCGGGATTTGGCGGAGGTGCAGTCGATCGGACGGGTCAACAGCACGGTACGAACGCCGTTCCAGACCGAGACCGCCCGCTTCCACAGCGAGCAGACGTTCTTCCAGTTCAACCGCACCCTGCGTGACCTGGCGAACGCTCGTGGCCTCAGCCTGCGTGAGTCTGCACGGCTGCTGGGCTATGTGAACGTCGCGACGGCGGACACGATGCTCGCCTGCTGGGAGGCGAAGTACCACTACATGTTCTGGCGGCCCAACCACGCGATCGGGCGGGCAGACACCGACGGAAACCCGGCTACCTCGCCTGAGGCGGGCTGGCTGCCGTTCCTCGTCGGCAACCACCCGGAGTACCCCTCGGGTCACGCCTGCTACACCGGCGCCGTCACCGAGTCGCTCCGGAACTACTTCGGGACGAAGCGCGTGAAGCTCCCCGTCTTCAGCACGGTCACCCAGACGACGCGGACATACAACAACCTCGATGACCTCGTCGAGGACGTCGGGAACGCCCGTGTCTGGGGCGGCCTCCACTACCGCTGGACGACGGAGAAGAGCTCCAAGCACTTCCCGCGCATCGCCCGCGACGTCGGCCGGGAGCACTTTCTCACCGACGGCCACCACGACCACGACGACGACGACGACTAGAGCCAGGCGGCCACACGGAGGCTGGACATTGTTCAGCCTCCGTGTGGGCTCTCATCCCGCCTTCATCTTTCGCGACTATCGTGAGCGCCCTGTCGGGTCTCATCAATCAGCTCGCCCAGTTGGACGGGGCTGCTCTCGAGTGGCTCCACGCTGCGCACTGGGGCCCTGCAACTGCGGTCTTCATCGTCGCGTCGGCCTGGTGGGTGAAGTGGCCGCTCTTCGCGGTGGCAGGCGGTTGCTGCGATGCGGCGAAGCGCCGGCTTCCGGCTGCGGCGCTCGCCGCGGCTGCGGCGGCTGGGATTGCCGAAGGACTCACCGTGCTGCTGAAGCTCGCAACCGAGCGTGCACGGCCGCCGCTCGCCGACCCGGCAATCCAGTCGCTCGTGTCGCTCCCGGACTCGACGTCGTTCCCCTCGGGCCATGCCGCGACGGCGTTTGCAGCCGCAACCGCCGTCGGCGTGCTCTACCCGCGGTTCAGGATTCCCCTCCTGGTGCTTGCAGGCACGGTTGCGGTGTCTCGCGTGTATCTCGGCGTGCACTTCTGGTCGGACGTGCTCGTCGGAAGCCTGCTCGGCGTTGCGATCGGCCTTGCGACGGCGTACTTCTTCCGGCAGGACCGACCAGCGCTGCCACGACCCTGGCGGAGTCTCGCACCGAGCGGAACTCGCTTCGCTCGTCCTCGTAGATCGCCGGGATAGGCACCCAAGCGACGTCGACGTCGCGCACGAGCAGCGACTTCAGGTGGCGGCTCTCGGCCTCGTAGCCGTTCCCCGAGATCGGAACGTCCAGGGCGCGGCCACGGAGGACCCGGAACCCGGACTGCGTGTCGCGGACTCGGTGCCCCGTCGTCAGCTCGAGGAGCCTTCGGCTGGTCTGGTTGGCGATCCGGCGCTTGAGCGGCATCGAGCCGAGGTCGCCGAACCGGTCGCCGATGACGAGCTCCGCGCTCGACGCCGCTTCGAGGAGATCGGGGATCGCACGCGCGGGATGCTGGCCGTCGGCATCGATCAGCACCGCCGCGTCGGGAGGAGGCTGCTGCTCCTGCGCCGCCTCCAGGCCCGCCCGCAGCGCGGCTCCCTTTCCGCGGCGTTTCGGTAGGCGGACCAGCTCGGCGCCGAACTCCTCGGCGATCCGGTCGAGCTCGCGCGCCGTCTCCGCATCCGAGCCGTCGTCGACGATGGTGAGCCCGCCGACGTTCTCGAGCACCTCTGCGACGAGCCTGCGGTCGGGGACGTCGCCGTGGCTCGGCATCACCGCCCGGACGCGACTCGGTGCCAGGCGCCCGAGTGTCGGCCGCTCAGCCGCCGCCCGAGTCGCCGCCGTGTGGGCAAGCAGCGAGCGCCCCGCCAGCGCGCTGCCGTAGCCGAGCGCCGCGCCGGCGACGACGTCCGCCGGGAAGTGGGCGCCGAACGAGACGCGCGTGACGGCGTTCAGCGCGATGTAGGCGACCAGGATCCCTCGGAGCTGCGGCATCGCGAACCACGCGGTGGCGGCGAGCGCGGTGATGACTGCCATGTGACCACTCGGGAACGACTCGATCGCGGCCCAGTTGTGCCCGTACGCGAGGGCGATCTCGGCCTGCTCGAACACCTCGGAGGGCCGCGGCCGGTCGAACACCGCGTACAGCGCCTGGAGCAGCCCGAGGGCGACGCCGACCGAGACCAGCTCCAGCGCGAGGAGCCGGCGGATTCGGTGCTGGCGCGTGACGAGTGCCGCGGCCACGATGAACGCGGCGAGAAGCGCGTAGTTCCGCAGCGGGTTCTCGAGGAGCTCGAAGAGGAGCTCCGGCCCGGGGCCGAGCGCGTTGATCCAGCGGAAAAGCGTCTCGTCGATCGTCTGAAGCCCAGTGCTTGCCACGAGCACTCCGGCTCCGAGGACGACTGCGTAGAGAACGGCGAGCGAGGTCGTCCAGTGGAGCGCCCAGGTGGGGCTCGGCCGGTGCGCCGGAACGCGAATCCCCGCGAGCGCCACCAGGCCGAGCAGCGTGACGGTCCCGCCGAGGACGAAGAGCGTCCGGTAGCTCTCGGTGAACGCGATCAGCGCGCCGGCGAGCGGCAGTGCAACGGTCGACCCGATCGCGCGGACGGAGAAGAAGAGCGCCGTGTAGGAGCCCGCCTCGCCCTCCGGGATCATCGACGCAAGGAAGGGGAAGCCGACCGTCGAGACGATCCCGAAGCCGGCCGCAGCGGCAATCAGCGCCGGCGTGGTCGCAACGAGGTTCGTGGACAGCGGGACCGCGAGCAGGCCGCCTCCCATCAGTGCGATGCCCACGAGCAGCAGCGGCCGGAGCAGCTCGGGCCGCTTCACGCGTCCGGCGGCGAACATCGCGGCGGCAGTGACGAGTCCGAAGGCGGCGAGGACGAGCGACGCCCGCGAGAGCGACAGGTCGAGCACCTTCTCGGCGTAGAGGACGAAGAAAGCCGGTAGCGCGGCGTACCCCATCACCCACAGCCATTCCGCGAGGAGCAGTCCCCGGACGCCCGGACGAGTTGCGACCGCGAGGTAGTAGCGGAGGGCTTGGCGCTCCTTCGGCTCGTGTCCGTCCGCATGGGGCTCGGCGACGCCGAGGAGGGTCGGTACCGCCGTCAGCGGCAGGAGCAGCGCGGCGGCTGCGAACGGCGCCCAGAGCGCGACGTCCGCCAGCACGCCGCCGAGGGCGAGGCCCAGCAGCCCGCCTGCCAGCAAGGCCAGCTCCTGCGCGCTGGTGGCCCGCGCGCGCTCACCGCTCGAGAACAGCTCGGCGACGAGGGCGCGATGCGCGGTCGTGACCGCGTTCAGGCCGACGTAGACGGTCGCGGCGAAGACGGCGAGCGCGAGGTAGGACGACGACGAGCCGAGGGCGACGGCCACCAGGCCGCCCGCCCCGAGCAGGCTGCCGCCGAGGACGAAGGGCAGACGCGCGCCGAGCCCGCGGGCGCGGCGTTGGTCGCTCCAGTAGCCGATGACGAGCGGAACCGCGAAGCCGGCTCCCGCGTTGACGAGCATCACGACGCCGATCAGGCCCGGCGCGTCGTCGATCCGGTCGAGGAGCACCGGGAGGTAGGTCGTCGTGACCGCCCTCGCGGTCCCGGCACCGACCGCCGCGGCTGCGAACGCAACGACGTAGAGGCTCCCTCGCCCGAGGCGGGCTTGAGCAGGCGCGGCGAGTGCGTGCACGGTCATCGACTGGGCCCCACGACGTCGATTGCGCGCGGCCGGACGGCCACCTCGACCCTCGTGGCGCGCAGGACCGTCGTGTCAGCCACGACCGGCGAACCTCCCCGCACGGCGAGCCGAACATGCCGGGCAGACCGAATCCGAACACCGCCCCGGCCAATGTGCGTGCCCCGCTTCACCCGCGCGAGCTGCACGCCCAGGCTCGCCCGGCTTCCGGCGTCGATCTCTACCAGCTCGAGCAGGCCGTCGCCGGGATCCGCGCCGGGCGCGACCGCGAGGCGGGGGCCGAACAGCGGGAAGTTGGCGACGAAGAGCTGGCCGAGGCGGCGCACCTCGAGCTCACCGTCCACCTCCAGCGCGACCGAGACCGGCTCGAAGCGAGCGAACGCGCGGATCGCCGCCGAGACACCGGCCGCAGTGTCCGCCGAGTTCACACCGCGGTAGAGCGCACGCGCCTGCGCCTGGAAGCCGACGCTCACCCCTTCGAGCGCCGTCATCGCAACCCCGGGCGCCTCGACAGCGATCCCGTCGATCGGATGGGCGATTCCCTGGACGGCGAGCCGGGCGGCCGACTTCAGGTCGAGCGGGACACCGAGCGCCCGTGCGATGTTGTTTGCCCGCCCCCGGGGGAGGAGCGCGACCTCGGGCCTGTGCCCGTGGATGTTCGCGATCGCGTGCAACGTTCCATCGCCGCCGACCAGGACGACGCGCCGCTCCTCCTCGGAGACGAGCTCGTCGAGCTCGCCGGGCGAGGCCGTCCAGCGGGTCTCGACGGAAGCGCCGAATGAGTGCAGAAGTGACGACACCCGGTCGACCGTTCCCCGGCTGCCGTTGAGGCCGCTGGCATTCGCGTTCGCAACCAGCAGGAGCTTCGAGCCGGCGCCTGCAACGCGGCGAGGCGCCGTTCGGCTGACGCGGAGCTGCTGGCCTCCGCGCACCGTCTCGCTTCTCGCGACGTCGAGCATGGTTCCCCCTCCAGTTAGCGCCTACTAAGTTGAACGCCGAGGACCCGAGAATTCATCCGCCCACGACGCGGCACTTCATGCGGTCCGGGTGATGCCTCGCCGAGACCGACTCGTTTCGATGGGGCGAGGAGGACGAATGACCGACGCCACCACCGAGTTCTTCAGCAATCTCGAGGCGCGCGGCCACGAGCCCTTGCTGGAGACGACGCAGGGCACGCTTCGCTTCGATCTCAAAAACGGCAAGAGGACGACACGCTGGCTGATCGACATCGAGAACGGCGATGTCTCGATCTCACATCGGAATGGGAAGGCCGACTGCGTCGTGCGCGCGAAAAAGTCCCTCTTCGACGGGATCGCGGCCGGAAAGCAGAACGCCATGGCTGCGGTGCTCCGCGGCGAGGTCGGCATCGAGGGAGACCGGACATTGCTGGTCCGCTTCCAGAAGCTCTTCCCTGCCCCTGAGCGGCAGAGGTCATGAGCGAAGATCTCATCAGGATCCTCGACGGCAACACGTTCGTCGTCAGCGACTCGCGCGGGGACATCGAGGCTTCGATGACCGATCCAACGGGACTGTTCTCATTCGACAACCGCTTTCTCTCGACCTGGGTCTTGACGGTGAACGGCGAGCGCCTTACTTCGCTCTCGGTCGACGACCTGCAGTACTTCGAGGCGCGTTTCTTCCTCGTTCCGGGCACGGGCACCGTCTACGTGGACTCCAAGCTCTCGGTGATTCGCCGGCGCGCCGTCGGTGACGGCTTCCACGAGGAGCTCACGATCCTGAACCACGACGAGCAGCCGGTCGACCTGACCATTCGCGTCGATGCCGCCAGCGATTTCGCCGACCTGTTCGAGGTCAAGGACGCCCTCGACAAGAAGGGGCGCTACTACACGAAGATCGACAAGAAACGCCTCGTGCTCGGGTACCGCCGGCAGGCGTTTGAACGGGTGACCATTATCTCCGCGTCCGCTCCCGCCAAGCTGGACAGGAAGGGCCTGACCTTCAGGGTCAAGATCGAGCCCCACGGATCGTGGACTACCGACCTCGACGTGGTCACGGCCGCCGGCGCCGGGGGAAACTACGCTCGGCCCAAGTACGAGCGGGGCAAGAGGCAGGCGAGACCGAACATGGAGCGGAGCCTCCAACGGTGGATCGACGACGCGCCGCGGCTCGAGTGTGACTGGGACTCGCTCAAGGCGACGTACCGCCGCAGCCTCGTTGATCTGGCCGCTCTGCGCTTCTCTCCGCCCGTCATCGGAGGGAGAAGGACCCTACCGGCCGCAGGGCTTCCGTGGTTCATGACCATGTTCGGCCGCGACAGCATCTTCACGAGCCTTCAGGCGCTCCCCTTCACGCCCGAGCTCGCCGCGACCACGTTGAAGGCTCTCGGCGACTGGCAGGGAAGCCGCGTCGACGATTTCCGGGACGAGGATCCAGGCCGGATCCTCCACGAGATGCGTTACGGCGAGCTGACGGCGTTCGAGGAGCGTCCCCACTCGCCCTACTTCGGCTCGGCCGACGCAACCCCGCTCTACGTCGTCCTCCTGGACGAGTACGAACGCTGGACGGGAGATCGTCGCCTCGTACGGGACCTCGAGCACGAAGCTCGGGCCGCGTTGAAGTGGATCGACGAATACGCGGACCTGATGGGCAACGGGTACATCTGGTACCGGCGTCGCAACGAGGAGACCGGCCTCGAGAACCAGTGCTGGAAGGACTCGTGGGACTCGATCTCGTACCGCGACGGTCGGCTGCCGGGCTTCCCACGCGCGACCTGCGAGCTGCAGGGCTACGCCTACGACGCGAAAGTGCGCGGCGCCCGGCTGGCGCGGAGCATCTGGAAGGACTCGGCTTTCGCCGACGAGCTGGAGCGGGAGGCGGCCGACCTCAAGCGGCGCTTCAACCGCGACTTCTGGGTCTCGGACGGCGAGTACTTCGCGCTGGCGCTCGACACCGAGGGCAACCAGGTCGAATCGCTGACTTCGAACAACGGCCACCTGCTCTGGAGCGGCATCGTTGACAAGTCGAAGGCGAAGGCCGTCGCCCGCCACCTGCTCGGGCCGCGGCTCTTCTCCGGCTGGGGCGTCCGTACCCTGGCCGAAGGTGAGGGGCGCTACAACCCGATCGGCTACCACGTCGGAACCGTCTGGCCGTTCGACAGCTCGTTCGTGGCCTGGGGCCTCCGGAACTACGGCTTCAAAGAGGAGGCAGCCCAGATCGCCGCCGGGATCCTCGACGCCGCGGAGTTCTTCGAGGGCCGGCTCCCAGAGGCGTTCGGCGGCTACGAGCGTGGCGTGACCAAGTACCCGGTCCAGTATCCGACCGCGTGCAGTCCCCAAGCGTGGTCGACCGGAGCCCCGCTGCTCCTGCTGCGCACCATGCTGGGGCTCGAGCCGATCGGCGACAACCTCGTGGTCGACCCCGTGCTTCCCGAGAGCATCGGGCTGCTCGCGCTGCTCGACATTCCGGGGCGCTGGGGCCGGGTCGACGCCTTCGCGCGGGGGCGTGTTCCGCCCGCTCCGCTGCGTGCTGGTGGGCGGTCCCGGGCCGGCGTCTAGCGCGGAGCGCGACTCAATGCCGGAGGGACTTGCGGCGCCGGAGGTCGGGAAGGAGATCGAGCATCACTCACGGCACACGACCCGCGAACAGCGCGATCGCATCCTCTCGATCGCAGAAGCCGTGCTCCTGTCGCTGGTCGCTCTCCTGGCAGGGTGGTCGGGCTACGCGGCCGCGAAGTGGAGCACCGAGTCGCGCGTTGCGCTCGCCGAGGCGTTGGCTGCGCAAACAGAGGCGAACCGGGGCAACCTCGAGGCGTTGGAGCTGCGCAACTTCGACTCCTCGACCTTCGAGGCCTGGTTCGCGGCGTACACCGCGGGCAGCGAGCCGGCGATGGCGCTCGCCGAACGCCGCTTCCGCCCCGAGTTCCGGACAGCGTTCGATGCCTGGCGCGCGACGAACCCGGAGTCGAATCCGCAGGCGCCCCCTGGGCCGAGCTACATGCCGCAGTACCGGCAGCCGCAGCTGGCGAGGGCGGCGCGGCTCGACCGAGAGGCAGATGCGGCGTTTGCAGAAGGCGTGGAAGCCGGAGAACGATCGGACGACTACGTCAGGACGACAGTCTTTCTCGCCACTGTCCTCTTCCTCGTTGGCATCAGTACGCAGTTCCCGCTTCGCGGCGTCCGCTACGGGTTGGTCGCGGTCGGCGCAGTGCTGCTCGTCTTCTCCGTCGTGCAGCTCGCACAGCTGCCCGGGCCTCCCGGTTGAGAGGCCAGCGCGAATGAGCAGCGACGGCTTCATCCCGTCGGAACAATGTTGCGGGCGGGTCTAAACGCTTATCGTTGCGTCGTGGTCTCCACGATCGTCGTCGGTTACGACGGAGCGGAGCGCTCGAGCCAAGCGCTCGACCGCGCGATCGACGAGGCGCGCAGCGCCCGCGCGCAGCTCGTCGTCGTCGCCGTCGCGGAGATGCCGCTGAACCCCGAGGGTCCGCAGAACTTCGGCACGCTGGACGACTCGCCGGCACGGATGATCCCACTCGTCGAGCCGCCCGAGCTCGAACCGATACTCGCGCAGGCCAGAGAGCGCATCGAGTCCGCGGGTCTCACGGGCGAGTACATGTGGGCCGCGGGCGACCCCGCAAACGAGATCGTTGAAGCGGCCAAGGATCGCGGGGCCGAGCTGATCGTGATCGGCTCGCATCACCACGGGCTGCTCGCACGAATCTTCGGCCCGGACGTCGCCACCCAGATCAAGCGCGACGCCGGCTGCGACGTGATCGTCGCCGAGTAGAGGCCCTCATGCTTCCTTCAGCTCCCGTTCCAGTTAATGCGGGGGTGTTCAGGTGTCCTCGGCCTGGTACTGGGCGAGCAACCGCTGTTCCTCCTCCCTGCGAGGAAAGCGGAGGAAGACCAGCGCTGCACCGAGCAGGATGGCGACGATTCCGGCCGTGTAGGCCCAGTCGGCGCCGTCGAGGAAGGACTCCTTCGCCGCGGCCGTTATCTGGCCGGCGTACTGCGGGTGCTGCTCGGCGATCGCCTCCGCGCTGGCGAACGACTTCGTCAGCTGGGCTGCGACGCCGTCCGTGACCTCCTCCCTGTCCGGCGAGGCGGCGATCGCCGCGCCGATCGCCGCCGCGTAGCCGGCGGTGAGCAGCGCGCCGAGGATCGACTGCATGATCGCGCCGCCGAGGTCGCGCTGGAGGTCCGCCGTCCCCGACGCCATCCCGGCACGCCGCACCGGCACAGAGCCGGTGAGGGAGTGCGAGGCGGGCGTGCCTGCGAACCCGACACCGATCCCGACCAGCGAGTAGGCGAGAGCGATGCGCCAGTAGGAGATGCCCTCGTTCCAGAGCAGCAGCATGGTGAGGAAGCCGAGGAAACAGAAGAGGTAGCCGGCGAGCAGCGTGACCCGTGCGCCACGAGCCTCGACGAGCTTCGCCGAGCGGGGCGCAACCACGACCATGCACGCAGCGGCCGGCAGGATCGAAAGCCCGGCCTCGAAGGTGGAGTAGCCGAGCACGTTCTGCTGGAACTGCTGACCGATGAACATCGCGCCCATGAGCGTTCCGAAAACAATCACTCCGGCGGTTGCCGCGACCCAGAAGACACGGCGCCCTGCAACCCGAAGGTCGTAGAGGGGGCTCGCCGCGCGACGCTGACGGACGAGAAAAGCGATCAGCGCCGCGGCTGCGATTGCTGCCAGTCCCAGAGCCAGTGTCCCCTTGTCCGGAACGGGGGCGAAGTTGATCGAGAGAACGAGCGCCGCCACGAGGACGACCGACAGGATCCCGCCCAGGTTGTCGACCGGGTCGGTCGCTTCGTTCACGTGGCTCGGCACGAAGACGACGGCCATGAGGAGCGCAACGGCCGCGAGCGGCAGCGTGAGAAGGAAGACGGACCCCCACCAGAACTCCTCGAGCAGCGCGCCCGAGAGCACGGGGCCGAGCGAGGAGACGGCGCCGCCGATGCCGGACCAGAGTGCGATCGCTCTGGTGCGCCCAGGTCCTGCCCAGAGCGCAGTGATCAGGGCGAGCGTCGTCGGGAACGCCATCCCGGCGGACAGCCCTCCGAGCACGCGGGCGGCGAAGAGCACTTCGTCGCTCGGGGCGAAGGCAGCAAGCAGGCACGCCGGAACCGAAACCGCCATGCCGAGGATCAGCATCAGCTTGCGTCCGTAACGATCGCCGACCGCGCCGAAATACAGCACCGACGCGGCCAGCCCTAGCGAGTAGCCGACCGCAATCAGGTTGAGCGTCGTCTGCCCCGAATCGAACTCCTCGCCGATCGACGGAAGCGCGACGTTCGCCACCGCCAGGTTGAGGTTGGCGACCGCCGCGACGCTGATGAGCGAGATCAGGACCAGGCCCGAACGCTCAGGGCTCGTGCTCTGCTCCTTGCCCGCTTCGGCCCCTCCTGCGCCTGCGACGGAATCGCTCATCGACCTAGGCCGGAGAGGTCGAGTCCAGATCGTCGAGGCGGGTTGATCCCCGACTCGCGATCCCGGTGGCCAGCAGGGGCAGCACGAGCACCGAGACCATGCCCGCGCCGATCAGCGACGCACCGACATCCGGCGCGATGGCGCCTCGCTCGGTCCCGATCCCCACAATCGCCACGATCAGCGGGAGCCCGGTCGCGCTGCACAGCGCAAGGCTGATCGTCCGCCGGGGCCGCAGCTCGCGAAGCCAGAGCAGCGACGGAGTGCCGCGAACCACGACGAAGAGCGATAGGAAAAGAGTGGCGAGCCCGAGGCCGGTCGGTGTCAGGAGGCTGTCCAAGATGTCGGCGCCTCGAACGCCGCGCAGCTAAATGCCTGCCAGCGACTCCTCGTCGATCGCCTCAGCCCATGCTCGGGTCGCTGCGTCGACGTCGGACTGACAGTTGCCGAAGATCGCGCTCTACGATGAAGGGCGTGTCGCTGCCCGTGATGCTTCCCCTCATCGACCACTTGGCCCTGCGAGTACGTGACGTGAGGCGCAGCCGCACCTTCTACGAGCAGGCCCTCGAGCCGTTCGGAGTGAAGGTAGTGGAGAGCTCGCAGGGGCCTGGGTTCGCCATCGAGGGCGGTGGAGATTTCTGGATCGGGGAAGGGGAACCCCCGGCCGCTCCCGTTCATGTGGCCTTCGCCGCAGCCGACCGAGCTACCGTTGACAAGTTCCACCGCGCCGCGGTCGAAGCCGGCGGTCGCGACAACGGCGCGCCGGGTCTTCGCCCGCATTACCACGCCGGGTATTACGCAGCGTTCGTCATTGACCCGGACGGGAACAACGTCGAAGCGGTCTTCCACGGGGACGACCGCTAGCTGCCAGCCGCGTGACGCTCGCTTGCGCCAGTGATGCGGGAATGTCCCTGGCGCTGTCATGACGGCCAGGCTGAGCGCTTACCGATGGGCCACGAAGATGTACTCACGGCTGTCGTCGTCGAGCGGTTCCCCGGCGAATCCGCCATAGAGAGCTTCGAGGCGCAGGCCCGCGACGTCGAGGAGCCCCAGCCATTCGTTCTTGGTTGCCCACCAGAGCGAGCCGGTTCCACCGTCGTCCAAGGTGATGTCGACTCGGTTATCGCTGACGCTGTAGTGGTTCGTGTGCGGCACCGGTACTCCGGGGTTGGCGTCGGCGTGCTGCCCGTCTATCGCGGATGCAATGTGATGGTCGAAGGCGAATGCGTTCCAGGCGAAGCGACCGTTAGGCAGCAGCGACGCCGCGACGCGCTCGAAGCAGCGGCGACGATCGGCCCAGGTGGGCAGATGCAGCAGAGACCGGCCGGGGCAGTAGATCAACGCCGCGGGTTCCTCGAGTTCAAGCTCCCGTATGTCGCCTTCGCGCAGGTCGAGCTCGACTCCCTGCTCAGCCGCGCGCAGTCGTGCCTGCGCGAGCATCCCGCGCGAAGAGTCAATCCCGACCACAAGCCTGCCCGTTGCCTGAGCGACCGGAATCGCAACTCGCCCGGTACCAACGGCAAGCTCGACCACCAGCCCGTCAGCCTCACGGGCAAGCCCGACGTAGAACGGAACGTCAGCGCTGTCGCCATTCGACGACTCCGCGTATCGGTCCGCCCAGGCGTCGTACCAGCTCGACATGGCAACACCAATCTACGCGCAAACGAGGCGGCGTTCGGCTGGGCCAGCGTGCTCTCGCCTGACATCGCTCGGAGGGCCTGCCGCGCTAAGTAGCGTGGATCAAATAGGCCAGAACACGCTCGCCT
>CAWJYU010000012.1:0-55505 GCA_963847235.1 uncultured Actinomycetes bacterium | reverse complement strand
GGCCGATCTTCCTCACACGGGGCGAGGGCCAGCACGTCTGGGACGCGGACGGGCACCGCATGGTCGACTACCACAACGGCTTCGGCTCGATGGTGGTCGGCCATGCCCACCCGGCGATCGTGCGGGCGGTTTCCGAGCGCGTCCGCCTCGGCTCCCACTTCTCGGCCCCCACCGAGGACGCCGCGTTCGTCGCCGAAGACCTCGTCCAGCGCTTCGAGCTCCCGAAGTGGCGCTTCACCAACTCCGGCACTGAGGCGACGATGGACGCGATCCGAATCGCGCGCGGCGCCACCGGCCGCGACACGATCGTCAAGATCCTCGGCTCGTACCACGGGCATCACGACGCGGTGATGGTCGCGGTCGGTTTCGCGCTCGGCTCCGACGTCGATCCGAACGACATCCCCTCGAACCCGTACGGCGAGGGCCTCCCGCAGGCCGTCGCGGACCTGACGGTCGCAGTGCCGTTCAACGACGCGGGCGCGCTGGCGCGGCGGCTCGACCGGCTCGAGGACGAGGGGCGGCTGCCGGCCTGCATGATCATGGAGGCGGCGATGATGAACCTCGGGGTCGTGCTCCCCGAGCCGGGCTATCTCGAGGCGGTCCGCGCGGAAACCGAGCAAGCGGGGAATCCTCCTGATCTTCGACGAGGTCAAGACCGGGCTCACCATCGCGCCGGGCGGCGCCACCGAGCGATACGGCGTCAAACCCGACCTCGTCACGCTCGCGAAGACGCTCGGCGGCGGCTTTCCGACCGGCGCCGTCGGCGGGACCGAGGAAGCGATGGAGGTCGTCGAGTCGGGCCGCGTGAACCAGGTCGGAACCTTCAACGGCAACCCGCTGAGCATGGCGGCGGCTCGGGCGACGCTCCAAGAGGTGCTGACAGCGGAGGCGTACGAGCGGCTCGAGGCGATCGACGACCGGCTCGTCGCCGGCTGCCAGGGAGTGATCGACCGGTACGGGCTCCCCGGCTACGCGGTAGGGATCGGGTCGAAGGGCTGTGTGACGTTCGCGGCCGAGAAGATCACCGACTACAGCAGCTTCAAGCGCAGCCAGGACGAGGAGCTGGCGGAGCTCGCCTGGCTGTACCACGCCAACCGCGACATCTTCATGACGCCCGGCCGTGAGGAGGAGTGGACGCTCTCGGTCGCGCTCGAAGAGGCCGACGCAGACGCGTACGTCGCAGTCTTCGAGGAGCTCGCCTCGGACCTGACCGCATGAGCGACCTCCAGCAGCAGGCCCGCGACCACCTCTGGCTCCACTTCACTCGCATGGGCGGCTTCGCGGAGGACGAGATCCCGATCATCGTCCGCGGCGAGGGCTGCTACCTGGAGGACTCGAAGGGGAAGCGCTACCTGGATGCGCTGGCCGGCCTCTTCGCAGTCAACATCGGCTACTCGCACGGCGACGAGATCGGGCAGGCAGCGCACGAGCAGATGAAGGAGCTGCCCTTCTACACGAACTGGTCGTACGCGCACCCGCGCGCGATCGAGCTGGCGGCGACCGTGGCCGAGCTCGCGCCCGGCGACTTGAACCGCGTCTTCTTCTGCTCCGGCGGCTCCGAGGCGGTCGAGTCCGCCTGGAAGCTGGCGCGCCAGCACTACGCGGCGCGCAGGGAGCCGCAGCGGCGCTGGAAGGTGATCGCGCGCAACGTCGCCTACCACGGGACGACGATGGGCGCTCTCTCCATCAACGGAATCCCGGCGCTACGTGCGCCGTTCGAGCCGCTCGTTCCCGACGTCGCCCACGCCCGGAACACGAACCGCTACCACCGGCCCAAGGAGGAGACCGAGGAGCAGTTCACGGCGCTCCTGCTCGAGGATCTCGAGCACACGATCCAGTCGCTCGGACCGGAGACGGTCGCGATGGTGATCATGGAGCCGGTGCAGAATGCGGGCGGCGCGTTCACGCCGCCCGCGGGCTACTGGCGCGGCGTCCGGGAGCTCTGCGACCGGCACGACATCCTCGTCTGCGCCGACGAGGTCATCACCGGGTTCGGCCGGCTGGGGCACTGGTTCGGCTCCGAGCGCTACGACATCCGCCCGGACCTGCTGACGATGGCGAAGGGTCTCTCGTCGGCCTACGCCGCGATCGGCGGCGTCGTCGCGTCGGACCAGGTGATGGAGCCGTTCCTCGAGGGCTCCTCGATGTACACGCACGGGATCACCTTCGGCGGCCATCCCGTCATGTGCGCGATCGCGCTGAAGAACATCGAGATCATGAAGCGGGAAAGGGTCGTCGAGCACGTCGAAGGAGAACGAGGACCGCTTTCGCGAGACGCTCGCGCAGCTCCTCGACCTCCCGATCGTCGGCGACCTGCGCGGCACCGGCTTCTTCTACGCGCTCGAGCTGGTCAAGGACAAGGAGACGCGGGAGAGCTTCACCGGCGAGGAGTCGGAGTGGCTGCTGCGCGGCTTCCTCTCGAGGCGGCTCTTCGAGGCCGGCCTGATCTGCCGGGCCGACGACCGCGAC
The DNA here is from genome assembly GCA_963847235.1 of uncultured Actinomycetes bacterium. GTDB lineage: Bacteria > Actinomycetota > Thermoleophilia > Gaiellales > Gaiellaceae > JACDAN01. Next base: position 53,036 of record CAWJYU010000012.1, on the reverse strand, counting down.
AACCCGGTCATCCAGCTGTCGCCGCCGCTCGTCGCCGGTCAGGAGGAGTTCGACAGGATCGCGTCGGTGCTCGGCGAGGTGCTCACGGAGGCATGGGCCGAGCTCGAAAGGGAGCGCGTGGTCGCGAGGAGCTAGGAGATGACGGCGGCGTAGGCGTCGTTGGCCCAGCCGCGCCAGAGGATGTCGCCGCCCTGCATCGCCCACTGCTGAGGAAGGAACGTCGACGAGCACGTGGCGCCGCAGAGCTGTGACCGCACGAAAGCTTCCGAGTCGTCCCACGACCTGTCGATCGTGTGCTGGAAGATCCCGCGCTCGTGGTGGACGCCGCCGAGGGTCGGGTACTCCGATCGCGACGACGCGTCTACGCGCGAAGTGCGAGCTCGAAGTAGGTCGTCCCGTGCACGGGGTTGAGTCGGTACGCCTCGATCTCCTGGAAGCCGAGCGAGCGGTAGAGGCCGCGGGCGGCGTCCATCGTCGGAAGCGTGTCGAGCCTCATGGAGGCGTAGCCGGCGTCGCGCCCGGCCTCGACGATCGCCCCGGCGAGGCGCCGGCCCAACCCAGTCCCCTGAAACCGGGGCCGGACGTAGAGCCGCTTCATCTCGCAGACGTCCGGCTCGTACGGTCGAAGCGCGACGCAGCCCGCCACCTCGTCTCCGTCGAGCGCAAGGAGGAGCCGGCCGGCAGGCGGTGCGTAGTCGCCGGGTAGCCCGGCGAGCTCGCCGTCGAAGTCCTGGAACGACAGATCGACCTCGAGCGAGGCGGCGTACTCCTCGAAGAGCTCCCGTATCGCCGGGAGGCGGTCCTCCGTGTGGCCGTCGACGATGCGCAACCCCACCGAACGGCGAGGGTAGCTGCCCGTCGAGTTGCGCCCACGGCGGCTGATGTGACAATGAGCAGCATGGCCCAGGTCGTCGAACCGCTGCAGGCCGCCCGGGATGCGGCCCTGCGCCAATCGTGGCGCCAGGCGTACGACGCCTACGCCGGGGTGGGCCCGGACGAGTTGAGCGCCGAGGACCTCGAGAGCTACGGCGAGGCGGCTTGGTGGACCGGGCGGCTCGTGGAGGCGATCGACTTCCGCCAGCGGGCGTACCGCGGCTACGCGGCCGACGGTCAGAAGCGCGACGCTGCTCGCGTCGCCCTCAGGCTCTCCTGGGACGAGTCGGGCCGCGGCGCGTTCGCCGTCTCGCACGGATGGTTCGCGAATGCGCAGCGCTTGCTGGAGGACGAGCCGGAAGCGATCGAGCACGGCTACCTCGCACTCGTGCGCGCGATCAACGCGCTCTTCGCCGAGGGCGACTTCCCGGCCGCGATCGCCCACTTCGACCGTGCCTTCGAGCTGGGCCGGCGCTTCGGAGACCGCGACGCACAGATGCTCGCCCTCGTCGGAAAGGGACGCGCGCTCGTGAAGAGCGGCGAGATCGACGCGGGTCTGGAGCTGCTCGACGAGGCGACCGCCGCGGCGGTGAGCGGCGAGCTCCAGCCGTACTCCTCGACCATCGTCTACTGCATGACGATCAGCTCTTGCCACGACCTCGGGGACTACCGTCGGGCGGCCGAGTGGACCGACGTCGCGAACCGCTGGTGCGATCAGCTCGACGTCACGGGGTTCCCGGGTGCTTGCCGCGTCCATCGCGCCGAGATCATGCGCTTCCGCGGCGATCTCGAGGCGGCGGAGAAGGTCGCGATGGCGGCGTGCCGGGAGCTCCAGGACTTCGAGCGTCAGATCACCTCGGGCGGGTTCTACGAGATCGGCGAGATTCGCCGGCGTCTCGGGGACCTCGCCGCCGCGGAGGAGGCGTACGGAAAGGCCAACGAGCTCGGCAGCGATCCCCAACCCGGGCTCGCCCTGCTCCGGCTCGCCGAGGGCAAGATCGGCGCAGCGACAGCAGGAATCACCCGCAGCCTGGAGGAGGCCGAACTGACTCCCGCTCGGCTCCGGCGCCTCCCGGCCCAGGTCGAGATCGCGGTCGCGGCGGGCGACCTCAAGACCGCCCGCGCGGCGGCGGCGGAGTTCGAGAGCCTGGTCGACTCGTACACGATCGGCGGCCGTCGCGCTCCCGCCTTCGAGGCGATCGCCAACCTCGCCGAGGGCCGGATCCGGCTCGCGGAAGGGGACGCGGCAGGCGCCGCGCAGAGCCTGCGCCAGGCGCGTGACGGCTGGAAGGACCTTGGCGCGCCATACGAGGCAGCCGAGGCGCGGCTGCTGCTGGCGCTTGCATTCCGCAGGCAGGGCGACGAGCACGGCGCGAAGCAGGAGCTCGAGGCCGCCCTGGCGACGTTCGAGCGGATCGGCGCCCGGCGCGACGCGGAGCGAGCTGGGGAGCTCCTCGGCCGGCAGCAAACGACGCGCACGTTCCTCTTCACCGACATCGTCGGCTCGACGAAGCTCCTCGAGACGCTCGGCAACGAGAAGTGGAAGAAGCTCCTGGCCAGGCACAACGACGTCGTCCGCGAACAGATCGTCGAGCGCGGCGGGGAGGTCGCGCAGCAGACCGGCGACGGGTTCTTCGCCGTCTTCGCCACCCCGGGGTCGGCGATCGAGGCGGCGATCGGGATCCAGCGCGCCCTTGACGCGGAGATCGTCGCCCCCGACGTGAGGATCGGCGCGCACACGGGCGCGGGCTTCGAGGAGGACGGCGGGTCGAACCGCTACGGCGGCGAGGCCGTCCATCTGGCTGCGCGGATCGGCGCCGCCGCCGGGGCCGGCGAGATCCTCGTCAGCCGCGAGACGCTCGACGGCTCCGGGACGGGCTTCCGGCTCCTGGGGTCGCGCGCAGAGACCGCGAAGGGCTTCGAGCAGCCCGTCGACGTCGTCTCGGTGGACTGGCGCTAGATCAGGCTAGGTCGTCCGAGCCGTCGACAGCCCGAGAGCGACGAAAACCGTCCCGGTGACCCACCGCCGAACGGCGAAGTACGCCGGGCTCTGCTTCAGCCAGCCGCTGAGGGTCCCCGCCGTGAGCGCCCAGAGGGAGTCCGACCCCAGCGCGATCACGACGAAGATCAGCCCGAGCGCGAAGATCTGCAGGGTCGCGGCGCCGGCGTCCGGGTCGAGGAACTGCGGCAGGAACGCGATGAAGAAGAGCGCGGCCTTTGGATTCAGAACGTTGACGACGATGCCGTCGACGAAGAGCCGTCGCCGGGATCGCGGAGCACGCACGATGTCGTTCTCGGCGATTTCGCGCGCGAGGAGACGGCGAATGCCCAGGAAGACGAGGTATGCAGCGCCCGCGTACTTCACGATCGTGAACGCGGTCGCCGACGACGCCAGGAGCGAAGAAAGCCCAATCGTGGCCGCAAGCACATGGACGAGGCCGCCGACGGAGATCCCGAGCGCAGAGACGAAGCCCGCGAACCGGCCCTGGTCCACGCTCTGCGCGACGATGTAGAGCACGGCCGGGCCGGGCACGACGGCCAGTGCCAGCGCAGCCGCGCAGAAGAGCGCGAGGGTCGAGAGGTCCACGCGCGAAGCTTGCCTACTCGTCCAGGACGGTGAACGGCGTCAGCTGCGTCGCCCACTCCTCGAGCACGGGCAGGCGAGGAGACGCGCCAGGGACGAGGGCCGAGGCGGACGCCGCCGAAGAGCACTAGCGCGGCCAGATCTGGGTCACGCGTCCCGTAGCGGGATCGATCCTCGAGACCCGGCCTCCGATCTGGCCGACGAGGAGCTTGCCTGCGCGATCGACGGTGATTGGGCCCGGCGACGACACGGTCGCGATCGATCGAACCGCCTCCGATCGCGCGATCAGCGAGACGCGGCCCGTCGAGAACTCGGTCACATAGAGGCCCGCGGGCGTCTCGACCGCGGCCGAAGGGTTGCCGAGACCGGTCGCAAGCATTCGCAGGCTGCCGTCCGGCGCCAACAACCTGACGTTGCCGGCGTAGGACTCGCAGATCACGAGCCCCTCGGCAGTCCGGAGGATTCCGTGCACGCCGTTCAGACCCTCGGCGAGAACCTCTCTCGAGCCATCGGCGCCCAGACGGACAATCCTCGTCTGCTCCTCGACGACATCGAAGAAGCCGTTCGGAGCCGCCGCCACGCCCTCGAGCTCGGCCGCGCCGCGTGCAAGTGGACGCGTCCTGCCGGTGATCGGGTCGAGCTCCAGCACGCTCACGCCCGACGAGACGAGCAGCTTGCCGCCGAGGAAGGGCCGGAGATCGCGTGGGCCGGGCACCCGGGCGAGGATCGCGCCCTCGCCGCGCCCGGGCTCGAGCCGGAACACGGAGTTCTCCCGGAAGTCGGCGACGAGCAGGGTTCCGCCGGGCTCCTCGACGACGCCGTGCGGCTGGTGGAGAACCGGGACGCGCGGGCGCACGTTCACGGTGCCGACGAGCCGGTCGCTCCGGCCGATGCGGACGCCGTAGCGCCAACGCCCCGCGGCAGGAAAAACCACGAAGGCGCGGTACGCGCGTCCGGAGCGGGCGAGGCGGAACCGGCTGACCCTTGCGCCCTTGCTGATCACGAACGTCCGCGGACGCTCACCGCGGACGCGGAGGGAGGCACGCCATTCCTGGCCGACGTGCAGAACGCGAGGCGGGCTCTGCACGGAGATTCGAGGCGCGGCGGCTTCGCCGGCCACGCAGGCGCTGAGCGCGAAGGCTGCAATGATCGCGACCAGCGTCCTCAACGTCCTCACGGCGTGCGATAGTACAGATTCGAAGTAGTTGCTTCAAATCTGAACGACATGGCCGAGCCACCTCCACTGATCTTCCGGCTCTACACGACCTTCCAGCGGTCGGGCGAGCTTGTCGCGTCGGCACTGGCAGGCTCGGGAATCCGATCCGAGGACGCGCCGCTCTACAGCGTCCTCGACCGCGAGGGGCCGCTCACCCCGACCGCGCTGGCCAGGCGGCTTGGGATCGGCGCGAGCACGTTGAGCTACCGCCTGAAGTTGCTCGAGTCCGGCGGGGTCATCGTTCGGCGGCCGAATCCACACGACGGCCGCTCCGCGATGCTCGAGCTCTCCGGGGAGGCGCGGCGCCACTGGCAAAGCATCGTTCCGGGCTTCGCTGAAGCGCTCCGCGGGGCCGAGCGCCGGATCTCGTTGCCGCCGGAGGACGTGGCGGCTGCGCTGGAAGCCCTCGCCCGGGCGATCGACGAGGAGCTCGCAACCCGCCCCAGCCCTGCACGAGCCTCGCGCTAGCGGCGGCTCGCGATGCCGAGGATGTAGGGCGCCGAGGTGATCGTCAGGAGCGACGACGAGTGAAAGCCTCGCTCGAGCCGCGCGATCCGGAACCCGGCGGCCCGGATCGCCGCCTCGGTGTCCCGAGTGGTCTCGCATCCGCCAAGCGCGCGCGTCCAGAAGAGGCGGTCGGCCAGGCGCTGGAGTCCGCGGAAGAGGACATGCCTCGATCGGACGTGCTCCCAAAAGCGGAGCTCTCCGCCGGGCGTTAGGACGCGCCGGAGCTCCTGGAGGACGACGGCCGGGTCGCCGACGCTGCAGAGGACGCCCATCACGACCACAACGTCCACGGAGCCGTCCGCGGCGGGCAGCCGCTCGGCGACGCCGTCGACGATCTCGATCGAAAGCGCGGCACCCCGGGCCCGCACCGCCGCAGACTCACGCGCGGTCGGGTCAGGCTCGACGGCGAGCAGGCTCGTGACCTCCGGCGGATAGTGCTCGAAGGAGCGGCCGTCGCCCGACCCGACCTCGAGCACGCGCCCATCGAGGCCGGCGAGGAGCCTACGGCGTAGCTCGCGCGCGCCGGGATCGGGCCGCCGCTGCTCCTGGCGCTCGAGGAAGCGCGCGAAGCGACTCTGCTGCGGCCCGTAGAGCGTCGAACGGGAGGACACCGGTCGCCGGGCAGGATCCATCAGGCTTCGAAGGGTCGCAGGCAACGGTATCCGAGCCGCTCGTGAGTGCGATCGGTGTCGGACCCCGCGGAGTGTCAAGGGGCGGGTGTGCCGAGAGTGGAACAACTCGTCCTCCGGCCAGGATTGAACCGTGACGAGGACACCTGCGAAGAGCCTCTTGACATGCCTATCGACCCACGGAGGCTTCCGATGCACCTCTCACGCTTTTTCAGCCGCGGCGTCCTCGGCATTGCGCTCCTGGCGCTCACGATGCCGCTCGTCGCCCTCGCCGACGGTGGCAAGCGAGACCGCGATGACCGCAGGTTCCTGGCGACCGACGCCGCCGGCAACCTGCTCAGCTTCAGCACGGACAATCCGCGCAAGACGCGCTCGAAGCGGATCACCGGCCTTCCGGCCATGGTCACGATCAAGGGGATCGACTTCCGGCCGGCTTCAGGGGACCTGTACGCCCTTGGCAGCGACCGAGTCGTCTATCGCCTGAACCCACGTACGGCGATCGCCGTGCCCGAGGGTAAGAGCTTCGACCTCAGTCCCTCGGTTCTCTCCGGCACCGTCAACGGGTTCGACTTCAACCCGACGGTGGACAAGATCCGCGTCACGAGCGACGCGGGCGACAACCTCCGGCTGAACCCCGACGACGGCACGCTGCTCTCCGTCGACACGAAGCTCAGCCCGGCCGGCGTTCAGGTGGTCGGGTCGGCCTACACGAACTCGTCCTTCACTGCCTTCGCAACTCGCCCCACGGTGACGGAGCTCTACGCCTTCGACATCGGCGCGAGCCCCGACAGGCTGTGGATTCAGCGGCCGGCGAACGCGGGCACGCTGATCATGCCGCTGTCGACCGGACTCGAGCTTGGCGCCAACGTCGGGTTCGATATTGCCGGTGTCGACAACGTGGGCTGGCTCGCAGGCACTCCCAAGGGCCGCTACGGGGCCCGCCTGTACCGGCTCGACGTGAACACCGCCAGGACGAAGTCCCTGGGACGGATCGGCAACGGCTCGCACACAATCACGGGCCTCGCGGCGATCCAGGACCAGTAGGCCACGACGCCGGGGAGGGTCGGATGAGGCACGACCCTCCCCGGTGCGTCTCCGAACCGCGGGCGAGCAGCCCGCGAATCCGAGACGCCGTCCCATGAACTCGACCTCAGCAGTGGCCGAAGCACAGCTTGCCCTCGAGGCCCGGTGACGGGAACTCCGCACGGACGAGGCCGAGGTGCTGCGCTCAGCGCCCTGAGCGGCGGGCGACGACGAAGGTGCTCTGACCGAGCACCTGCCCGTACCGACGCGCCGACGGAGCTCCGTATCCGGGCCAGACGTACCAGCGGTAACTACCGGGGAGCAGCTGCTCCTTGCGGCCGAGGTTCTTCCAGCGGGCCCGCAGTTGGAGTCGCGTCCGAGTCGGCCACGCGGAGAGAACCTTCCGGCGGCCACGGTACAGCTGCACGTTGTAATACCGCGCGCGGGTGACACGTCGCCACACGAGGAGCGGCGGCCGCGTGACCTTCGCCCCGGCCTTCGGGGTGACCAGCGCAGACGCGAGCCTGACGACCGGCGCCTCGATCCTCCACGCGTGGAGCGACGGTGTGAGATCCGTATTGCCCACCGCGTCGACCGCCCGCACCTCGAACTGGTGGCTCGCCCTGCTGAGACCCGTGTACTGCTTCGGCGACGCGCAGAGCGCGAACGGGCCGCCGTCGAGCCTGCACTCGAAGCTCCCGCTTTCGCTGGCCGAAAACGCGAAGGTCGCCGAGGTCGCCGTCCCGGCGGCCGGCGTCGAGACGAGGGTCGTCTCAGGGGCCGTGGTGTCGACCGTCCAAGCATGCGCGACCGGAGCGCTGAGGTTGCCAACCGCATCGCTGGCCCGAACGAGGAAGGCGTGCCCTCCGTCGGCGAGACCGTGATACGTCATGGGCGAGTTGCACGGCTCGAAGCCGCGGTCGTCGACCTTGCAATCGAAACCCGAGGGCTCGTCAGCCGCGAACGCGAAGCTGGCCGCGCTGCTGTTGCTGAGGCCTGGAGGACCGGACATCAACGCCGCCGTCGGGGGACGTGTCTCGATCGTCCAGCTGTGGATTGTTTCGGCCCCCGTGTTGCCGGCCGCATCGGTCGCCCGGACCGAGAACGCATGTGGCCCGTCCTGCAATCCGCTGTAGCCCACCGGCGGGGTGCAGGGCGTCGCGCTGCCGTCGAGGAGGCAGACGAACGTGGCGTCTTCGTTCGAGGTGAACGAGAAGCTCGGCGAGGTGCTGTTGCTCGGGTTGCCCGGCTTGGCGGTGAATGCGGTCGTCGGCCCGACTGTGTCGATCGTCCAGGTGTAGGTGGCTGCAACGCCCTGGTTGCCAGCGGCATCCGTTGCCCGCACGGCGAAGTCGTGGCGACCGTCGGTCAGGACGCCATAGCTCTTAGGGGAGACGCACGGCGCGAACCCACCCTGCTCGAGGCGGCAGGCAAAGCTACTGCCGCCCTCGCTGGACGCTAAGACGAAGCTCGGGGACGTCTCGTTGCTGGGATCCTTGGGCCTCTCCACGATCGACGCCGTCGGCGCGACCGTGTCGACCCGCCAGCTGAAGCTCGCCGCCTGACCGGTGTTGCCGAGTGCGTCGGTCGCCCTGACGGCGAAGGTATGGACTCCTTCACCGAGATTGCTGAAGCTCTTCGGCGAGACGCAGGCCGCGAATGCCGCGCCGTCGAGGCGGCAGGCGAAGGTGCTTCCAGTCTCGTTGGCGGAGAACGAGAAGCTCCCCGACGCCTCGTTGCTGGGGTCGTTCGGCTTCGCGTTGATCGAGGTCGTCGGGGCGGTGGTGTCGATCGTCCACGTGTAGGAGGTGGCGGCGCCGAGGTTGCCCGCGCGGTCGGTTGCCCGAACCGCGAAGGTATGCGAGCCGTCGCCGAGCCCGGAGTAGCTGAGCGGCGTCGCACATGTCACGAAGGCGCCACCGTCCAAGCGGCACGAGAAGAGGATGCCGGTCTCGCTGGCCGTGAACGAGAAGCTCGCCGAGCCCGACCCGCTCGGGTCGGCCGGTTTGCCGCCGATCGTCGTCGTCGGCGCCGTCGTATCGATCGTCCACGTATGGCTCACCTCTGGCCCGGTGTTGCCGGCCGGATCGGTCGCCCGGACGCTGAAGGTGTGTGGTCCCGGCGCGAGCGTGGCGAGTGTCGTCGGCGAAACGCACGAGGCGAACGCTCCGGTGTCGATCTTGCAGGCGAAGGTGCTGCCTGCCTCGCCGGCCGAGAACGAGAAGGTCGGCGTGGTGTCGTTGCTCGGGTCGATCGGCTTGACGGTGAGCGACGTCGCCGGCGCGGCGGTGTCGACCGTCCACGTGTAGCTCGTCTCCGCGCTCGTGTTGCCGGCTGGGTCGGTCGCCTTGACGACGAACGTGTGGGGGCCGTCGGGGACACCGGTGTATTCCTTCGGGGAGACGCACGTAGCGAAGGCGGCCCCGTCCAGCCTGCAGGCGAACGTGCTGCCGGCCTGACTCGCCGTGAACGAGAGGGTCGGCGAGTTGTCGTTACTCAGGGCGGCCGGCTTCTGGGTGATCTCGGCCGTCGGTGCGGCGGTGTCGATCGTCCACGTGTAGGCCGCCTCGGGACCCGTGTTTCCGGCCTTGTCAGTGGCTTTGACCGCGAACGTGTGTGCGCCCGGGGTGAGCGCGGCGTGCGCCTTCGGCGAGACGCAAGGCGCAAACGCCGGGCCGTCGAGCCGACAGAGAAAGGTGCTGCCACTCTCGTTGGCCGTGAACGAGAAGCTCGGCGAGGTGTTGTTGCTCGGGTCGCTCGGCTTGCCGGTGATCGTCGTCGTCGGAGCGACGGTGTCGATCGTCCAGGTATATGCTCTCCTCCGTACTCGGGTTGCCGGCCGGATCGGTGGCCTTGACCACGAAGGTGTGCGACCCGTCGGCGAGGCCGGGGTAGCTCGCGGGCGACGTGCACGGCGCAAAGGCGCGGCGCCGTCGAGCTTGCAGAGGAAGCTGCTGCCGACCTGGCTCGCCGTGAAGGAGAAGCTCGGTGAGCTGTCGTTGCTCGGGTCGTTCGGCTTGCCAGTGATCGTGGCTGTCGGAGGGACGGTGTCGACCACCCAGGTGTAGCTCGTCTCGACCCCGAGATTGCCGGCGGAGTCGCTGGCCCGGACCGAGAAGGTGTGCGAGCCGTCGGCGAGACCCGTATAGCTCTTCGCCGAGACACAGGGCGCGAAGGCGGCGGTGTCGAGCTTGCACTGGAACTGCGCCGGCTCGCTGGCCGTGAACGCGAAGCTCGGAGAGGGGTCATTGCTCGGGTTGCTCGGCTTCTGCGTGATCGTGGTCGTCGGTGCGGTGGTGTCGATCGTCCACGTGTAGGCCTCTGCGGCACCGGTGTTCGAGGCGGCATCCCTGGCTCGCACCGAGAACGTATGGGAGCCCGCCGCGACCGCGGTGTATGTCCACGGCGAAGTGCAGGCCTCGACCGCACCGTTGTCCAGCTTGCAGGCGAAGCTGCTGCCGGCCTCGCTCGCGGTGAACGAGAAGCTCGGTGAGCTGTCGTTGCTCGGGTCGGGCGGTTTGACCGTGATCTCCGTCGACGGCGCCGTCGTGTCGATCGTCCAGCCGTACGTGGCAGCGGCGCCGGTGTTGCCGGCGGCATCCCTTGCCCTGACCGAGATCGTGTGCGGGCCGGCGGCGAGCCCGTTGTAGGTCTGCGGAGACGCGCAGGGCGCGAAGGCCGCGGCGTCCAGCTTGCACTGGAACTGCGCCGGCTCGCCGGCAGTGAAGGCGAACCTCGGAGAGCTGTCGTTGCTCGGGTTCGCCGGCTTCTGCGTGATCGTGGTCGTGGGCGCGACCGTGTCGACCGTCCAGCCGTGACTCGCCTCCGGTCCCACGTTTCCGGCCGCGTCGGTCGCCCTGACGACGAACGTGTGAAGCCCGTCGCCGAGACCCGAGTAGTCCTTCGGCGAGCCACACGAGGTGAAAGCGGCGGCGTCCAGCTTGCACTGGAACTGCGCCGGCTCGCCGGCGGTGAACGCGAAGCTCGGAGAGCTGTCGTTGCTCGGATTGCTCGGCTTGCCCGTGATCGTCGCGGAGGGCGCGACCGTGTCGATCGTCCAGCCGTATGTGGCAGCGGCCCCGGTGTTGCCTGCGGCGTCCGTGGCGCGAACGGCGAAGGTGTGCGGCCCGTCGGCGAGCCCGGTGTAGGTCCTCGGCGAGCTGCACGACGCGAAACCTGTGCCGTCGAGGTTGCACTCGGCGTTCGCAGGCTGGTTGGTCGTGAACTCAAAGGTCGGGGAGTTGTCGTTGCTCACTTCCAGCGGCTTGTCCGTGATCGCCACGGTCGGAGCGGCGGTATCCACCGTCCAGGTGTGGCTCGACTGCCCGGCATTGCCTGCCTGGTCGGTCGCCCTTGACCACGAACGTGTGCGAGCCGTCGGCGAGTCCCGCGTAGATCTTCGGTGAGGAGCACGGCGAGAAGGCTTCGGCGTCCACCTTGCACTCGAGGGTTGCCGGCTCATCGGCGCCGAACTCGAAGGTCGCGGAGCCCTGGTTGCTCGGGCTGGCCGGCTTCTGCGTGATCGAGACGGCGGGTGCCGTGCCGTCCACCCGTACCGTTGGCTGGGCTCCGCCGAGAGCGAACGCGACCGTGCCGCGAAGGAGCTCGCTCGCCCACGTGAACGTGCCCTCCGTTTGCGGCGACGTCGCGGTGAAGGCGACGGTCAGCGTGGCACCCGCGCACAGCTCGTCGCTCGGGCTCGATCCCGGCTGCCGGAGGTTGAGCTTCGCGTCCGCGAGGAGCTCGCCGTCCGGGACCCACGTCGATGCCTGGCACGCACCGGCAGCACTCGTGGTCGCCTGCACGGTCGGGATGTCCACGACGAAGCCGGGCGGGATCCCGATTTTCGCCCGGTCCGATCCCTCGGGCGAGGCCGCCTCGTTCGTCAGGACGACGGTGTACGCCGACGAGATCGACGGCTTGACGTGCGAGGGCGTGGCGTCGGCGGTGAACGTGTTGACGGTGTCCGCCGAGGCCCCGGAGGCGACGAGCAGGCACGCAGCCGCAACGGCGGCAGGCAACAGATGACGATGGTCGAGCATGGATCCCCCTAGAACAGGACGGCGGCGTTGAGCCCGAGAAGGGCGAGTGCGATTGCTCCGAACCCGGCGGTTGTGAGGTCATGTCTGCGCGCGTACAGCGGTTCGGCGACCCCGGGCCAGGGCACGAGGCGGCGCGAGGCGACCGACGCTCCGAGCAAGAGCACGATTCCGATGCCGAGCAGCAGCGGCAGGACCGTCGGGACCGTGATCAGCGGCACCGGCTTGCTCGCCGAGCGGAAAGCCACCGGCGGGCCGCCGAGATCGAGCGCCTGTGAGGCGGGGACGACGGGCGTTTTCCGCTTGGGCCTGGCCGGCTTCCCCCGGGTAACGGGCGGCGTGACTCGTCGAGTGCGGCGCACGGGCCGGACCGCCCGGCGGCGCGTCGTGGCCGCGGCCGGCGTTTTCGAAGCCGCCTTCGGCTTCTGACCCGGAGCCTTCGGAGACGCCTTCGGCGGGAGTGCCGTCGTGGCGATCGGGCGACGAGCGGCGCGCTCGACAGTCGCCGGTGGCGGCGGCGGCGCCTTGGGACGGACGACGATCTGCTTCGGGCGGGCCGGCTTGGGGTCCGGCTTCGGAGCCGGCTTGGGATCAGGCGCCGGCGGCGGCGGCGCGGGCGCCGTCGCGACCGTCGTGGTCGTCGGCTCGGTCTGCTGGGGAAAGCCCTGCGCGACGGCCCGCGAGGTCGCGAGCCCGATCAGGCAGAGCGCGGCGAGGAGTGTCGTAAATCCCACGTAGCGCGAGCGCGACGGGGCGGCGTCGGCTCCGCGACTCATTGCGTTCGCGGGCTCGCGTCCGGGCCCCTCGGCCCCAGACCGCTGACGACAACTCGTGCGTGGTCACTTTGAAACATGGCGGCGTAAGCGTTGGCCCGGACAGGGCCGCTCTGCTCCCCGCCGGCAAATCCAGGCTAGAACTGACGCCGCCCCCTCTCGACGGCCGTAAGGACAGCATGACCTAGCCCTTTGGCTAGGTCCTGCAGGCGCTAAGCGCGTTCGATGAGCTCGATCCGGTACTGGTCCGGATCGCGCACGAAGCAGATCCTGGAGCCGCCCTCGCGCACCTGGTACGGCGGCCGCTCCGGCTCGATTCCCTGCGCGGCCAGCCGCTCGAGCGTGGAGTCGAGATCCTCGACGGTCAGCGCCACATGGCCGTAGCCCGTGCCGACCTCGTACGAGTCGACGCCGAAGTTGTGGGTCAGCTCGAGCTCCGGAATCTCCTGGCCCGGCACGCCCAGGAAGTAGTTGACCGCCTCGTCGCGGATCGGCGACTCCCGCCGCTTTTCCAGGCCGAGCGCCTCGTAGAACGCGATCGACCGCTCAGGGTCGGTGACCCGATAGCACGTGTGGATCAGCTCCACGGAACCGATCCTACGAGAGGCGGCGGAACCGCAGCGTCCACACGACGCGGAGGTTCTGCGACATCGAGCCCGTCGGCGGCTCGAAGGGAAGCATCGCGCTCCGCGTGACGTCCGCACGAGCGACCACGGTCCGGCGGCTGCCCGAGAGCAGCAGCTCCTCGTCCACGCGGCCCGGGGCGATGCTCAGCCACGAGTCCGGAGAGCTGACCGTCCAGTCGAACCCACAAAGGCGAAGCTGCGGGCTGCCGGAACGCCGGCGAAAGGCGATCCGGTTCGCGCCGCTCCAGGCGAACGTGGGCCGAACGCTCGCTCGCTGCGTTCTCGCGTTGCAGGTGCCCGAGTCGCTGCGGAGCTCGTCGCCGAGGCACTGCCGCGTCTCCGTCCACGAGCCCTTCCCCGCCGTGGAGGTGATCCGGACGCGGAAGAGCCGGCCGGGGCGATAGCGGGCACGGGAGCTCCAGCGCGTCACGGTCACGACGGTCGGCCGTGCACTGACCACACGCCACTCGCGCGACGCCATCCCGAAGCGGCGCACGACGCACTCGGCATCGCGGCTCGCGTCCCCAAAGTTGTAGTCCTCGACGACGCGCCCGTTCAGCGTGACGGCCCAGCGGGTCGGGGATTGCGCGGCGTCCGCGGCGAGAGGGATCGCGACCAGCGCAGCCAGGAAGACCACGACGGCGAGCCTCATGCCCCGGATCTTCCCAGAATCGGCCGGAATCGAAAAGCGAGGGCACGCCCCCGCGCTCTCTCGTTCACGCGAGATCCACGACCTCGTCGGCGACCTCGAGGAGGACCGGGTCGTGCGTGCTGAACACGACGGTCGTCTCCGACTCGTCGACGATCCTGGCGAGGAGGTCGCCGACCGCGACGGCGTTCGCCTCGTCGAGGCGGGCGCTCGGCTCGTCGGCGAGCAGGAGCGCGGGGCGGGCTGCGAGGGCGCGCGCGATGGCGACACGCTGCCGCTCGCCCATCGAGAGCCTGTCGACCCGCTGTTCTGCAAGCTCGGCCAGGCCGACGGAGGCCAGCGTCTTCAGCGCGTCGCCGCCGGAGCCGCGCAGCTGCAGGCCGAGCTCCACGTTCTCCCGCGCGCTCAGGAACGGGACGAGTGGCGCGTCCTGTGCGATCACGGCGAGCTCGGTTCGACGAAGCGCCGCCCTCTCCGAGCGCGACAGCTCCGAGAGACGGTGACCTAGGGCGATCACCTCGCCGTCGGTCGGGAGGTCGAGCCCTGCCAGGAGGTGGAGAACCGTCGTCTTCCCCGACCCCGAGGGCCCGGTGATCGCGGTCAGTCGGCCGGCCTGGAAAGCCGTGCTCAGCCCCTGGATCGCCGTCCCGGTGCTGAACCGCCGTCCGACGCGGCGAAGCTCGGCCGCCGGCCCGTTGGCGGAACGTCTCGTCCTCTCGCGCGCAGGCTGTGCCTCGACCGAAGCTCGTCTTCTGCCCGACGGGGAGAGGGAGATCGAGGAACCCTTGAGCTCGGGCCGTGCCCGTGATCCGATCCCGGCACGGACGAGCAGCTCCTCCGGGATCCGCACCCAGCCGGTCGACGCGACCACGAGCGCCTCCTCGCCCGGTGGCCCTTCGGCGCTGACCCGGCCGTCGCGGACCTGGACCACCCGGTCGGCGATCTCGGCCGAGCCGATGTCGTGGCTCACGATCAGCACGGTCGTTCCCTGCTCGCGCGCGAGCCGGCGGATGAGGGCGTAGACGTCCTGCGCCGTCTTCGCGTCGAGCTCTCCGGTCGGCTCGTCCGCCAGGAGCAGCCTGGGCCGGTGGACGAGCGCGGCGCAGAGCGCGACACGCTGCTGCTCGCCTCCCGAGAGCTCCGCCGGTCGCGCGTCGGCCCGCTCGGCGAGCCCGACACGCTCGAGCAGCTCGCGCGCGCGGGCCTCCCTGGCCGTGGGCTGGTCGCCGCGCAGGGCGAGCGGGAGCTCGACGAGCTGCCGAGCCGTGAGCTCCGGGGCCAGGAGGCGCGAGTAGTGCTGGTCGGCGTAGCCGATCGCTTCGGCTCGGAAGCGGTCACGCGCGCGGCCGCGGAGCCGCCGGAGGTCGACACCGTGGACGCGCACGAGCCCCGCGGAAGGGGCGTCGAGCGCGGCGACGATCCGCAGCAACGTCGTCTTCCCCGACCCGCTCGGGCCGAAGACGACCACGATCTCGCCCTCGTCGATCTCGAGGGAGAGGCCCTGAAGCGCAGCGGCCCTTCCCTCGCGGGTCGCGTAGACCCTGAAGAGGTCCCTGGCCTCGACCGCGGGGCTCACGCCGCCTCCGGCCGGGCGGGCGCGCCGCCGCGGAACGGCCGGCGTGCGAGAAGCGCGACGATCACGAGCGTGAGGGCGCCGAGCGCGACGAGGCCGCCGAGCAGAAGCGGCCAGGGCAGCACCGGAACGAGCGGTGGCTCGGCCGGAGTCGCGTTGGCGGTGACCGCGACCAGGTCGGTGACGAGGAGCGAGGCAAGCACCCCGGTCACCAATCCGGCGAGGAGGCCTGCGACGAGAATCGCCGCCGATCGAACCCAGAGGTGGCGAGCGAGCCGCCCGGGGTCGAAGCCCAGGCTCTCCAGGTCGAAGAGATCGGCGGAATCGTCCCGTGCGTCCACGGCCAGCGCGAGGACGAGGCCGGCCACGACGAGGAGCCCGGCAACGATCGCCGCGGCGAGGAGCGCGAGCGAGGCGGATCGCGAGACCGGATCGGCGCGCAGGCTGCGCTCGACCTCCGTACGCGACGTCACTCGCACGGGAAACGGCGTTCGGCGGCCGAGCTCTGCCTCCGCGTCCGCCCCACCGGAGAGCCAGGCTTCGTCCGCGACCGCCACGCCCGGCGCGCCGGCGTTGGCCGCGGTGGCGAGCGCCTCGCGGTCGGCCACGAGGAAGTCGCCGGAGAGCGTCGGGAACCGGCGCGCGGTCTCGACGATGCGGACGTCGACCGAGGCGCGGCCGATCCGAATCGGGAGCACGCGGGCCGATCCGGCCGAAGAGACGATGGAGTCGGAGGCGATCACGGGAATCGGCTGGTCGTCGGTCGGCTGGCTCGGCCGGATACGAAAGGTGCGGTCCAGGGTCAGGAAGTAGCGGATGCGCGCCTGCGACCGAGAGCCACCGGTGCCGGCACCCTCCGACGAGACCCAGTCGCTGTAGTCGACGGCGAGCGCGCGGGTGCCGCTCGGTGTGCGAACGCGCGGCTGTTCGAGCGTCAGCAGTCCACGGAGGAAGACATCCGGCGCGGCCCGGCTCCCTGTCGCCCGGTGCGCCGCCGTGAACTCCGCGATCGGCGGGAACGCAAGGGTGAGCCCGACCACCGTCCCGCCGCGAGCCCCGGGCGGGATCGAGGCGCTTACGGAATCGCCCTCGCCGGTGAGCTCGAGCACCGAGAAGCCGCCGTCCGGTCGCCGAACCTGAGCCGAGATGCGGATCGGATCGCCGCGTACGGTCCGGGGCAGGATCAGCTCCCGGCCCTCAGGCGGCAGCTCGACGCCACGCAGGCCGTCACCCCGATACGCGACCGACTCGCCCAGCTCCTCGAGCGAACTGGAGGCGTAGTCGCCCCGCCAGCGCATCCGTTCGAACGCGTCCGGGGGAAGCCCGAGCGCCGTCAGCTCGGCGGAGCGGTTGAGGGTCGGCGCCTCGCCGTCCCGCCGGATGACACCGAGAGCCCGCGGTCCGTAGGTCGGGGCGAGGTCGACCGTCCGACCGGCGAAGCGGCCCCGCGTGGGATCGGGCGAGACGACGAGGTCGAGCGGAGCGGCGTAGGACGCGGCATCGCGCTGGTTCGCCGCGAGCGTGGCCCGGTAGGTCAACGCGAACACCGACATTGCGGCCGTCACGGTCAGGCAGGCGACGGTGACGGCGGCGACGCCGGGGTTCCGCACGAGCGAGAGGAGCGCCACGCGGACGGAGACGCCGGCCGCCGCGGCCGGCCGCTCGCTCAGCCTCAGGAGGGCGGGGAAGGCGCGGGCGGCGAGCAGCGCGGCGGCGAGCGCAACGAGCATGGGCAGGAGCAGGAGTGGCCCGCCGATCCGTCCCTCCTCCGTGAGCGACTCGACGTCGGTTTCGCCGAACAGGAAGGTCATGCCGATCGCAGCCAGGACCGCGACCGCCGCGACGTCGACGGAGGTGACCGCGCGGCCGCGAATCTCGAGCGTCGCAGCATGCGCCGCCGCGACGACCGCCGCAACCGCGCCGATCGCGAGCAGGGCGAGCGTCCAGCCGAACCAGCCCGACGACAGAGCCCGCTCGACCGCGTCGCCGGCCGGCCGGTCGGCGGCTGCGGCGACCAGCGCGCCGGCGACGAGACCCGCTACGCAACCGACGAGCACGGCCGGCAGCGCCACCATCGCCGCAAAGGCACCGGTCTCGAGGCCGATCTGCCAGCGGAGCGCGCGCAGCCGCCGGAGCCTGAACCGCGTCTCTCCGGCACTTCGCCGGATCCTCGAGGCCGCAAGGACGGCGAACGCGAGGAAGACGACCACGAACTGGCCGCCGACGAGGAGCTGGCGCCGACTGGCGCTCGTCGCCCGGTCGCGCGCCTCCTCGAGCTCGTGGAGAGGCGCACGCACGGCGAACGCCGAATCCACCTGCCGCAGCCGAGTGTCCAGCTCGGCGATGCGCGTCGGAAGCTCGGCCGCCTTGGGAGAATCGAGCGCGTCGAGATCCAGCGGTACCGCCCAGGTGAGCGTGCGGAAGAGCCCGGTCACCTCCGGTCGTCGTGCCAGCTCCTCGACCCCGACACCGACGAAGACGCGTTCTGCGGCGGTGGTCGAGCCGACGAGGGCAGCGAGCGGCGCCCCGGCCGCCGCCGTCGCCGAGCCGGTCACCGACAACCGGGACCCAGCGAGGGGCCGGCTGTCAGCGTCGAGCGCGACGAGCTCACAGCGACCTCGACCGCACGGCTCGGGCAGGCGCCCGGACCGCAGCTGGAGGAGCCCTGTTGCGTCCTCCACGGCCGCGAGCCGAACGATGTCCGTGCCAAACCTGGTCGACCGGAACCCGACGGCACGAAGGGGCTCCCCGACGTCGAGAGCCCGCAGCCCGCTCTGCGCCTCGCGGTCGAGCTGCCGCCACCCCGTCCTGCCGATTCCGACCCAGCTCACGGTGAGCATGCGCTCGTCGGCCGGCAGGCGGCCGACCGCGTCGGACACGGCCCGGTCCTCGACGACGACCTGGCCGACGAGCAACGCCGTCAACGCTGCTGTGGCGAGGGCGATCCCGAAGCCCGTGAGCAGCACGGAGCCGGGCCGGGCCCCGATCCGCCGAGCGGCGACCGACAGGGGAGCGAGAAGCCGCCGCGTCATCCCTCAGAGCCTAGGTCTCGAGGTCCTCCCGGACGAGGCCGAAGAGGACGCCGTCCACCCACTCGCCGTGGCGGTGGTAGGCCTTGCGCTTCACGCCCTCGCGGACGAAGCCCGAGCGCTCCGCGTGACGGATTGCACGCTCGTTGAACCCGTAGCACTCGAGCTCCAGCCGGTGGAAGCCGAGGTCGAAGATCAGGTGGCGCTGGAAGAGGCGCGCCGCCTCGTCCGAGAGCCGGCGGCCGCGGTAGTCCGGATGGATCGCCAGGCCGCTCAGGCGCGCGATCCTGCTCCGGCGGTTCGCGAGCGAGAACTCCAACATCCCGGCGCTGGCCCAGGCGTCGCCGTTCGGGACCTCGATGACGAACAGGCCGGAGTCGCCCGGCTCCTCCCTCGAGGCCTTCACGTCCTCGACCACGCCGGCCCGGTCGCGCGAGCGGGAGGCGGCGAGGAACGGCGCCGTGTCCTCCTCGTTCAGGAGCCCGACGATGAAGTCGACGTCGTCATCGGTCGCCCGGCGCAGTCGGAGACCGTCGCCTTCGACGATCAAGGAGTCGGCGCGGGCACGGGCTGCTGGCGGCGGAGCGGCCGGACGAGCCCGGAGGCGATCGCCACGCCCGCAAGGATCAGCGCCAGGCCGACGAGCGCCGTGACCCTCAGCGGCTCGTCGAGGAAGACGGCTCCGTAGAAGAGCGCGACGACCGGAAGCAAGTAGACGACGAGGCTCCCTCTCGCGGAACCGTAGTCCGCGAGCAGCCGGAGGTACATCATCAGCCCGAGCGCCGTCCCGAGCAGACCAAGCACCGCAACCGAGACGATCGCCTCCCAGCTGGGGATGCCGCCCGGCCCCTGCGCGATTCCGAAGGGGAGGATCACGAGGGTCCCCCAGAGCACGGACGCCGTGGAGACGAGCAGCCCGGACGAGTCGCCGAGCTTGTGCTGGCTGAAAAGCGAGCCGGCTGCGTACGAGATCGAGGCGAGGATCACCGCAAGCGTCCCGATCGCGCCGGCCCAACCGCCCTCGGGGTTGACCCCGACGAGCACGCCCACGCCGACGATGCCGAGGACGAGCCCGAAGGCTCGCACGCCGGTGACGCGCTCGTGCCGCGCGTAGCGCGTTGCGAGCAGCGCAACGAAGATCGGCATTGACGCGTTGCCGATTGCGGCGATTCCGGAGTCGATCCTGGTCTGGCCCCAGGCGATCAGCCAGAACGGCAGCGCCGTGCTGATCACGCCGAGCACGACGCCGGCCCAGCCGAAGTCGCGGACGCAACGAACCGCCTGGCGGAAGCCGCGCTTCGCGACGAGGACGGCTCCCAGCGCCGCCGACGCGAAGAGCAGCCGGCCGGTCATGGTCGCCGCCGGCGAGAGATCGTCGATCGCGATTTCGATGAACATGAACGACGAGCCCCAGATCAGGGCGAGGACCAGCAGCAGAGGGACGTAACCGCGCCTCACTTCTTCAAGGTAACGCGTCCGCCCGAACGACTATTCTCAACGATCTGACGCGGGTCGCCGAACAGCCTCTCCACCGCGCCCTCGGGCTCACGGACGGCGAGTTCGAGCGAATCCGCGAACTGCTGGAGCGTGACCCGAACGACTTCGAGCTCGCAGTGTTCTCGCTGCTCTGGTCGGAGCACTGCGGCTACAAGCACTCGGCGCTGCTCCTTCGGCGCCTGCCGTCCACGGGCGAGCGCGTGCTCCAGGGGCCTGGCGAGAACGCCGGCGTGCTCGACCTCGGCGGCGGCGAGGCGGTCGCTTTCAAGGTCGAGAGTCACAACCACCCGTCCGCGGTCGAGCCGTTCCAGGGGGCGGCGACCGGCGTCGGCGGGATCCTGCGCGACGTGATCGCGATGGGCGCGCGGCCGGTCGCGCTGCTGGACGGGCTCCGCTTCGGCGAGCCCGGCTGGATGTTCGAGCGTGCGGTCGAGGGGATCGGCCACTACGGGAACTGCGTCGGGGTTCCGACGGTCGGCGGCGAGGCCGTCTTCGACGAGGCCTACGCCGGCAACTGCCTCGTGAACGCGATGTGCGTCGGGCTGCTGCCGGTCGACCGCCTGACCCGCGCGAAGGCGACCCTGACCGGCGGCCTGGTCGTCCTCTACGGGGCGACAACGGGTCGGGACGGGATCGGCGGGGCCAGCGTCCTCGCGAGCGCCGAACTTGCCGAGGAAGACGCGAGACAAGCGGCCGACCGTCCAGATCGGCGATCCGTTCACCGGCAAGAAGCTGATCGAGTCGAGCCTCGAGCTCGTCGAGCGTGGGCTCGTGGAGTCGCTGCAGGACTGCGGGGCTGCCGGGCTCGCGTCGTCGCTGGCCGAGATGGCGCGGGACGGCGCCGGCGTCGACGTCGACCTCGACCGCGTTCCGCTTCGCGAGGAGGAGATGGAGGCCTGGGAGATCATGGTCTCCGAAAGCCAGGAGCGGATGGTCGCCGTCGTCCGCCCCGAGCGGCTCGAGGACGTCCTCGGCGTGTGTCGTCGCTGGGAGCTGGCCCACGCCGTGATCGGCGAGGTCACGGACACCGGCGAGCTGCGCGCGTTCCACGGCGGCGAGCTCGTCGGGGAGATTCCCGCCTCGCTGCTGACCGACGAGTGTCCCCGCTATGCCGTGGACACGCGCCCGAAGGAGACGAGGCCGGCGCCGGTCGCCGCCTCGAACCTGACGAGCCGCCGCTGGATCTACGAGCGGTACGACCAGCTCGTCGGCTCGCGGACCGTGCGGCGGCCGGGGCTCGACGCCGCCGTACTCCGGCTGGACGGGAACCGCGGTCTCGCGCTCTCCCTCGACGGGCCTCCCGTCGGCGAGCGGGATCCTTGGCGCGCCGGCGCGCTTGCCGTCCTGGACGCGGCGCGCAACGTCGCGTGCGTCGGCGGCGAGCCCATCGGCCTCACGGACTGCCTGAACTTCGGCAACCCCGAGAAGCCCGAGATCGGCTGGGAGCTCGAGCAGGCGATCGAGGGCATCGCGCAAGCCGCGGAGGCGCTCGGTATCCCGGTTGTCAGCGGCAACGTGTCCCTCTACAACGACACCGACGGACGCTCGATCCCACCCACCCCGGTCGTCGGCTGCGTCGGCCTCGTCCCGGACGTTCGCCGCGTCCCGAACGGCTGGCGCCGAGGGGACAAAGTCAGCGTGGTTCGAGGAGCAAGTAACAGTCTGTTACTTGGAGAGATCGACCTGGCGCGTGAGGCCGAGCTGATCGGGCTCGTTTGGCGGGCGGCTGCAGGGCTTTCGCTCGTCCACGACGTCTCGGACGGCGGGCTCAACGTGGCCCTTCGGGAGATGGCCGAATGGAGCGGAGTCGAGACCGATCTGGACATCGCCGATCCGGACACCGTTCGCTTCGTCCTCGCCGGCGACCACGTGCCCGAGTTCGCGGAGGAGGTGGGCACGGTCTAGATGTGCGGCCTGTTCGGCATCCGGGCGCCTGAGCGCGACGTCGCGCGCGTCTCCTACTTCGGGCTCTTCGCACTCCAGCACCGCGGCCAGGAGTCGGCAGGGATCGCGGTCTCCGACCAGGGCCGCTTGACCGTCGTGCGCGACATGGGGCTGGTCGCGCAGGTCTTCTCCGAGCAGACCCTCCACGGTCTCGACGGCCAGCTCGCGATCGGCCACACCCGCTACTCGACCACGGGCTCGACGCGCTGGGCGAACGCGCAGCCGCTCGTCCACCACGGACGGGCGCGAACCGTCGCCCTCGGCCACAACGGCAACCTGACCAACGCCGAGGAGCTTCGCGAGGAGCTCGAGGCGGAGGGCGTGCGGCTCGGCTCGAGCTCCGATTCCGAGGTGATCGCGGCGCTGATCGGGAACGATCCGGCCCCGCTCCCCGAGGCGATCGCCCACACGCTCGAGCGCGTGGACGGCGCGACGACCGTCGTTGCCCTCACCGAGGGGAAGCTCGTCGGCTTCCGCGACCCGCACGGCTTCCGGCCGCTCGTTGTCGGGAGCCTCGGCGACGACTGGGTGCTCGCGTCAGAGAGCTGCGCGCTCGACCTCGTGGGCGCCGAGCCCGTCCGCGAGCTCAGCGCCGGGCGAGCTCGTCGTCGTGGACGACGACGTGCGGACAGAGCAGGTGGCGCACCCGTCCCAGAGCGTCTGCCTGTTCGAGTTCATCTACCTGGCGCGACCGGACTCCCGGCTCGAGGGCGTCGAGGTCCACCAGGCGCGTGTGCGGATGGGCGAACGGCTCGCGGCGGAAGCTCCCGTCGAAGCCGATCTCGTCATGCCGGTGCCCGATTCGGGCACACCGGCGGCGATCGGCTTCGCCCGCGCCTCCGGCATCCCCTTCAACGAAGGACTGATCAAGAACCGCTACGTCGGCCGCACGTTCATCCAGCCGGACCAGGGGCTCCGCGAGCAGGGGATCAAGCTGAAGTTCAACCCGCTGGAGGAGGTGGAGGGCAAGCGCGTGGTGGTCGTCGACGACTCGATCGTCCGAGGGACGACGATGCGCCAGCTCGTGGCCATCCTCTTCGACGGCGGGGCAACCGAGGTGCACGTCCGCGTCTCGTCGCCGCCGATCGTCTCGCCGTGCTTCTACGGGATCGACTTCGGCGACGACGACCAGCTCGTCGCGTCCGGTCGGACGATCGAGGAGACCCGGGCGGAGATCGGCGCGACCTCGCTCGCCCACCTGTCGCTCGAGGCCGTCCAGGCGGCGACGCGCCGGCCGGACAACGAGTTCTGCCGCGCCTGCTTCACGCGCAAGTACCCGACCCGCGTCCCCACGGGCCGGACACTCGCGAAGCTCCGGTTCGAGCCAGCCGCGGTGTAGCGGCTCGTCCGCGTAGCGGACCGGTGGAGGGGTCTGGGGGAACCGGGACGTTCCCCCAGCGAAGGCCCGTGACTATTGCTCGAGCACGCGGCTCGCCTTGGCGATCCCGCGCGAGAGGATGTATGCGATCGTCGTGAAGAGGAAGAACTGGAACCACGACCCAGTGTCGAGCACGTCGGAGATCCAGACAACGAGCCAGGCAACGATCAGCGCGACGAGGTAGAGCGCGAACTCGGCGTTGCCGGGAATCGGCAACCGCGCCACGTCGATCGTCATCCCCTGCGAACGTGGTGGTGATGATGGCGGCGCATGCTGCTGCGTCGGCTGGTCTGGCGTGGACATGTAGGTGCTCCTTTCGGGCGACTTTCCCGCATGTTCAGCGGGCGGATTCCAGCTCCTCCCCGCGCCCGTACCGGACTGCCCGCCGCACTGCGCGCGGGTCGTGCCCTTCCTCGAGCAACCGCTGCCGAAGCTCACCCTCGTGCGCGAGCTTGAGAAAGAGCCACGCGAGGGCGCCGATCGTCACGAATGAGCCCTCGACCATCATGATCGTGCCCGCGAGGCCCTGATCCTGGAGCGCGCCAATCCCGAAGTGCTCCTCGCCGTGGTCGTAGACGTCGTAGATCACGTCTCCCGACCAGACGAAGACGTTGCCGAGCGCGGTCTCCAGCAGCCGGACGACGGCGACGTAGCCGAACTTCCAGCCGGTGCCGAACCACTCCGGCCCGGGCAGCACCTCGACGACGGCGGCCCACATCAGCACTCCCGTCGTGAAGAAGGAGAGGTGCTCGAGCGCGTGTACGGCGCTGTGCTCGACCGCGGCCTCGTAGAGCGGCGGGAGGTGCCAGACGTACAGACTGACCGCCCACAACGGTAGGGCCACAAGGGGGTGCGCGAGGTGGCGAAGCGGCGCGAGCCACGGCACGGCGAGGATCGGTCGGAGGAGCGGCCCGGTCAACCCGAGCACGAACGCGAGCGCAGCGAGGTCGCCGAGCAGGACGTGCTGGAGCATGTGGACGAAGAAGAGCTCGTCCTCGAGCGGCATTAGCTGCGCAACGGCGGCGAGCGTGATCCCCACCGCGAAGCTCGCCTGCCGCCAGCCCGACACCGGAGCGCCCCGCGCGGCCAGCGTCCGCGCCCGGTGCCAGTACATGACCGCGACAACCGCGAGCGGAAGGAGTGCGGTGAGGGCCGTCATTGCTCCCTATTAGACTCGCCCACAGGTGGAGGAACGGACGTACGCGGCCGCCGGAGTGTCCCTCGCGACCGCCGATTCGGTCGTCGAGCGGCTGCGGGCGGCCGTCGAGTCCACCGGGGCCGCCGGCTTCGGCGCCTTCGCGGGGCTCTTCCCGCTGGAAGACGGACGACTGCTCGCCGCGTCGACCGACGGCGTCGGGACGAAGCTGATCTTGGCGCGCGAGCGGGGAGCGCTTCGGGCGTGCGGCGCCGACCTCGCTGCGCACTGCATCAACGACGTGCTGACCACCGGCGCGGACCCGCTCTTCCTCCTCGACTACGTGGCCGCGAACCGGATCGAGCTGGAGGAGGTGGCGGAACTGGTCGACGGCGCCGCCGAGGTCTGCCGGAATGCACGCGTCGCGCTGCTCGGCGGCGAGACGGCCGAGCTGCCCGGCATCTACCGGGACGAGGAGCTCGACTTCGCGGGAACCTGCGTGGGGATCGTCGAGCGAGACCGGCTCGTGGACGGCTCGGCGATCCGCGAGGGCGACGTGGTCGTCGGCTTCCCCTCCGCCGGCGTGCACGCGAACGGCTTCACCCTGGTTCGGCGGGTGCTCGAGGAGGAGGACTACGTCGGCGACGACCTGCTCGCGCCGACGCGGCTCTACCTCGACGACGTCCGCGAATTGGACGGCCCCCACGGCCTCGCGCACGTCACCGGCGGTGGGATCGGAGGCAACCTGGGCCGCATCGTGCCGCCCGGGCTCCGCGCAGAAGTCGACTGGGAGAGCTGGGAGCGTCCATCTGTTTTCCAGTGGCTCGCGAGGCACATCGAGGAGGACGAGCTGCGGCGCGTCTTCAACCTCGGCATCGGCTTCTGTGCCGTCGTGCCGGAGCCGGCCGACGGCCAGGTGATCGGGCGAATCGTGGCGGCGTGATCGGCGTCCTCGTCTCCGGGGAGGGCACGAACCTCCAGGCGCTGCTCGACGCCGGCCTCCCCGTCGCTTGTGTTGCATGCAACAAGCCCGGCGCGCGAGCACTGGAGCGGGCTCGAGCGGCCGGGATCCCCGCAAAGGTGTTCGATCTGGACGGGTACGAAAATCGCGAGGATCGGGACGACGCGATGGGCCGCTGGCTCGAGGAGCAGGGCGTGACGCTCGTCGTCTGCGCCGGCTACATGCACCTCCTCCGCAAACCGTTCATCGACCGCTTCGAGGGCCGGATCGTGAACACCCATTCCGCGCCGCTCCCGGAGTTTCCCGGCGCGCACCCCATCGAGGACGTGCTCGCTGCAGGGGTCCGTCAGACCGCGGCGACGGTCCACTACGTCGACGAGGGCGTCGACACCGGCGCAGTGATCGTCGCCGAGCCGGTGCCGGTGCGCGAGGACGACACGGTCGAGAGCCTGCGCGCCCGCGTCCAGGCGGTCGAGCACAGGCTGCTGCCCAAGACCGTCCGCGGCTTGATCGAGTGATCCGGCGCGCTCTCCTGTCCGCCTGGGACAAGACCGGGCTGGTCGAGTTCGCGCAGGGTCTCCAGGATCTCGGCGTCGACCTGGTCGGAAGCGGCGGCACTGCCGAGCATCTCGCTGAGAGCGGCATCCACGCGACGCCCGTCGAGGAGCTGACCGAGATCCCCGAGATGCTCGGCGGCCGCGTCAAGACGCTCCACCCGCGGATCCACGCGGCGATCCTGGCCCGGCGCGACCATCCGGACGACCTGGCGGCACTCGACGACCACGGGATCGAGCCGTTCGACCTGGTCTGCGTCGGCTTCTACCCCTTCACGCAGGTCGTGGCGCGCCACGGAGTGACGGAAGTGGACGCGGTCGAGATGATCGACATCGGCGGGCCGTCGATGCTCCGGGCGGCCGCGAAGAACTTCGCCCACGTCGCGCCGGTCTGCTCGCCCAAGCGCTACCCGGAGATCCTCGAGGAGCTGCGCGCGACAGGTCGGCTCTCCGCGGACACGCGCCGCCGCCTGGCCTCCGAGGCGTTCGCCGTTACCGCGGCGTACGAGACGGCGATCGCATCCTGGTTCATGGGCCGCGAGGCGTTCCCCGACCGGTTCATCCCCAGCTTCGCGAAGGCCGCCGACCTCTCGTACGGGGAGAACCCCCACCAGCGCGCGGCGTACTACGTGGAGGAAGGCGCGCGGCGGCATCTCCTCTCCCGGGTCGACCAGCTGCACGGGAAGCAGCTCTCCTTCAACAACCTGAACGACCTCTCCGCCGCCCGGCGGCTGCTCGGCGAGTTCCAGCTACCGGCTGCGGTCGTCGTCAAGCACGCGAATCCCGCGGGGGTGGCAGTCTCGCGCTCGATCGAGGAGGCTTTCCGCCGCTCGCACGACGCGGACCCGGTCTCCGCGTACGGGATGGTGCTCGCGCTCAACCGGCCGGTGACGCCGAAGCTGGCGGGCGAGCTCGCGGAGCGCTTCATCGAGCTCGTGATCGCTCCCGAGTACGAGGACGGTGCGCTGGAGACGCTGCGCGCGAAGCCGGCGATCCGCATCCTTCGCGACCGTGAGCGACGGCGAGGCGACCTGGGCGAGCGGGACTACAGGCGCGTGATCGGCGGGCTCCTCGTGCAGGACGGCGACCGGGAGGTCGACGACCGCAGCGGCATGGAGCTCGTGTGCGGCGAGGCGAGCGAGGCGGTCTGGGGCGACCTCCTCTTCGCATGGCGCGTCGCGAAGCACGTCTCGTCGAACGCGATCGTCATCGCGAAGGACCTCCAGACGCTCGGGATCGGCGGCGGCCAGACGAGCCGCGTCGACTCCGTCCGGATCGCAGTCGAGAAGGCGCGGGAGCACGGCCACGACCCGGCGGGCGCTGTGCTGGCGTCGGACGCGTTCATCCCCTTCGCCGACGGCGCCGAGGCTGCCCTGGGCGCCGGCATCACGGCGATCATCCAGCCGGGCGGCGCCAAGCGGGACGAGGAGGTCGTCGCCGCGGTCGAAACAGCCGGCGGCGCGATGGTCTTCACCCACCGCCGTCATTTCCGCCACTAGCACACGAATCGTGCGGGGGTCAGACCCCGAAACGGGACCGCGCCAGGAGACGATCAAATCGGACGCCGTCCGTCGACGGTTCCGCATGGTTGTGCCGCCGGACACGTCCGATCCGTGGACGGAACGTCACACATCTGGGACGGGGTCTGACCCCAGCCGCGAACGTGTGCTAAGCACGGCGCGGTCCTCGCTCTAAGCTTCGATCCGATGCCCCGCGAGTATCCGACCGCGCTCGAGCTCGTCGGCCGGACTCCGATCGTGCGGCTCCAGAAGCTCGCGCCGCCGGGCGGCCCCGAGCTGCTCGCCAAGCTCGAGTACCTGAACCCCGGCGGGTCGGTGAAGGACCGGATCGGCCTCCCGCTGATCGAGGCCGCCGAGCGCGACGGCCACCTGAGGCCGGGCGGGACGATCGTCGAACCGACCTCCGGGAACACCGGCGTCGGGCTTGCGATCGCAGCCGCGATCAAGGGCTACCGGTGCATCTTCGTCATGCCCGACAAGATGAGCCAGGAGAAGATCGCCCTGCTGCGTGCCTACGGCGCCGAGGTCGTCATTTGCCCCACCGCCGTCGATGCCGACTCGCCCGAGAGCTACTACTCGGTCTCCGACCGGCTCGCCGAGGAGATCCCCGGCGCCTTCAAGCCCGACCAGTACTCGAACATGGCCAACCCGGACGCCCACTACGAGGTGACCGGGCCCGAGATCTGGGAGCAGACCGGGGGCGAGATCGACGCGTTCGTCGTCTCGGTCGGGACCGGCGGGACGATCTCGGGCGCCGGCCGGTACCTGAAGGAGCGGAACCCCGACATCCTGATCGTCGGCGCCGATCCCGAAGGCTCGGTCTACACCGCGCTCGAGGACGAGGACATCCACCCCTACCTCGTCGAGGGGATCGGCAAGGACACCTGGCCGCGGACGATGGCGAAGGACGTCGTCGACGAGTGGATCCGCGTGTCCGACCGCGACTCGTTCGTCGTCGCCAGGCGGCTGGCGCGCGAGGAAGGGCTGCTCGCCGGCGGCTCTGGCGGCACCTCGGTCTGGGCGATGCTCGAGATCGCCGAGCGTTTCGGGCCCGAGGCGAAGATCCTCACGATGATCCCCGACAGCGGCCGCAACTACCTCTCGAAGTTCTACGACGACAACTGGATGCTCGACCACGGCTTCCTCGAGCGCCGGGCCCCGGCCACCGTCGAGCAGGTGCTCCGCTCGAAGCAGACGGAGGAGCCGGACATCCCCGACCTGGTCACGATCGCCGCGAACCAGAAGGTCGGCGCCGCGATCGACCTGATGCAGCGCTACTCGATCTCGCAGCTGCCGGTGATCCGCGACGGCGAGGTGGAGTCGCTCGCGGACGTGATCGGGTCGCTCCAGGACCGGGATCTCCTCGACCGCGTCTTCAAGAATCCCGACGCGCTCCACGAGGACGTCGTGGCGGCAATGCAACCGCCGCTCGCCGCGATCGACGCCGCCGAGCCGCTCGACGAGGTCTTCGCCAGGCTCACCGGCCGCACGAACGCCGTGGTCGTGGCTCAGCAGGGCCGGCCCGTCGGGGTCCTCACACGAACTGACCTGCTCGAGTACCTAGCGCACAACCGGTAGGCCGACGTACCGGAATCCGAGCCCGGGGACGTCCTCGCCCTCCACCGGATACGGCCGCCACTCGAACAACCGCTCCTCGAAGCGGGCGTCGAGCTCCGCCCGCATCGTGCTGTAGCCGTGGAGCCCTTCGTGCTCCTCCTCCCACTCCGGCGTCATCGGCTCGCGCCGGTCCCACGCGAACTCGCTGAGGATCAGCGGGCCACGCAGCAGCCGGACGAGCTTGTCGAGCCCGGCGCCGAGGTCGTGGACGTGGTGCAGCGAGCGGCTCGCCACGATCGCGTCGAACGGCCCCGGATCGTCGAACTGCCTCGAGCGTGGTCCGCCGGAAGATCTCGCCCTCCGGAGCCTCGGGGTCGATCGCCACCACGTCGTAGCCTGCTTCTGCCAGAGCGAGCGCCAGGTCGCCCTCGCCGCAGCCCACCTCGAGAACCCGACCGGGCGACGGCGGGAGTTGGGAAAGTACGAACTCCTTGAGCTTCACCACAGCTCACCATCCCACAGGCGAGGCGGCTCGCCGTCGCCGGGCAGCTGCTCCCGGCGCCGAAGGCACGACGATCCTCGACGTCGTGAAGCACGTTGGCTACCTGCAGCTCGACCCGACGAACTCGATCGCGCGAAACCACCTGCTCGTCCTCTGGAGCCGGCTCGGGCCACTACGACGAGCCGGACCTGGAGCGCCTGCGCTGGGAGACTCGCGAGCTCTTCGAGTACTCCGCCGTCATCGTCCCGACCGAGGACTTCCCGATCCCAAGTGTCGATGCGCGTACCCCGATGCCGACAACTGGTCGGCGACGATCCACAAGTGGCTGCGGGACAACGCCAGCCTCCACCGGAGCGTGATGGCGCAGCTCCGTCGACACGTGCCCTCGCGCGACCTGAAGTCAAGGCCGACCGAAGCTGGGTGTCGCGGCTGGACGAACGACGCAACGTCTCGAGGCGCTGGGATCGTTCACGCGCAGGGGAAGGTCGTCGTCGCGGGCGGTCCGGCCAGCAGCGCCTGTGGGACGTCGGAGCTGGCTGCCCACCGAGAACGGCCGAATCTCGGTCGACGAGCTGAGCGCCGGGTGATGGAGCGCTCCGCGCGCAACCTCGGCGTTGCGACGGGGGCCGAAGCTCAAGACGGTTCTCCGGCTACCGGCCGGGCTTGGAGCGGGCCATCGACTCGCTCGTCGAGGACGACCGCTCACTCCTGTGAGCTCGAAGGCAAGGGACGCGCTTCGCACACCCGGGGCGCTCGCACCGACGGCCGGACGGCAACCGGCACGTTCCTCTCACCGTTCGACCCGCTGCTTCGGGATCGGGAGCGGACGCTGGCGCTCTGGGACTTCTTCTACGGCTCGAGATCTATGTCCCGAAGCCGAAGCGGCAGTACGGCTACTTCGTCCTCCCGATCCTGCACGGCGACGACCTCGTCGGGCGCATCGACCCCGTCTTCGACCGCAAGACGGGCGTGCTCGACGTGCTCAACGTCTGGTGGGAGCCGGGCAGGAAGGAAGTCCCGCTGGACAAGCCGCTCCGTTCCCTTGCGGCCTTCGTAGGCGCGGAGAGCATCAGTGACGTAGTCACGCGTCGGGGTCGAAGTCACGCGGGAGGATGCGCGTCGCATCGCGGTTCGCGCGCAGCTGCTGGACGGTTCGGCGACGGGCGTGCTCGACACCGTGCGACGGCTGGGGCTTTCGGCTATCGACGATCCTCGAAGCTCGGCGTCGGGACCGGTGTGACGGCGCGAACGGAGCTCGCCGTGCATCCTGGCGCGCGACTGGTCGGCATCGACGAGAACGAGGCGATGCTGGCCGCCGCCGGCCTGGACGCCGACCTGCGCGTCTCCCGCACTCGAGGACCCACTTCCGCGAGGCCCATTCGATCTCGTCGTCTCCTGCCTGGCCGCTCATCACCTGGAGCTCGCGGAAGCGCGCACCTCTCCGACGGATCGCCGTCCTCGGCCGGGCGGCCGCTTCGTTCTCGCCGACGTCGTCGTTCCGGAGCGCGAAGAGGATCGAGTCACGCCGACGACGCCCGACTTCGATCGGCCCGATCCGCTCGGCGACCACCTTCGCTGGCTCGTGGAGGCCGGCTTCGAGACCGAGACGACGTGGGCAAGGAAGGAGGTCGCCGTCGTCAAGGCCGACCTTCCCGGATAGGATCGAGACATGGACTTCGAGACAAGAGCGATCCACGACGGCCAGGAACCGGATCCCGCGACCGGCTCGCTGACCGTCCCGATCTACCAGACCTCGACCTACGTCCAGGAGGCGGTCGGCGTGAACAAGGGCTATGACTACGCCCGAGTCTCGAACCCGACCCGGACGGCGCTCCAGACCTGCCTCGCCTCCCTCGAGAACGCCGAGTTCGGAGCCGCGTTCAGCTCCGGAATCGGTGCGACGACGACGCTCATGCACCTCGTGCACCCGAGCGAGAAGGTCGTCTGCGTCAACGACGTCTACGGCGGCGTCTACCGGATGTTCACGCAGATCTACGAGCCGAAGGGCTACTCGTTCGAGTTCCTCGACGTGGACACGATCAACTCGTCGCTTGCCGACCACATCGACGAGCAGACGCGGATCGTCTGGCTCGAGACGCCGACGAACCCACTCCTGAACATCGTCGACATCGCCGCGGCGGCGAAGGCCGCGCACGAAGTCGGCGCGATGGTCGTCGTGGACAACACGTTTGCGACGCCGTACCTCCAGCGCCCGCTCGATCTCGGCGCCGACGTGGTCCTGCACTCGACGACGAAGTACCTCGGCGGCCACTCCGACACGGTCGGCGGCTTCGTCGCCACGAACGACCCGACCGTCGCGGAACGGCTCTACTTCCTCCAGAAGTCGCTGGGCGCAATTCCGGGCCCGATGGACTGCTGGCTCGTCCTCCGCGGAGTCAAGACGCTCGCGATCCGGATGCAGAAGCACTCGGAGAACGCGCGCCGGATCGCGGAGTACCTGTCCGAGCACGAGGCGGTCGAGTCGGTGCTGTACCCCGGCCTGCCCGCCCATCGCGGCCACGAGATCGCCGCGCGCCAGATGGACGACTTCGGCGGGATGATCTCCTTCTTCGTCGAGTCCGAGGAGGAGGCCGTCGACCTCGTGGCCCGCACCAAGGTCTTCAAGCTGGCCGAGAGCCTCGGCGGCGTCGAAAGCATGATCGAGCACCCGGCCCGGATGACGCACGCGTCCACCGCTGACGCGCCGTTCGCAGCGCCTAGGAACCTGATCCGGCTCTCGGTCGGGATCGAGTCGGCCGGTGACCTGATCGAGGATCTCGAGCAGGCGCTCGTGCGGTCGACAAGCGCCTCGGTTTCGAGCTGAGCTCGAGCGTCGGGCCGGGCCACATCCCAGAGGTAACGGAGCGGTTCCCTGGGCTGGTACCGTGGATCGATCCACTATCGGTTCCAGTGTGTTCCCGCTCTGTCTTTCCGGAGCGCACAGGAAGCGGGGAAAGAGCGTAGTTGGCCCGAGAGGTCTTGATGAACGGGCGCGAGCTGGTGGCTCAGGGCTGGTCCCAGGGCGCCGACGCGCGTGACTCGGATCAGAGCCCGGTGCATCCGTGGAGCGCCGAGGCCCGATCCTGGTCGGTCCTCGGCGCGGTCATCTGCGGCGACGAGACGCGCAAGGGGGTCCCTATCGACCAGCTGGCGCGCGCCGCCGTCGTGCTCGCGGGCGCTCTCGACACGCCCTCCCTCACGAAGTGGAACGATCAGCCTGGGCGCACCCAGGCAGAAGCAGTTGCCGCATTCGACGCAGCACTTGCCTCAGCCGCTGAGCGGCCCGAGAGCCTGGTGCAAGATTCCAGCGGCTGACCCACACGATCGCGCCACGCTCATACGGACTGAGACGCTCTTTCGCGACGTCAACGAGGTCGTCCAGGTCTACTACCGCGTCGGCGAGCACACCGAGGCCCAGTTCGTGTGCGAGTGCAGCGACCCGGCCTGCGTCGAGAAGATCCGCCTGACGCGGGCCGAATACGGGGACGTGCGAAGCCATCCGACGAGGTTCTTCATCGTCCCGGGACACGAAGAAGAGCTCGTGGACCGAATCGTCGAGAAGATGGCCGGCTTCACCATCGTCGAGAAGCCGCTCGTTCCCTAGCTGCGGAACGTCTCGCGCCCGCGCGGTGTAGAGGCTGCGACGCAGAAAGGAGCCCGCGATGAGACGTCTGATCCTGCTGCTCGCACTGGCCGCCCTGGCTGTGCCCTCTGCCGCGCTCGGCAAGGGCCCGACGGCCGCCACCATGGAGGGTCCCGGCGCCGGCGGCGGAATCTCGTTCTCCGGCGACGAGGGAAGCGGCCCGCTGGGCAACCTGACCCAGCAGTCCGGCTGGTTCGCCGCAGCCTTCGAGCAGGAGCCGAGCCCACTCCTCGCCGGACGGCCAAAGGGTGATCTCGGCCCGAAGTACACCGTGACCTACACGGTGCCCCAGGACATGAACAGGACGGTCACGATCCGTCAGGACATCTACCCGTACGCAAGTGAGGGGCCGGTGACCTACATGGCGCCGGGCCAGCCGATCTTCGACATGCAGACACGCGGTGGCTGGTTCCAGGCCGGCCCGGATCTGAAGGAGACCCTCGTGGCCGCGGGCCTCCCGGAGACCACCGCCTTGCGCTCGTCCGACGGCACGTCGTTCCCGACCGCGACCGTGAGCCTGCTCGCATTCGCGCTGGTGTTCGTCACCGCGACCGCGCTCCTGGTGCGCCGCCGCACCCGCCCCGCAGCTGCCTGACCCCCCGCGTAGGATCGGGCCGAGTGGACGAGCTCGGCCCGATCGACTTGCACCACCAGGGCGCCGAGCGCGTGATCGGCTGCTACCTGCTCGAGACCTCCGACGGCCTGGCGCTGAACGACTGCGGCCCCTCTGTTTGTGTTCCAAGCCTCGAACAAGGACTCGGCCGTTTCGGCGTGGCCATTTCGGACATCGACCACCTGCTTCTCAGCCACATCCACCTCGACCACGCCGGGGCTGCAGGGGTCCTTGCCCGGCGGAACCCGCGCCTTCAGGTCCATGTCTCCGAGATCGGCGCGCCGCACTTGGTCGATCCCTCGCGGCTCGAGCGAAGCGCCCGGCGCCTTTACGGCGAGGCGTTCGACGAGCTCTGGGGAGAGCTCGCACCCGTGCCGGAGGAGCGAGTTCGTATCTTGGAACACAAGCTCTTGGGGCTCGAGACGTTCCCGACCCCCGGCCACGCGAGCCACCACGCGTGCTACCTCGCCCCCGACGGGACGCTCTATGCCGGTGACGCTGCCGGGGTGCGGATCCAGCCGGACCGGTACGCCTGCCCGCCCACGCCCCCACCGGAGTTCGACCTGGACACCTGGCTGCACACGATCGACGAGATCGAAGCGCGCGACCCTGCACGCCTCGCGCTCATCCACTTCGGCGTCGTCGACGACCCCGGCCCGCATCTCGAGCAGCTTCGCGGCCGGCTCCGAGAGTGGGCGGCCGACGACGTGCCGGAGGACGAGTGGTTACGTCGTCGGGAAGCCGAACGTGACACCGAGAGCTCCGACCCGGCCACCTACGAGCGCGCGATGCCGCTCTGGCAGTCGTACGCCGGGCTGCGCCGCTACTGGGACAAGCTGGCCGAGACCGGCGATCCCACGATCGCCTCTCGGAACGCACCGACGTAGTCCTCGACCATCCGCTCGGGCGAGAACCGCTCCTCCGCGTAGCGCCGGCACTCGAGCGGGTCGAGGGCGTCGGCCTGCTCGAGCGCGGCCGCCATCTCGCGGTAGTTGTCGACGATGATCCCCGAGCGGCCGTGCTCGATCACCTCGGGCACCGCTCCGCGGCGGGTCGCGATCACCGGCGTCCCGCAGGCCATCGACTCGATCATGACGAGGCCGAACGGCTCCTCCCACTCGATCGGGAAGAGCGTCGCCCGGGCGTCCTGCAGCAGCTCGACCTTCGTCCCGTGCGAGACCTCGCCGAGGTACTCGATCCCGTGGATCCCGAGGTGTGGCTCGACGAACTCGGCGAAGTAGCGCTCCTCCTTCGGCTCCTGCTTCTTGCCGGCGATCTTCAGCGGGAGCTCGAGCTCCATCGCGACGGCGAGGGCGCGGTGGCAGCCCTTGTCGTGGCTCATGCGGCCGAGGAAGAGCAGGTAGTCGCCAGGGTGAGGCTTGCAGGGGTAGACCGAGAGGTCGAGAGCGTTCGGGGCGTTCGCCAGCCACGGCAGCTCTGGCTTCGGCTTGCGCTGGTTGAGCGAGATCGAGATCAGGTGGAGGTCCGGCACCAGTCCCGAGAGCGCCTCGTACATCTCCCCCGGTTCGCCGGTCAGCGGGCCGTGCACGGTGTGGACGACGGGCGTGTCCACGAGCCCCGACATGACGATTCCGAACATGCCCGTGTGCTCGCTGATCACGTCGAACTCGTCGGAGTACCTGTAGCACGGCAGCGAGTGGAGCAACTCGAAGTACGACCGCCCGATCGACTCGCTCGGGGCCGTCTCGAAGACGGACGACAGCTTCGCCTTGGTCCGCGAGTCGCCCGAGGCGAAGAGCGTCACGTCGTGTCCCGCGTCCACGAGCCCGTCCGCGAGCAGCGCGACGATCCACTCGATCCCGCCGTAGCCGCTCGGCGGCACGGGGAACCACGGCGGGCTGATGATCGCGATCCGGAGCTGTTCCTCGTTCATCCCGGGTGCACCTCCGCCTCTCCGTTTTCCAGCCGAACTTCCCAGAGCCTGTCGAATGCTCTCACGCCGGACAGTCTGAGGGACCCGGCCCACGCCGGCAGCTCGGGCGGCGCGACCGTCACCAGTGTGTTCTGCCGCCGATCGGGCTGGAGCCCGAGCAGGAGCTGGAGCAGGAGCACCGGCGTCCCGGCGGCCCACGCTTGCGGTCGAGCGGCCGTCGGATAGGCGATCGGGAAGCGCGTCTCGGTGCGCGGCATGCCCGCGAACACCTCCGGGAGCTGGTAGTCGAAGTGCCGTGCGGCCGTCAGCATCTGCCGGACGATCCGGTGCGCCTCCGGCCAGCGGTCGTAGCGCGCGAGCCCCCACGCGCAGAGCGAGTTGTCATGGGGCCAGACCGTCCCGTTGTGGTACGCGAGCGGGTTGTAGGCGCGGTCGAGCGTCGACATCGTCCGGATGCCCCACCCCGACCACAGTGCGTCGCCCATCATCAGATCGACGATCGTGTCGACCCGCTCCGGCGGGACGATCCCGCTCCAGAGAAGGTGCCCGAAGTTGGAGCAGACCGAGTCCACCTGGTTCTTCTCGCCGTCGAGCGCGAGGACGTAGTAGCCGCCGCGCTCGTCCGTCCAGAAGGCCTCGTTGAACCGGTCGCGGAGCTCCGCTGCCTCCCGCTCGAGGCGTTCGGCGAGCTCGCGGTTTCGCCAGACCTCACGTGCGAGCTCCGCGGTCCTGACCTTGGCGTCGTAGACGTAGCCCTGCACCTCGCAGGGCGCGATCGGCGGCTCTGCGGTCCGCCCGTCGGCGAACCGCTGGGAGTCGTGCGAGTCCTTCCACGACTGGTTGTCGAGCCCCCGGCGGCTGCGCTTCAGGTACTCGACGAAACCATCGCCGTCGAGGTCGCCGCGCTTGTCGATCCAGTCGAGCGCCCGCATCGCCGGCTCCTTCAGGCTCTCGACGAGCGTCGCGTCGTCGGTCCAGCGCCACACCTCCGAGAGGAGGACGAGGTAGAGCGGCGTCGCGTCGACGGTCCCGTAGTAGGTCCCGTGCCACGTACGGGCGGCCTTTCCGCGCCGGAGCTCGTGCACGATCTTCCCCGGCTCGGCGTCCCGCATCGGGTCGTCCGTCGTCGCCTGAAGGTCGCCGAGCACCTCGAGCGCGGTCACGGCCAGCTCCGGCCCGAACAGCAGCGTCTGGAGGCACGTGATGATCGTGTCCCGGCCGAAGACGGTCATGAACCAGGGCATCCCGGCCGCGGGCAGCTTCCCGACGCCGTTCTCGCGGCCGTGCATCCGAAGGGAGGCGAGGTCGGAAACCGAGCGGCCGAACGAGTGCGAGAGGTCGTCCCAGGTCGCGCGCAGCTGGGGGACGCGGAGCTGCCACGCGGCGAGCGACTCGCGGACCCGCGCGAGCTCGTCGCCGAAGCGCCGCTCGGCCAGGCGCGGAAGGATCTGCGGGCCGTCGAGCAGCGGGACGATGTCGAGCCGCAGGTCCCAGCGCTCGCGCGGCTCGAGCTCCAGGCGGTAGCAGACCGTCCCCCCGTCCACCTCACCCCGGCGCGACAGGATCACCTGCGTCTGCGCGGGGACGCCTGTCTCGTCCTCGAGCACGAACTGGTTGTTGTCCTCGTCGTATTGGGGCTGGACGAGCGGCGGCAGCGGCTCGGCGTGCTGCGGGTCCCCCAGGGCGAAGTCGTAGTCCTTGACCGCGAAGATGTCCGCGAAGTCGCAGGCCACCTCGATTCCGAGCTCGAGCGACACCGGCCGCATCGCCTGGTTCTGGACGACCAGCCTGTCCTGCATCGCCTCGCCGATGAAGCGCTCGCGGATGATCGAGACCTCGTCCGCGTGGAGCTCGTCGGTCGGTGGGTTGCGGAGGTAGAAGGCGGCCGAGAAGTAGTCCACCTTGTCCGAGGTGAGCAGCAGGGGACGCTTGCCGTTGATCGTCAGCTTCAGACACGAGAGGAAGCGGGTGTCCTCGGCGAAGAGCCCGCTGGTCGCCCAGGTGCCGACGTCGCCGATGTCGTCGCAGATGCAGAAGGTCGAGCCCTCGAGGATCGTGATCGCCATGCGCTACGAGCGGATGATCCGGTCTGGGAGACTCTGTGCGCGGGCCTTGACGACGAGCTCGTCGACGTTGACGTGCGGCGGCCGCGTCACGGCGAAAGCGACACACTCGGCGATGTCGTCGGGCGTGAGCGGGTCGACGTTGGCGTAGACCTGCGCGGCGGCATCCTCGTCCCCCCGGAAGCGCACAATCGAGAAGTCGGTCTCGACGAGGCCTGGGTCGACGAGCGTGATCCGGATCGGCCGGCCGAGGAGATCCTCGCGCAGCGCGTAGGTGAAGCCGCGGACCGCGAACTTCGAGGTCACGTACAGCGCCGCCTTGGCATACGCCTGTCGGCCGGCGACGGAGCCGATGTTGACAATGTGGCTGTCGTCGCCCAGGTGCGGCAGGCAGAGCCGCGTCATCCGGACGAGCCCGTGGACGTTCGTCTCGAGCACGGCCTCTTCGTCCTCCTCGGTGCTCTCGTCGAACAGGTCGCGCCCGAGGGCGAGCCCGGCGTTGTTGACGAGGATGTCGAGGCCGCCGAGGCGCTGCGTCGCGCTCGCCACGAAGCCGGCGCTGCTCTCCGGGTCGGTCACGTCCAGCTCGAGCGGGACGAAGCCGTCGCCGAGCTCGGCGAGTCGGTCGAGCCTCCGGGCTCCGACGGCAACCTGTGCACCCTCGAGGGCGAGCACGCGGGCCGTCGCCGCACCGATCCCGCTGGACGCGCCGGTCACGATCGCCCTCTTGCCGTCGAGCGCCCCCACGGGCGCGGACTCTACGGATTTGAGACGATCCGCCGTGCCAACGCCGTCGGCGCCGAGGAGGCCAGGAGATGTTCGCACGTGTCGCCCGCTACCAGATCCCCGAGGAGAGCCTCGACGACGCCGTCGAGGGGTTTCGCCAGGCCGTCGAGCAGCTGCGGAACATCCAGGGAAATTCCGGCGGCTACCTGCTCGTCGACCGCGACAACTCCACCGCGCTGACCGTGACGTTCTGGGAGAACCGAGGCGCAATGGAGTCCAGCGAGGTCCAGGCGAGCCGGCTCCGGTCACAGGCCGTCAGCCCGCACGGCGGTGAGATCCAGGCAGTCGACCGCTGCGAGGTCGCGCTCGACTTCAGCGAGCTCTCCCGAGCCTAGAAAAGGCCGACTTCGAGGGATCGCGAAGCGCCTAAGGCACGAGCCCGAGCCACTTCATCGCGCCGGGAAGCTGGAGCCGCTCGTAGCTCTCGAACGAGTGGCTCCACGATCCGGTGACGGCCTCGACGCGTGCGCGCGGACGTCTCTTCCGGAGCTCGCGGTAGAAGGCTCCGGACTGCTTGTCCTGGTTGATGACGATCTTGTCCGCCTCGCTCCACCACAGCTGCAGCGGGACGCCGGAGCGGGCGATGGCGGGAAGCCAGTGCGTCGGACTGCGGAGGACGTAGCCGCGAGGATTGGTGCGCGGCGTGCCGCCGACCTCGATCCGCGCGAACGCCTGGGCGCTGCGACCGCCGGGGCTCCGCGCGAAGTCGTGGTACCGGAGGTAGAAGTTCGTCACCGAGTCGAATGCCGCCGCGCCGGCCAGCAGCTTCGGGTACCGGCCGATCAGCAGCAGGGTCTCGTGGCCGCCCATGCTCCCGCCGACGGCGTAGACCCTTCTCGCGTCCACCCGGAGCCACGGCAGCGCCGAGTGGACGATCTGCGGCATGCGCGCGAGGTCCGCGATCTGTCCCCTCCAGCCCCACGAGTGCAGGGGCAACCGCCGGCCCATGCCTCCCGGGCAGACGAGCGCGAAGTTCCCCCGGCCCGGCAGGTCGCGCCACTTGCTGGCGTTCGTCTCCGCGCGCACGTTCCGTCCGTGCGGCGAGATCACGAGCGGAAGCGGCGGCGTCGGCCGGCCGGGCCCGTAGCGGGCAGGCACGATGACGACCGCCGGTCGGGCCCGGCGGTTGTGGGCGCGGTAGCGAATCGTCACGCGCCTGATCCCGTCGCTCACGACGATCAGTTCCGGATCGTGAGGATGCGGTCGGCCTTCGTCATGTTGCGGGCGGTGTCCCAGACGCGGACTCGGAGGAAGTAGCGCCCGTTGGCGAGCCGCGTCGTATCCCAGTACGGCCGCGGGAACAGCCTGAACCAGTAGGTGCCGTCGCAGGCGACCGTGCGGTGGAAGAGCATGCAGCCGTTCGCCGGGAGGTTCTGCTCCGTTCCGGGCGCGAAGTGCTGGCCGGCGGGCATCTCGAGCATCTGCTCCGACCAGAAGACGTCGCGGCGATGGACGATCCGGCGCGTCGCCACCTGGACGATCGTCACGGCGATTCGGAACGGATGGTGCGGAGCCGCGAGGTGCGGGATCTGCTTGAACCAGCCGATGAAGGACTGGGGATCGCTCACTCGAACGCGGATGTCGACGCGGCCGGAAAGGCGGGCGCGATTGAGTCGCCTTCCTGCCTGCGGGAGGCGGGCGACGTTCGCCGGCCGCCGGCCCCAGCGCGGCGTTGCGGGTGAGTAGAAGCGGATGTCGTGCACGACCGGCTTCACGCGATCGACGTACGGGTGGATCTTGCCGCCGCGCCGAAGCGGGTTGACGATCAGGCGCCGTCCGTCGGCGGTGAAGACGAACTCGCTCAGATGGACGTGCCAGCCGCCGTAGACCGTCCAGCCGACCACCTGGCCGGGCCGCACGATCTCGCCGCGCTCGACCGCGGCGTCGATGTGGCCGTAGCCGAAGTGGCCGATGCGCGCGAACCCGCGGACACCGCGCGGTGTCGCCTCGTGCACGCGGCCGCCTTCGATCGCATAGACGCGGTGCGTTCGACCGGGCAACGCCCCGCGCTCGGGCCGGTCGTCGCGCACCGCTATGTCGACGCCCTCGTGGTAGATCGCGCCGCGCCGGCGGTCGGGCCGCGGGTCCAGGAACGACCCGCGGATCGGATGCTGCCGGTTGAGCGGCAGGACGGGCCACCCTCGATAGGAGTCGTTGTAGCTCTGAAAGGCCTCGAGCCGGCCCGGGATCCGCGGCCACCACCTGGGAGATATCACGAAAAGCCGCGCGCGAACCGCCGCAGCGCGTGGCTTCGCCTTTCCCGGAGGGCTGCCTTCCGCCATGCCGGTTCGATTTCCCTCACGACCGGGCACGACCCGTGGGGTGGGCACAGTCCAGGAAGCCGTCGGCGAGCGTGTCACGGGCAATCGCCCGTCGCGCCTGAAGTCAGCTCTCGCGGCAGCGACCGTCGGTTTCACGGTCGCCGCCCTCGCGTACCGGCTGCTCCGCAGCGGGGCGGGCGGGAGCGAGACCGCGGACGAGAACACGTAGCGGCGAGGGCGAGAGACTCCGCGCCGTGCGGGGTTCTCCTAGTGGGCGGTGCCGGGCTCGAACCAGCGACCTCCTGGGTGTAAACCAGGCGCTCTCCCAACTGAGCTAACCGCCCTGCGGAAACAGTATCGGCCGCGTCCGCGCGGCTGAACGTCGCCTCTAGCTCGAATGTCGATCTCGCTCCGACGCGTTCGTCGCCCCTAAGCAAGGCTGCCAACAACCGACGAGAGGAGCGAGATGAGATTCCTGCTGCTGGTCTGCTGGGACGCGCAGAAGATGGACGCCCAGACGGAGCCGGACCCGAACGACACCCAGGAGAAGGAGAGCTTCCCGTGGCTGGACGACCTCCAGGCCCGCGGCGCCTGGATCACCGGCGACCAGGTGGCTCCGCCGCGGCGGGCCCGCTCCGTCCGCGTCCGCGGGGGGAAGACGATCGTCACCGACGGTCCGTTCGCGGAGACCAAGGAGGTGGTCGGCGGGTTCGACATCATCGAGTGCGGCAGCCTGGAAGAGGCCGTCGAGATCGCCGCCGAGCATCCGATCGCCCAGATGGGGACGATCGAGGTCCGCCCGTTCTGGGGGAACTGATTACTCGGGGAAGTTCTCCGGGTGGAAGGCGTAGGCCCACATCGAGGTCGGCTCGATGCGCATGAAGACGACGCCTTCGCCCCACTCGAACGGGCTCGAGCCATAGATGTCGCGCCAGACCGGCTCGAGCTCCTCGACGCCCTCGTCCTCCCGGCCGATGATCGCCGCGTGACCGTGGACGACGATGCCGATCGTGTCGCCGTCCATGTGAGCGGCGCTGCACGCCGGATTGGCGCGGAGGTGCCGTAGGCGCGCCGCTCGACCGCCGGTCGAGACGGTGAATCTCCCTCGGATGAAGACGCCGTCGAGCGGTGCCACGCGCGGCTCACCGCGCTCGTTCACCGTCGCGAAAGCCACGTGCTTCGTTCCCTGGAGATAGCGGACGACCTGTCGCGCGTTGAGTCGCCGCTCTGGTTTCACGATTCTCGCGAGATGCGGGTTCGCCCGCGCGAACGTCCGGTCGATCAACGCCTGCAGCTCGCGGATCTGAGTCCTCGGACTCGAACATTGCTCCTCCCATCCTGCCTAGACCTGCCTCGGCGCACTGGGCCGTCGCTGGGCGTGGGACGACTTCGTCGCGAGTGGCTACGTATCGCAACCAGGCTCCTCCGGGCCCTCGCGCGTAGAGGCCGTTGCGGGCCTGAGCGATCCGGACACGCAGCGTTTCCGACTCCGAGTACTCTGCTTCCGGGCCCCCATCGACTAGCGGCCCAGGTCACAGCCCTTTCAAGGCTGTAGCGCGGGTTCGAATCCCGCTGGGGGCATCACGTTTCCGGCGGCCATGCGGCAGTCTTGACGCTAGAGACCCGCTCGCTGGCGCGGCGACTCAGCCAGAGCCGGGCAGGCAGGGCTCTGGCGTTGTCCCTCTCGCAATGTCCTTTAGGCCGGCTCGGATCCTTCGAGCCGTCAAGCGGGGCCTAGGGCGTCCTTGATCTTGTCGATCGCGCCGGTCTCGCCCGGCTTGACGCCGCCCTTCGCGTCGGCGACCGACTCGGCAACCTCCAAGACGAGCTCCCGGTAGGCGCCTACCTCGTCCGGGGCCTTGGCCGCGAGGATCGCGGTTGCCGAGCGCAACGCTTCGAGCGTCCCCGCCTCGACCTCCTCGGGCGAGGCAGTCATGCCGAATCCGCTCGGTCGGCCGGCGGCGAGCTCGCCCGTGAGCTGGCTTTTCTTGCGCTCCTCGCTCAGGCGCTTTGCCAGTGCCGCGACCTCCCCAAATGTGTCGGTGAAGTCGCGGTCACCGATCGAGACGAGCATTCCGGCGCCCGTCACACCTTTCCTCATCGTCTCCCACTCGTCTTCGGTGAAATCAGCCCTCGTTGCCATCGATCGTCCTCCCCTAGTCGAGTTCGTCGATTATGCAGCGCGGCAACGCCACCGGCCCTCTTCAAGGATCTCTGCGCCTAAGGCTCGATCCCGAATCCCGCTGGCGCCACGCTACGAGGAGGGGGCGGACGATCGGATGCGCCGATTTGCATCTGCGCTCTCGACGACGGACACTTCTCGTAGCGATGCGTGACCTTCTCATGGGTTTTGCGCTCGGAGTGTTGTTCGCCCTTCCCTGGATTGGCGCAGCGGTGTGGATCAGCTGGCAAGTGGGCTGGAGAGTGATCTGGTCCGAGAACGGAAGACCGTTTCCGACGCAGGCCACAAGTCTCCGCAGCTTCAGTCCTCGCTGATCCCGCCCTGATCGTTGAGCACCTCGTCGCGCAAGGCGGCGGGCGCCGCGCTGATGCGCGGCGCCCGCTGGTGTGCTTGCTACGGCACGATCCGCCAGACCGCCCCGTTGCCCGCAGAGGCTCCGTTGACGGAGACGTAGAGCGCGCCTTCAGGTCCGACCACCAGGCCGGTGGCGCGCGGCAGGCCGCCCGCCACGAGCGTCGAGGATGCGCCGCCGCCCGGCGGCACCTTCATGATCGCACCCGGACCCGCGAACGGGAACCCGACGCCAGGGATCGCCGATGCGTGCTGGAGCGTGTAGAGCGATCCGTCGGAGCCGAACGCCAGATCCGTGAGCTGGGTCAAGCCGGTCGCGTAAGGCGTCGGTGCCTGACCGGGGACGACCCGATACACGCTCGCTGATCCCGCGGTGAACGGGAAGCCCGTCAGCGTCGACACGTAGTAGGCGCCGTCGGGCCCGACGACCACGTCGGTCGGCACGGCATCGTGCGAGAACGGAACGGGGATCTTCGGGAACGTCGCCACGGTCGAGATCGAACCGTTCGCAGCGACATCGAGAAGCGAGTTACCGCCGGCGTCCGCGATCAGGCGGTGGCCCGGCAGTGCGAGCAACCCGAAGGGGTTGCTGTCGATCTGGGCGCCGTCGGGGTTCGCAGACGCCTCGTAGCCGGCAATGTCCTCCAGCCGCTTCGCATGTCCCGAGGCCGAAACCTTCATGAGATAGCCGAAACCGAGCCCATCGAGAAGCGCTCCTGTCGTGGCGTTCCCTCGGTCGCAACTGCATCCGATGGTGACGAAGAGCCCTCCACGACCCTGGAACGAAATGTGCTGCGGGCCCGCAGCCGTATCCCCTGCCGGCTGTGCGGCGAGAGACGGCAATCCGGTCGCGATCCGCTCCTTCGTACCCCGCCAAAGACGGGAAATCGCC
The DNA here is from genome assembly GCA_963847235.1 of uncultured Actinomycetes bacterium. GTDB lineage: Bacteria > Actinomycetota > Thermoleophilia > Gaiellales > Gaiellaceae > JACDAN01. The sequence goes on along the minus strand of CAWJYU010000012.1, from coordinate 8,782 downwards.
CCGGTGGCGCCGTAGCATCGCGTCCCTGGTCCGTCCGGAAGCGGGACACAGACTCCTGAACCTCCTCTTCCTGCCTCGGCCACATACAGGCCGCCTTCGGGGCCAAACGCAAGCCCTCGAGGGTTGTCGAGCCCGGTCATGACGGGCTCGGGCGCAGCCGCCTGTGCGGCGGCCGGTATCGCGAACGCCGCAACGGCGAGCGCGACAAAGATCAATCTCCGCATGTCTTCTCCCCTTTGGCGTGCCCGGGAGAACCCCAGACAGCCACGGGACCCTACGTCAGACTATGCAAACCTTCAATAACCCACATGGGCTAAGTCCGGACGCGATGTCAATGAGCAGTCCGAGGCCTCCCCGTATCCTCATCCGCCGTGGACGCAATACGCCGCGTAGCGATCATCGGGGCCGAGCTCGACCTCGGCGCGGACCGCCGCGGAGTCGACATGGGCCCGTCGGCGATTCGCTACGCCGGCCTGGGCGAGCGGCTCGTCGAGCTCGGGATCGCATCCGAGGATCGGGGCAACGTCTACACCCGCGTCCGCGAGACGATGGATCCCGGAGACGAGAAGGCGCGCTTCTTGACGGAGATCCGAGAGACCTGCGAGCGGATCGCCGAGCAGGTCCATTCGGCTGCGGACAGCGGCTTCACCCCGCTCGTCCTGGGCGGCGACCATTCGGTGGCGATCGGAACACTCGGCGGGCTCGCGTCCGTCCACGGGCCGGGGGGCGTCCTCTGGTTCGACGCCCACGCCGACTTCAACACGCCGGAGACCACGCCGAGCGGAGCCGTCCACGGCATGCCGCTCGCGGCGGCGCTCGGGCTGGCGGGGGTGGGGTTCGAGAGCAACAGCTGGCCGCTGCCGGCACTCGACTCCGAGCGGGTGGCCCTGATCGGCGCCCGCAGCATCGATCCCGGCGAGCGAGAGGCGCTCCAGGATTCCGGTGTCGCCGTCTACACGATCTCCGACATCGACCGGCGCGGCGTGGAGCCGATTCTGAAGGAGGCGCTCGAGCGGGTCTCCGGCGCACCGTTCGTCCACATCTCCGTCGATCTCGACGTCGTGGACCCAGTCGTGGCGCCGGGTGTCGGGACACCGGTGACCGGCGGCTTCTCGTATCGCGAGGCGCATCTCGCGATGGAGCTCGTCGCTGAGAGCGGCCTCGTCAGCTCGATCGAGCTCGTCGAGGTCAACCCGATCCTCGACCACGAGAACGCGACGGCCAAGCTGGCGGTCGATCTGGCCGCGAGCGCGCTCGGAGCCCGAATCCTGTAGCGCTACGCTGACACTGCGGGCCGGTAGCTCAGTTGGTAGAGCAGGGGACTTTTAATCCCAAGGTCGCAGGTTCGATCCCTGCCCGGCCCACTCGAAACTCCCTGCAAATTTGCCGTTCTTGATCAAAATGGACGCGGCAAGTAGGGTCGCTGGAGCGGGTGCGAGTACGAAGCGAGTACCGCAACCAGCAGACGACACATGGCGAGCTTGCAGGCAAGACACTCGAGAAGGTGCGGGGTCGAGCGTGCGTGGACCTCGTTTCGCGAGGTCGGGATCGCGCTCGCTGGATGCTGGCCGTCCGCATCGATCGTGAGGACAGCGTCGGCATGGTCGCGCACGGCGTCGAGGCCGGCGCGCAGCGCAGCTCCTTTTCCTCGCTGCACGGGAAGACGCACGAGGCCGGCGCCGACCCTGTCCGCCTGCGCGGCGATGGCTCGCCCGATCGTTTCATCCGACCCGTCGTCGACGATGACGAGCCCGTCGACGTAGCGCAGCACTTCCTCCACGAGCGCGCGCTCGGGCACCTCGTCATGAGTCGGCATGACCGCCCAGGTATTCACGTCAGCATCCCCTGCTCGCCGGCTCCGCCGGTCGTCCGGAGACGATGCCCATCTGCGTGAAGAGCGCGCGCGCGGCGAGCGCACTCCCGTAGCCGAGCACGATCCCGGCCACGACGTCGACGGGGAAGTGGGCGCCGAAGAGCACACGCGTGACGGCGTTCAGCGCGACGTACGCAATGAGCGGGTACCGAAGCTTCGGGAACGCGAACCAGGCTGTCGCCGCGAGCGCTGTGATCACGGCCATGTGACCGCTGGGGAACGCCTCGATTCGGGCCCAGTCGTGCCCGTACGCGAGAGCGACCTCGGCGCTGTCGAAGACCTCGGACGGCCGCGGCCGGTCGTAGAGCGCGTACACGGCTTCGAGCAGCCCGATGGCGAGCGCTCCCGCCGCGACCTCGAGCGCCAGCACGCCCGGGATCCTGCGCGGGCCGGCGAGAAGCGCTGCCGCGAGCGGGACTGCAATGAGCAGCAGGTAGTTGCGCGCCGGCTCTTCGAGGAGCTCGAACAACGGCTCGGGCCCGGGGCCGAAGGCGTTCACGGCCTGGAAGAGCGCCTCGTCGAGCTCCTCCAACGTGGTGGCGGCAACGAGCAGCCCGGTCGCCAGGACGGCGACATAGAGACCGGCGAGTGAGCCGGCCCAGCGCACGAGCCAGCTCCTGCTCGGCCGGCGCAGGCGCGCCGGCCAGCGGGCGACGAAGCGCGTGAGCGGCACGAGCGCGACGAGCGCTGCCGTCCCGCCGAGGACGAAGACCGCACGGTAGCTCTCGGTCAACGCGATGAGTCCGCCGGCGGTAGGGAGGGCGACGGCCGCCGCGATCGCGCGCATGGAGAAGAAGAGCGCCGTGTATCCGCCCGCCTCGCCCGGCGGGATGATCGAGGCGAGCACTGGGAAGCCCGTCGTCGAGACGATGCCGAAGCCGGCGGCCGCGGCGATCAACCCGGGCGCGACGAGCTCGAGGCTCGTCGTGAGCGAGACGGCGAGCAGCCCCGAGCCCATGAGCGCGACGCCGAGGAAGAGCGCCGAGCCAAGCTGTTCCGGGTTGCGGATGCGACCGGCGGCGAGCGTGAAAGCCGCCGTCACCAGCCCGAAGCCCGCCAGGCCGAGAGCTGCGACTGCGGTCTCCAGGCCGAGCACGTGTCGGGCATAAAGAACGAAGAAGGCCGGCAGCGCGGCGTATGCGAGCACCCACAGGATCTCCGCGAGGAGCAACGCCCGTACGTCGGGCCGCGTCGCTGCCGCGCGGTAGAAGCGAAACGGATGCGAGCGCTCGGCGGGGCCGACCTGGAACTCGGGCTCGTTCACCCGCGCGACCGTGGGGAGGACGAGCAGTGGCACGAGAACGGCCGCCGCGGCGAAGGGAGCCCACAGCGCGACCTCGGTCAGCAGTCCGCCGGCGACGAGCCCGAGCATGCTGCCCGCCAGGAGCGCGAGCTCTTGGGCGCTCGTCGCACGAGCCCGGCCGTCGGGTGCGAACAGCTCGGCGACGAGCGCTCGGTGCGCGGTCGTGATCGCGTTGAGCCCGACGTAGACCGTTGCGCCGAAGAGCGCCAGCGCGAGATACGAGGACGAGAAGCCGAGCGCGACGGCGAGGAGCCCGCCGGCGGTCACGACACTTCCTCCGAGCACGAACGGGAGTCGGCCGCCGGCGCCTCGCATCCGGCGGCGATCGCTCCAGAATCCGACGACGAGCGGGACAGAGAGCCCGGCTCCGGCGTTCACGAGCATGACGAGCCCGATCAGTCCCGGCGAGCTGTCGATCTCGTCGAGCAGGACCGGCAGATAGGTCGTCGTGACGGCCCGCCCGGTCCCGGCGCCGACCGCGGCCGCGGCGAACGCGGTCAGGTAGAGGAGGTCGCGCCGCCCGCGCAGCGAGGGTCGCGCCGAGAGTGCGAGATCGGCGACGGTCATGGCCTCACTACGGCGAGCGCGGCCGGCGCAACCTGAAGCAAGACCGGCCCCGTGCCCAGATTCGTCGTGTCTGCGATCACTGGCGACTGGCCGCCGGTGGCGACGCGGACATGTCGCGCCGTCCACCTGCGCGTGCCCGAGTTGCGCACGTGCGTGCCGCGCCGCAGCTGCACGATCGCCGGGACGATCTTCCGCCGCCCCTCCCACGGCAGGGCGACGACGTCGAGCAGGCCGTCGTCGGCGCGGGCGCCAGGCGCGACCCGTAAGCCGAAGGCGTAGAGCGAAAGGTTCGCGACGAAGAGCTGGCCGACGCGAAGCATCTCGGCGTGACCGTCGCTCGAGACGCACAGCGTGACGCCGTCGAAGCGACGCGCCGCGGACAGCCCTGACCGGACCGCAGCGCGAACGTCGGCCGAGTTCGGCGCGTGGTAGCTCGCCCGTGCGACGGCGTGGAGACCGACGCTGACGCCCTCGACCACAAAGATCGTTCGCGTCCCGTTCGAGGCGGAGATGAGATCGATTGGACGGGCGACGCCGCTCGCCGCGAGCTTGGCGGCTTCCGCCAGGTCGAGGGGAATGCCGAGCGCCCGCGCGACGTTGTTCGCGCGTCCGGCCGGAAGGAGGGCGAGCTCGGGAGGCCCGAACGGGAGGTTCGCCGCGGCGTGGAGCGTGCCGTCGCCTCCGAGTAGGACCACGCGGCGGTCCTGGAACTCGGGCCACTCCGCAGACAGCTCCTCGACGCTCTCCGTGAGGTGGGCCTCGATCGTTGCTCCCGAGGCACGGAGCGCGCCGCGGGCCGCGTCGAGTACGGCACGCGAGTGCCCGAGGCCGCTCGCGGAGCCGTTCGCGACCAGCACGAGGTGCCGGGCGACGGCCCGCCGTCGCGGCCTCGGAAGAGCAAGCTGGGGTTGCATCGCACTCACGTGACGCCCCCTCTGTCAACCGTTACTTCACTAATTGAAGTAACGGTTGCGCTTCGATACGGATTCCTTCTCGTTCCCATCGTTCAAAGCTGCTTGTCCGATTGGGTCGAAGCAGGCTCCTGCGCCGCTTCCGGTGAGGGGGACGGTGCGTCCTGGTCGAGCAGCTGCGGGTAGCGCGTGGCGACGGTGGCGAGGATCCGCACAGAGGCCGTGACCGCTTCGGCTGCCGGTGTCCGTTCGAGCGCGGCAGCGGCCAGCAGCCGGCCGGTCTCGGCGGCGGCGAGCTGGGCGACCTCGGTGAGGAGCGCCTCGCGCCAGTGCCGCTCGATCACCGCCTCGTCGATGCCGGTCGATTCCGCGAGGGTGCGGAGCGCGGCGGCGGCGCTTCGCTCCCCGAGCGGGAGCTCGGCCCAGAGGGCGGCGAGCTCCGCGTCGAGTGGCGTCGTTGCGTCGCTCACCGGCCGCGTCCCCTCGTACCGGGTGCCGGGCTGCCAAGCGCCCGTGTGAGCTCGGCTACAAGCTCCTGTGCGTGCGTCGCGATCGCCTCGAGCGCGTCGCGATCGCGGCTCTGCTTCGGCAACCCGCGAGTGACGGCGCGCGCCAGCACCCAGATTCCGGTGACTTCATGCACCGCGTGATCACACGCGAGCGCGAGCCGGTCTTCCCGCGCTACGTCTGTGTCCGCCGGCCGGTGGAGCAAGCCGCCGGCCTGCTGATCCTCGATTGCTCTTGTCTCCCTGGCCATGGTGGCTCCTGGTGGCGGGCCGGGAGCGTGTGCTCCCGGCCCGCCGGTTCAGGCTGCGGGCAGTCCGGTCGCACGGGCAGCGCGGGCGTCGAGCAGGGCACCCAGCGCTGCCTCGTGAACGTCCTCGGCTCCGAGCGCGTAGGTCTCGTTGAACTCGACGGCGGCGTTCAGCTCGATCACGACCCAGGCGCCGGCGTCGTCGGGGAGGAGGTCGACGCCGACGAGGTCACACGCAACCGCGGCAGCGGCGCGTAGCGCGAGCCGGTGCGCCGCGAGCGGAGGCGAGACCGGCCGCCGCTCGGCGCCGAGCGACACGTTCGTGCGCCACTCGCCGGGACGCGCGACACGCTCGACGGCGCCGACGACCCTTCCGGCGGCGATCACCAGGCGTAGGTCGCGCCCCTCGGAGGACACCAGCTCCTGGACGAGTGCGCCCTGGCGGCGAAACCAGCCGCGCTCCCGCAGGCGAGTCAGCTGGGCGGCGAGGTCGGCCTCCGACTGGACGCGCTCGACGTCGCGTCCCCAGCTCCCGAAGCGCGGCTTGACGACGTAAGGGGGAGCGAAGGGAAGCGGTCCCGCGCGCGAGACGAGCGCCGTGCGCGGATGCGGCAAGCCGGCGCGTGCCAGCGCAAGGGCGGTGGCGAGCTTGTCGTGCGCGGTCAGCAGCCCGCCGTGGCCGTTCACGACGTCGACGCCCGCGGCCGCGACCTGCCGGAGTTCGGTCAGGCCGGGCTCCGGGCCGTCGAGGCTGCGACGGACGTCGATGCGGCCAAGCAGGATGTCGCCCGGCCCGGCCAGCGCGAGCGCTGCGTCCGGGGAGACGATCTCGGCGGCCAGCCCGAGCCGCTCGGCGGCAGCGGCGAGCGCCACGTTCGTCGGGGTCGAAAGCGTTGCGACGAGGAGGAGCCGGCGCCACGCCCAGACGGCAACCGACTGGGCTTGGGCGGTGGGCACAGCGCTCATCGCGCCTTTCGTCCGAGACTTGGTTGTGCGGCTGTGCGCTGCAGTCCGCTCACGCCGCCAATCGCTTGCCGTTGAGGGCGGCTCTTGCGGCCGCGAACGGGTGGTGGAAGGCGACGACCGCGTCTCTCCCCGTCGTCGGGTGGAGCACGAAGCGAGCGCCCGCGCGCTGGTCCACGACCTCGACGCGGAATTCGTTCGCGGGATTGCCGCGATCCCAGAACAGGTCGACGACGACGCCGTCGCTTTCGCGGTGTCCGAAGTGATCAGCTGCGTGCAACATGTGTCTCACCTCCGTTGGCGACCTCGACGCCCGAGCTCGTCGCGCGCTCGAGATCGGCCGAGAGCTGCATGAACATGCATCCGATCGTGCTCGAGCGAGCCGGGCGTCGCATCGTGGGCGCCCCCAGATCCGAACCGCAGTCTTTGGCTACACCACCGCTAGGCCGGAGGGCGGGCGCTCGAACTCCGTCCCGCCTCCGCCCGCTGCTGCGTCCGCTCCTCCTCGCCTCGGTGAACGCCTGTGCGGCGGGCTCGAGCACGACGGGCGTAACAGTCAGTTGGTCGGACATGTCGATCCTTTCTTTGAGGTGTTGACGCCGCCCGGGCGTCGGTCGGCTAGCGGTTGAGGAACTCCACGATGTCGTCGGCGAACAGCGCGGCGGGCGACGGTAGCCAGTCGCCAGCGCAGCTGTCCGAGCGTGCGCTCCTTGCTTTCCAGCTCGGCAGCGTCGGCTTCACCCTGACGGAGTTCGCGGAGTTCGAGCGTGAGAGCCTGAATCTGGCGAACGAGCCGGCCGAGCTCACGTCGCTGGGCGCTCGCGTCGAACTGGTTGAGGTCGCGGCGGTGGCGCATGGGTCATTCCCTCTCCACGTGCTACGCCGCCTTCCGCTCGGGCGAGCGCTCCGCACTCGGCGCGGGAAGCGCGCCTAGGCGCTCGCCGGCCTCGTTGGTGTCGGACGTCAGCGCGAGGTACACGAGCGTCCCGATCCACGCTGGGACGAGCAGCAGCGCGGGTGCGAAGAACCAGTTCGTCCATGCTGCTCCGCCCGCAGTCGCAAACGTGGCGCACAGAAAGGCGGACGCCGCGACGAACGGCGCCAGCAGCGCCACGATCCACCGGCGCTGTTCACGCTCGGCCACGTTCGATCCGCTTGGCGAGGGCGTCCTCGTCCCCAGGAACGAGCCAGCGGTGCCGGACGAGGTCGGGGAAGAAGCTCGAGCGAGTCGAGGGGAGGATCGGCCGCGAGCTGGACGAGGATGGACGGCCGGCCCGGCGTCCTCGCCGGCTCGAGCCGTTGCTTCGGCACGTTCGTCGCTGTGGTCCGCCAGCACCTGCTGATTCGTGATTGCTGTTGTCTCGTTGGTCATCGTGGCTCCTAGGACGGGCCGGGAGCGTTTGCTCCCGGCCCGCCGTCGGGGCGTGGGAGCTGACTAGCGCTCGCCCTCGGGCGCGGGCTCGCCGCTGGGACGCGGCCGGGCGCGGGGATGGTCGCCGGCCGCGACGGGCTTTACAGCGTCCTGGTGTCCGGGCCACCAGACCCGCTTGCCGATCAGCGCCGACAGGCTGGGCACAAGGACCGTCGCCATGACGAAGCTGACGATGACGACGCCGATCGCGATCGTGGCGCCCAGCTGCACGAGCAGACTGATGCCAGTGAGCCCGAGCGAGGCGAAGGTGCCGGCGAGGATGACGCCGGCGGAGACGACCGTGGGGCCGGCGTGCTCGACCGCGAGATCGGCGGCGGTGCGCGGGTCGTTGCCCTCCTGCATCTGCTCGCGCAGGCGGGTGGTCATGAGGATGTTGTAGTCAGTGCCGATCGCGACCACGAACATGTAGAGCAGGACCGGCAGGATGAAGAGCAGCCCCGGCTCGGAGCCGAGGCCCTGGAAGAGGGCGACGCCGGCGCCCAAGGTGGCGACGAAGCCGAGCGCGACCGCGCCCAGCAAGTAGAGCGGCGCGACGACGCTACGCAGCAGCAGACCGAGCACGAGCGCGATCAGCAGTGCGGCGATCGGGAAGACGACGACGATGTCGCGCTCGAGCGCGGAGCGGATGTCGGCGAAGGCGGAGCTGGCGCCCCCCACTCTGACCTCGTCGCCGGCCGCGGAGGCGTGGGCGAGATCGCGAAGTGGCCCCTCGGCAACGTCGAGCGCCGCGTTCGAGGTGGCGCTCTCGGTCAGGTTGACGCCGATGCGAGCACCGGTGCCGTCCTCGGCGAGGACCGGCGCGGCGACCGAGTCGACGCCCTCGACGCCGCGGAGCTGCTCGGCGAGCGCGGTCAGCTCGCTCTGCTGGAGAGGCATGGAGCCGGAGACGTAGACGTCGGTGGGGTTGGCGGCGCCGGCGGCGAACGCTGCTCTGATGTCCTCGTTCGCCTGCGAGGACTCGGTGTCGGAGGGAAGCGAG
>CAWJYU010000011.1:0-135959 GCA_963847235.1 uncultured Actinomycetes bacterium | reverse complement strand
CCGTGCGCAAGGTCTCCGCCCGGGCCGGCGCCGCGAAGATCCGATCGCCGAGCGGCCCGCACGCCCGCCATCCCGTGGACAGCGACGGCGCCGATCGGGTCGTCGATCCGGATCCGCTCGACGAGCAGGACGCCGAGCACGGCGACCACGCCGGCGACGAGCCCGATGACGATCGCCGCCCACGGCGCGACGAACCCGGCCGCCGCCGTCACGGCGACGAGGGCCGCGATCACGCCGTTGAGCATCATCGACAGGTCGGGCTTCCGCAGCACGATCCACGCAGCGGTGACGGCGCCGATCGCGCCGGCCGCGGCCGCGACGTTCGTCGTCAGCGCGACGTACGCGAAGTAGCCGACCCGGTCGCCGGTGACGACCCCGAGCGTCGAGCCCGGGTTGAAGCCGAACCAGCCGAACCAGAGGATCAGCACGCCGAGCGTGACGAACGCCATGTTGTGACCCGGAATCGCGTTCGGCCTTCCGTCGGCGTCGAACTTGCCGATCCGCGGCCCGAGCAGCAGCGCCCCGGCCAGCGCGGCGAGCGCTCCCTGGTAGTGGACGACCGTCGAGCCGGCGAAGTCCTGCATCCCCATCGCGAACAGCCAGCCGTCCGGGTGCCAGATCCAGTGCGAGACGACCGAGTAGACGAGCGTGAAGACGACGCCGAACGCGAAGTAGACCCAGAGCTTCGTCCGCTCCGCCATCGCGCCCCAGACGATTGCGAGCGAGACCGCGGCGAACACGACCTGGAAGAAGTACGCGGCGCCGGCGGGAATCGAGGCGAACCACGAGAACGGCGCGGCTCCGACCGCGAGCAGCTCCTCCGACGAGGGCGCGAACCCCGACCCGCCGACGAGCCCGTTCCCGCCGTCTCCGAACGCGATCCCGAAGCCGACGAAGTAGTAGACGAGAGACGCGATCCCCAGCACCAGCACGTTCTTCGCCGCGATGTGCCCGGCGTTCTTCATCCGCGTCAGCCCCGCCTCGAGGAACGCGAAGCCGGCCTGCATGAACATGACCAGAACGGCCGCGACGACGACCCAGACCGTGCTCGCGGCGATGACCAGCTCCTCGGTCGTCATACGCGCTCCACCTCCTCCAGCCTCATTCCCGTCCGGTTGTGAGTGACGTTTCCGACCGGCGTCGTCCAGACGATCCCGTCGCCCGACTCGTTGCCGCTCCGCGCCGAATCGGCGATCGCCGCGACCACGCCGTCGGCGATCTCCTCGGCGACGACGAAGGTCAGGACGGCCTTCGGCAGGAACCGCGACTCGAAGGTCCGGCCCCGGTACTCGTGCGTGATCCCCCGCTGGCGTCCGTGCCCGATCGCCTCGACCACGGTGACTCCGACGTGGCCGGTCTGCTCCTCGACCGCGTCGATCACCGTCTCGACGCGCTCGCGGATGACGACTGCCTCGACCTTGATCACGAGACCTCCTTCGATCGCCGTTCCATGAAGACGACGTCTCGCCAGACGCCGTTGTGCTGTCCGAGGCGCTCGCGAACGCCGACGACGCGGAAGCCGCAGCGTTCGTGGAGCCCGAGCGATGCCTCGTTCTCCGGAAAGATCCCTGTCTGCACCGTCCAGATGCCTTCGGCATCCGCCTGCCGGACGAGCTCATCGAGGAGCAGCCGGCCGACCCCTCGCCCCTGGGCACCTTTGGACACATAGATGCTGTCCTCGGCCACTCCTGCGTAGACACAGCGCTCCGAAACGGGCGAGAGCGCGGCCCAGCCGAGCACCTCGCCGCCCTCCTCGGCGACGAGCCTGAGCGTGTGGCCCCCATCCCACGTAGTCCAGTCCGGCGCCTCCGTCTCGAAGGTCGCGTTCCCCGTTGCGATCCCTTCCTCGTAGATCCGTCGGACCGAGGGCCAGTCGTCGGAGGCGAGCGGCCGCACGGTCACGCCTGCTGCAGTCCGCTCGTCCACTTCGCGTCCCAGCTCGAGATCTCGTACGGCTGCCCCGGGGTTCCGCCGATCGCGAGCACCGCTGTGGCCGGCTCGACCGCGATCGCGCTGCGCCGCACCTCGGGATCGCGGATCGCCACGCAGGTTCCGGCCGGGCAGTCGAAGGGCTCGCCGTCAACGGTGAACTCCGCACGGCCCCCCACCACGACGTAGAGCTCCTGGTGCCCAACCGCCTCGGTGTCCGTCTCGCGGTGGTCGACGATCAGCCGCCCGCCCGCCTCCGACTGGACGAAGCAGTTCACGCCGAACGCCTCCAGCCCGAAGTGGTGCCGGAGCGGCTTCCAGTCCGGATCCCCGGGGTCCGGATCGGGGACCCCGGGGATCTCGTCGATTCGCTTGACGGCGTACCGCACCGTGCCTAGCAGTCGAAGTAGAGGCCGAACTCGGCCGGGTGAGGCCGGAGCCGGACGACGTCGACCTCGTTCTCGCGCTTGTAGTCGATCCAGGTCCGGATCAGCTCCTCGCTGAAGACGCCGCCCTTCGTGAGGAACTCGTGGTCCGCCTCGAGGGCATCGAGCGCCTCGCCGAGCGACGACGGCACCTGAGGGACCTCCCCGTGCGACTCCTCGAACAGGTCGTAGTCGGCCGGGGCTCCGGGGTCGAGCCCGCGCTCGATTCCGTCGATGCCTGCCATCAGCATGGCCGAGAAGGCCAGGTACGGGTTCGCCGCCGCGTCCGGGCACCGGAACTCGATCCGCTTCGCCTTGGGCGACTCCGAGTACATCGGGATCCGGATGCACGCCGAGCGGTTCCGCTGCGAGTAGACGAGGTTCACCGGCGCCTCGTAGCCAGGCACCAGCCGCCGGTACGAGTTCGTCGTCGGGGCGCAGAACGCGAGCAGCGCCGGCGCGTGGGCCAGCAGCCCGCCGATGTACGAGCGGGCCGTCGCGGACAGGCCGGCGTAGCCGTCGGCGTCCGCCATCAGCGTCTCGCCGTCCTTCCAGAGCGACTGGTGCGAGTGCATGCCCGAGCCGTTGTCGCCGAAGAGCGGCTTCGGCATGAAGGTCACCGTCTTGCCGGCCGCGCGGGCGACGTTCTTGACGACGTACTTGTAGGTCATGACCTGGTCGGCCATGCGCGTCAGCGGCCCGTAGCGCAGGTCGATCTCGCACTGGCCGCCGGAAGCGACCTCGTGGTGGTGGAACTCGCACGGGATGCCGAGCCGCTCGAGCGTCAGCACCATCCGCGTGCGGAGGTCGTGGAGCGTGTCGTGCGGCGCCGGCGGGAAGTAGCCCTCCTTCTCGCGCACCGTGTAGCCGAGCCCCGGCTTGCCCGAGTTCCAGTGGCCCTCCGCCGAGTCGACCGCGTAGTGCGAGTGGTTCGGGCCGAGGTCGTACGAGACCTCGTCGAGGACGAAGAACTCGCACTCGGGCCCGAAGTACGCCGTGTCGGCGATCCCGCTGGACTCGAGGTACGCCTCGGCCCGCCTGGCGACGCCGCGCGGATCGCGCCCGTAGGGCTGGCGCGTGACCGGGTCGGCGATCTCGCACAGGATCGAGAGCGTCGGCGCCTCCGTGAACGGATCGAGGATCGCGCTCGCCGCGTCCGGCATCAGGAGCATGTCCGACTCGGAGATCCCCTGCCACCCGCGGATCGAGGAGCCGTCGAAGCCGAGCCCGTCGTCGAACGACGACTCGTCGAAGGCCGAGATCGGCAGCGTCATGTGCTGCCAGGTCCCGAGCAGGTCGCAGAACTTCAGGTCGACCATCTGGGCCTGCGTCTGGCCGGCCCAGGCGATCGCCTCCTTGGCCGCGGGCGTCGTCTTCTGCCCGTTCGCCAGGTAGTGCCTCGTCTCGATCTCGCTCACTTTTCCCTCCTTGAACGCGAAAAAGCCCCAGGGCTCCTGAGAGTCCTGAGGCTCCATTGCCTCGACACGCACCTTCGGCGGCGCGTACCTGATGAGAGAGTAGGACACCGGGCGGACGGAGCGCAACCGGCCGATTCGGGATAGCCCCACATGCCGTGCTCGGAGACGTCCAGCCCGGCCGTTTCCACTTCGGGCTCGACCCTGATTCCCCACAGCGCCTTCATCGCCCACAGCGACCCGAACGACGCGCTGAACGTGAACACGCCGACGGCGAGCAGCCCGAGCGCCTGCGTGCCGAGCTGGTCGAAGCTGCCCGTGTACCAGAGCCCGCCCGTTCCGGTCGCGAGGTTCTCGGCCAGCGCCGGCACCGCGAAGATCCCGGTCGCGAGCGTCCCCCACACGCCCGCCATCCCGTGGACGGCGACGGCGCCGATCGGGTCGTCGATCCTGATCCGCTCGACGAGCAGGACGCCGAGCACGGCGACCACGCCGGCGACGAGCCCGATCACGATCGCCGCCCACGGCGCGACGAACCCGGCCGCCGCCGTCACGGCGACGAGGGCCGCGATCACGCCGTTGAGCATCATCGACAGGTCGGGCTTCCGCAGCACGATCCACGCAGCGGTGACGGCGCCGATCGCGCCGGCCGCGGCCGCGACGTTCGTCGTCAGCGCGACGTACGCGAAGTAGCCGACCCGGTCGCCGGTGACGACCCCGAGCGTCGAGCCCGGGTTGAACCCGAACCAGCCGAACCAGAGGATCAGCACGCCGAGCGTGACGAACGCCATGTTGTGGCCCGGAATCGCGTTCGGCCTTCCGTCGGCGTCGAACTTGCCGATCCGCGGCCCGAGCAGCAGCGCCCCGGCCAGCGCGGCGAGCGCGCCCTGGTAGTGGACGACCGTCGAGCCGGCGAAGTCCTGCATCCCCATCGCGAACAGCCAGCCGTCCGGGTGCCAGATCCAGTGCGAGACGACCGAGTAGACGAGCGTGAAGACGACCCCGAACGCGAAGTAGACCCAGAGCTTCGTCCGCTCCGCCATCGCGCCCCAGACGATTGCGAGCGAGACCGCGGCGAACACGACCTGGAAGAAGTACGCGGCGCCGGCGGGAATCGAGGTGAACCATGAGAACGGCGCGGCTCCGACCGCGAGCAGCTCCTCCGACGAGGGCGCGAACCCCGACCCGCCGACGAGCCCGTTCCCGCCGTCCCCGAACGCGATTCCGAAGCCGACGAGGTAGTAGACGAGCGACGCGATCCCGAGCACCAGCACGTTCTTCGCCGCGATGTGCCCGGCGTTCTTCATCCGCGTCAGGCCCGCCTCGAGGAATGCGAAGCCGGCCTGCATGAACATGACCAGAACGGCCGCGACGACGACCCAGACCGTGCTCGCGGCGATGACCAGCTCCTCGGTCGTCATACGCGCTCCACCTCCTCCAGCCTCATTCCCGTCCGGTTGTGAGTGACGTTTCCGACCGGCGTCGTCCAGACGATCCCGTCGCCCGACTCGTTGCCGCTCCGCGCCGCATCGGCGATCGCCGCGACCACGCCGTCGGCGATCTCCTCGGCGACGACGAAGGTCAGGACGGCCTTCGGCAGGAACCGCGACTCGAAGGTCCGGCCCCGGTACTCGTGCGTGATCCCGCGCTGGCGTCCGTGCCCGATCGCCTCGACCACGGTGACTCCGACGTGGCCGGTCTGCTCCTCGACCGCGTCGATCACCGTCTCGACGCGCTCGCGGATGACGACTGCCTCGACCTTGATCACGAGACCTCCTTCGATCGCCGTTCCATGAAGACGACGTCCCGCCAGACGCCGTTGTGCTGTCCGAGGCGCTCGCGAACGCCGACGACGCGGAAGCCGCAGCGTTCGTGGAGCCCGAGCGATGCCTCGTTCTCCGGAAAGATCCCTGTCTGCACCGTCCAGATGCCTTCGGCATCCGCCTGCCGGACGAGCTCATCGAGGAGCAGCCGGCCGACCCCTCGGCCCTGGGCACCTTCGGACACATAGATGCTGTCCTCGGCCACTCCCGCGTAGACACAGCGCTCCGACACCGGCGAGAGCGCGGCCCAGCCGAGCACCTCGCCGCCCTCCTCGGCGACGAGCCTGAGCGTGTGGCCCCCATCCCACGTAGTCCAGTCCGGCGCCTCCGTCTCGAAGGTCGCGTTCCCCGTTGCGATGCCTTCCTCGTAGATCCGTCGGACCGAGGGCCAGTCGTCGGAGACGAGCGGCCGCACGGTCACGCCTGCTGCAGTCCGCTCGTCCACTTCGCGTCCCAGCTCGAGATCTCGTACGGCCTCCCCGGGGTTCCGCCGATCGCGAGCACCGCGGTGCCCGGCTCGACCGCGATCGCACTACGTCGTACCTCGGGATCGCGGATCGCCACGCAGGTTCCGGCCGGGCAGTCGAAGGGCTCGCCGTCAACGGTGAACTCCGCACGGCCCCCCACCACGACGTAGAGCTCCTGGTGCCCAACCGCCTCGGTGTCCGTCTCGCGGTGGTCGACGATCAGCCGCCCGCCCGCCTCCGACTGGACGAAGCAGTTCACGCCGAACGCCTCGAGCCCGAAGTGGTGCCGGAGCGGCTTCCAGTCCGGATCCCCGGGGTCCGGATCGGGGACCCCGGGGATCTCGTCGATTCGCTTGACGGCGTATCGCACCGCGCTGCCTAGCAGTCGAAGTAGAGGCCGAACTCCGCCGGGTGGGGCCGGAGCCGGACGACGTCGACCTCGTTCTCGCGCTTGTAGTCGATCCAGGTGCGGATCAGCTCCTCGCTGAAGACGCCGCCCTTCGTGAGGAACTCGTGGTCCGCCTCGAGGGCATCGAGCGCCTCGCCGAGCGACGACGGCACCTGAGGGACCTCCCCGTGCGACTCCTCGAACAGGTCGTAGTCGGCCGGGGCTCCGGGGTCGAGCCCGCGCTCGATCCCGTCGATGCCTGCCATCAGCATGGCCGAGAAGGCCAGGTACGGGTTCGCCGCCGCGTCCGGGCACCGGAACTCGATGCGCTTCGCCTTGGGCGACTCCGAGTACATCGGGATCC
Source organism: uncultured Actinomycetes bacterium (assembly GCA_963847235.1). Lineage (GTDB taxonomy): Bacteria > Actinomycetota > Thermoleophilia > Gaiellales > Gaiellaceae > JACDAN01. The sequence continues at coordinate 129,148 of CAWJYU010000011.1, read as the reverse complement.
GGATGCAGGCCGAGCGGTTCCGCTGCGAGTAGACGAGGTTCACCGGCGCCTCGTAGCCCGGCACCAGCCGCCGGTACGAGTTCGTCGTCGGGGCGCAGAACGCGAGCAGCGCCGGCGCGTGGGCGAGCAGCCCGCCGATGTACGAGCGGGCCGTCGCGGACAGGCCGGCGTAGCCGTCGGCGTCCGCCATCAGCGTCTCGCCGTCCTTCCAGAGCGACTGGTGCGAGTGCATCCCCGAGCCGTTGTCGCCGAAGAGCGGCTTCGGCATGAAGGTCACCGTCTTGCCGGCCGCGCGGGCGACGTTCTTGACGACGTACTTGTAGGTCATGACCTGGTCGGCCATGCGCGTCAGCGGCCCGTAGCGCAGGTCGATCTCGCACTGGCCGCCGGAAGCGACCTCGTGGTGGTGGAACTCGCACGGGATGCCGAGCCGCTCGAGCGTCAGCACCATCCGCGTGCGGAGGTCGTGCAGCGTGTCGTGCGGCGCCGGCGGGAAGTAGCCCTCCTTCTCGCGCACCGTGTAGCCGAGCCCCGGCTTGCCCGAGTTCCAGTGGCCCTCCGCCGAGTCGACCGCGTAGTGCGAGTGGTTCGGGCCGAGGTCGTACGAGACCTCGTCGAGGACGAAGAACTCGCACTCGGGCCCGAAGTACGCCGTGTCGGCGATCCCGCTGGACTCGAGGTACGCCTCGGCCCGCCTGGCGACGCCGCGCGGATCGCGCCCGTAGGGCTGGCGCGTGACCGGGTCGGCGATCTCGCAGAGGATCGAGAGCGTCGGCGCCTCCGTGAACGGATCGAGGATCGCGCTCGCGGCGTCGGGCATCAGGAGCATGTCCGACTCGGAGATCCCCTGCCAGCCGCGGATCGACGAGCCGTCGAAGCCGAGCCCGTCGTCGAAGGACGACTCGTCGAAGGCCGAGATCGGCAGGGTCATGTGCTGCCAGGTCCCGAGCAGGTCGCAGAACTTCAGGTCGACCATCTGGGCCTGCGTCTGGCCGGCCCAGGCGATCGCCTCCTTGGCCGCGGGCGTCGTCTTCTGCCCGTTCGCCAGGTAGTGCCTCGTCTCGATCTCGCTCACTTTTTCCCTCCTTGAACGCGAAAAAGCCCCAGGGCTCCTGAGAGTCCTGAGGCTCCATTGCCTCGACGCGCACCTTCGGCGGCGCGTGCCTGATCCGAGAGTACGAGCATGCACCGGACGCAGCGCTAGGGTCGAGCGGTGAAACTGCGCGGACGGCTAGGTGCGCTCGAGGAGCGCGAGTTCCGGCTTCTCTGGTTCAGCCGCGTCGTCTCGGACTTCGGCGACCGGTTCGGCATGATCGGCCTGGCGTTCGCGGTCCTTGCGATCGAGCGCTCGGCGACGGCCCTCGCCTACGTGCTCGCTGCCCGGACGATCGCCAGCATCGCGCTGTTCCTCGTCGCCGGCGTCTGGGCCGACCGGCTACCGCGACAGCGGGTCATGCTTGCGTCCGACGTCGGACGCGGCATCGCGACGGCCGCAATGGCCGTTCTGCTGCTGACCGACCACGCGGAGATCTGGCATCTCGTCGTGCTCGCCGCGGTCTACGGCGCCGCGGAGGCGTTCTTCGGCCCCGCCTCGCAGGGCCTCGTCCCGCAGACGGTGAGCCCCGCGCCGGCTGCAGCAGGCGAACGGCCTGATGTCGCTCTCTCGCAACGTCACCGCAGATCGCGGGGCCGGCCGCGGCCGGCGTCGTCATCGCGCTCTCGAGCCCGGGGTGGGCGCTCGCCGTCGACGCAGCGACGTTCGGCGTCAGCGCGGCGTTCCTGCTCCGCATGCGGGTGTCGTTCACGAAGCCCGCGAAGCAGACGTTCCTCACGGACCTCCGGGAAGGCTGGAGCGAGTTCACGCGCCGGACGTGGGTGTGGATCTGCGTCGGCCATTTCGCGCTCTTTCAGGCCGTCGCCCTCGCACCGTTCTTCGTGCTCGGGCCGCTGATCGCCGAGGAGGAGCTGGGCGGTGCATCGGCCTTCGCGACGATCAGCGTGTTCGCCGGCATCGGCTCGGTGATCGGAAGCATCGCGGCGATCAGGTTCCGACCCGACCGCCAGCTCGTCGCCGCCTTCCTCTCGCTGCTGATCTGGACTCCCGTCCTGATCGCCTATGCGGTCGCTCGCGCCGGTGTGCGTGATCGCCGCCTTCGCGCTCGTTGCCGCGGCCGCGGTGAACTTCGCGGGCACGATCTGGTTCACGGCGCTCCAGCAGCACATCCCGCAGCACGCGCTTTCCCGCGTGAGCTCGTACGACTGGGCCGGGTCGGTGCTCTTCCTCCCGCTCGGATACATCCTCGTCGGTCCGCTCGCGGACCAGTTCAGCGCCAGCGACGTGCTGTACGCGCGGCTGTCTGGACGATCGTCTCGAGCCTCGCGATCCTCGCGATCCCGAGTGTCCGAAACCTCAGGCGCCGAGACGCGCCGCACGAGTCTCCCGAGGTCGATCCCTTGACCGCCACGCAGGCCGCTGGCTAAGGTGGCTGCGTGCTATCCCGAGTCGGCTGAGACCTTCCATCGGTTCGCGGGCCTCCCGAGAGGCCTGCTGGAGCCTGTTCTCATCGCACCATGACTCGTAGGAGACATCGCATGACCGCAGGCAACAACACGAATGGAACGCCCGGCCGTCGTCGTGGACGACCTCCGCAAGGAGTTCTTCCGCAACGACGGAAGGCACGGCCTGCGCCGGCGCCGGAAGCGCGTCGCGGCGCTGGACGGCGTGTCCTTCGAGGTCGCGCGAGGCGAGACCGTGGCGATCCTGGGCCAGAACGGCTCGGGAAAGTCGACGCTGATCCGGCTGCTCTCGACCCTGCTCCTCCACGACGGCGGCTCGGCACGGATCTTCGGCCACGACGCCTTCACGGAGACCCGGGCGGTCCGGCGCCTCATCAATCGCGTCTCCGTCGAGGCCTCGTTCTTCAAGAAGATGTCGGCGGCCGAGAACCTCAGCTACGCAGCCCGCTTCTACGGGATGGCGCCTCGCTCGACCCGCAAGGAGATCCCCGAGATCCTCGGGAGAGTCGGCTTCCCGCGCAGCCGGATCGGCGAGCCGCTCGAGGACATGTCCCGCGGGATGCAGCAGAAGGTCGCCCTCGCCAGGGCCCTGCTGACGTCTCCGATCCTCCTGCTCCTCGACGAGCCGACGACCGGGCTCGACCCGCGCTCCAAGGTCGAGGTGCAGACGTTCATCCGCGAGATCCGCGAGACGCACGATGCAACCGTGCTGCTCTGCACGCACGACCTCGTCGAGGCCGAGCAGCTGGCGGAACGGGTCGGGATCCTGGACCGCGGCCGGCTGATCGAGCTCGCGCCCGCGGACGAGCTGAAGCGCAAGTACGGGGCCGAGACCCTCGAGGAGGCGTTCTTCGCCGCGACCGGCAAGGCGTTCGAGGACGAGCCGCCGGAGGACGACGACTGATGCCCGGGGCAGCTGCAGTCCTCAGGCACGAGCTGATCGGTCTCGCGGGTGTCTTCGAGCGAAACGTCTACCTCGTCCGTCGCTACATCTGGTGGGACTTCGCGTTCTTCGTCTGGACGATCGCGAACACGCTCACGATCGTCTTCATCGGCGAAGGCGTCGAGGCGACCGGCGGCGACATCGACGTCGAGCTGGTGACGACCCAGCTCCTCGTCGGCGCCGTCGTCTGGGCGTACCTCGGGGTGATCTTCGAGATCCTCACCGAAACCGTCGCCTGGGAGCGCTGGGAAGGGACGATCGAGTACACGTTCATGGCCCCGCTCTCCCGGCCCGTGCACCTGTTCGGGATGGGCCTGTTCTCGATCGTCTACGGAATCATCCGCGCGATCCTGCTCTTCGGGGTCGTCGCGCTCTTCTTCGACCTCAACCTGAGCCAGGCAGACTTCGTCGCCGCCATCGTCGTCCTGCTCGTCGCCTCGGTTTCGTTCATCGGAATCGGGATGATGACGGCGGTCCTCCCGCTGATCTCACCGGAGAAGGGGACGCAGCTCGGGTTCATGGCGCAGGGGATCCTGCTCGTGATCTCGGGGGTCTACTACCCGGTCGAGGTCCTGCCGGACTGGATGCAGTGGTTGTCGGTCATCTCGCCGGCGACCTACGCGCTGGACGGGCTCCGCGACGCGATCATCGAGGGCGACGGGCTGACGGAGATGGGCGACGAGCTCTGGCCCCTCGTCCTGATCGGGGCAGTCACGATCCCGCTCGGGCTCTGGGTCTTCCGCCGTGGCGAGATCTACGCGAAGAAGCACGGCAAGCTCAAGCGGTCGGGATGAGACGGCCGGCGGCGACCTCGGTCTACTACGGCCTCGAGTTCCTGCTCTCGATGCCGACCTGGGTCGTCATCTCGATCTACCTCGTCCGCGACCTCGACCTCTCGCCGCTCCAGCTCATCCTGATGGGGACGGCGATGGAGGCGGCGGTGTTCCTGTGCGAGGTGCCGACCGGAGTCGTCGCCGACACGTACGGCCGCAAGCTCTCGCTCGTGATCGGCTTCCTCGGCATGGGCGTGGCTTGGCTGCTCGTCGGGGTCGTCTCCGAACCGTCGGTGATCATCGTGCTCTGGGCGCTGTGGGGCGTGGCGTACACCTTCACGAGCGGCGCTTACGAGGCGTGGATCACGGACGAGGTCGGCGTCGAGCGCATCCCGCCCGTGTTCCTGCGCGGCGCGCGGCTCTCCTACGCCGGCGCGCTGCTCGGGCTCGGGATCTCGGTCTTGATCGGAACCCAGTCGTTACAGGCGGCGGTGATCGCCGGCGGGGCGCTCGAGATCGCCTGCGCGCTCGCCTGCATCGCCCTCATGCCCGAAACCGGCTTCCGGCGGCGGCCGGTCGAGGAACGGGCGAGCGCGTTCGCAGACCTGACGGCGACGGCGGTGAAGGGTGGGCAGTTCGTGCGTGCGCAGCCGGTGCTGCTGATGCTGCTCGGCATCGCCTTCTTCGTCGGGGCAGCCAGCGAGGCGTTCGACCGGCTCAAGGAGGCGCACTTCATCCGGGAGATCGGTCTGCCGGCGATCGGTGGCCTCGACGCGGTCGTGTGGTTCGGGGGATTCGCCGCGGCCGCGATGCTCTTCGGCTTCTTCGCCGTAGGCGCGCTCCAAAGGCGCTTCGAGAAGAAGGGGACAGGGAGCATCGCCCGGCTCCTGTTCGCCTTCACCGCGGCGACGGCGGTCGCGCAGCTCGTCTTCGCGCTCACGGGCGTGGCGGCGGTCGCGGTCGTCACGCTCCTGGCCGCGATGCTCGCGCGGCAGCTCCTCGAGCCGCTCTGGAGCATCTGGGTGAACCAGCAGATCACCGACTCGAGCGTCCGCGCGACCGTGAACTCGATCTCGGGCCAGGCCGACGCCGTGGGCCAGGCGGCGGGCGGACCTGTGCTCGGCCTGGTCGGGAACGGTTTCGGCACGGGCGCCGCGCTCGGCCTGGGCGCGCTGCTGCTCACACCGGCGCTCGCCCTGTACGGCCGGGCGATCCGGCACGGAGGCCGCGAGCCGGAGCTGGAGGAGCTCCCCGCGGCGGCGTCGTGATCCGGCGGGCAGACACTCCGGACGATCTGGACGCCTACGCGCGCGTCTGGTCGGAGATCCTTCCGCACAGGCCGATCTCGGGCGAGGAGGTGCAGCGCCGGCTCGCGGAGTGGGACGACGGCCGCCGGTACCTCGTCGCCGAGGAAGACGGCGTCGTGGTCGGGACCGGATTCGCCAGCCGCACGAGCGCTCCGGGTCGTGCTGCGGCGGTCGTCGCCGTGCTCCCGGGATATCGCCGGCGCGGCATCGGGTCGGCGCTGCTCGACGCGTCGGTCGAGCACGCACGCAGCCTCGGTGCGACGTCGGTCTCGGGGTCGCTGTCCGAAGAGGAGCTGCCGTGGGCGGAGCGGCGCGGCTTCGAGGCCTTCGATCGCGAGGTCGAGTTCGTACTCGAGCTGACAAGAGTCGTCGAGTGGCCGGACATGCCGGCGGGCATCGAGATCGGAGAGCTCCAGGAGCACGAGCTCGAGGACGCGCATCGCGTCTACGCGGAGGGAGTGGCAGACATCCCCTCGCCCGAGCCCCTCGACTCGTCCTTCGAGAAGTGGTGGACGAAGGCGCAGGCCGCGCCGCTCGTACTGGTGGCCCGAGAGGCCGGCCGCATCGTGGGCTACGCCGAGCTCGGCCGACTGACCGACGACGCCCTCGGCCATGAGCTGACCGCGGTCGCACGCACGTACAGACAGCGCGGAATCGGCCGAGCCCTGAAGCAGACGCAGATGGCCTGGGCCGCCGAGCATGGCTACCGGCGGCTGACCACGGACACCCACTGGGCGAACGTCGCGACTCGCCGCCTCAACGAGTCGTGCGGCTACCGAGCGCTTCCGCCGCTCGTCGAGGTCCGGAAAGAGCTCTCGTGATCCGTGAGGCGCGGACGCACGACGAGCTCGCGCGATTCTGCGAGGTCTGGGCGGTGATCACGCCGCGCGAGCCGCTGACGCCCGAGCAGCTCCTGCGTCGCAAGGAGCGCCAGCCCGATCGCCTCTACCTCCTGGCCGAGCAGGAGGGACGCCCGGTCGGCGTCGCACTCGTGGCGCCGACCGACTCGCCGAACCGCCGGTTCGTCGGCATCCGCGTCCTCCCTGAGTGGCGTCGGCGCGGAATCGGTGCGGCGCTCTACGAGCAGGCGATGACGCACGCTCGTTCGCTCGAGCCCGAGTGGATCTCGACGCACGTCTCGGAGGCCGATCCTGATTCGGTCGCCTGGGCCGAGCGGCGAGGATTCGAAGAGCGCTCCCGTGAGGTCGAGCTGATCCTCCAGCTCCGCGGCGACGAGCAGGCCCCGCCGCCGCCCGAGGGCATCGAGATCGTCGAGGTCACGCCCGACCTGCACGAGGCCGCTTACGACCTGACCAAGGAGGCGTGGGAGGATCTCCCGGTCTCCGTGGCGCTCGAGGTTGCGCCCTTCGAGGTCTGGCTCGAGGAGGACATGCCCGGACCGATCTCCTTTGCCGCGACGGAGAACGGCGAGATGGTCGGCTTCGCCGGGCTGATCGAGCGAGACGTACCCGGGCTGCTCGAGCATGGCCTGACCGCGACCCGACGCACTCACCGCCGGCGGGGAATCGCGACGACGCTCAAGCGCCACCAGATCGCCTGGGCGGCGGCGAACGGTTACACCGAGCTGATCACCTTCACGCAGGACCGCAACGAGGGGATGCAGGCGATCAACCAGGCGCTCGGGTACGAGCAGCAGCCGGCCTGGATCACGATGCACCGCCGCCCGTGAAGCGGCCCGGCGCGTCGAGGCCCTGAGGGAGCTGCCGTGATCCGCCGCGCTGAGAACGACCCCGACCGTCTGGAGACCCGTGTGACGCTGCTCGACGAGCGCAAGCGGACCGTTCAGGCCGCGTACGACACGCTCGGCCCCCGCTTCGGCGAGTGGGCCGAGGAAATCGAGGGCGACCCCTGGGGGCGTTTTCTCGAGGAGCTTGTGGCCCGGCTGCCCGCAAGGAGTCGAGTGCTGGACCTGGGCTGCGGGAACGGCGCGAAGATCGCCCGCCTTACCGGAAGGGCCGAGCTCGTTGCTGTGGATCTCTCTGAGGAACAGCTCCGGCTCGCGCGCGCGAACCTTCCAGGCTCGACGCTCGTCCACGGCGACTTCGGCGCCCTCGACTTCGCCAGCGAGACGTTCGACGCGGTCACCGCCTTCTACTCGATCATGCACGTCCCCAGGGATCACCATCGTGGTCTGTTCGCGCGTATCGCCGGCTGGTTGAAGCCGGGCGGCCTGTTCCTCGCCTCGCTGAGCCACTTGGGAGGCGAAGACCGGACCTACGAATGGCTCGGCGTCGAGATGTTCTTCTCCGGCTTCGACGCTCAGACGAACCGTCGGCTCGTTCGCGACGCCGGATTCGAGCTGATCCTCGACGAGCTCGTCTGGATGCAGGAGCCGCAGGGCGAGGTGGCGTTCCTCTGGGTGCTCGCGAGGAAGGCGTCGTGAAGCGGCCCGACGCGCTCAAGGTCTTCTACGGGATCGAGTTCTTCGACTCGGTCGGCCTCCATGCGGCCTTCACCGTCTGGGCCGTCTATCTCGTCCAGGACGTCGGCGTCAACCCGTTCCAGCTCGTCCTGCTCGGGACGGTCAGCGAGATCGCGATCTTCCTGTTCGAGGTACCGACCGGCGTCGTGGCCGACACGTACAGCCGCCGCCTCTCGATCATCATCGGGCTGCTGATCGCCGGGGTCTCGATCATCATCGTCGGCCTGGTCGCGGTCTACTGGATCATCGTCGCCGCAGCGATCCTTCGCGGCATCGGCGGGACCTTCCTGAGCGGCGCCTGGGAGGCGTGGATCACGGACGAGCACGGCGTCGAGGGCATTGGCCGGGTCTTCCTCCGCGGGACGCAGTGGTCGTATCTCGGGGCGATCGTGGGAGCGGCGTCCGGCGTGGCGGTGGCGACCGTCGACCTCGGCGCGGCGCTGGTCTACGGCGGCGTGATCTCGCTCGCAACCGGCGTCGCCTGCATCTTCCTGATGCCGGAGCACGGCTTCGCGAGGCGTCCGGTCGAAGACCGGACCTCGCCGATGCGCGCCCTCAGGACGACCGCACTCACCGGCGGGCGCCTCGTCCGCGGACATCGCGTGCTGCTGATCATCGTCGGGATCACGTTCTTCGCCGGCGCAGCGTCGGAGGGTCTCGACCGGCTCTGGGAGGCGCACCTCCTCACGGGCGTGGGCCTCCCCGAGCTCTGGGGCCTCGACCCAGTCGTCTGGTTCGGCGTCTTCAACATCGCCGGCCTCGTCGCCGGGATCGTGATCACCTCATTCCTCGTCCCCCGCTTCGAGCATGCCGGCAACGCGAAGCTCGCGCGCGCTCTGCTCTGGCTCACGGCGACACTGGCAGTCTCGGTCGCCGTCTTCGGGTTCGCCACGAGCTTCGCACTCGCGGCGGCCGCGTACCTCGTCGCCCGCCTCGCTCGGAGGCTGGCCGACCCGCTATACCTGACGTGGCTGAACAAGAACGTCGAGGATTCGAGCGTCCGGGCGACGGTGAACTCGATGGCGAGCCAGGCCGGCGCAGTGGGCGAGGTCACGGGCGGGCCGGTGATCGGTGTGGTGGGCACGCTCGCATCGCTGCGCGCCGCCCTCGTCGCGAGTGGACTCCTGCTGACTCCGGCGATCGCGCTCTATGCACGCGCGCTTCGCCACGGTGGGAAAGAGCCGGAGCTCGAAGAGGCCGAGGCGCCCGCGTGAACCGGATCCAGATCCTGAGGCCGCTTCGCGAGCGGGACTTCGCGCTCTTCTGGCTCGGCTGGACCGTGTCGTTGATCGGGGACGGGTTCTTCCTCGTGGCGATCGCCTGGCAGGTCTTCGATCTCTGGAACTCGCCTACGGCGCTCGCCCTCGTCGGTGTGGCGGAGACGATCCCGATCGTCGCCTTCGTGCTCGTCGGCGGGGTCGTCGCCGACCGGTTCGAGCGGCGCAAGGTGCTGATCTTCTCGAGCGCGCTCCGTGGGATCGCAGTCGCCGTCCTCGGAGTGCTCGCGATCACGGACGCCGTCGAGCTGTGGCACATCTTCGTCCTCTCGGCGTTCTTCGGCGCCGGCCAGGCGATCCAGGGACCGGCGGCGGGCGCGATCATCCCCGACCTCGTCCCGCGACACCTGCTCGTGCAGGCGAACTCCCTGTCCCAGCTCGTCCGCCAGGCCGCGTTCGCCTTCGTCGGCCCGGCCGTGGGTGGCTTGGTGGTGCACTACCTCGGCGCCGGCTCGGCCTTCCTCATCGACGCGGCGACGTTCGGCTTCGCGATCGTCACCTTGCTCCTGCTGCACCCACGCCCGGCCGCCAAGACCTCGGAGGGCGCCACCTCCATGCGCCGCGACATCGCGGAGGGGCTCCGCTACGTCAGGCAGAAGGTCTGGCTCTGGGGCACGCTCGGCTGGGCGCTCGCGGCGATCTTCCTCGTCTACGGCCCGTTCACCGTGCTGCTCCCGTTCCTCGTCCGCAACGAGCTGGGCGGGGACGCGGGCGACCTGGGACTGGTGTTCGCGGCCGGCGGGCTGAGCGCGATCCTCGTCTCGCTCGTGATCGGCCAGATCGGGCTGCCCCGCCGCCACATCACGTTCATGTACGGCCTGTGGATGATCGCGTGCCTGCAGATCGCCGCCTACGCGTTCGCCGACGTGCCGTGGCAGGCGATGGCGATCTCGTTTGCGGGCGAAGGCTGCTGGGCGGGAGGACTCATCGTCTGGGTGACGCTGATGCAGCGCGTGGTGCCTGCGGAGCTCCTCGGCCGAGTGAAGAGCGTCGACTGGCTACTCTCGTTCGGCCTCGCTCCGCTCTCGTTCGCAGTCACCGGCCCGCTCGCGGGCTGGATCGGCGTGAAGCCCGTGCTCCTCATCTCCGGCGTCGCCGCCAGCGCGCTGACCGTGCTCTTCTACTTCCTGCCCGGCATGCGCGACACCGAGACGCCGGGCCACACGAGCCGGGTGATCCTCAGCGCGCCGACCGAGGCCGCATTCCCTCCGGCCGAGGACCCCGACAGGGCACTTGCGGGTGCCCGGCCCGGCCAGTAGGCTCCGGCGGGCACGGAGGCAACGGAGCCTCGGGCGGTCGCCCGGGGCTTTTCGCATTCAAGGAGGCGAAAAATGGCGCAGGTCGAGAGCAAGCCGAGAGCGACGTCGAGCACGGAGGACCGCCAGGAGGTCCTGAAGCGGATCAAGGACGAGGGCGTGGAGTTCCTCCTGCTCTGGTTCACGGACCTCGAAGGGCACCTGAAGAGCTTTGCCGTCACTCCGGCGGAGATGGAGGCGGCGCTCGACGACGGGATGGGCTTCGACGGCTCGTCGATCACGGGCTTCAACGCGATCGAGGAGTCCGACATGGTCGCGATCCCCGACCCGCGCACCTTCCAGCTGATGCCCTGGCGCGAGGGCGAGACGAAGGTCGCGCGCATGATCTGCGACGTCGTCACCCCTGATGGCGAGCCCTACGACGGCGACCCGCGCTACGTCCTTCGCCGCGCGCTCGAGCGGATGAAGGAGATGGGCTTCGACACCTTCAACGTCGGCCCCGAGCTCGAGTACTTCCTCTTCAAGGACTCGAAGGGCACCGAGACACTCGACGAGGGCGGCTACTTCGCGATGACGACGATGGACGCCGCGAGTGAGCTGCGCCAGGAGACGGTGCGCGCGCTCGAGTCGATGGGGATCCCGATCGAGTACGTCCACCACGAGGTCGGCCCGTCGCAGCACGAGATCGACATGCGCTTCGCGCCGGCGCTGGAGATGGCCGACCACACGATCACGTACCGGCTGATCGTCAAGGAGATCGCCAAGAAGGCCGGCTACCACGCGACCTTCATGCCGAAGCCGATCTTCGGCGAGAACGGCTCCGGGATGCACACGCACATGTCGCTGTTCACGGACGGCCGGAACCAGTTCTTCGACGCGGAGGACAAGTGGCACCTGTCCGACACGGGCAAGGCGTTCATCGCCGGACAGCTACGGCACGCGCGCGAGATCTCGGGCGTGTTCGCCCAGTGGGTCAACTCCTACAAGCGGCTCGTGCCCGGCTACGAGGCACCCGTCTACGTCGCGTGGTCGCAGCGCAACCGCTCCGCCCTGATCCGGATCCCGCTCTACAAGCCGGGCTCGGAGCAGGCCACGCGCGCCGAGATCCGGTGCCCGGACCCCGCCTGCAACCCCTACCTCACGTTCGCCGCGCTGCTCCACGCCGGCCTCGAGGGGATCGAGCACGGCTACGAGCTGCCCGAGCCGATGGAGACGAACCTCTACCACCTCACGCCCGAGCAGCGGGAGGAGAGGGGGATCGTCGCCCTGCCGGAGACACTTGGCGAGGCCATCGACGAGCTCGCCCACTCCGAGCTGGCCAAGAAGGCACTGGGGCGCCACATCTTCGAGCGCTACATCGAGCTCAAGCGGAAGGAGTGGGACGAGTACCGCGTGCAGCTCACGTCGTGGGAGCTCGAGCGGTATCTCCCTGTGCTTTGAGGCCAGAACGACCGCGAGCTGCAAATGCAGCTCGCGATCGGCCGTCAGTTCGTCCCACCCGCCGCAGGCGGGGTAGGACAACTAGGCATTGTGGCCGTTTTTCCCGTGCGTTTCTAGAGAAACGCGCGAATCGACTCACGCTCGACGTTCAGGCCGACGACGCCGCTCGAGCGGTCGATCTCGTCGATCGTCGCAGCCGGGACGAGTCGCCGGCGCCGCGAGAGGAAGCCGAAGCGGACGGAGAGCGCGTCGGGAATGTCGCGGGCGGTGCCGTACATCGCGCACTCGACTCGGCCGACGATCCTGCCCCTCGCATCCGCGACCAGGTAGCCGATCGTCTGGCGGAGGTCGGGGAGGACGGGCAGCGCCTCGCTCATGCAATGAAACGTACGCCTCTGCTGTCAACGATTTCCGTTGACGCGGGTAAGGACTTTGTAAGCGGTGCGGGGCGCGGCATCGCAGCCGGGGACGCCACCTGGGCGAGGCGGCGCCCCCGTCTACGGGTCTAGGCCGGCCGAATCCGCCGGCGGTCGGTGCCGATCAGGAAGAACGCGCCGGTGATCAACAGCGCGATTGCACCCGCAACGGCAACGGTTTCAGGACTCGGCGCAAACGAGATCCCCGGGTCCGACACCGTTCCGCCATCCGGCGTCGCCACCGGTGACGTTCGCGGCAACGCGCGATCGTCCGGGCTCATCTGCGGCGGCGCCACCCGCGGAAGTGCCCGATCGTCCGGGCTCAATGCCGGCGGAGCTACGCGCGGAAGAGCTCGATCGTCCGGGCTCACGCCCGGCTCCGGTACCGCGACCGGGGTCACGCGCGGAAGCGCCCGGTCGTCCGGGGAAACCCCCGGCTCCGGTGCCGCGACCGGCGTCGTGCGTGGAAGCGCCCGATCGTCCGGGCTCATTGCCGGCGGCGCAACCCGTGCGAATGCCCGGTCGTCGGCCGCAACACCGTCCCCGGGCGCAGCAACCCCGCTGCGCGCGAAGGCGCGATCGTCCGGGCTCGTCGACTGCACGATCGGGGTCGTTGCTCCATAGAGAGCTCCCGGCTCAGCCGCTGCACCTGCCGCACCACCGGCGGCTGCGGTCGCGGCGACAGCCAGAACGAGCGCTGTCTCCCGCAGGCCGTGTGCCTCGACGTCGTCGGCCACCTGTCCAAGAGCTTCGCGGTCGAAAGTCAGGACGATCTCGTCGCCCTGCGCCGCTGTCAGCGCTTGCTCGAGGTCGGTGCGCTCCCACATCACCGAGACGTTCCGAGTCTCGGCCGCCTCGCCGTCGGAAAAGCGAGTGACGTCGAGAACCAGCTCGATCGGCTCCTCTTCCGCAGCGAGAACGGCCTGGATGTCCGATCGTGGAATGGTCGTGGTAAGACCATCGCCGAGATCGGAAGCAGGCACGAGTGCTGCTCGTGCGGCTATCTGCTCCATACGCCGCTCCCTTCTCCTCAGGACGCCTGTTGGCGCCACTGTCGTTTCTCTAGACGTGGCGGCTGCCACCGATCTTCCCACACCTTTGTGGCATCCTCAACAAAGCGACCGGTCCGGCGGCCGCTTCTACAATCGACTTGTGAACTCCTCCGAGCGGCACCTGCAGCTGCTCACGGAGAGCATCGCGGCCGTCAATTCGACGCTCGACCTCGAGGAAGTCCTCTCGCTGGTGGCTCGCAAGGTGGCCGAGGCGCTCGACGCCGAGGCGTGCTTCGTCTACCTCTACGACGAGCCGGGTGACGAGCTCGTGCTCCGCGCGACTCAGGGCACGGCCGTCGAGGCCATGACCCGGCGCCCGCGCATGCGGCCGGGCGAGGGAATCACCGGGACGGCGGCGGCCGAGCGGAAGCCGATCGCGATTGCGGCCCAGGCGCACCTCGACCCTCGTTTCAAGGGCTTCCCGAACCTCCCGGAGGACCAGTACGAGTCGATCCTCGCCGTCCCGATCCTGGCGCGGGAAAAGCTCGCCGGGGCACTGAACGTCCGCACGATCGAGCCGCGGGAGTTCACAAACGAAGAGATCGAGCTGCTGCTGGCGATCGCCGCCCAGGTCGCGCAGACGATCGAGCACGCGAAGCTCTACAGCGAGGCACAGCGCCGGGTCGGCGAGCTGGAGGCACTGGCGCGCATCTCCGAGGCGGTGTCCGAGTCCCTCTACCTGGAGGAGTCGCTCGAGGCGATCGTGCAGACGACGGTCGACGCGGTCGGCGCGAGCGGCGCCGCACTCGTCTTGGAGGACGGGAACATCGCCTGGCCCGAGGGCCGAGCCGCGGCACACGCGATCAGGATCCCGCTCCGCTGGAAGGGACGGCAGATCGGAGAACTCGTCTGCGACCGGGACACGCCGTTCACCGGGGAGGAGCGCGCGCTGCTCTCCTCGATCGCGAACCACGCCGCTGTAGCGCTCGAGCACGGACGGGCAGTGATGCGAGGCGTCCTCGCTCAGGAGATCCACCACCGCGTCAAGAACAACCTCCAGACCGTGGCGTCGCTGCTCCGGCTCCAGGCCCGGTCGGGCGAGCAGGTCGATCCCCGCAAAGCGCTCGACGACTCGGCGAACCGAATCCTCGCGATCGCCGCCGTCCACGAGGTGCTGACCGAGAGCCGCCACGACGACGTCGACCTCGACGAGCTGCTCGACCGGCTCCGCGCGATGCTCGTCCAGGGCCTCGGGTCGGGCAAGCGCGTCGAGACCGCGCTCGAGCCGGTCTCCCTCGCCGGTGACCAGGCGACGGCACTCGCGCTGGTCTTCAGCGAGCTGCTCCAGAACGCGCTCGAGCATGGCGGCGACTCGGTTCGCGTCGAGCTCGGGCGGCGGAACGGGAACGTCGTGCTCGCGATCGCGGACGACGGCGCGGGGATCGCGGACGAGCCTTCCGGTACGGGCCTGTCCATCGTCGAGGCGCTCGTCCGGGACGAGCTCCGCGGGACGCTCGACCTGAGCTCGGACGGCGGCATGCGGGCGGAGGTCGTCTTCCCGGCATGAGGATCCTGGTCGCGGAGGACGAGACGATCATCCGGCTCGACCTCCGGAACCTCCTGGAGGAGTCGGGCCACGAGGTGTGCGCCGAGGCGCGCGACGGCCAGGAGGCGGTCGAGCTCGCCCGTGAGCACGAGCCCGACCTCGCGATCCTCGACGTGAAGATGCCGCGGCTCGACGGGATCGAGGCGGCGCGGCGGATGCTCGAGGAACGCCCGATCCCGATCGTGATGCTCACCGCATACGGCCAGGACGAGCTCGTCTCGCGCGCCGTCGAGGCCGGCGTGTTCGGCTACCTCGTCAAGCCGTTTCGCGAGGCCGACCTGCTGCCGGCGATCGCGACCGCGAGGGCCCGCCACGAGGAGCTCGCGTCGCTGCGCGAGGAGGCGGACTCCCTGGCCGAGGCGCTCGCCGCCCGTAAGGCGATCGAGCGGGCGAAGGGGATCCTGATGGAGCGCGACGGCCTGAGCGAGGACGAGGCCTTCAAACGCCTCCGCAAGGCGAGTCAGCTCTCCGGGAAGCCGATCAGGGTCGTGGCCGAAGCGCTGGTCGCAACGTACGCTGAGAGCCCGTGAGGCTCTCCCTTCTCGCCGGCGGCTTCGCCGTTGTCGCCCTGGCGTTGGTGGCGGAACCGTCGGTCGCTCCCACGCTCGACCGGCTCGTCGCCGTCCACGGGCGGAACTTCGCGGAGTCGCGGCCCACGCTTCGGGCTTCTGGCGCACACCTCGTCTCCCGACGCCTCGGGCTCTGGCGGGTTCCGCCATCGTCCGCGCCGCTGGTCGTGCGCTCGCTGGCAGCCCGCGGCTGGCTCCGGGCTCAGGAGCCCGATCGGCCGGTCCAGCAGCTGGTGACCCTGCCCGGAGGCGACCCGCTCGCTGTCCGAGACTCGTGGATGTCCCGGGTTGGCGCGCAGGGGCTGCAGCCGCCGGCGCGCGGGGTGCCGGTCACCGTCGTCGACTCGGGTCTCGACGCCAGCCATCCCGAGTTCGCCGGCCGCTCGGACACGGTGGCGCTCAACGACCAGACTCTCATCGGGCCGCGCGCGTTCCATGGAACGGCGGTGTCCTCCGTGATCGCCGCGCCGGAGAACGGCCTCGGTTTCGTCGGGCTCTACCCGGCGGCCGAGCTGTGGACCTGGGACGCCAGCCCGGATGCTTCCTTGTCGGCGTCCGAGGTCGTTGCCGGGATCGAAGCCGCGGCCGCGCGCGGCCCGGGTGTGATCAACCTGAGCCTCGGCGGCTCGCGTTCGCGGTTCGAGCAGGAGGCGATCGACGTGGCCTTCGAACGCGGCTCGATCGTCGTCGCGGCCTCGGGGAACGGCCGGCGTAGCGGCTCGAGCGAGAGCTATCCGGCCTCCCTGCCCCACGTCTTGACCGTTGGCTCTGTCGACCGCGCCAACCGTGTCTCCAGCTTCTCGAGCCGGTCGTCCGGGATGGACGTCGCGGCGCCCGGTGAGGACATCTTGGTCGCGGTTCCCACCACGTTCGACCCGAGCGGCTTCCAGCTGGCTCAGGGGACGAGCTTCGCGGCGCCGATGGTGGCTGCCGCCACGGCGTGGGTCTGGACAGCGCGACCGAAGCTGCACAACACGCAGCTGTTCGAGCTCATGCGCCGGTCGGCGCGCGATCTCGGCCCGAAGGGGCGTGACCAGGACACCGGGTTCGGGCGGCTCGACATCCGGGCGGCGCTGCGATTGCCCGCCCCACCGGTCGATCCCGGCGAGCCAAACGACTCGCCCGGGGCCGTCCGCGGACGCCAGCCGGTCGCGCCCGGGCTCACCGCCCGGCTCGACATCACGGATGACCCGCGCGACTACTACCCGGTGAGCGTTCCGGCGCAGAGCCGGCTGACGGTGACCGTCTCGGCGTCGGAGCGGATTCCCTTCCAGCTCGTCGACCGCGGCGGCGGGGTCACGATTCGGCGAGTCCGCGGCCCCGGCCGGCGCTGGCTGCTCGAGAACACGAGGACGGAGCCCGTAGTCGTGGTGGTCAAGCTCTACCTCCCGCTGGACGCGCGCTCGACGCACGCGACCTACCGGCTCAGCCTGCGGGGTTAGCCGATGCCTCGAGGAGCTGCTCCCAGCGGGCGAGCAGGGCCTGGAGCTCGTCGCGCGCCGCGCGATGCTGGCGCAGGAGGTCTGTGTTGCCCCAGTCCTCCGCGAGCTTGAGCTCGAGGCCCGCAACCACTGCCTCCTGCCGCTCCACGTCGGCCTCTACGACCTGAAGCGCAGTCGGCCCGGCGGGCTTCACCGGCGCCGGCTTCGCTTTCTTCGTCACCTTCGGCGCAGGCGGCTCCGCTGCCTTCGCGCGCTCTTCGCGGCGGCGGACCAGCTCCGCCCAGCCGCCTTCGTACGAGCGCAGGCCGTGATCCTCGATCGCCATCGTCCGCTGGGCGACGGCATCGAGCAGCGCGCGATCGTGCGAGACGAGCAGGACAGTGCCGGGGAAGGCCTCGAGCGCGGCCTCCAGCGCCTCGCGGCTCTCGAGGTCGAGGTGGTTCGTCGGCTCGTCGAGCACCAGGAAGTTCGCGCCGGAGGCGACGACGATGGCGAGCGCTAGCCGCCGACGCTCGCCGCCCGAGAGGACGGCCACGGGCTTCGACTGCTCGTCCCAGCCGGAGAAGAGGAAGCGGCCGAGGAGGTTCTGCGCCGACTGGCGCGGCAGCCCGGTGGAGCCCTGGACGCAGTCGAGCACGGTCCCGCGCTCGTCCAGCTCCAGCTCCTGCTGCGAGAAGTAGGCGGCCTCGACGCCGTGCCCGAGCCGCACCGTGCCGGCGGCTGCATCCCGACGGCCGAGCATGGTCTCGAGCAGCGTCGTCTTCCCCGAGCCGTTGGGCCCGACGAGAGCGACGTGCTCTTCACGCTCGAGCGCGAAGTCGACCCCGTCGAGCAGCTCCTTATCACCTGCCTTGACCTCCAGTCCGGACGCCTCGACGACGGTCCGGCCGCTCCGAGCAGGCTTCAGGAAGTCGAAGCCCAGCGAACGCTTCTTCGTCGACAGCCGGTCGAGGGTCTCCGCCTGGCCGCCCCGCTCCTCTTCCAGACGGCCGATGTGCGTCAGCTTGGCCTGCGCCTGCTTGGCCTTGTTCTTCTTGTAGCGGAAGCGCTCCACGAAGCGTTCGAGCCGGGCGATGTCCACGTCGAGCCGGTCGAGCGCCTTCTGGGCGTGCTGAGCCCGCGCGGCCTTCTCCATGCGCCACTGGTGCCAAGGCCCTTTGAAGTACAGCGACCGACCGCCCGAGAGCTCGAGCACGCCGTTCGTCACCGCCTCGAGGAACCAGCGGTCGTGGGCAACGAGGATCACGGCGGCGTCGAGGGACTGGAGCTCGCGCTCGAGCCACTCGATGCTCTCGACGTCCAGGTGGTTGGTCGGCTCGTCGAGGAGCAGGAGGTCGGGATCGCCGGCGAGCGCGCGCGCCAGTGAGGCTCGCGTCAGCTCTCCGCCGGAGAACGTCTCCAGCGGGCGGTCGAGATCGGCGTCGGCGAAGCCGAGGCCGCGAACCACGCCGGCCGTCCGGTCGCGCCAGGCGTAGCCGCCGGCGTGCTCGAGCCGCGCCTGCGCATCCGCGTAGCGTCTCAACGTCGCGGACTCGTGGTCGCCCGCCGCCATGGCCTGCTCCAGGCTCCGCAGCTCCTCCTCGAGCGCGATCAGGTCGGCGGCACCGGAGAGGACGTACTCGCGCAGCGTCAGCCCTCGGTCGAGCGGCGGGCGCTGATCGTGCAGCGCGACCCGCGTTCCCTTGGAGAACACGAGCTCACCGCCCTCGACGGGCAGCTCGCGCGCCAGCATCCGGAGCAGCGTCGTCTTGCCCGCCCCGTTCGGGCCGGCAAGCGAGAGCCGGTCGCGGCGCTCGACCTTGAACGAGACACCGTCGAAGAGCGGGTCTCCCGCGAACTCCTTGCGGAGCTGATTTGCGATCACGACTGCCATGGCTGTCCGAAAAAAGAAGGGGCCGCTGTTTCCAGCGGCCCCGTTCCGATACCAGCGGTGGATTTGGTAGAGGCGCTTACCTACTCGGCACGATTGCCGGTGGCGCGTAGCGCGACGTCCCCCACGCTGGCTAGGCGGTTCCCTACAGGTCTCGGGGACACGCCCCTACCCGCTGGTACCTCCACTGCCCGTACTTGAAGATTTCACTACCGGACCACCTCCTTTCCGCGGTAGCCGAAATGTAGCTGAGAGGGAGGAGGTCAGTCAGCTCCCCGTCGGAGGAGTCTCCGCCGGTCGGAGCACGACGCTGAGCTCGAGCCCGCGGTCGAGCGGGACGGTGACCGACTCGAGCGTCGGGTCGGCCTGCCGGGCCCGCGAGTAGGCGCCCAGCGTCTCCTCGTGGGAGAGCACGTTGTCGGCGACGAAGAGCCCGCCCGGCTCGACCTTGGGCCGCGCGAGCTCGAAGAGCCGCTCGTAGTCGTCCTTCTCGGCGTCGAGGAAGACGATGTCGAAGACGTCGTCGATCTTCGGGAGCGTCTCGAACGCGTCGCCTTCGATCAGCTCCGCCGTCTCCTCGAGCCCGGCCTCGGCGATGTTGGCGCGCCAGGCCTCGGCCTTCAGAGGATCGGCCTCGAGTGAGAGGATCCGCCCCGCGAAGTAGCGGAGGCCGGCGGCGAGCCAGACCGTCGAGTAGCCGCGCGATCCTCCGATCTCCAGCACCTCGCAGTCCGTCTGGGGCGCAACCAGGTCGAAGAGGAATTGCCCCGTCGTCCGCGCCACCTGGCGCGAGCGAAGCTCCCGCGACACGCCTTGCTCCCGTTCGGCGGCATCCTCGGCCTCGAGCCGCTTCAGAACTGCGCGAACCCGGTCGTCGAGCACTTGCCTACCCTACGTACGTCCGACCGTCCCTGCGGGGCACACCGCCCTGGCCTGCCTGGCACCAGGACACGGCCCAAAGGGACGAATGTCAGGTCACGTCGACCTTGACGACGCCGTCCTCCACCACGACGGGAAACGTCTCCACCGGCTGGTAGGCGGGCAGGGAGAGCGGCCGGCCCGAGCAGATGTCGAACTCGGAGCCGTGGCGCGGGCAGATCACGACGCCGCGCTCGGGGTCGTGCTCGCCCTCCGCCAATGGCCCGTCGTCGTGCGAGCAGCGGTCCTCGATCGCGCAGAGCTTCCCGCCGAGGTTGTAGACGCCCACCTCGACCTGCCCGACGTGGACGATCTTGACGCTGCCGGGCGGGAACTCCTCCAGCGGCGCGACCTCGATGAGGGCCAATCAGCTGACCTTGAACTGGTCGTCCAGGCCGGCCCACTCGTCCGGGAGCGGCGTGCCCTTCGACCGGTGCAGCGCGACCTTCAGGACCCCGAGCCCGAGCAGCGCGCACTTGAGCCGGATCGGCGTCAGCGGGATCCCGATCTCCTCGAGCAGCTCGTCCTTCGAGAGCTCGCCGATCTCGCTTGCGGTACGACCCTCGACCATCTCCATCAGCATCGACGTCGCCGCCTGGCTGATCGCGCAGCCGCGTCCTGAGAACTTGACTTCCTCGATCGTCTCGCCGTCCTCGCCGAAGGCGACGTAGATCGCGACCTCGTCGCCGCAGAGCGGGTTCAGGCCCTCGGCTTGCGCGTCGGCATCCTCGATCACCCCGTGTCCGCGGGGGTTCTTGTAGTGGTCGAGGATGACCTCTCTGTACAGGTCTTCCACGGAAAGGAGGCTAGCCGAACACCTTTCGGGCGCGGAGAAGCCCCTCGTGGAGGCGATCGATGTCCTCCTGCAGCGTGTAGAGGTAGAAGCTCGCGCGATTGGTCGCCGAGACGCCCAGCCGCGCCATCAGCGGCTGGCAGCAGTGGTGGCCCGCGCGGATCGCGACGCCCTCCCAGTCCAGCACCTGCGCGACGTCGTGCGGGTGGATCCCATCCATGTTGAAGGAGACGATCCCGGCGCGCTTCTCCGGCGCAGGTCCGTACAGCTGAATCCCGGGCACGTCGGCCAGACGGTCGAGTGCGTAGGCGACGAGATCGTGCTCGTGCCGCTCGATCGCCTCGAGCCCGATCTCGTTCAGGTAGTCAACGGCCGCCCCGAACCCCACGGCCTCGGCGATCGGCGCCGTCCCGGCCTCGAACTTGTGCGGGAGGTCGCCCCAGGTCGTCTCCTCGAACTGCACCTTGCGGATCATGTGGCCGCCGAGGTTGAACGGCTCCATCGCTTCGAGCAGCTCGCGGCGTCCCCAGAGGGCGCCCACGCCGCTCGGCCCGCAGAGCTTGTGCGCGGAGAAGGCGAGGAAGTCGCAGCCGAGCGCCTGCACGTCGATCGCCCGGTGCGGCGCCGCCTGCGCAGCGTCGACGACGGTGATCGCGCCGTGCTCGTGCGCCCAGGCGGTCAGCTTCTCCACCGGGTTCACGGTCCCGAGCGCGTTGGACACGAGGTTCGCGGCGACGACCTTGAGCTCCCCGTCGCGGGCGATCTCGTCGAGCCCGTCCAGGTCGAGCTCACCGCTGTCGGTCAGGCGAACCATGCGGAAGGACGCGCCGGTCCGCTTGGCGACGTACTGCCACGGAACGAAGTTCGAGTGGTGCTCCAGCTCGGTGACGACCACCAGGTCGCCGGGCCCCAGCCTGGCGAGCCCGTACGCGTAGGCGACGAGGTTGAGGCTCTCGGTGGCGTTGCGCGTGAAGATCAGCTCGCGCGACGACGGGGCGTTCACGAACTTCGCGATCCGGTCACGTGAGCCCTCGAACGCCTCGGTCGCCCGCTCGGCGAGCGCGTACACCCCGCGGTGGACGTTCCCGTACGACGTCTCGTAGAAGTGGGTCATGGCGTCGAGCATCTGACGCGGCTTCTGCGCCGTCACGGCCGAGTCGAGATAGGCCAGCGGCTTGCCGTTGATCTCCTGCTGGAGGATCGGGAAGTCCGCGCGCAGCTTCTGCGCGTCGAGCCTCGCGCGTGCTTCGACGGCCATGGAGCCATCGTAGCCCCGCCGGTGGAGGCTCAGGATGCGCGCTCGAAGCCGGCGACGCGCCAGAGCGTGTCGTCGTGCTCCCACGACGCTTGGCCGCCCCGGCTTGCTCTGCGGCGGCGAAGAAGCAGTTCGGGCGGTGGATGTAGGCGCGGTACTCCATGCGGCGTGCAGCGAGGACGACGTTGACGCCCGTGGCGCCGAGCTTTGTCCACCAGGTCCGGCGCGGGAAGGCTGAAGGCGAGGATGCGCCGCGCGCGACCGGCCGCAGCCGCGACGAGCGACTCGCCTTCGGGATAGCAACAGACGACGCGGTGCATGACGACGACGTCGCCTTCGGGGAGCTCCTCGGCGGCCTCCGCGAAGTCGATGATTCGCCGCTCGATCCGGTCCTCGAACCCGGCCTCCCGGGCGAGCTCCGTCGCGGTCGTGTCGTACGACGACGAGAGCTCGACGGTGATCGCGCGCTCCGCCCCGGCCTTCAGCAGCTCGAGCCCGAGCGCGCCGTTTCCACCGCCGACGTCGAGCACGGTCGCTCCCTCGACGCCTCGGCGAGCGACGAAGCCGACGATACGGCGCCCATTCGCGTCGAGACCGCGCCGCCGGTACATCCGGGCGTCACGCCTTGCGATCTTCTCTGTGAAGAAATCGTCGTATCCCTGCCGGGAGCAGCATCCGACCATCGGTTCGTCAGGGTATCCCCACTACTCTTCGGACGATGCGCCCCAGGCTCGCAACGCTGACCGTTCTCGCCTGCGTCGGGCTCCTCACGGGGTGCGGCGGAGACGACTCCTCCGACTCGCCCGAGTCCAGTTCCTCTCCGGGCGCCAAGGTGTTCGCCGACGCCGGCTGCGGCAACTGCCACACGCTCGAGGCCGCCGGGTCGAGCGGCTCGGTCGGCCCGAACCTCGACGACGCGAGCCCGTCCTTCGACGAAGTCGTCAGCAAGGTGAAGATCGGTGGCGGGGGGATGCCGTCGTTCGAGGGCGAGCTCACCGAGCAGGAGATCCGCGACGTCGCCACATTCGTGTCGGGCGGGGAGTCGGGCCAGGCCGCCGCGGCAGTCGCGAAGATCAAGCCGTTCAAGCCCAACACGCAGCGGCTCGAAGGATGCCTCGACGCGGACTGCCGGCGGCAGGCGTTCGGCAACATCGCGTTTCGCGAGGGCCCGAAGCCCGCCCTCGCACTCTTCGAGGAGAAGCTCGGGGAGGACGCCGTCGAGGCGGACTGCCACCGGATCGCCCACACGATCGGCGCCGCCTCGCTCCAGCACCACGACGGCGACGTCGGCACCGCGCTCGCCGAGGGAAACGGGATCTGCGCGTCCGGCTACTACCACGGCCTGCTCGAGTGGAAGCTCGCCGATGTCCCGAAAACGAAGGTCGCGTCGGTCGCGCGCACGGTCTGCGAGCAGACGAAGAGCACGTCGAGCTCGTTCGTCTACTACCAGTGCGTCCACGGCCTCGGCCACGGGCTGATGCTCTACACGCTGTACGACCTGCCGGGCGCGCTGCGGCTCTGCCACCGGCTCGGCACCAACTTCGACCAGGTCTCGTGCAGCGGCGGCGTCTTCATGGAGAACCAGCAGTCGTCCTACGGGATCACCTCGCCGTGGCTGAAGAAGAACGACCTGCTCTACCCGTGCGGGATCGTCTCGCGGTCGGACAAGACGTACTGCTACCTGCTGGTCACCTCGCAGATCCTGCCGCGCGTCGGCTGGGACTGGAAGAAGGCGGCCGACTGGTGCCGGAAAAGCGAGGAGGGCTTCGTCGAGCTGTGCTTCCAGTCGTACGGACGTGACGCGTCGGGGAACTCTCGGCAGGACCCCGCCAAGGCTCGGGAGCTCTGTGCGAACGCGGGAAGCGGCGAGGAGCAGTGCATCTTCGGCGCGGTTCGGGACATCCTCAACACCGATCCGGCCGACCTCCGGGCGGCGCGGCTGTGCGAGCTCGCGAAGCCGGCGCACCGCTCCTACTGCGCGTACGGGATCGGCTCGATCGTCGCCGTCAAGCACAGCTCGGCGGCCGCCAGGCGCGCCGACTGCCGGCGCTTCCTCGCCGGCAGGTACTACGTCGACTGTCTGCGCGGCGCGAACGCCTAGCGGCGGCGCACGAACGTTGCGCGAACGGAACGGGCGCGATTCATCCGCACGACACACCCGCGTGTGCCGCGGCAGGCGCCGGACCAGCGTTTGAACCGGCCGGACTCAGCCGAACGTGAACGCGTACGCCGAGAGGCCCGGCGTGAAGCGCAGCTCGAGCAGGCCCTCGTGGAGCTCCGGCAGCTCCAGCAGCCGGTAGAGACGCGGCTCGCCGCCGATCGAGATCGTCCGGCGTGGCCTGCCGTCGAGCAGGACCTCGAGCCTGCCGGTCCCTCCCAGGACGAGGTTCACCTCGCGGGCGGTGAACTGGATGCGCAGCTTGGCCCCGCGCTTCGCCACGATCCGCTCCGGCTCGACGACCAGGCGGCCCTCGTAGGCGAGTTGGCCCGGCCCGAGGAACGCCGGGAAGCTGTACGAGCCCTCGTGGTTCGGGACGACCCGGCTCCCGACGAAGTTGGCGAGCCGCTCGAAGCCGAGGTACGTCTCGGGTGTGAGGGGACCTCTCGGCGTCCGGTCGGCCACCTCCGAGACTTCGCCGCTGACGCCCGAGCCGAGGTAGCGGCGGATCTGCCGCTCCGTCTCCTCGTACTCGCCTTCGCCGTAGTGGTAGTAGCGGACGCGTCCCGACCGGTCGATCAGGTACTTCGCAGGCCAATACTGGTTCGCGTAGTTCGTCCAGGTGACGAAGTCGTTGTCGAGCGCGACCGGGTAGCGGATCCCGAGCTTGCGCACCGCGCTGCGCACGTTGTCGGGCTCCCGCTCGAAGGCGAACTCGGGCGAGTGGACGCCGACGATCGTCAGTCCGTCATCTCGGTACGCGCGGTCCCACTTCTTGAGGTGAGGCAGCGTACGGAGGCAGTTCACGCACGAGTAGGTCCAGAAGTCGACCAGCACGACCCGGCCGCGCAGCCGGCGAAGCGAGGTCGGGTCGCTGTTGATCCAGCCGACGATTCCCCCGAGCTCAGGCGCGCGCTGCGCTTCGCTCGCGACCAGCGCGGGCTGATCGCCGGTGCGTCGCATCCTCGCAAGCTCGCGCTCCGCCGTCGAGCTCTGCTCGATCTTCTCCTGCAACGCCTCCGTGTAGCCGGGCACGGCGGTCGTGAACCGCTGGTCGGCCCCGAGCGCGATCGCGACGGCGGAGACGGCGATGAGGGCGCCGGCCGCACGTCGCGTCGTCTCCGCGTGGCGGCGGAGGAATCCAACTCCGTCCGTGAGGCGCTTGCTCCCCACGGCGATCGCGAGCATCGGCACGGCGGCGCCGCTCGCGTACGCGACGGCGACGAAGAACGTCTCGAGGCCGCCGCCCCCGGTCGCCGACAGCGCGGTCACGGCCGCGAGCACAGGACCGGCACATGGCACGAAGACGAGCCCGAGGCTCACGCCGAGGAGGACGCCGTTGCTCTCGGTGAGCGGCCGCCGGCGGGTGAGGAAAAGCAGCGGGCGCTCAGCGAGCCGCGCGACCGCCGGGAAGAGCAGCGTCGCGGCTAGCAGCAGGAGCAGCACGATCGCGAGATTCCGCAAGGTGTCCTGCGGCAGCCCCAGCGAATCGAGGAGTGAAGCGCCGATCACGGTGAAGACGCTGAAGCTCCCGACGAGGCCGAGGATGATCCCGAACGGCCGCCGGCCCGACGCTCCCCCGCCGAGCAGAATCGGGAGCACGGGCAGGACGCACGGCGAGATGGCCGTGATCAGGCCGGCGAGGAAGGCGATCCCGAGCAGGATCACGGGCTCAGCGTAGGCTGACGACCATTACGGCCGGCTTAATGTTGGGCCCTACGCCTGCGGGATGCGGGCTTCGAGCGCGTCGCCGAGCGCCTCGCGCACCGGCTCGAGCTCGACACGGGCGAGCACGTCTGTGAAGAAGCCGCGGACGATCAGCCGCTCCGCCTCGCCGCGGGAGAGGCCGCGCGCCATCAGGTAGAAGAGCTGGTCGCGATCGACCTGGCCGACGGTCGCGCCGTGCGTGCAGCGGACGTCGTTCGCGAGGATTTCCAGGCCCGGAATCGGCACCGCGTGCGTCGTGGGCGACAGCATGAGGTTCCTGTTCTCCTGGTAGGCGTTCGTCCGCTGGGCGTCCTTCTCGACGCGAATCATCCCGCGCCAGACGGCCGTGGCGTGGTCGCGGAGCGCGCCCTTGAACGCGAAGTCGGACGTGGTGTTCGGCGCCGAGTGGAGCTGGTAGGTGTCGTAGTCCAGGTGCTGGTCGCCGTCGGCGAAGTAGGCGCCGGTGACCCGGGAAGTCGCGCCCGGCCCGGTCAGGTCGTTCTGGATCCAGACCTTGCCGCGGCGCGAGCCGAAGCCGCCCGCGACCCAGTCCAGCTCGGCGTCCCGCTCGACCCGCGCGTGGTGGGAGGCGAAGTGCCACGTGTTTTGCGAGAGGTTCTGGATCGAGACGTACTCGAGCTTCGCCGCCTGCTCGACGAAGATCTCGGTCACCGAGTTCGTGTAGCCCTCGAGCTCGGGCGAGGCCGACGCGGAGTCCTCGATCAGTGAGAAGCGACTCTCAGGCTCGGCGATCACGAGCAGCCGGAAGAAGAGAGCGCCGCCCTCGGTCGAGTTGACGATCCGAATGACGAGCGGCTGCTCGAGCTCGACGCCCTTCGGCACCACGACGAGCAGGCCGTGCTCCCAGACCGCGGCGTTGTGGGCCGCGAACTTCTCGTCCGTCCCGACGAGCTCGCCGAGCCGCTCGTGGTCGGTGAACGGCTCGAACGTGATGCGCGGGTCGGGCGAACGCTCGATCGAGATCCCGCCCTCGCGCACCACGGCCAGGCCGGACGTGTCCACATCGAGCATCGTCTCCGGCAGACCGGTCTCGGTGCCTGGCACCGGGACGTGGCCGTTGGAGACGAAGGCCTCGGGGTCGAAGCCCTTCAGGTCGGTGAAGCGCCAGTGCTCGTCGGTCGTGGACGGCATCGGCAGCTCGGCGTAGCGGGAGGCGGCGGCAGCCCTATCCACGAGGCTTGTACCTTCGATGGAGGATCAGGACGTTCCCGTCGGGATCCCTGACGAAGCCCATGTGGCAGACGCCCGAGTCCTGGATGCCCATCACCTCGGCGCCGCGACCGCGAGCCTCCTCGACGGCCGCCTCGACGTCGGCAACGCGCAGGCCGATCCCGCTCTCGTTCCGAACGAACTGCTCACCCTGCTCCTCGGGGTTCCAGAACGAGAGCGTCACATTCGGCGTCTCCACCTCGCCCTCCGTGTACTCGGATACCGGAAGCCCGAGGGCGTCCCGGTACCAGGCCACGGCCCGCGCGATGTCGCGCGTCGGAACGGACACGAAGTCGACCTGCTCGACCTCCATCAGGCCTCCGCGACCGGTGCGTAGCGCCGGTGGAGCATCAGCGTATTTCCGTCCGGATCCTTGAAGAAGGCCATGTGGCAGACACCCGTGTCGACAGTCTCGCCGTCGAACTCGACGCCCTTCGCCTCGAGCTCCGACCGAGCCTCGGCGACATCAGGCACACGGAGCGCCAGACCTGCGGGGCTCGGCGCAAAAGGCTGGCCGATGCTGGCTGGATTGAAGATGTCCAGCGTCACCTGGCCGGCGCGAAACTCCATGTCGTTCTCCGCTTCGGTCTCGAGCTCGAGCTCGAGGACCTCGGAGTAGAAGCGCTTCGCACGGGTGATGTCCTCCGTCAGGAACGACACGAAGTCCACTCGCTCGACCTGCATCAGGGCTTGGAGCCGTCGCTGTACGGCGCGTAGCGGTGGTGCAGGATCAGGGAGTTACCGTCGGGGTCGCGGAAGAACGCCATGTGGCAGACGCCGGAATCGTACGGCTGCTCCGGCTCGACCTCGACGCCCTCGCGACGGAGCCGCTCCATGGACGCAGACACGTCGGGCACCCGAAACGCGATCGAGAACTGCGGGGTGTGCTCCGGCTCGTGCCGCTGCTCTGGGCGTGCTCAGGACGAGCCCGACGTTGTCGCCGCCGAACTCGGGCCACTCGTCGCTCGAGAGCCCGTTCCGCGCCAGGCCCAGCCGGCCGCCGTAGAACTCGCCGCCCCGGGCGCGATCCGTGACCGAGACGCCGATGAAATCCGTGCGCTGGACGTCGCCGGTCTCGAGTTCCCAGCTGTCCAAGGGCGCGTAGCGGCGGTGCAGCAGCAACCGGTTTCCGTCCGGGTCGGTGAACGGCGCGCCGTTGCAGACCCCGGAGTCGAACGTGTCCATGCCGAACTCGAGGCCCTCGCCCTCGAGCGTGGCGCGCGCGGCATCCACGTCCTCGACTCGCAGGCCGATAGTGCCGCCGTACATCGAGAGGGCGATCGAGAGGTTTCCGGTCTCGTACTCCGCCCAGCGGTCTCCCGAGGCCGGGTTACGCATCAGCCCGATCGTTTCGCCGTAGAACTCGGCGGCCCGCTTCAGATCACTGACGGGCTGGGCGATGAAGTCGACGTGCTGGACCTGGATCAACCGACGGAGCCTTCCATCTGGAGCTGGATCAGCCGGTTCAACTCGACTGCGTACTCCAGTGGAAGTTCTTTCGTGATCGGCTCGACGAAGCCGGAGACGATCATCGCGGACGCCTCCGCCTCGGAGAGCCCGCGCGACATCAGGTAGAAGAGCTGCTCCTCGCCGATCTTCGAGACCGTCGCCTCGTGGCCGATGTCGACGTTGTCCTCGTCGATCTTCATGTACGGATAGGTGTCCGAGCGCGACTCCTCGTCGAGGATCAGCGCGTCGCAGACGACCTTCGACTTCGAGCCGTGTGCGCCCTTGGCCACCTCGAGCAGGCCGCGGTAGCCGGCTCGCCCGCCGTTCTTCGAGACCGATTTGGAGGTGATGACGGAGGTCGTGTTCGGCGCAACGTGGACTGCCTTCCCGCCGGCGTCCTGGTGCTGGCCGGCTCCGCCGAACGCGATCGAGAGCACCTCGCCGTGGGCGCCTTCGCCCATCAGCCAGATCGCCGGGTACTTCATCGTCAGCTTCGAGCCGAGGTTCCCGTCGACCCACTCCATCGTCGCGTTCTCGTAGGCGACCGCGCGCTTGGTGACGAGGTTGTAGACGTTCGTCGACCAGTTCTGGATCGTCGTGTACCGGCAGCGCCCACCCGGCTTGACGATGATCTCGACGACGGCCGAGTGCAGCGAGTCGCTCGAGTAGATCGGCGCCGTGCAGCCCTCGACGTAGTGCACGAAGGCGCCTTCGTCGACGATGATCAGTGTGCGCTCGAACTGGCCCATGTTCTCCGCGTTGATGCGGAAGTAGGCCTGGAGCGGCATCTCGATGTGCACACCCGGCGGGACGTAGATGAAGGACCCGCCCGACCAGACGGCGGAGTTCAACGCTGCGAACTTGTTGTCGTTCGCCGGGATGATCGTCCCGAAGTACTGCTTGACGAGGTCCTCGTGCTCGCGCAGCCCGGAGTCCATGTCGAGGAACAGGACGCCCTGCTTCTCGAGGTCCTCCTTGAGCTTGTGGTAGACGACCTCGCTCTCGTACTGGGCGCCGACGCCGGCGAGGAACTTCCGCTCGGCCTCGGGAATCCCGAGCCGATCCCAGGTGTCCTTGATGTCCGGCGGGAGATCCTCCCAGGACTTGGCCTGCTTCTCGGTCGGCCGGATGTAATAGAAGATGTTGTCGAAGTCGATCTCGGAGACGTCGCCGCCCCAGTCCGGGAGCGGGCGCGCCAGGAAGTACTCGAGCGACCTGAGTCGATAGTCCCGCATCCACTGCGGCTCGTTCTTGTGCTCGGAGATCGCCGCCACGAGCTCGCGAGAGAGGCCCCGGCCGGACTTGAAGAAGTAGTCCTCGGCTGCGTCGGGACTGTGGAAGCCGTACTTGTAGTCGCTGCCGATCTCGGCGACGACCTGGGTCTCGCTCTCGGTGACCGCCATCAGCTCTCCACCTTCTCGGGCATGAACGCCTCGTACCCTTCCGCTTCCAGTGTATGCGCAAGCTCCGACCCGCCCTCGGCGACGATCTTCCCGTCGACGAAAACGTGGACGAAATCGGGCTCGATGTAGTTGAGGATCCGCTGGTAGTGCGTGATCACGAGTGCGCCCATCTCGGGGCCGACGAGCTCGCGGACGCCGCCGGCGACGATGCGCAGCGCGTCGATGTCGAGCCCGGAGTCGGTTTCGTCGAGCACGGCGATCCGCGGCTTCAGCATCGCCATCTGGAGAATCTCGACCCGCTTCTTCTCGCCGCCCGAGAAGCCGTCGTTCAGGTAGCGCTGGGCGAGCTCTCGCGGGATGCTCAGCCGCTCCATCGCCGCCAGCATCTCCTTGCGGAACTCGGGGATCGGAATTGGGGCGTCCTCGCCCTTGCGTGCCTTGCGAATCGCGTTGATCGCCGAGCGCATGAAGCTCGTGACGGTGACGCCCGGGACGGCGTGCGGATACTGGAAGGCGAGGAACAGGCCCTTCTG
Source organism: uncultured Actinomycetes bacterium (assembly GCA_963847235.1). GTDB lineage: Bacteria > Actinomycetota > Thermoleophilia > Gaiellales > Gaiellaceae > JACDAN01. Next base: position 98,851 of record CAWJYU010000011.1, on the reverse strand, counting down.
CGCGCGCTCGTCCGCCTCCATCTCCGTCAGGTCCTCACCGTCGAAGAGGACCTTCCCCTCGGTGATCTCGTAGGCCGGGTGGCCCATCAGCGCATAGGCAAGGGTCGACTTCCCCGAGCCGTTGGGGCCCATGATCGCGTGGATCTGGTCGGTGTCGACCTCGAGATCGACGCCCTTGACGATCTCGGTGCCGTCCTCGAGCGCGACGTGCAGGTCCTTCAGTTCCAGTAGCGCCAAACCGCTCCTTTTCAGACGAGTGGCGGGCAAACGCCCGCCTCGAAGCCTCATCGTACCAGCGTTGGTTCTGCCTCCGGAGAACTCCGAAACCGCTGCTAAGGTGCCGATATGCCCTTCGGCATCGGGCTTCCCGAAGTCCTCATCTTCCTCGTGGTCGTCCTGCTCCTCTTCGGGGCGAAGCGCGTCCCGGAGATCGGCAAGTCGGTCGGCAAGGGCATGCGCGAGTTCAAGGACGCCGTCACAGGCAAGGACGACGAGGCCCCGCCTCGGCTGCCGGCGGCCGAAGACGAAGAGCGCGCCGCCGAGCCCGCACCGCCGCGCGAGCGCGACACCGTTTCCTAGGGCCCGATGAGACGACTCCCGCGCCGCCTCTCGTACGGCGAGGAGGCGACCCTCGTCGAGCACCTCGAGGAGCTGCGCGGCCGGCTGATCGTCTGCGTCCTGACGATCGTGGTCGCCTTCCCGATCGCGTTCTACTTCCACGAGGAGTTGATCGAGCTGCTGCTCGAGCTGCTCCCCGACGACCGCAGGCTGGTGACGCTCGGAGTCGCCGAGCCCTTCACGACCGGCCTGAAGGTGAGCTTCTACGCCACGCTCGCCCTCGCCTTCCCAGTGCTCGTCTGGCAGGCGTGGAGCTTCTTCGCGCCGGCGGTGCAGGATCAGAACCAGCGGGTCGTCGCGCGCTTCGTGGCTCTGGCGACCGTCCTCTTCGCGGGCGGAATGGCGTTCGCGTACTTCGTGATCCTCCCGCGGGCGCTGGAGTTCCTCACCCAGTACGACGAGGAGCTCTACGACATCCAGATCCGCGCGAGCTACTTCCTCTCGTTCGTCGCCCTGATGATCTTCGCGACCGGATTGGTCTTCCAGCTACCGATCTTCGTTCTCGGGCTCGTGCGGCTCGGCGTCCTGACGTCGGCCCAGCTGCGGTCGAACCGGCGAATCGGCTACGTCGCGTTGCTCGGCGCGGCGATCCTGCTCCCCACGGTGGACCCGGTCTCGCTCGCGTTCGAGGTGATCCCGCTCTTCGCGCTCTTCGAGCTCTCGATCTGGCTCGCGGTCGTGCTCGAGCGCCGTTGGCAGGCCGCTGACGCCGCCCGCCTCGCCACCGAGTGAGCTTCCCGAAGATCGAGCTCCATGTCCACCTAGAGGGGACGGTGCGGCCAGAGACGCTGCTCGAGATCGCGCGGCGGAACGACTACGCCCTCCCGGCCGACACCGTCGAAGGGCTCGTCGGGTTGTACGCGTATCGGGACTTCGCGCACTTCAATCGGCGAGTCGTTCGATTGGCGGTCGCTACCCTAGGGCCTGCATGGCACGTTCGGCACAGCGACGCAACAGGCAGCAGCGAGAGCGCCGGCCGAATCCTCGGCCTCCGGCGCCTTCGCGCACGCCCACCGCGACCTACGAGGACACGATGTTCTTCCCCCGCCTGCGGCGACAGGCGAAGTGGATGTTCGTCTTCCTCGCGGTCGTGTTCGGCCTCGGCTACGTGATCTTCAACGTCGGCGGCTCCATCCCCGGGACGGGCCTCGGTGACGTCCTCCAGGGCCTCTCTCAGTCATCGGATGCCGGGCCGAGCGTCGACGAGTCGAACGACAAGATCAAGGACGAGCCGAACAACCCACAGGGCTACCGGGACCTCGCCTCGGCGCTCCAGCGGGAGAACCGGAACGCGGAGGCGATCCAGCCGCTCGAGCGCTACGTGCAGATGCGGCCGAGCGACCGTGAAGCGCTGCGCCAGCTCGGTGCGCTGCACATGGCCCAGGCCCGCATCAACGAGGAGCAGGGCGCGGTCGCGCGCGCGCAGCTCACGGAGCTGACCGGCGGCGACGTGCTGACTCCGGGCACCTCGAGCCCGTTCGGCCAGGCGTTTTCCAACCCGCAGATCACGGCGCTCGAGTCGCAGAAGTACAACCAGCAGCTGAACAACGCGTTCCTCGGCGCCCAGCAGTCCTACAAGGACGCGACGCGGGTGTTCAACAAGCTCGTGGCGGTGACGCCGGACGACCTAGAGGCGGAGGAGCCGCTGATCTTCCTCCAGCTCGGCCAGGCCGCCCAGTCCGCCGGCGACCTGAAGGCTGCCGTCACGGCGTACGAGCGCTACCTCGAGGTCGCGCCCGATTCGGCGAGCGCGCCCGCGGTGAGGGCTCAGCTTCCGGCGCTCAAGAAGGCCGCGAACGCGCCGGCCCCCAACGCGAACCAGTAGCGTCGCGACCCACTAGACTCCCGGCTGCTTTACGAACCTAGGGAGGCGCGTGAACTTCGACATCAACACCGAACAGCTGGGCGACTCGGCCTACGTGATCTCGCTGACGGGCGAGGTCGACCTCTACACGGCGCCGGAGTTCAAGCAGCAGCTCCTCGAGGTGATCAACCAGGGTGCGAAGGAGGTCGTCGTCGACTTCTCCAACACGACCTTCATCGACTCGACGACCCTCGGCGTCCTCGTCGGCGGAGTCAAGCGGCTCCGCACGAACGACGGCCAACTGTCGCTCGTCTCGAGCGACCGCAACATCACGAAGATCTTCGAGATCACGGGCCTCGACCGGGTCTTCACGATCTACGGAAGCCGGGACGAAGCGACCGCCGGCCTCGGGTCAGCGACCCAGCCGTCTACGTAAGTTGCGGGCGGTCGGCGCCGCTCTCCTGGTTCTCACCGCGCTCGCGGTCACCGGCTGCGGCACCGAAGGGCTCACGGAGGAGACCGCCGACCCGGCCCGCGGCAAGGAGATCTTCCAGCAGACCTGCGGCGGCTGCCACACGCTTCGCGAGGCGGGTACGAACGGCTCGAACCCGGTGCAGAACCCGGCGAGCGGCCCGAATCTCGACGACGCGTTCTCCGCCCCGCGGATGGAGGGCTTCGCGGAGGACACGATCCGCGAGGTCGTCCGGCAGCAGATCGACTATCCCGTCCCGCCGATGCCTGAAGACCTCCTCGACGATCCCGACGCCGATGCCGTGGCGCTCTACGTGGCCCTGGTTGCTGCCAACCCCGACGCCTCGATCGGCGGCGGACCGGGGGCGGGCGGCGACGATCCGAAGTCGCTCTTCACGAGCAACTGCGGCTCGTGCCACGTGCTCGAGAAGGCGGGGACCTCGGGCACCGTCGGACCGAACCTCGACGAGGCTCAGCCCAGCTTCGAGGACGCGGTCCAGCAGATCACGAACGGCGGTGGCGGGATGCCGGCCTTCGGCGACCAGCTCGAGGACGAGCAGATCCGCGCACTCGCGCGTTACGTCAGCGGCGGCTAGCCCTGTCCCGGCGGGACGCGTCTTCGTGCCTGGCACCAGGACACGGCCTGGCGGGCGGAGACTGGTACGCAGATCAGCGTCAGCGCCAAGCCCTCACTGCCCGACGGAGCCACGGCTCGGTGCCTGGCACCAGAACCCGCCCGAAAGGACTAGGCCGGTGCTTCGTCGCGTTCGGCCTCGAGATCCACGACCACGTGCGTGATCGGCACGTCGAAGCGCTCGCGTGCCGCGCGGACGACTCCCTTCTCGAGCCAGACCGACCGGCCCTCCGGATGCGTCGAGATGATCACCTCGTCGGCGCCGAAGGTGCGTAAGCCGTCCTCGATCGCCTGGAGCGGATCGGCGTCGCCGACCTCTCCCTCCGCCGTCACGCCGAGCTCGCGAAGGCGCTCGAGGCTCCGCTCCAGCCGTACCTGCGCCGCGGCCCTGGGGCCGTCCTCGTCGGAAGCGAAGTAGCGAACGGGCGACATCAGCGCGGGGCAGACGACGCGGACGATCTCCTCGACGCCCTCGGCTCGGCGGTGGATCACGTCCCGAAGCGGCGTCCCGCCGACGGTCTCGTTCGCGATCACGAGGATGCGGCGCTCGCCGGGCGCGCTCGGCCGGATCACCGCCCGCTGCGGCGGCTCGCGCCGGGCCTTGACGACCACGGCGATCGCCAGGAGCGTGAGCAGCACGAAAACGGCGACGCCGAGCCAGGTGTTGATCGCGGCCGCGATGACGATCAGCGCGAAGTAGCCGACCGCGAGCAGCACCAGCCGGAAAGCATCTGCCTCATTCCGGAATGGATTCCTCATGGCGCTCTACAAGAGGTAGATCGTCGCGTACACCACGATCCACATTACGTCCACGAAGTGCCAGTAGATCCCCGGGATCTCGACGCCATGGTGGTGCGATTCGGTGAAGTGCCCACGGAACGCCCTGATCGTCGCGAACGTGAGCAGCGTGAGCCCGACGAACACGTGCGCGCCGTGGAGCCCGGTCAGCCCGTAGAAGATCGTCCCGAACGCGCCGTCCGCCGGCGAGAAGCCGACGCGCGCGTACTCGAGCATCTGCGTGATCAGGAACGTGGCGCCCAGCGCGAGAGTCAGGACGAGCCCGGCCTGGAGGCCCGCCCGGTTGCCGCGCTTGATCGACTGCAGGGCCCAGTGGATCGTGAAGCTGGAGGTGACCAGGATCGCCGTGTTCACGCCGGCGACGAAGACCGGAAGGTGGAAGGGCTCCAGTGGCCACTCTGAGTTCCCGTTGACGCGGATGAAGAAGTACGCCGTGAAGAACGACCCGAAGAGCATGATCTCCGAGGCGATGAAGAGGAGCATCCCGAGGGTCGGGGCATCGACCCGGGAGCTGCGATTTGCCTCGGGCGGATGCAGTCCGTGATGCGCCTCGGCGTGCGCGCTCACTCGGCCGTCACCGCCGGCGGGTCGGCTCCCACTTCCTCGGGCGCGATGACGACGTGCTCGACCGGGACCTTGGCATCGCTGTGCAGCCGCTGAACGAGGTTGCGCCGCATCCACGGCGACCGCGACGGCTCGAACGTCGAGACGATCACCTCGTCCACACGCTCGTCCTCGATCGCCTGCATCGCCGCCGTGTAGGGATCCGGGTGTGCGATCTGGCCGTGGGCCTCGATGCCGGCGGCGCGTAGCTCGGAAAGCGTGCGGCGGAGGCGCCGCTCGGCGTCCGGATGCTCGCCCTGGCTGGGGTCGCTCTGCGGCGAGATGATCAGGAAGCTCGCCGGGCCCTGTTCGGCGCGCTCGCGGATCCGGTCGATCAGCGGCTTGCCGACGACCGTCTCGTTCGCGACGACGAGCACGTTGCGCATTCCCTCCTCGTCCGAGTCCTCGGCGACGACGTGCTCGACGGGGACCTCGCCGGCCGCCTTCCGGATCCGGTCGACGACGTTCTTGCGCAGCCAGCCCGACTTCTGGAGCGGGTGGGTGGAGACGATGATGTCGGTCGGGGCCGGGTCCAGCATCCCGAACGCATCCTTGACCGCCGACTCCGGGTCGGTCTCGAGCACGAGCCCGTGCGCGGGGATGCCGGCCTCGCGGAGCTGCGTGAGCGTCCGGTCGAGCCGCCGCCCGGCCGCGGCGCGCCGCGTGTCCTCGTAGACGACGTAGCCCGCGTCCGGTGACGAGACCGGCGCGAGGACGGTCACGAGCTCGACGCCCTGCTCGTCGGCCTTCCGCTTGACGGCGTCGATCAGCCCGCTCCCCGTCACCGTCTCGTTCGCCACGACCAGGAGATGCCTCACCGCCGGACCTCCTCCGTCGCGACCTCACGATCACGCTCCCCGTTCAGGATCGCGTGCTTTGCGCCTGGGACGCCGTACTCGTACGGGTTCCCGACCACCTGCGGGATCTCGTCGAAGTTGAAGACCGGCGGCGGCGACGAGACCTGCCACTCGAGCGTCATTGCCCGCCACGGATTCGCCGGAGCCCGCGCGCCATGGGCCCAACTCACGGTCATGTTGTAGACGAAGATGATGAACGAGGCGCCCAGCAGGAAGGACGAGATCGAGATGAAGAAGTTCCACTCGCTGAACCGGTCCTCGTACGTGTAGACCCGCCGCGGCTGGCCCTGTAGGCCGATGAGGTGCATCGGGAAGAACGTCGCGTTCACGCCGAGGAAGGTGCACCAGAAGTGGATCTTCCCGAGCGTCTCGTTGTACATCCGCCCGGTCATCTTCGGGAACCAGTAGTAGAAGCCCGCGAAGATCGTGAACAGTGAGCCACCTAAGAGCACGTAATGGATGTGCGCGACGACGTAGTAGGTGTCCGACGAGTGGATGTCGATCGGGACGGCGCCGAGAAAGATCCCTGACAGTCCGCCGATCACGAACATCGAGACGAACCCGAGCGCGAATAACATCGGCGTCGAGAAGTTGATCTTCCCCTCCCAGGTCGTGGCCAGCCAGGAGAACACCTTGATTCCGGTCGGCACGGCGATCAGCAGCGTCGTGATCATCATCGGGATGCGGAGCCAAGGCGCCATCCCGGCGACGAACATGTGGTGCGCCCACACGGAGAAGCCGAGGATGAGGATGGCGACGAGGGAGAGCGCCATCAGGCGGTAGCCGAAGATCGGCTTCCGGGACATCGACGAGATCACCTCGGAGACGATTCCGAAGCCGGGCAGGATCATGATGTAGACCGCCGGGTGGGAGTAGAACCAGAAGATGTGCTGGTAGCCCGAGCGCGTAGCCGCCGCCCTCCATGTCGAAGTAGTGGGTGTGCATCAGCTTGTCGAACGTGACGAAGAACTGCGAGCCGGCGATGAACGGCGTCGCGATCACGACGAGCAGTGAGGTCGTGAAGTTCGCCCAGACGAGGAGCGGCATGCGCCAGAACGTCATCCCCGGCGCCCGCATGGTGATGATGGTGACCAGGAAGTTCAGCGCGGTCGCGATCGACGACGCGCCCGCCCACTGGACCGCCATCGTGAAGAAGATGTTCCCGAACGGCTGCTCCACCGAAAGCGGCGCGTAGTTCGTCCAGCCGGCGCCGAAGCCCGGGAAGAAGAAGCTCGAGAGCATCATGATCCCGGCGATCGGGAGCAGCCAGTACGACAGGGCGTTCAGGCGCGGGAACGCCATGTCGGGCGCGCCGATCATGATCGGCAGCACGTAGTTCGCGAGCCCGGCGAAGGCCGGGATCACGAAGAGGAAGATCATCAGCGCAGCGTGCGCCGTGAAGAGCTCGTTGTAGGTCTGCGGGTCGACGAAGTCCGCTTCCGGCCGCGCGAGCTCGGCGCGGACGAGCATCGCCATCATCCCGCCGGCGAGGAAGAAGAAGACCGTCGTCACGACGTACTGGATGCCGATCACCTTGTGGTCGGTGTTGATCCGGAAGTAGTCGGTCCAGCGCTTTGCGCCGTGGCCCGAGTGGTCCTCGGGCTGCGTCGGGAAGCCGAAGGCCCAGCGGAGCCAGTAGTCGAACGCGCCGAGCCCGGAGAGGAACCCGATCGGAGCAGTAACCAGGAAGGCGACCGAGATGATCGGCTCCCACTCGAGGATCGGCTCCCAGCCGGCGAGCGCGCGGATCCCCACGACGATGCCGAAGCCGAGGCCGGCGAAGAGCGCCGTCATCCACGCCGCGCGCGCCCAACCCGGCGCCAGCAACCGCCGCAGGCCCGTCCGCCGCCGCGGCGGCGGCGCCTGCGCTTCGTGCTCTTCGCTGTGCTCGTGGACCGCGGTCAACTCATGCCACCTGGAGTCGTCCGGGACGTTAGCCAGCGTTCAAAGACGGCTGCGCGACGTAACGATCGCCCGGGTCCGCATCAGCGCGTGGCCGAGCCCGCAGAGCTCGGTGCAGATCAGGCGGTAGCTCCCGGTCTCGGTCGGGGTGACCGTGATCTGGGTCGTGATTCCCGGAACAGCGTCCTGCTTCTGGCGGAACTCCGGCACCCAGAACGAGTGGATCACATCCCGGGCCGACAAGTAGAGGCGAGTCGGGCGGTCGACCGGAAGTCTGAGGTTCGCCGAGATCTTGCACCCGTCCTCGATGATCCCCTGGTCGCGCCGGACGCAGGCCATCTTGTCCTCGCCCGCCTCGGCGCCCTGCTCCGGGTACAGGAACGTCCACGCGAACTGCTGGCCCCAGACCTCCACGCGAAGTGCGTTGTCGGGCACGCGGTCGTTCTGCGCCAGCGCGACCGAGCTGACCACGATCATCGCGATCACCAGGACGAGCGGAATCGCGGTCCACGCGATCTCGATTCCGGTGTGACCGTGGATCGGAGGGCCGTCCGAGTCGTCGTCCGGCCGCGCGCGGAACTTGACCAGCGAGTAGACGCTGATCCCCGCGACCACCGCGAAGATTGCGATGCAGATCGCGGTCACGAACCAGAAGACGAAGTCGATCCGCTCCGCCTCCTTGGAGGACTGATCCGGGAGCCACGGGACGAAGATTGCGACCGCTGTCGCGATCGCCGCGAGCACGAGGGAAACCAGGAGAACCGTGATCAGGGACCCGGCGCGCACCGACCGCGAGCCTACCGAGTTAGTGGCGCAGCCGGAGCGGGTACACGGGGTGTAGTTGCGGCAGGGCATTCGCCCTGCGCAGCCGCAAAAGGAGGCACTGAATGGGACTCGGAGTAAGCCTGTTACTGGTTGCCGTCGGGGCGATTCTCGTCTGGGGTCTGCAGAGCGACGTCGCAGGCATCAGCGAGGACGCCATCGGCGTCATCCTGATGGTCGTCGGCGCAGTGGGGCTGATCCTCTCGATGATGTTCTGGTCCAGCTGGGGCGGCGTTCCTGGCCGCCGTCGCTCGACCTACGTCGAAGAAGGCCCGCCGCCAGCCTGAGGGAGAACGGCAGCGCGGGCGGCGAGGCCGTCCGCGCCTGCCCTCATTCCGCCAATGACCGCGAGGGGGGACAGAGTCGAGGAGTTGGAGTCGAGGCTCGACGAGCTGGAGAGGCTCGACGAGCTGAAGACGCAGTTCGTCTCCCTGGCCTCGCACGAGCTGCAAACGCCGATCGCCGTCGTTCACGGGATCGCGGCGACGCTGCATCTGCGTGGCCACGAGCTCGCCGACGAGCAGCTGGTGGATCTCCGCAAGACGCTCTACGAGCAGAGCCTGCAGCTCGCCGAGCTGACGCATCAGCTGCTGGATCTCTCGCGCCTCGACGCGCACGCGATCGCGCTGAGCCCGGAGCGATTCCATCCTCGTGAGCGGATCGACGAGCTGCTGGCGCGCATCGCACCGGAGCGGATCGACGACGTCGACGTGGGGGTGGAGCCGGCCCTCGAGGTCGTCACGGACGCGCTTGCCTTCGAGCGTGTGATCGGGAACCTCCTCACGAACGCTCTGCGCTACGGCGCCCCGCCGATCGAGGTGCGGACGCAGTGGAACGGCCTCGTCGACGTGATCGTCGAGGACCATGGCCCGGGCGTGCCCGACGAGTTCGTCCCGGTCCTCTTCGACCGTTTCTCGCAGACGGACTCGGCGAAGCGCCATCGGCAGGGCGCGGGCCTCGGCCTCGCGATTGCGAAGTCCTTCGCGAAGGCTCTTGGCGGCGACCTACGCTACGAGCCTGCCGAGCCGTCCGGCGCACGCTTCCACTTCGAGCTCCCGCGGGAGCCCGTGGCACTGCACTAGAGGCCTGTCAGGGGATCGACCGCGCCGCCTCGCACGCGGACCTCGAAGTGCAGGTGCGGCCCCGTCGAGTGGCCGCTCGACCCGATGCGGCCGATCCGCTGGCCGGGCACGACGTACTGGCCGACACGAACGCCGACCCGAGACAGGTGGGCGTACATCGTTCTCGTGCCGGACCCGTGCGCAATCGTCACGAGGTTCCCCCAGCCACCGACGCTGAAGCCGGCGAACGCGACTCGCCCGACCGCCGCGGCCGTGACTGGAGTTCCCGTCGCACCGGGGTAGTCGATCCCCGTGTGGAAGCGGTTGCCGCGCGGACCGAAGAGATCGGTGTAGGCGCCCAGCGACCGGAGAGCTGAGCGAGATCGGACAGGCGGGCGGTGCGGCCCTCAGCGCAGAGAAGACTCCGGGCCCCGCGATGCCGTCGGCCCCCAGGCCCGCCCACCGCTGGAACGTCCGCAGCGCGCGCTCGGTGGCGGCGCCGAAGTGCCCGTCCAGGATTCCCGACGGGAAGCCGTGGGACGCCATCGCAAACTGGAGCGCGGCGACGTCCCAGCCGCGGGTGCCCGCGATGAGGAGACGTCCGCCCAGCGGAGGCCGCCTGCCGAACCGGCCGAGCGCCCGCTTCGTTCGCGGCCCGGGGACGCCGTCGACCGTCAGCCGCGCGCGCTGCTGGAGCCGCCGCACGGCCGAGACGGTGCCTGGGCCGAGGACGCCGTCGACGGTGCCGAGATAGAACCCTCGCTGGCGTAGACCGACCTGAAGAGCGGCGACCTCAGGGTTCCCGGCGGCGAAGGCGCCGGGAACGAGCAGGAGAAACGCGAAGAGTGCTGCGGCCGCCGTTCTCTTCATCCACATGCACCTCCCTCGAAAGAAGGGTCTGCGCCTGATCGGCCGCTAAAGAGCTCTCTTTAGCGTGGGCGTTTGTCAGCCAGTTCGAATCTGCGTTGTACCTCCGCCCAGTTTATGCAGTTCCACCAAATTTCCAGGTATTCCGGGCGCCTGTTCTGGTATTTCAGGTAGTAGGCGTGCTCCCAGACGTCGATGCCCAGAAGCGGCTCGTCGCTCTGAATCACCGGGCTGTCCTGATTGGCGGTGGAGTACACGGCGAGGCCGGTTCCGTCGTACACGAGCCAGGTCCAGCCGCTTCCGAACCGCTTCACGCCGTGGTCGTTGATGAGCGCCTTCAGCTCGTCGACGGAGCCGAACAGATCGTCGATCCCGGCCTTCAGCTCGCCTTCCGGCTCTCCGCCGCCGTCAGGGCTCATGATCTCCCAGAAGAGCGTGTGGTTCGCGTGGCCGCCGGCGTTGTTCCGAACCGTCGTGCGGATCTCCTCCGGCATCGCGTCGAGCTCTGCGAGCACGGACTCGACGGAGTTGTCCTCCCACTGGGTTCCGGCCAGGGCTTTGTTGGCGTTGTCCACGTACGCCTGGTGGTGCTTGTCGTGGTGGAGCCGCATCGTCTGCTCGTCGATGTGTGGCTCGAGCGCGGCGTAGTCGTACGGGAGCGGGGGCAGTTCGAAGGCCATGGCTCTCCTCTCTTTCGGCGGTTCAGGAGAGCCTAAACGCCCGGCTATACTCGCCTCCCGACGGGCCGTTAGCTCAGTTGGTAGAGCAGGGGACTCTTAATCCCAAGGTCGAAGGTTCGAATCCTTCACGGCCCACCTCTCTCCACTTACTTCCGGCTAACAGAGGCCGCCTACCCTGAAACCGTGAAGGGCCTGCGGATCATCCCGCTCGTGGCGCTCGCGCTCCTCCCTGCCGGTGCCTACTCCCAGGCCGGCGAGGCGCGGACTGCCGCCGACTGCTCCGTGCGCCAGACGGGCCTGAGGCCGATCACGGATATGAACCGGTCCCGCCATCGCGGTCAGCTCGGCGGCCTCTACCCGGGGGCCGCGAACAAGCCTCCACGGGCCCACCTGCGGCGCGGCCTCGACGCGGCTCGGCGTGTGCGTCCGATCCGAGGCCGCATCGGCGTTCTCGGCGTCGGGATGTCGAACGCGATGAGCGAGTTCGCCTCCTTCGCGAAGGCCGCCGTCCAGGATCCGGCGACGAGCAGGAGCCTGACCTTCGTGGAGGGCCCCGGCGGCGGCTGGGACGCCACCCGGATCTCGAAGACGAAGGCTCGGTACTGGCCCGACCTCGACGCCCGCATCCAGCGCGCTCGCCTCACCCGCGGCCAGATCCAGGTCGTCTGGCTGAAGCAGGCGATCGCGGGCGAGGACCGGCCGTTCCCCCAGGACGCGAGGGCGCTCCAGGCGCATCTCCGCACGATCGTCCGGCTCCTGTCGAACCGTCTCCCGAACCTGAAGCTCATCTACGTCTCCAGCCGGACCTACGGCGGCTACGCGGTGACGCATCTCAACCCCGAGCCGTTCGCATACGAGACGGGCTTCGCGGCGAAGTGGCTCGTCCAGGAAGGGATCCAGGGCCGGCTGGGCCGGGTCTGGGTCGGCTGGGGGCCCTACCTCTGGACGGACGGAGTGTCCGGGCGCCGCGACGGACTGGTCTGGAACTGCGAGGACGTCCTCGAGGACGGGATGCATCCCTCGCCGAGCGGTGTCAGGAAGGTGTCGAAGCTGCTCTCGGACTTCTTCAAGGCGGAGCCGACGGCGAAGCCCTGGTTCGCGGCAACCGGCTGACTCATATCGTTGAGGGCCGTGAAGGTCCTGTCCGTCGTCGGAAACCGGCCGCAGTTCATCAAGTCCGGGCCTTTGTCCGTCGCGCTCCGTGAGCGCGGCATCGAGGAGGTCGTCGTCCACACCGGGCAGCACTACGACCGCGAGCTCTCGGAGGTCTTCTTCGAGGAGCTCCAGCTCCCGCCGCCGGCCCACCGGCTCGACCTCCAGACCGCGGACGTCGAGCGGCTGACGCCGGCGATCGCGGCGACCGTCCGGGCCGAGCAGCCGGACTTGGTGCTGGTCTTCGGCGACACGAACTCGACGCTGGCCGGGGCGAGAGCGGCGGGGGATACGCCGGTCGCACACGTCGAGGCCGGGCTCCGGAGCGGCGACCTCTCGATGCCCGAGGAGCACAATCGGATCGAAGTCGACCGCATCTCGTCACTGCTTTTCACACCGGACGAGCGCTCGAAGGACATGCTCGAGGCGGAGGGGGTCACCGGCCGGATCGAGGTGGTCGGAGACGTCATGGCCGACGCCAACATGCGACTTGCGCCGCTGGCCCGGAAGCGTTCGCGGATCCTCGCGGGTCTCGGGCTCACGGCCGGCCGGTACGCGGTCGCGACGGTGCATCGCGAGGCGAATGTCCGCCCGGAGCGGCTGGCCCGCATCCTCGACGGCCTGTCCCGACTGGACGAGCGCATCATCTTCCCGGCCCACCCTCGCACCCGCCAGACCGTCGCTAGTAACAGACTGTTACTTGGAACGAATGTCGCGCTGATCGATCCCCTGGGGTACATGGACTTTGCGGCGCTGGCCTCGCAGGCGAGGGTGATCCTCACAGACTCGGGCGGGCTCCAGAAGGAGGCGTACTGGTACGGCGTGCCCTGCGTGACCCTCCGCCCGTCGACCGAGTGGAAGGACACTGTCGAGCTGGGCGCGAACGTGCTCGTTGACGACGATCCCCACGCGATCGCGAAAGCGGCGGCGAATGCACAGATGCCCCCGAACCGTCCAGAGTTGTACGGCGACGGCCAGGCTGCCGGCCGAATCGCGGACGTACTGATTAGCCTGTGACGCATGCTTGAAGAGAGAACAGAGACCCACGCCGCACCCACCCAGGACGCCAAGACCTGGGATGCCGCCGTCCTCGGGGCCGGCTACGTCGGCGTCCCGCTCGCGCATACGCTGGCCGCGGCCGGCCGCTCGGTCCTGCTGATCGACGTCTCGTCCGAGGTCGTCGACGGGATCAACCGAGGCGAGAGCCACATCATCGACGTGCCCTCGGAGGAGCTGGCGCCGCTCGTCCGGAACGGACAGATCAGGGCGACGACCGAATACAACGAGATCCGGCGCGCGGACGCGATCCTGATCGCCTTGCCGACGCCGCTCTCGAAGCAGCGCGAGCCGGACCTCTCAATCGTCATCGCTGCCGCCGAGCAGATCAGCGCCCGCCTGCGGAACGGCCACCTCGTCGTGCTCGAGTCGACGACCTACCCACGGACGACCCGCGACGTGATCCAGCCCATTTTGGAGAGCACGGGCCTCAAGGCCGGCCGCGACTTCCACCTCGCCTTCTCGCCCGAGCGGGTCGACCCTGGCAACGGCACCTGGACGACCAAGAACGTCCCGAAGATCGTCGGCGGGATCACCCCGGAGTGCACGGAGCGCGCCGCCCAGCTCTACGAGGGCGCCGTCGACACCGTCCACCGGGTCTCGACGCCGGAGGCGGCCGAGCTCACGAAGCTCCTGGAGAACATCTACCGCTCGGTCAACATCGCGCTCGTCAACGAGCTCGCACAGCTGTGCGAGCGCATGGAGATCGACGTCTGGGAGGTGATCGAGGCCGCCGCCACGAAGCCGTTCGGCTTCATGAGCTTCCAGCCGGGGCCCGGCCTTGGCGGGCACTGCATCCCGATCGATCCCTTCTACCTCACATGGAAGGCGCGCGAGTACGACTTCTCGACCGAGTTCATCGAGCTCGCCGGCAAGGTCAACGAGAACATGCCGTACTACTGCCGCTCGCTCGTCTCGCAGGCGCTCAACCACGGCCGTCAGCGCTCGCTGAGCGGCGCGAAGGTGCTCGTCCTGGGAGTCGCGTACAAGGCGGACATCAGCGACACGCGCGAGTCGCCCGCGATCAAGCTGATCGAGCTGTTGCGGGCCGCCGGAGCCGAGGTCTCGTACCACGATCCCTTCGTGGACGAGCTTCCCGAGGCGGGGCTCACTTCGGCCGCGCTCGAACCGGCCGAGCACGACTGCGTCGTCGTCGTCACGGCCCATTCCGGGATCGACTACGAGGACATCATCGAGCGGGCGCACGTGGTGGTCGACCTCCGAAATGTCACCGGGGAAGCGGGCAGGACCAGCGAGAAGGTCTGGAAGCTGTGATCCGCGTCGGCCTGGCGGGCCTCGGCTACTGGGGCCCGAACCTCGCCAGGAACTTCGAGGACCTCGCCGAGCTGACGTGGCTCTGCGACCTCTCGCCCGACCTGCTCGACCAGTTCGGCGCCCGATACCCGGGGGCCCGCACGACGAACCGGTTCGACGACCTCCTCGAGGACGACTCGCTCCAGGCTGTCGTCGTCGCCACACCGGTGACGACGCACTACGAGCTCGCACGCCGGGCGCTCGAGGCTGGCAAGCACGTCTTCGTCGAGAAGCCGCCTGCGCTCTCGGCCGCGGAGGCCGACGAGCTCGTCTCGCTCGCGGAGGAGCGCGGCCTCGTCCTCCTGCCGGGACACCTGCTGCTCTACCACCCGGGGGTGGCGAAGCTCAAGGAGCTGATCGAGGCCGGTGAGCTCGGCGACGTGCTCTACCTCTACGGGAACCGCCAGAACCTCGGCCAGTTCCGCAAGGACGAGAACGCTCTGTGGTCGCTCGGCGTCCACGACCTCTCCGTGATGCTCCACCTCATCGGCGAGGAGCCGACCGAGGTCTGGGCCCGCGGTGAATCGTTCATCAACGAGGGCGTCGAGGACGTCGTCTTTTGCTACCTCCGGTTCCCCTCGGGGGTCGTTGCACACATGCACGTGTCCTGGCTCGATCCGCACAAGATGCGGAAGATCACCGTCGTCGGCCGGAACAAGATGGCGGTCTTCGACGACATGGATCTCGAGCGCAAGATCACGGTCTACGACAAGGGCAGCGAGAAGCGCGCGGAGAGCTACGGCGAGTGGCGCACGCGCACCGGCGACATCTACATCCCGAAGATCCCGAACGACGAGCCGCTGCGGCTCGAGTGCCGCCACTTCCTCTCGCTCGTCGCGGGAGACGGCGATGCGCTGGCCGCGGCCCGGGACGGCGCTGTCGTCGTGCGGGTGCTCGAACAACTCCAGCACTCGCTGGAACGCGCGCCGGCGTGACGGCGTGAGCGCCTACACGGTCGGCGAGAACACCGTCATCTACCCGGGGACGGTGATCGGCGACGGGTGCCAGATCGGCGACAACGTCGTCCTCGGCAAGCAGCCCGCACTCTCTCCGCGCTCAACCGCGAAGCGCGAGGAGCTACCTCCGCTCGAGCTCGGTGAGGGGACGATCGTCTCGACGGGCGCGGTCGTGTTCGCGGGCACGCGGATCGGAGCACGCTCGATCGTCGGCGACCAGAGCTGCGTCCGTGAGCGCTGCGAGCTCGGAGAGGACGTCGTCGTCGGCCGCGGCTCGCTCGTCGAGAACGACACGACGATCGGCGCGCGGACGAAGATCCAGGCGAACGCGTACGTGACGGCCTACTCGACGCTCGAGGAGGACGTCTTCATCGCGCCGTGCGTCTCGACCACGAACGACAACTTCATGGGGCGAACGGAGAGGCGGCACGAGCTCCGCAAGGGCCCCACGATCCGGCGCGGCGCGCGTGTGGGCGGCGCGGCGGTGCTCCTGCCGGGAATCGAGGTCGGGGAGGAGGCGTTCGTCGGCGCCGGGGCGGTGGTCACGAAGGATGTCCCTCCACGCGCAGTCGTCGTCGGCAACCCGGCGCAGCAGATTCGCGAGGTCCCCGACGAAGAGCTGCTCTAGCGGCGGACGATGCGCAGCGTGTAGGCGGTCGCGCCGGGCTCGGCGATCGAGAGCTGGAGGTAGTAGATCCCTGCACGCTGGATGCGGCGCTGGAGACCGAAGCGCACGACCTTCACGCGACCGACGCTGACCGACTGTGCGGCGACGTTCGCCAGGGACCGCCGCTCGTTCACCCGCTGGGTGCCGGGCTTCCAGAGCACGAGGCTCACATCGGCGTTCGTGCGGCTCAGGCTCGCGACGAGGCGGCCGCCGCGGCGGAGCCGAACCGCATAGACGTCGTTCTGGTCGTCCCAGAAGTCGAGTGAGGCGTTTCGGTTCACCGTCGGCCTTCGCACCCGGAACGACCGCGCGCCCGCGTCGTCGTTCGGCTCGGCCTTGTCGATCGCAGCCAGCCGGCCGGAGTAGCCGACAGCCGCCGCCACGTTCAGCCGCCCCCACCCGCTGACCGGGTCGCGCCCGTCGCCGCACCGTCGGCACCCGGTCCCCGGAGTCATGTCCGTCGCCGTGCGCTGGAGGAGCGACATGACCTGCTCTCTCTTCGCGTTCGGCCAGGCCCCGCGGACGAGCACTGCTGCGGCCGACGCGACGGCCGCGGCGAAGGAGGTCCCTTGCGGTCGCAGGTACTCCTGCGGGCCGCAGTCGGAGTACCCCTGATCGGCGCAGAGGGGCCGCCGTGCCGTGATCGCCCGTGGAAGCGTCGAGAAGAGCTCTTCGCCCGGAGCGGCGACGTCGTTGTAGATCGGGTCGCGGTTGGAGAAGCTCGGCACGGAGCCGTCGCGCGACATCGCGCTGACGCCGAGAACGTGCGGCAGCGCCGCCGGGTAGCTCGCCCAGCGCCACGGCTGCTCGGGCGCGTTGTCGCCGTTCCCGACGGCCGCGACGACGAGCACGCCCTTGCGGATCGCGTACTCGACGGCACCGGCCTCGAGCGGAGAGAAGCTGTCCCGGGACTGGTCGCCCGGGTCACGGACGCCTCCGAGGCTCAGGTTGATCACGGACGCGCCCTGGTCGACAGCCCAGCGGATCGCGCGCGCCTCCGCCTCGAGCGGGACGACGCCGTCGGGCCGCACGACCTTCGCGACGAGCAGCTGGGCCGGGAACGCCATGCCGGAGATCCCCTCGCCGTTGTTCAGCGAGGCGGCGATCAGGCCCGAGATGAACGTCCCGTGCCCGTGCCGGTCCCGCCGGGCGGAGCCGCCGACAAAGCTCCGGGCGGCAGCGATCCGGCCCGCGAACTCCGGATGGGTGCCGTCGATGCCCGAGTCGATCACCGCGACACGCGTGGCAGGAAGGGTCGGGCGCTGGAGCCAGGCATCGAACGCCTGGACCGCATTCAGGTGCCACTGGCGGCCCGCCATCGGGTCCGACGGCAGGAAGGCGAGCGCGCGACGTCTCACGCCGAGCCGTTCGACGTAGGCGACGCCCGGCAGCTTCGCGACACCCTTGACGCCCGAGGCATCGAGCGCGACCGCGAAGGGAGCCAGCGGCTCGACCGTGCCACCGGTGCGCGCCTCGACAGCGCGAGCCACCGCGTCTCTGTCGGCGCCGGGCGCGATCCCGACAGCGAACCGGGCGGCATCGGCGGCGCCGGGAAGCACAAGGGCGAGGGCGGCGACGGCGAGGAGTCGTCTCATCCCGCCACCACCAGGATCTGGCTCGTGCCGGCGACGAGGCCGCGGCCCGGCCGGGCGATGCGAGCGCGATAGCTCCCAGGCGGGACGTGGATCGCAGCGGTGAACGTCCCGCCCTCGGCGACCGTGGCGCGCCCAACGGTGCCCCACGCCTTCCCGCTCAGCCGCTGGATCTCGACCGCCGCGCCGATGACCGCCGGGCGCATCGTCCCTCGAAGCTCCATCGCATCCGTGACGGGCAACAGCTTGACCTGCGGAGCGACGCCCAGTCGGATGACGCCGGTTCGGGCACTCCCAACGCTGAGCCGATACTGCGCGGTCGCCGTCGGCCGGACTGCGACCGAGAAGGAGCCGTTGGCCGCCGGCTTCGGCGAAGCAACCGAACGCCAGCCCGTGGGCCCGAGATGCTCCAGACGGGCACCTTCGACACCGCGCACCGTGCCCGTCAGGCGCGTCGTCCCGCCGAACACGTGCGGTTCCCCGGGCTGCGGCAGCGCAAGCACTCCGACGCGGAACCAGGTCGAGCGGAGGCCCAGCTCGCGGCGGACGTCGCCGGCCTTGGCGGAGGCCTCTCCCCCGATCCCCACGCCCACGACGGTGTCGGCCCGGGCCGAAGCGTTCGTCGTCGTCCGAACGTCGAGCAGCCGGCCAGGGGCCTTCAACACCCGTTGCAATCGCCCAGCCGGGATCACGACGGGGCCCCACGTGTGGTGCGGCGAGATCGAGTCGTACGGATCGTCGACACCGGTGAGGTACGGCGTGCGCCTCGAACCGACCCAGACATCCTCGACGGAAGCGGTCCGTCCGCCGGACGTCGAGTGGAAGTACGCAATCACCAGGCGACTGCCGTGCATGAGCACCTCGCCCGCGGTCTCGTCGACGGCGGCGTTCGTCGAGTCCTCTTCCTCGTCGACGCCACGATAGACCTGGCTGCGAACGTCGGGGAAGAGGTCGAACGCACCGCTCGTCTTTCTGGTCGCCAGCGCGTACGAGCGCGCGGCCACGGCCTGCGCCTTCAGGACCTCGGTCGTCCAGTCGTCCGGGACCTCGGCCGGGACGACGCCGTACAGGTACGGCTCGAGCCCGACCACGTTGATCGCGCGCAGGCGCTGGCCCACCCTGTCGACCTGGATCGTCCCGCGGTAGCGGCGTCCGAGGTGCAGCGGCTCGTCGCCGGGCAGGAACACGAGCGGCGGCGCCAGCTTGACGCGCTTCTTCACGCCTTTGACCTTGAGCTTCAGGCCCGGACCCACGACCTGCTTCCCGAGGAGCGTTCTCGCGCGGCCGGACGCATCGCGGACGCGGTACGGGGCCTCGGAGGAGATCGTCAGTGTCGGCTTGCTGCCGGCGAGCAGGACTCGAACCTTGGCAACGGGCGCCTTGCCGATCGTCGTCCCGCGGTAGTAGTGCGCGAGGATGCGCCGGTAGTCGTGCCCTCTCCGCGCGAAGCCGTTTGCTCCCCACTGGCTCATTCCGACGCCGTGGCCCCAGCCGCGGCCGCTGATCAGGAACACGGGGGCGCCGGCTTGAGCGGCCTTTTCTCCCTGTGTGGCGCGCCCGCTCTTGGCTGTGCCAAGCCCTGCCGCGAGGAGCGCAGCGAGAACGCCGGCTGTCAGGACGAGGCCGCGAGACATGGACATCAGGGTGACCGGAGAATCCGCAGGAACCTTTCTGAGGCTAGCGCATCCTTCCGTCGCCGACCTCCCCTCGTACGCTTTCCTAACAGACGCGTTTCTGGCTCGGTTCCAGCGGAAACGACCTCGCCGTGAAGGACCCTCACTCCTTTCCCCCGCGGTACCGCGATCCCCGGCACCTGGCCCGCGGCGGCATGGGCGACGTGTACCGCGCGCTGGACGACCAGCTCGGGCGCGTCGTGGCGATCAAGGTGCTCGCCGACCGGTACGCCGACGACGAGTCCGTGCGGGAGCGGTTCAAACGCGAGGCGCTCGCCGCGGCGCGGCTCTCGGGATCGCCGAACATCGTCACGATCTTCGACGTCGGGGACTCGGACGGCCATCCGTACATCGTGATGGAGCTCCTCGAGGGCGGCACGCTCGAGGAGCGCCTGAAGGCCGGCGGGGCGCAGGACCCCGCCGACGTCCTCCGCTGGCTCGACCAGGCGGCGCGCGCGCTCGACGCGGCACACGAGGCCGGTGTCGTCCACCGCGACGTGAAGCCCGGCAACCTGCTGCTCAACGGCCGAGGCGAGGTCTCGGTCGGCGACTTCGGCGTCGCGAGCGCGGTCGGGCTCGCCTCGATGACGATGACCGGCACCGTGCTCGGCACGGCGGGGTACCTCTCGCCCGAACAGGCGAGGGGTGAGCGCGCGACGCCGGCCAGCGACCGCTACGGGCTCGGAGTCGTCGCCTACGAGCTCCTCACGGGGCGGCGGCCCTTCGAGTCGGACTCGGCGACCGCGGAAGCCGCGGCACACGTTCACGCACCGATCCCGTACCCGAGCCGGCACGGCGACGTTCCACCCGAGCTCGACCCCGTTCTGCGCCGAGCGCTTGCGAAGGATCCGGACCAGCGTTACTCCACCTCGGCCGACTTCGTCGCCGACTTGCGCGACGCGCTCTCGCAGGCGGCCGGCGCGACGAGGGCGATCGCGGCGGTCCAGGAGGACGCCTACGTGACGGCGGGACCGCCACCGTCGAGAAGACGGCAACGCCCAAGTCCGCTCCTGTGGGCGGTGGCCGCGATCCTCGGGCTCCTCGCCCTCGGCGCCGGGCTTGGCGCGGCAGGGATTCTCGGTGGGGACGAAGAGCCGCAGACACGCACCGTCGTCGAGACGGAGGTCACGACGCAGCAAGGCCAGCCGACGACGGTCCGCGAAACCGTCACGACGACCCAGCCCACCACGACCGAGCCGACGACCACCCAGGCGACCACCGCGACCACGGCACCGTCCGATCAGAGCGGCGTCGAGCTGACCGACCAGGCGACGGCGCTCCTGGGTCAGGGACGCTGGGCCGAGGCGGAGGCGGTGTCGCGTCAGGCGCTCGCGAAGCTGGAGGGAACGGGCGAGCTCTACGAGGCGTACGCGAACTACAACCTCGCCCGCGCGCTCGTCGAGCAGGGTCGCTGCGACGAGGCGCTGCCGCACCTGGATCGCTCCGAAGCGATCCAGGGCAGCCGCCGGGAGATTCGCGAGGCGCGCGCCCGCTGCTCCTAGCGAGGGACTGTCCCTCGGGCCTGGCGGCCCGGGACACGGAGTTCGTGGCGAGAGTGTGACCGTTCGTCCACCGGACCCGGAACCATCGAGGACGCGCGCCATCGTGCTGAAGCGGCGAGCCGGTGGAGGCTGTCCATCCCGGACGACCCAATTGGTCAGTTGTGCCTGGTCCGGCACCGCCTAAGCTTCCGAGCATGCGGATCCTCGTGACCGGCGCGGCCGGATTCATCGGCTCCAACTTCGTGCACTACTGGCTCGACCGGCATCCGGAGGACGAGCTGATCGCGCTCGACCTGCTCACGTACGCCGGGAACCGCGCGAACCTCGATGACGTGGATGACCGGATCACCTTCGTCGAGGGCGACATCGCCGATCCCGATCTCGGCCGCCGGCTCTTCGAGGACGACGGCGCCGAGGTCGTCGTCAACTTCGCGGCCGAGTCGCACAACAGCCTCGCCGTCGTCGATCCCGGCCGCTTCTTCCGCACCAACGTGATCGGGACGCAGACGCTGCTCGACGCCGCGCGCCAGGCCGGAACCGTCAAGCGCTTCCACCACGTCTCGACGTGCGAGGTCTACGGCGACCTGGCGCTCGACACGGACGAGGTCTTCACCGAGGACTCCCCCTACGAGCCGCGGACGCCCTACAACGCGTCGAAGGCCGCAGCCGACCATGCGGTGCGCGCCTACCACGAGACCTACGGGCTCCCCATCTCGATCACGAACTGCTCCAACAACTACGGGCCGTTCCAGTTCCCGGAGAAGGTCATCCCGCTGTTCGTCACGAACGCGCTGGACGACAAGCCGCTGCCGATGTACGCGTCCACGCAGAACAAGCGCGAGTGGCTCCACGTCCGCGACCACTGCCGCGCGATCGAGCTCGTGCTCGCCTCGGACAAGGTCGGGGAGACCTACAACGTCGGGTCCGGCATCGAGGCCTCGATCGAGGAGATCGCCGATCTGGTTCTGGAGCACACCGGCAAGCCGGGCTCGCTGAAGACGATCGTCCCGGACCGGCCCGGCCACGACCGCCGCTACCTCCTCGACTCGTCGAAGCTCCGCCGCGAGCTCGGCTGGGAGCCCGAGATCGGCTGGGAGGACGGCCTGCGCGAGACGGTCGAGTGGTACGCCGCCAAGCGTGAGTGGTGGGAGCCGCTCCGCGACCGCGCGCCGGTCGAAGAGACCGCCTGGCGCTGAGACCGACGATGGTCGAGGAAGCGCGCCTGGAGGAGCAAGAAGCCGGCCTCACGCCCGTGACCGACGGCTGGTTCGTCGTCAACGTCCGAGACGGCGCCTGGGTGACGAACACGACCCTCGGAGACGTCTTCGTCGTCGAAGGCGACGACGCACCCTTTGCCGACGTCGGCTTCTCGCTGGCCGTGTTCCAACCAGGACAGGCGAGCAGGTACCACAGGGAGGCGAACCAGGAAGACTTCCTCGTGCTCGCCGGCGAGTGCTTGCTGTTGATCGAGGGCGAGGAGCGGCCGCTCAAGGCGTGGGACTTCGTGCATTGCCCGCCCGACACGGAGCACGCCTTCGTCGGGGCGGGGGACGGCCCGTGCGTGATCTTCATGACGGGCGCACGAAAAGGGTGGCCCGAGAAGGGGATCGTCTATCCACGCTCGGAGCTGGCGCTTCGCCACGGCGCCGGCGTCGAGCAGGAGACGACGTCACCCGCCGAGGCGTACGCCGTGCTCGAGAAGTGGAAGCCCGGGCGGCCCGACAGCTGGGACGGATTGCCGTGGGGCTAGAGCCGAGCCAGACAGGCGCGCAGACCCTCGCGCCAGTGCGGTAGCTGCGGAGCACCCTTCTCGCTTCGCAGCACCGAGTAGGCCGGCCGAGGCGCCGGGAGACCGTACTCCTCGGCCGTGATCCGGTTCACGCGGCAGTCCAGCCCTGCCTCTTCGAAGATCGCCTCGGCGAAGTCGGCCCAGGTGCAGTCGCCGCCCGCCGCCACGTGGTAGAGGCCGTACGGACGCTCGAGTAGCTCTCGCGTTCCATCTGCGAGGTGGCCGACGTAGGTCGGCGAGCCCCGCTGGTCGGCGACAACCGAGACCTCGTCCCGCTCCGCGCCCAGCCGGAGCATCGTCCGGACGAAGTTGTGGCCGGTCGCGCCGAACAGCCACGACGACCTCACGATCCAGCCGTCGCGCACCTCCTGCTCGCCCGCGAGCTTCGTCCGCGCGTACACGCCGAGCGGATTCGTCGGGTCGCTCTCGACGTACGGCTCGCCTTCGGCCGTCGAAGACGTAGTCGGTCGAGAAGTAGACGACCGGCGCACCGAACGCGACCACGTTGCGTCGTCCCCTCGACGTTCACCCGCCGAGCGCCCTCCGGGTCGGACTCGGCGTCGTCCACCTTCGTCCAGGCCGCGGCGTGGAACACGAGCTCCGGCCGCTCCTCCAGCGGATACGGCTCGGCCACGTCCCACTCCGAGCGAGCCATGGCCCGCGCATCGGGGAAAGCCTCCGCCAACGCCGCGCCGAGCTGGCCGCCGGCGCCGGTGATCAGCTTCACGGCTTGTTGGCGCCGTTCGAGCGGACGAAGTCGTTGACCGCGTAGTACGCGTCGATCGACTCGCCGGCGTCGCCCCAGAACCCCTCGAGGATGTCGTACTCCATGGAGCCGCGGTCGATGAACCAGTTGTTCACGTCCGTGATCTCGAGCTCGCCGCGGCCGGACGGCTCGAGCTGCGGGATGACCTCGAACACCGCGGCCTCGTAGAAGTAGATGCCGGTGACCGCAAAGGAGCTCGGCGGCTCCTCGGGCTTCTCGTGGATCTGGATCACACGCTCGCCGTCCAGCTCCGGGACGCCGAGGTGGCGGAGATGCTCGGGATCGTCCTCCCGCGCGAGCAGGATCCGCGCGCCCTTGCCCTGCTCGAGGAAGTTGTCGACCGCATGCTTGATCGACCGCTCCATGACGTTGTCGGCGAGCATGACCACGATCGGGTCCCCTCCGGCGAACCGCTCTGCAAGGCCCAGCGCCTCCGCGATCCCGCCGGCCCGCTCCTGGTACGCGTACGACAGGCGGTCGATCCCCCACTCGTGCCCGTTGCCGAGCAGGCGGAGAAACTCGCCGGCGTGCGTCCCGCCGGTCACGACCATCAGCTCCCGCACCTCGGCGGAGACGAGCGCCTCGATCGCGTAGGTGACCATCGGCCGGTCGTAGATCGGCAGGAGGTGCTTGTTCGTGATCCGCGTGAGCGGGTGCAGGCGCGTTCCGCTGCCGCCGGCGAGGATGACGCCCTTCATCGGTCGCCGATGCTAAGGGTTAGGCTCCGACGTGAGCAACAAGGAGCACGAGCACATCGTCGACGACGAGGAGCCGATCCCCGTCTTGGAGGGCGTGGACGAGTATCCCGTCCAGCCCTCGCCGCCCCTCGACCCCTACACGCCGGACACAGGACCCGGACCGGGCGAGGAGCGGGCCTACCGAGTCCTGCGCTTGGCGTGGATCCCGATCGCGGTCGCCGTCCTGCTGATCGTGATCGCGCTCCTCCGCTAGCCCTTACCTGCCCGCCGGGCGCAGTGCCGGCGCCGGCGGCTGCTCGAGCGGCGACGGCTCGACGCGGAAGACCTTCGCCGCGCCCTCCGGCAGCCACCAGTTCCAGCGGCCGAAGAGCTTCATCGCGCTCGGGACGAGCAGGGCTCGGATGATCGTGACGTCGATCAGGATCGCCGCCGCCAGGCCGAGGCCGAACTGCTGCAGTCCCACGATCGATCCCGCGACGAAGCCCATGAACGCGGCCACCATGATCAGGCCCGCAGCCGTGACCAGCCGGCCCGTCTTGGCGAGACCCTGGCGAATGGCGGCCTCGTTGTCCCTCGTCGCATCCCACTCCTCGCGCATCCGCGAGACGAGGAACACCTCGTAGTCCATCGAGAGCCCGAAGAGCATCGCGAAGAGGAACACGGGGATCCAGCCCTCGATCTGGTCGAACTGGGTGAGACCGAACGGCTCGCCGGCGCCGAGCTTGAACGCGAGGACGAGGATCCCGTACGCGGCCGCGATCGAGAGCAGGTTCAGGACAATTGCCTTCAGAGGCAGCAGCAGCGAGCGGAATGCCCGCACCAGCAGCACGTAGGTCAGGAGCAGGACGGCGAGCACGAGCCAGGGGAACGCGCCGTAGGTGATGTCGAGGAAGTCGACGCCGAACGGCGGCCCGCCGCCGGCAAGCACCTCGGTCTCCGCCGGGAAGGCCGCGGCGGGGATGATCACGTCGCGCAGGCGCTCGACGAACTCCTGCGACTCGGGCAGGCCGTACTCGTGCTTGCCGATCGCCTGCACGTGCAGGTAGCGGCCGGTCTCGTCCACGGTCTGCGGCCCGGCCACGACCACGTCCGCCACTTCGGAGTCGCCGCGCAGGAGGCTCGCGAGGCGCTCCACGCCGCTGCGGACCTCACTGTCCGTCGCTCCGCCGGCGCGGCCCGTGTCGATCACGATGTCGGTGGGCGAAAGCGCGCCCTCGCCGATGGCAGCGGTCAGGACGGTCAGGCCCTGGACTGCCTCGAGATCCTGCGGGATCCCCTCGTTGGAGCCCGGCCCGAGCTCGAGCGTGAGTACCGGCGCGGCGAGCAGCAGCAGCGCCGCGGTCGTGCCTGCGGCGAAGAGGACAGGGCGCCGCATGATCCGGTCGGCGAGCCGAGCCCAGAAGTTCCCCTCGGAGTCCTCGCGCCGCTCGATCACCCGCTTCGGAATGAGTCGCACGCGGTCGAAGCGGTCCTCGAGCCAGTACATGAGCACGGGGAGGAGCGTGATCGCGGCGGCGACCGAGACGAGCGGGATCAGCAGGCCCGCGAGCCCGAAGCCGCGCATGAACGGCAGCGGCATGAAGAGCATCAGCGCCAGCCCGATCGCGACCGCAGTGCCGCTGAAGACGACGGCTCGGCCGGCTGTGGACATCGTCACCGCGACGGCGTCCTCCTTCGACCGCCCCGCTTTCCGCTCCTCGCGGTACCGGTGCACCATCAGCAGCGAGTAGTCGACGGCGATCCCGAGCCCGATCAGCGTGACCATGTTGGTCAGGTAGGTCGAGAGCGTCATGAAGTTCGCGAAGACCCAGACGAAGGCGAGCGTCGTCGGGATCGCGACGGCGGCGAGCATGAACGGGAGCAGGAACGACAGGGTCCCGAAGACGAAGACGAGGATCACGAGCGCGATCGGGATCGCGATCAACACCTCGCCGACCAGCAGGTCGCGGTTCTGCACCGGCTCGAGGTCGCTCTCGATCGCCGACTGGCCGGTCACATACAGCGTGGCGCCGGGGATCTCGCCGGCCGCTTCGCGCATGGCGCCCGTGTAGCCCTTCGCGTCGGCGGGCTGGAGCTGCGAGACGATGCGTGCGGTCACGACGTCGCCGGCCACTGGACGGACGTCCTCGAGCTTGCCGGTCTCGAGCGCGGCGGCGGCGCGGGTAGCCGCGGCCCGCGTGGGCTCGACAAGTGACTGCGCGGAGCCGGGGTTGCCCCTCACGACCACCGAGAACGAGCCCTCGGGCCGCTGGCCGAACTCGTCCTTGAGGATGTCGCCGGCCTTCTCGCTCTCGGCGCCGGGAAGGACGAAACGATTCGTGAGGAGGTCGTTCAGCCCGGCCGACGCCATCGCGGAGGCGACGACGATCACGAGCCATGCGGCAAGGACGAACCAGCGAAACCGAATCATGGTGCGCGCCCACTGCTCCATCAGCCCGGCCTCCCCTCTCCCAGAGTGTTAGTAGCCACTAAGCTAGTGCCCGCTAAGTTACGAAACTCTGGAGGGACTGTCAAGGCTACGATGGGCGCCGAGAATGCCACGTAGAAGAGACCTGAGAGAAGAGATCGACGAGCTGTTCGCAGACCTGTGGCAGGTCTCGCGGCTCGGCGGGCTTCGGCGTGGATTCAGGCCGCAGCTGGACTGCGTCCGTACCGAGGATCCCCCCGCCTTCACGGTGATCATGGACATCGCCGGAATCGACCCCGAGCGCGTCAAGGTGTCAACCGCCGAAGGCGCGCTCGTCATCACCGGCGCGCGCGCCCGTGCCGACTGCGGCGGCGGCACGTATCAGCAGATGGAGATCGAATATGGCCCGTTCCAGCGGGTTGTGCAGCTCCCGGCAGACGCAGACGCTGCCCAGGCAGAGGCGACGTACGAGAAGGGCCTGCTGCGGATCGTCATCCCGATTGCAAAGCGGGAGGCGCGGGTCCGGCCGGTGCCGATCCGGGTCAGGAGGGACGCGTGACCGACATCGATTTCGAGCAGACCGAGGCGAGCGCGCCGGACGATCTCGAGCTGCCGTCGGCGCTGCCGATCCTGCCGCTGAAGGAGACCGTCGTCTTCCCCGACTCGGCGACGCCGCTGGCGATCGGCCAGGAGCGATCGATCAAGCTCATCGACGAGGTCGTCGCAGGAGACCGGCTGCTCGCCCTGGTTTCCGTGAAGAGCCCGGACGTCGAGCAGCCCGGGTGGGACGACCTCTACGGCGTCGGCACCGCGGCGATCGTCCACAAGCTGATCAAGGTTCCGGACGGGACGCTCCGCATCCTCGTCCAGGGCGTCGAGCGCATTCGGCTCGACCGCCGGGTCCAGGACGACCCGTACCTCGTCGGAGAGTTCGAGCAGCTCCCTGACGTCGTCGAGGAGACGCCCGAGCTCGAGGCGCTGACCCGCAACGTGCAGATGCTCTACGGACGCATCGTCGCCCTCGTCCCGTACCTGCCGGCCGAGCTCGAGCTTGCCGCCGCGAACGTGGATGACCCGAGCGCGCTGTCCTACCTCGTCGCTTCCACGCTGCGGCTCAGGACCGAGGAGAAGCAGCAGCTCCTCGAGCAGGCGAACGTCGAGGCTCGGCTGCGCGAGCTCTCACGGATCCTGAATCGCGAGCTCGAGGTCTTCGAGCTCGGCACCAAGATCCAGTCGCAGGTCCAGTCGGAGATGGAGAAGGGCCAGCGCGAGTTCTTCCTGCGCCAGCAGATGAAGGCGATCCAGGAGGAGCTCGGCGAGGGCGACCCCGAGCAGGCAGAGATCCGCGAGCTGCGTGAGCGCGTCGAGTCGGCCGGCCTGCCCGAGGACACGCGGAAGGCCGTCGACCGCGAGCTGGCCCGGCTCGAGCGCCTCCCCTCCGCCGCGGCCGAGTACGGCGTCATTCGCACCTACATCGACTGGATCCTCTCGCTGCCCTGGTCGCAGACCACCGAGGACAACCTCGACCTCCCCCACGCGCGTGAGGTCCTCGACGCGGACCACTTCGACCTGGAGAAGGTCAAGGACCGGATCATCGAATACCTCGCCGTCGCAAAGCTGCGCGGCGACGTCTCGGGCTCGATCCTCTGCTTCGTCGGCCCGCCCGGCGTCGGCAAGACGTCTCTCGGCCAGTCGATCGCCCGTGCGCTGGAGCGCAAGTACACGCGGATCTCGGTCGGCGGTGTGCGCGACGAGTCGGAGATCCGCGGGCACCGCCGCACCTACATCGGCGCGATGCCGGGCACGATCATCCGCGCGCTTCGCGACGCCGAGTCGCGCAATCCGGTGTTCCTGATCGACGAGATCGACAAGATGGGCTCGGACTTCCGCGGCGACCCCGCCAGCGCGATGCTCGAGGTCCTCGATCCCGAGCAGCACTCGACCTTCCGCGATCACTATCTCGATCTGCCGTTCGATCTCTCGAAGGTGCTGTTCATCTGCACTGCGAACCAGCTCGAGACCATCCCGGCCCCGCTCCTCGACCGGATGGACATCATCCAGCTCTCGGGCTACACCGAGGACGAGAAGCTCGGGATCGCGCGCAAGTACCTCGTCACCAAGCAGCTCGAAGCGCACGGCCTGCCGGCCGACCAGGTGACCTTCACCGAAGGAGCGCTTCGCACCGTGATCCGCGAGTACACGCGCGAGGCCGGCGTCCGAAACCTCGAGCGGCAGATCGCTGCTCTCTGCCGGAAGGCGGCGAGGCGCGTGGCCGAGGGGAAGGCGAAGGGAAACACGCGCATCGACGAGCGCCGGGCCCGCTCGTGGCTCGGACCGCGGCGGTTCTCGGGCGAGGTGCGCAAGCGGACCGAGGATCCCGGCGTCGCGACCGGCCTCGCCGTCACTGCCGTCGGCGGAGACGTCCTCTTCATCGAGGCGACCGCCTTCCCTGGGCGTGGCCGGCTCAAGGTCACCGGCCAGCTGGGCGAGGTCATGCAGGAATCCGCCGAGGCCGCGCTCTCCTGGGTGCGCTCCCACGCGGAGCAGCTCGGTATGGATCCGGAGTGGTTCGCCGAGCACGACATCCACGTCCATGTCCCGGCCGGAGCGGTGCCGAAGGACGGCCCGTCCGCCGGCATCACGATGGTGACCGCAATCGTCTCGCTCGTGACCGGTCGACCGGTCTCCGACGATGTCGCGATGACCGGCGAGGTCACGCTGACCGGTCAGGTGCTCCCGATCGGCGGCGTGCGCGACAAGGTCCTCGCGGCACAGCGCGCGGGGGTGCACACGGTCGTGCTTCCGAGCGAGAACGAGCCGGATCTCGAGGATCTCCCGGCGGAGACCCGCAAGGGCCTCGAGTTCGTCCTCGCCCAGCATGTCGACGAGGTGCTGGACGTCGCGCTCGACGGCGCGACTCCCTCCCGCAGACCGAGCGGAGTAGGATCGCCTGAGCGAAAAGCCGCGCTACCGGCCGAGTTTTAGTCGCTCTCGGCGGGGGTAACTGGCTTGCAAAAGCGAAACGAAAGGACGGCCGCCGCAATGGCCAAGGCACGAGATCGAGTTTCCGACATGAAGCCGTACGTCACTCGGGCGCTCCAGGACGACGAAGTCCGCGAGAACGTCAAGCACGCGATCGCAACCGCGCGCGACATCTACGACGAGCTCTTGGGCGGGCGCTCGACGACGGCGGTCGCCACGAGGGTCGCCACCGACCCGGACATCCAGGAGAGCTTGAAGAGCGCGATCGACGATCTGCGCAAGGCTGCCAACCGCGTGCAGGGCAAGAAGGAGCACAGCTCGCGGAACGCGACGCTGCTGATCGCAGGGATCGCGCTCGGCATCCTCTTCAACCCGGTCACCGGGCCGGCCACTCGTCAGTGGATCGCGGACAAGATGCTCGGCGGGGACGAGGGCTCGACGGGCCCGTCCGGCTCGGGCAACAGCAAAGCCGCCTAGCTCAGCTCAGGGACCGCTCAGCTGCCGCGCGAGCGCGCGTAGGCCGTCTCGCGCGCGCGGGGCGGCCCCGGCCAGCGCGGCGTCGGCGCCGGACTCGCCTTCCGCCCGCATCGCGCGCTCGAGTGAGCCGGGCTCGAGGCCGCTCCCGGTCGAGATGTCGCGGGACTGGAGCAGGATCGCCCCGGGCTTCGGCGCGCGGCTCGAGTCCGAGAGCGGCGGCGCCCAGCCGGACACGGCGGCGAACGGCAGATCGGTGAGCCGCTTCCACGCCGTCAGGTACGGATAGGGCGGCACCGCGCTTCCGTCGTAGCCGCGGTACAGCAGCGAGACGGGATGGATCTCGAAGTGGAGGTGGTACGGCGTGTGCTCGGCGTCACCCGTGTTCCCCATGAAGCCGATCACGTCGCCCGCACGCACCTGCGCGCCGTTGATCGCGAGGGGCGAGAACGCCGAGAGGTGCGCGTAGTAGAACTCGTTGCCGGCGGAATCCTGCAGCCAGAAGCGGAGCCCGCCGACGTCGTTCCACCCGACCGAGTAGACGATCCCGTTGGCGACGGCGAGGATCGGAGCGCCCAGCGGAGCGAAGATGTCCTCGCCGTGGTGCCAGCCAGTGTTCGCGCGCGGTGCGTTGAAGGTGTTCGAGTACGACGCAGCGCCGTAGACCGGGAAGACGTAGCCGCTCTCGGTCAGGCGCGGGATCACGTCCGTCGGCACGCTCCGCACCGGCGGCACGGCCGGGCCGATCGCTGCTCTTGCGCGGCTTCGCCGGCTCCCTGTTCACCTTCGGCTTGATCGGGCGTCGGGTGTCGTCCTGGACGCTGCCCACCGGTTGTGGCTCGAGCGCCTCGGCTGCGACATCCGCGTAGCCGACGACGATGTCCGTCCCGGCGGGCACGCCGGCGTGCTCGACGTTCACGTGGACGTGCAGAGCCGTCACTCCTGCGTTGAACCCGCGCGCTCTTCGCGAGCCGTACGGCGACGCAGACTGCTGGAGGATGGTCGCCGTTCCCCAGTCGCCGAGCGGAACCGAGCCCGCCCCCGAGGCGACGGGAGCGCCGGCAACGGCCATCCCGCTCACCGAGGAGCCGCCGGTCCCACCGGACGCCGCCTTCGGCGATGCCTTCGCGCTCGCCTTCACGGTGATCGAGCCGACGGTGACCTCTCCGCCGAAGAGCGAGAGGCCGGAGACGGAGACCGAGGCGTCTGCGTTGGCGCCGGAGGCGGAGACGCTGGAGGAGATCGACCCTGCCTGTGCGATCGAGCCGTCCGCCGGGTAGGCGAACCCACCGCCGACACCTACGGCGTCCGGCGGGCCGGAGACCGCGCCGCCGACCGCGCCTCCCTGGCCGGGGACGGAAACCTGAATCGCGAATGCCTCGGCGCTCGAGGTCCCGCTGCCGACAGCGGAGGACACGCCGCCGGATCCCGTGAGTACCAGGACCAGAGCGGCGCCACAGAGGATTGTCGCGCGGCGCAGCACCTTGCAAGAGTATTCGCAATCGAGCGGCGCTATGCCTCTTCGCGAGGAAATCTCGGCGGTCAGCGACAGGTCGTGCAGCGACCGCGGAGCACCACGTCGTGCTCGTCGATTCGGAACGCCGACGCCTCCGAGACGGTGTCGATCGCGCGCTCGAGCCGATCGTCGCTGAACGCCTCGACCTTCCCGCAGTCCCCGCAGACGAGGTGGTGATGGTGATCGCCGCTCGGCTGGGCGGGCTCGTAGCGCGCGCCGCCGGAACGGAGATCGAGCCGGTGGACGAGACCGAGCTCCGTGAGGGTCTGGAGCGCTCGGTAGACGCTCGCGAGGCCGACTCCCGGCCGACGCCGCCGAACTTCCTCGTGGATCGCGGGCGCCGAGAGGCAGCAGCGCTGGTCGGCGACCACCTCGATCACGGCCGCCCTGGCCGCGCCGGGCTTGACGCCTGCGCTCCGCAGGACGTCCCTCGCGTGCTCGGCCCACGTCATTCCGTAGATGATACCGGTTCTCATTCTCATGTACGCTCCCGCCGTGTCGTGGATCGCGATCCCGCTGGCCGGTCTGACGGTCGTCTCGACGCTTGCCGGCGGGGGCCTCGGCCTGCGCCTGCACCGCGAGCTGCAGACGGCGATCGCCCTTTCGGGCGGCATCGTCGTCGCGGTCGCGCTCTTCGACCTCATCCCCGAAGCGTTCGAGGCGGTGGGCGACGAGCACAGGGTGATGTCCCTCGTCGGCGCGGGGTTCGTCCTCTTCTTCGTCGCGCACCGGTACCTCGTCCTGCACCACCGAGACGATCCGGAGGAGACGCAGGCGCATTCGCGCGTCGGCGCCCTGAGCGCCGCGGCTCTCGCGTTCCACACCTTCACCGACGGGCTCGCGATCGGGCTCGCCTTCGGCCTGGACACCGGAACCGGCGTGCTCGTCCTGCTCGCCGTGATGTCCCACGACTTCGCCGACGGCTTGAACGCAGTGACCTTCATCCTGCGACAGGGCGGAAGCCGCCGATCGGCCGTTCGCTGGCTCGCGCTGGTCGCGGTCGCGCCGCTCCTCGGGGCTGCGCTCGGTGCGACGATTGACGTCTCCGAGCACACGCTCGGCCAGCTGCTCGCGCTCTACGCAGGCATCTTCCTCTACATCGGCGCCTCGGATCTCCTGCCCGAGGCGCACAGCCACAACCCGTCCCGTCTACGGGTTGCCGTGACGCTCGCCGGCTTCGCGGCGATCTTCGCGCTCACCCAGATCGGGCTGCACTGAGGCTGGGCGAGGTCCGTCGAGGCGCTTCTTCGCGAACTCGCGGAAGCGCCGGCGGGCCTCCTCGTCGGGGCCCAGCGGATCGTCGTCCGCGTATGACGGGTCTGCCGCGATCTCCTCGGCCACCGCCCTGACCTCGCGGGCGACGACCTCCCGATGCTCGGGTCGGCGAGCAGCTTGTCGACCCAGTTCTCGGTTCCGTCGTAGGGATCGAGATCGCTCTCCATGAGCAGCTCGCCGAGGAGGATCCCGACGCGGATGTAGGCGAACGTCCTGAAGGCAAGGAGGCGGTGCGGCGAGGCGACGAGGCCGGCGAGCTCCGGATCTTCTTCCTGGACACGCGCGACGATGCTGCCGATCGGCTCGTCGACGAGCGGGATCCAAAGGTCTTCCGGTCGCGCCATAGCGAGAGTCTAGGAGGGTTTGGCTTAGTGTCACGGCAGGTGAGCGCCCCCGTCCGCCTGGTGCGATTTCGAAGCGAGCCCGAGAGGGCGGCTGTGCTTCTCGACATCGACGGGACGCTCGCGCCGATTGTCGAGCGACCCGAGGATGCGGCCGTGCCTGACGAGACCCGAGCGGAGGTCGAGCGCCTCGCAGGCCGTTACGCGCTCGTCGCCTGCGTCAGCGGGAGGCCCGTGGCCGACGCGCGGCGGATCGTCGGCCTCGACAGCGTCGAGTACATCGGCGTCCACGGCCTCGAGGGCCATCCTGGCGTGCCCGAATACACGCCGCAGCTCGAGCGCCTGATCGAGACCGCGGACTGGCCCTGGCGCGTCGAGACCAAGGCCGGAATCACCGCCGCCTTTCACTACCGCGAGGTCGACGACGAGAAGGCGGCGGACGCGGTCGAGCGCGTCGTCGAGACCGCGGAGGCGCTCGGCCTCGCCGCGCAGCGGGGACGGAAGGTGGTGGAGGTCAAGCCGCCGATCGACGCCGACAAGGGAACCGCGGCCCGCGCCCTGCTCGAGGAACGAGGGATCGATCGCGCGCTCTATGCCGGCGACGACACGACCGACCTCGACGCCTTTCGCGGCCTGGACGAGGCCGGGCTGGACGTGGCCGTCAAGGTCGCGGTCGGGTCACCGGAGATGAACCCGAGGCTGCTCACCGAGGCCGACCTGGTCGTGGACGGCCCCGGTGAGCTCCTGTATCTGCTCCGAACGCTCTAAGCCGCCTCGAGCACCGGCTCGGGAACTTCCTCGTGCTCCTCGACGGGCGTCTCGAGCTCGCTGCGCCGGATGAGCACGAACGACACGACGATTCCGACCGCCGCGACGGCGGCGCCCCAGATGAACGCTGCCTCGAAGCCGTCGATCAAGAGCCTTCGGCGACCGCAGTGCCCGAGGAGACCGCGCTGCTCGTCGTCGAGGTGGCGATCGCCGACAGCGCCGCGATCCCCAGCGCGCCGCCGACCTGCTGCGACGTGTTGAAGAGACCGGACGCGAGGCCCGCCTCCGATGCCCGGACGCCGGCCAGCGCCGCGATCGAGATCGGCACGAACGAGAAGCCGAGCCCGGCGGCGATCACGCAGGAACCCGGGCAGCAGGTCGCCTGACGTACGAGCCGCCGACGGACACCTGCGTGAAGTAAACGAGCGCGATCGTCAGCAGCGTCATTCCGGCCGTGATCACCGGCTTCACGCCCGACGCGGTTCACCAGCTGGGCGGCGACGCCCGACCAGATGATCGCCGTGCCGGCCACCGCGAGGTAGGCAACGCCGGTCTTCATCGGCGTGTAGGTCGAGTACCTGCTGCATGTACAGCGTCAGCATCAGGAACATCGAGAACGTCACCGTGCCGAGGATCAGGCCGGCGATGTTCGCCGCCGTCAGCGTCTTCACCTTGAAGATCCCGAACGGCACGAGCGGCTCCTTGGCACGGAGCTCCCAGCCGACGAAGCCCGCGAGCAGCGCTCCTGCGCCGGTGAAGAGACCGATCGTCGCCGCGCGAGGTCCAGCCGTACTCGTTGGCCTGGGTGATCGCGAAGACGAGCGTGACCAACCCGGCGGTCACGAGCACCGCTCCGAGGGCGTCGAACGTCTTGACGAGCGCGTCGCGGCTCTCGGTGAGCAGCACCGGCGTCAGCGCCAGGGCGGCAAGTCCGACCGGAACGTTGATGAAGAAGATCCACTCCCAGCTGAACGCGTCCGTGAGCATGCCGCCGAGCAGGACGCCGGCGACGGCGCCGAACGCACCGACCCCGCCCCAGACGCCGAGCGCGGCGTTTCGGTCACGTCCCTCCGAGAAGGTGGTCATCAGGATCGACAGCGCCGCGGGAGTGATGATCGCCGCGCCGAGCCCTTGGATCGCGCGGGCGATGATCAGCGATCTCCTCGCTCCAGGCGAAGCCCGAGAGCAGCGAGGACGCGCTGAAGACGATCGTGCCGACGATGAAGAGGCGCCGGCGGCCCAGAAGATCCGCCGCGCGGCCGCCCAGCAGCAGGAAGCCTCCGAAGAACAGCGCGTAGGCGCTGATCACCCACTGGAGGTTCTCCTGCGAGAAGCCGAGGTCGATCTGGATCGAGGGAAGTGCGACGTTCACGATCGCGATGTCGAGCACGACCATGAACTGCACGGTGGCGAGCAATGCCAGTGCCAGCCACTTGCGTTGGGTCTTTTCGACCATTACGAGCGTCCTTTCGGTTGCCATCAACTGGCGGTAGACGAACGGGGAGCTTGAAAATCGACAGTCACAGCTTGCGAAGCTACAGCATCTACTTTCATTCTGCAAGTCATAGCTTTCCAAAACGCAAGAGGCGGTCGCTATACTTCCCCGCATGCCGAAGCGCTACGACCAGTACTGCCCGGTGGCACACGCCCTGGAGCTGGTCGGTGAGCGGTGGGCGTTGCTCGTCGTACGCGAGCTGCTCGGAGGGCCGAAGCGGTACACGGACCTGGCCGGCTCCCTGCCCGGCATCGGGACGAACATCCTGGCCGGCCGGCTTCGCGACCTCGAGAGCGCCGGCGTCGTCCAGAAGCGACGCTTGCCCCCACCCGCCGCCGCCAACGTCTACGAGCTGACGGAGTACGGCGAGGAGCTGCGCGAGCCGCTCCACGCGCTCGGGCGCTGGGGTGCGAGATCCCTCGGGCCTCCGACGGCTAAGGACAATCTCGCCCCCGGTTGGCTCGTCAACGCGGTACAGGCGACCTGCAGGGGCTGCACGACGGACAAGGTCTACGAGCTCCGCGTCGACGATGAGTCCGTGACAGCTCGGTTCGTGAACCGGGAGCTGGTCGTGGAGTCCGGAACGGCACCCGACGCCGACACGGTGATCGAGACAGATCCCGCGACGCTCTTCTGCATCGCATCGGGTCAGACGTCGATCGGAGATGCCGTCAAGACAAAGTCGCTGAAGGTCACGGGCGATCAGGCCGAGGCCGAGCGCTTCCTCTCGCTGTTCAGCTTCGACGATCGCCCGCGCGAACCGTCACGCGAGCTCGAGCACGTCTGAGAGGCGCTCGACGTAGCGCCCCGTCCAGCGCTCGCCGTCTTCGGTGAGTGGCTCGCCGGGAGCGCGGAGCTGCACCACGTCCATGCCGACTCGTTCGGCGCCCGGGAGCTCGTCGTTCGCGCCGTCGCCCACGAACAGGCAGTCCTCGGGGCCGACGCCCAGCTCCTCGCACGCGATCTCGTAGATCCTCGGATCGGGCTTGCTGACGCCGACCGAGCAGGAAAAGACGGTCGAGTCGAACAGGCCGCCGAACGGCGTCTGCTCCCAGACCTCCGGCACCTCGGCGGTACAGGCGCTGATCATCCCGAGCCGGTGACCGCGGCGCCTCAGCTCCTCGAGCGTGGAGACGGCGTCCGGCCGCGGAACGATGTGCTCGAGCGTCCACTCCCGCCTGATGGCCACCGCCGCGGCGATGTCGCTCTCGGATCCCAGCTCCGCGGCAAGCGTCTGCAGGTGCGGCTCCATCGGGCCGATCTCGCGGTCGCGACGGCCGCGGAGCCAGAGCATCCGAAACCGCGCCGGGTCCGCGCCGAAGTGCGCCGCCAGCCCGTCGTACATCCGCTTTGCCCCCTCCACGGGCCAGGGAACCAGCGTCTGCCACAGGTCGAAGATCACCGCCCGGTGCTTCACTTCTTGAGCTTCTCGACCTGCTTCCAGGTGCGTGTGTTCACGATGTGGTCCTTGGTCAGCCATGCACGCCGAGCCTGGGCGATCCCGAGCTCCGCGTAGCCGAGCGCCTCCACCTCGTGGCTGTCCGTGTTCACCACGAGGTGAACCCCAGCCTCAGCCGCTGCCCTTGCATGGCTGTCGCGGAGATCCAGACGGTCCGGCTGCGAGTTGATCTCGACGAACGTCCCGGTCTCGACGGCCTTCGCGAAGACCTTGTCCAGCGCGATGTCGGCTCCCTCGCGCCGGTTCAGCTTCCGCGCGGTCATGTGGCCGATGCAGTCGACGTGCGGGCTCTCCATTGCGGCCAGCAGCCGTTCGGTCGGGTTCTTGTCGAACGCCGAGTGAAGCGAGGCGACCACCCAGTCGCACTCGGCGAGGGCGTCGTCGGGCGTGTCCAGCGAGCCGTCGGCCCGGATGCTGACCTCGATCCCGCGCAGGATGCGGAACGGCTCCATCCGGCCGCTCAGCTCGGCAATCTCGCCCCACTGCGCCTCGAGCCGCCCCTCGCGGAGGTAGTGCGCGTGGTCCGTCATCGCGATGTAGTCGTAGCCCAGACCCCTGGCCGCTTCGACCATCTCCTCGAGCGTGTTCTTGCCGTCGTTCGACCACGTGGAGTGCATGTGAAGGTCGCCGCGGAGGTCGTTCCGCTCGACGAGCGCCGGCAAGTCGCCGCTGCGAGCCGCTGCCAGCTCGCCGGCGCCCTCTCGGAGCTCCGGAGGGATCCACGCATAGCCGAGCTGCTCGTAGAGCTCCTCCTCGGTCCGGGCGGTCAGCACCTCGCCGCTCTCGGTGTTCTTGACCCCGTACTCGGAGACCGAGAGCCCGCGCTTCACGGCGTCCTCGCGGAGCTCGACGTTGTGCCGCTTGGAGCCCGTGAAGTGCTGGAGGAGGTTTCCGTACGAGTCGGGCGGGACGACGCGGAGGTCGAACACGAGCCCGTCGTGCGAGACGACAGTCGCCTTCGTCTTCCCGTGCGCCTTGATCTCCGCGACCCAGGTGAGCTTCGTGAAGTACTCGGTGAGCGCGGCCGGGTCGGAGGCGGTCGCGATGATGTCGAGGTCCTTGACGGTCTCCGTGCGGCGGCGGACCGAGCCGGCCTCGGACACCTCGTTGCTCGCCGGGTGCTCGCGCAACACCTCGACGACCGCCTGCACGGCGGGCAGCGCTCTCGCGAGGAGTGTCCGCTTCTCGCGCGGCTTCGCCGTCTCATCCAGCGCTTTGAGGATCCGCTCCTCGGTCTTGGCGCCGAGGCCGGGCAGCGACCGGAGCTGCTCGGCCTCCGCTGCCTTGCGCAGGTCGTCCATGGTCGTGATCCCCAGGTCCTGCCAGATCCGCCGGGCGGTCTTCGGTCCCAGTGCGGGGAGCCGCAGGAACTCTGCGACGCCGGCCGGGACGCGCTCTTTGCGCTTGGTCAGCGCCTCGATCTCGCCGGACTCGACGATCTGGACGATCTTCGACTCGATCGTCTTGCCGATTCCCGGCAGGTTCTTGGCCTCGCCGGCCAGTGCCTGCTCGGCGATCGGCCCCGCGGCGGAGCGGATCTGGTCAGCCGCCCGCCGGTAGGCGAGCACCCGGAACTGCTCTTCGCCGTCGAGCTCGAGCAGGTCGGCCAGGAGGTCGAACTGATCGGCCACCTGCGCGTTCCGGGGCAGCGTCGTCGCCATCCCACGATCATAAGGACGTGCTTGTGGTCTGCCTCCCGACCTACAACGAGCGCGAGAACCTCGAGGCAATGGTCTCGGCGCTCGGTGAGGTCCTGCCCGACGACGGCCGGATCCTGGTCATCGACGACAACTCGCCCGACGGGACCGGCGAGATCGCCGACCGGCTCGTCGCCGAGCGCGATGACGTCGACGTCCTCCATCGGCCACGGAAGGAAGGGCTCGGGCCGGCATATCTCGCGGGGTTCCGTCGGGCACTCGAGCTGGGCGCCGACCTCGTCATGGAGATGGACTGCGACTTCTCCCACGACCCCGCCGACGTGCCACGGCTCGTCGCCGCCGCGGAGGACGCTGACCTCGTGCTCGGCTCGCGGTACGTCCCGGGCGGTGGGACGAGAAACTGGGGGCTGCTGCGACGCGCGATCTCGCGAGGCGGCTCGCTCTACGCGCAGATCCTCCTCGGACTGCGGATCCGCGACCTGACCGGGGGGTTCAAAGTCTACCGGCGCGCCGTTCTCGAGACGATCGACCTCGACGCGATCCACTCGAAGGGCTACGCCTTCCAGATCGAGACGACCTACCGCACGATCAAGGCAGGGTTCCGGGTGGTCGAGGTCCCGATCGTCTTCGCCGACCGTGAGGTCGGAGGCTCGAAGATGAGCCGGTCGATCGTCCTCGAAGCCGTCTGGAAGGTGCCCGTGCTTCGCCTGAGTAGGCTTCGTCCACGTGCGTGAGGTGACGGATTCGAGTTTCGAGGCCGAGGTGCTCGGCGCAGAGCGCCCCGTCGTCGTCGACTTCTGGGCGCCGTGGTGCGGACCGTGCCACGCGCTCGAGCCGGTGCTGGAGCGGCTGGAGCATGAGGCCGGCGGTCGCGTCGAGTTCACCAAGCTGAACGTCGACCAGAACCCCGTGGCCGCCTCCCGATACGAGGTGCTCGCGCTCCCGACGGCGATCCTGTTCGCAGACGGCGAAGCGCAGGAGACCGTCGTCGGCGCCCGGTCGCCTTCGCACTACGAGCGAGCCTGGGCTACGTGGCTGGCTGAGTAGCCGACTCGGGAGCCTGCTTGCCTTCCTTGGCGCTGGCGGGCGCGCCCTCCGTCCGACGGTCGACGCGCACTCGGGGATCGATGACCCCGTACAGGACGTCGATCAGGAAGTTGACGAGGATCACGACGAGGGTCGTGTACATCGTGATCCCGAGGAGGACGGGGAAGTCGCGGCGAGCGAGGCTCGTCGCGAACAGCCGGCCGAGCCCCGGTAGCCCGTACGCCGTCTCCACGAAGAGCGTGGCGCCGAGCGAGACGGCGATGTCCATTCCGAGCATGGTCACGACAGGCAGCATCGCGTTGCGCAACACGTGCGAGCGGAGCACGAGCCACTCCGGCGCGCCCTTCGCGCGCGCGGTGCGGACGTAGTCCTCGTCGAGGGTCTCGAGCGTGCTCGCGCGGATCATCCGCGTGTAGATGGCCGCGTACATCAGCGCGAACGTGAACCACGGCAGGATCAGGTGGTACGCCCATTGCGCCGGCCCACCGCAGTTCGTCGCCGGACTGAACACCTCGCAGTACCCGCCGGTCGGGGTCAACCCCAGCTGGGCACCGACGATGTACGAGAGCATCAGGCCCATCCACAGGGGATGCGCCGAGATCCCGACCAGGACGAAGACCGTGGTCAGTCGGCTCCCGAGGCTGCGCGGGTGGAGCGCAGAGAGCAGTCCCGTCGGGATCGCGATCAGGAGCCAGAGGAGGGCCCCGCCGATCACGAGCGAGAGCGTCACCGGCGCGGCGCGGACGATGATCTCGTTCACCTCCTGTCCGCGCATCACCCAGGAGTTTCCGAGCGATCCCTGGGTGACGATCTTGCGGAGGAACTCGGCGTACTCCTCGTACAGCGGCCCGTCGATCTGCACCGTCGTGCGGACGTCCACCTCGGTCCCGCCGCGGCCGAGGCTCGCCTGGTCGTCCTCGGACGGGATGACGAAGAAGATGATGAACGTGACGACCGTGACGGCGAGGAACATCACGACCATCCACGCTGCTCGACGCAGGAGGAACAGGGCCACGGGGAACCGTTAGCACGGTACGCCCCTTGGCGCTAGGTGGTTTGGAAGTGGTCCCAGCCTTTCAGCGTGACCAGCTCACCGTCTCGAAGGAGTTCGACACCCTCGCCTTCCTCGCAGCGGCCGACGACGTGGAAGTCCGGCTCGGGGAGGGCTGCGAGAAGCTCGAAGTCCTCGCCGAAGCCGAGGTCGTCGATCGTGGCGCCCTCGGCGAGCGGGACCCGATCGAGCTCGATCACGCAGCGGACCCCCGAACGGTGCGCGATGTGCCCGGCGTCGCGGGCAATCCCGTCGGAGATGTCCAGCATGGCGTGTGCCGTCTGCGCGAGGCGGCGCCCTTCCTCGAGCCGGAGGGGTGGCCGGACATAGCGCTGGTCGCGGAACGCTGCGCCGGCGGCGCCGAGGAGGCCGGTCACGACCAGCAGGTCTCCCGGCTGGGCGCCTGCACGGCCCGGGACGCGCTCGGACCGGCCGAGCGCAGTCACGGAGAGGACGAGGATGTCGGCCCGGGTCGTGTCGCCGCCCACGACCGGGACGCCGGTCTCCGCGATCCCCTCGTACAGCTCGAGCAGGTCGTCCACGCGTGTGTCCGGCGGCGCACCGAGCGAGACTACGAGGCCCGAGGGCTGGGCGCCCGAGGCGGCCAGGTCGCTCAGGTTGACGGCCGCAGCGCGATATCCGAGGTCACGAAAGGAGATCCAGTCGCGGCGAAAGTGCACGCCCTCCACGAGCGCGTCCTGGGTGACGACCACGCCGTCGACCTGCGCGGCATCGTGCTCGATTGCGCGGGCAAGGCCGCGGCGCTCCAGCTCGGCGAGGAAGCCGAGCTCGCCGAGGTCAGAGAGCCGCACTGAGCTCGGCGGCCTGGCTGGCGGCGCGGATGACCGCGACGCCGAACGCGCCCGCGGCAACGCAGTCGCGCGCATTCGACGCGTCGATGCCGCCGATGGCGATCACCGGGATCTGAACCGCGTCGCTGATCGCGCGGAGCCCGTCGAGCCCGATCGGGGGGTCGCCGTCCGGCTTGCTGGGCGAGGCCCAGACCGGGCCGGCGCCGATATACCCGGCGCCTGCGAGCTCCGCCTCCTTCGCCTCCGCCGGATCGGCCGCCGAGCGCCCGAGCATCATCCCGGCCTCGACGGCGAGCTCGCTGCCCTCGTCGTCCCGCCCCAGGTGGACGCCGTCGGCGAGCAGCGCGAGGGCCGCCTGGACGTCGTCGTTGACGACGAACGTGACCTCGTACTGCGTGCAGAGGAGGCGGAAGGGCGCGCCCCGGTCGATGAGCTCCTCCGTGGTCGCACCCTTGAGCCTCAGCTGGAGCACGGAGGCGCCGCCTTCGAGGGCGATCTTGGCAGTGTCGAGATCGTCGACGATCGCGTGGAGCTTCATTCCGTCACCTTCGCGCGGCCATCCAGCGTGTCCGGATCGAGGTTGTAGAGCGCGTCGTAGAGCCGCGCGTGGAACGTGCCGGGGCCCTGCGCGCCGCGCGCCGCATCCTCCCCGGCCACGCCGAATGCGGCGAGGGCCTCGGCCGCCGCCTCGAGCGGCTCCTCTGGCTTGGCTGCCAGGAACGAGCCGGTCACCGCCGTGGACATGCACCCCGTCCCACTCACCGTTCCGAGCAACTCGTGCCCGTTCGAGATCGCAATCACACGCTTACCGTCAGAGACATGGTCGGTTGGCCCCGTGACGGAAACGATGGCGCCGAGCGCTCGCGAAGCCTCGCGCGCAAGGTCGGCGGCGGAGCCCTCGGCGCCGATCGACTCCACGCCGCGAATCTGGGCCTCTCGACCGGCGAGGGTCGCAAGCTCGGCTGCATTGCCTCGGACGACGGTGATGTCGAGCTGATCGAGGAGCCGCTTGGCGGTCTCGGTGCGATAGCGGGTCGCGCCGGCTCCGACGGGGTCGAGAACGATCGGGCCCTGCGCCGCCCTGCCTGCGAGGAGCATCGCCTCGACCCAGTGCTCCGACAGCGTCCCGATGTTGAGCACGAGCGCGCCGGCGTTCGCGGCCATCTCCGCGACCTCCTGCGGCGCGTGCGCCATCACCGGGAGCGCGCCGAGCGCGAGTGTCGCGTTCGCCGTCTCGTTCATGACGACGTAGTTCGTGATCTGGTGGACGAGCGGCTTACGCTCGCGCAGCGTGCGCAGCGTCGCTCCGGGCGAGATCGCCATCGCGCTCCTTCACGTTGAGGACGTCGACGGGCCCGTCGCCTGCACCGATCTCGGTGAGACCGTTCCGAACGGAGGAGGCGGCCGCGGCGGCCGCGCCGCGGCTCGCCTCCACGAGTGACTGCCCGCGAGCGAGAAGCGCCGCGAGCGTGGCGGAATGCGTGCAACCGGCACCGTGCGTTGCAGGGACGTCGTGTCGCTCGACCGGGATCTCGACGTGACGCTCGCCGTCGTAGAGGTGGTCGATTGGCTCCGGTCCGTGTCCCCCGGTGACGACG
The DNA here is from genome assembly GCA_963847235.1 of uncultured Actinomycetes bacterium. Classification (GTDB taxonomy): domain Bacteria; phylum Actinomycetota; class Thermoleophilia; order Gaiellales; family Gaiellaceae; genus JACDAN01. The sequence continues at coordinate 55,686 of CAWJYU010000011.1, read as the reverse complement.
ACGGCTGGAGCTCCTCGTTCGACGATTGCCTCCGCGAGCGCACGCGGCTCGCGAGGGACTGTCCCTCGGACCCGGCTCGCGAGGACCTGTGCTTCGTGCCAATTCGGCGTCACGACCGTCGCGAGAGGGAACAGCCGCGTCACGAGCTCGTCGACCGCGTCATCCTGGAGGAGCTTCGCGCCGCTGCTTGCGACCATGACCGGATCCACGACGAGCGGGGCGGACTGGTCGGCGAGGAAGTTCGCCACGGTCCGGATCAGCTCGGCGGAGAAGAGCATTCCCGTCTTCGCCGCGTCGACGCCGATGTCGTCGAAGACCGCCTCGAGTTGGGCACGGACGAACTCAGGCGGCAGCTCGTGCACCGCCGAGACGCCCACCGTGCTCTGTGCGGTCAGCGCGACGATCGCCGTCATCCCGTGACAGCCGGCGGCCGCGAACGCCTTCAGGTCGGCCTGGATCCCGGCGCCGCCGCCGGAATCGGACCCTGCGATCGTCAAACAACGAGGAACCAACTGTCTCCCTCCGCCGGCATGACCCGGATCAGGTTCGACGGGTGTGATCTCAGCCGCCCACGCGGCACCCCGGTGACAGAATTCTAGCGGCGGCGGATCGTTCGAATGACGCCCGACGCGTCGATATGGCGGATGCCGCCCGACACACTGCTCTCGACGACGAACAGCTCGCCGCCGGGTGCCGGCACCACGTCGAACGGCTCGTCGACCTGCGCCGCGACTGCGGCACCGCCGTCACCGCTCCCACCCCTCACACCGGTCCCAGCGACGACGGTCTTCGTCCCGGTGGGGTCGATCCGGGACACGCGCTGGCCGTCCCGCTCGGCGACGTACAGAACGCCACCCGGGCCGAATGCCAGACCAGCCGGGGCGACGGCAGCCGCGAAAGCGGTGATCACACGCGTGGCCGGATCGATGCGACGAACGCGGTGGTTCCCCGTGTCCGCAACGTAGAGCGCTCCATCGGGCCCGACAACGAGGCCGTGTGGAGCGTCGAGCTCCGCCGCCAGTGCGGCCCCCCCATCCCCCCGGCTTCCTCGAATCCCGGTGCCCGCGTAGTGCGTCACCGCGCCCGTGCCGCTCTCGATGCGGAAGATTCGGGAGACGGTGCTGAAGTACAGATTTCCGGACGAGTCGAGCGCGAGCGGCCCGACATCCTCACCGGCGTCGGCGAGCGTGGTGGTCGAGCCGCCGCTCTCGACCCGGACGACCCTGCTCTCGGACGTGGAGTAGAGAACGCCCGAAGGCGTCAGCACGACGCCGAACGGCTGGACGATCCGCGCGACGAGCGTGTCGCGGCCCGTGGTCGGATCGATTCGGGCGAGGCGCGACTGCCCGCTCTCGGCGACCAGGATCGATCCGTTCGGCTCGAGGACAGCGTCGGTCGGAGCGACGAGCACGAGGGGCGGGCGGATCGCCGCCCGGACCGTGACGGTGCCAAGCCGGACACGCTTCCGGCCGATCTGGGCGCCAAGGCGCCAGCGGCCCGGCGCGGGGAAGACGAGACGGGCCCGGTAGCGGTCACGGCGCCATCTTCGAGCCGACGCCGCCACGCGCCGGCGTCCAAGCGTTGCCGTCAGCGCTAGGCGAGCCGGGCGCGCACCGCGGACGCGCACCACCGCCGTCCATGGCCGACCGGCCGTGAGGCCGGAGCGAGGCGAGGTCAGCGAGATCCTGGGGCTCTGCGCCGTCGAGGCGGAGCCGCCGGCGACAACGGCAAGTGCAGCGAGGATGACCCCGACCCGGATCCACATATTCGATCCTCTACACCGACCGCGGCCTGGAGGTTCCAGGCACCGGGCTAGCATCGAACGATGGCTCGATACGACGGGATCGCCGACTGGTACGACACCGAGTTCCTCGGCGACAGCCACGACCCAGGACGCGCCGCGGCCGTTCGCCTGCTCGGCCCCGGGCCCGGAGCGTTGCTCGACCTCGGCTGCGGTACGGGCGCGCACACGGTCGCCTTCCGCGAGCAGGACTGGGAGGTCATCGGCGTGGACGCCTCGGAGGACATGCTGCGCCGAGCCCGCGAGCGGGGCCTGGACGTCGTCCACGCCGATGCCTCGTCGCTGCCGTTCGAAGACGCGACCTTCGACGCCGCTGTCTCGCTCTGGACGCATACCGATCTGGACGACTTCGCCGGAGCAGTGCAGGAGGTTGCGCGGGTGCTCAAGCCCGGCGGCCCGTTCGTCTACGTGGGTGGGCACCCGTGCTTCGTCGGGCCCCACGCGCTGTTCCGCTTCGCCCGAGGCGTGCCGGAGCTCCATCCCGGCTACCGGCCGGGCCGACGCTACGACGACGACGCGCCCGGCGTCTTCAACCCCGACGGGCTTCGCGCACGCGTTGGCGCCTCGCATGTCCCGCTGGGCGAATTCGTGTCCGCATTCGCGTCGGCCGGTCTCCGGGTCGAGCACTTCGAGGAGGACGGAGAGGACGACTACCCGTACCTCGTCGCCCTCGTGGCCCGCCGATGAGCGTTGCGGCCGATCTCTGGAGCGACCTCCTGGAGGGCGAGGAGGTCGCGTACGTCGGCGGCGAGCCTGCTCGCCGACCCCGGTTCGCACCCCTCCCTGAAGGCCTCCACCCGAAGGTCGCCGACGCGCTCGCAGCGCGCGGGATCGAGCAGCTCTTCACGCACCAGGCCGACGCGTGGGACGCGGCCCAGCGCGGAGAGCATCTCGTCGTCGCCACCGGCACGGCGTCCGGCAAGACGCTCGCCTTCAATCTGCCGGTTCTCGACGCCCTCGCCCGCGAGCCCAAGACCCGCGCGCTCTACCTCTACCCGACCAAGGCGCTCGCACAGGACCAGATCAGATCGCTCACGGAGCTGAAGCCGCCGGCGATCAAGCCCGCGATCTACGACGGCGACACCGAGTCGAGCCGCCGCTGGCAGATCCGCAAGTGGTCGAACCTGATCCTGACCAACCCCGACATGCTCCACGTCGGCGTCCTTCCTCACCACGACCGGTGGGGCGACGTGCTCCACAACCTCCGCTACGTCGTCGTGGACGAGGCGCACGTCTACCGCGGCGTCTTCGGCTCACACGTCGGGAACGTCCTTCGCCGGCTCCGTCGCCTGGCGCGGATCTACGGCGCCGATCCGCAGTTTCTCCTTGCCTCGGCGACGATCGCGAACCCCGGAGAGCTCGCCCAGCGGCTCATCGGCGTGGAGGCGACGACGATCGAGCACGACGGCGCCCCGAAGGCGGACCGGACGATCCTGCTCTGGAACCCACCGCTCACCGACGAGGAGCTCGGGCTCCGCGCGAGTGCCCTCGGCGAGGCATCCCGGCTGATGGCCTCGCTCGTCGAGAGAGGCGTCAGGACGCTCTGCTTCGCCAAGAGCCGCAAGTCCGCGGAGCTCGTCCACCGCTTCACCGCCCAGCGGCTCGGCGACGCCACCCGACTCTCCCCGTACCGGGCCGGCTACACGCCCGCCCAGCGCCGCCAGATCGAGCGCCGGCTCGTCGACGGCGACCTGCTCGGGGTCAGCGCGACGAACGCGCTCGAGCTCGGGATCGACGTCGGCCTCCTCGACGCGGTCATCTGCGTCGGCTTCCCGGGAACCGTCGCGAGCCTCAAGCAGCAGTGGGGCCGCGCCGGGCGCCGGGGCCACGGGCTCGCCGCCATGGTCGCCACGGAGGACGCCCTCGACCAGTTCTTCATGCGCGACCCGGAGTCACTGCTCGACCGGCGGGTCGAGGCGGCGATCCTCGACCACGCGAACCCACGTGTCCTCGACGGCCATGTCCGCTCGGCCGCCTTCGAGGCGCCGCTCGACGAGAAGGACGCCGAGACCCTCGGCCCCGAGGCGCTCGAGCGCGCGGCGCAGCTCCCGGATCTCCGCCGCAAGGACGGCGGCTTCGTCTGGGCAGGACGGGACTACCCGGCCGGCCGCTTCGGCCTCCGCTCGGCAACGCCGGACTCCTTCACCGTCGTCGACCTCTCGACGGGGACGCTCCTCGGGCCTCGTCGAGCGGGAGCGCGCGTACTCCACAGTCCACCAGGGCGCCGTCTACCTCCACCTCGGCGAGTCGTACCGCGTCGCGGAGCTCGACCTGGAGAACCGCACCGCCCTCGTCGAGCCGTACTCGGGCGACGAGTACACCCAGGCGAAGAAGGACACGATGACCGCGATCGTCGAGCCGCTCCGCGAAGAGCGGCGGCTGGGCGTCGACCTCTCCTTCGGCCGCGTCGTCGTCACCGAGCAGGTCGTCGCCTACCAGCGGAAGCGGATCGGCGACGGCGAGACGATCGAGACCCTTCCGCTCGACCTCCCGGAGACGGAGTTCGACACGGAGGCGATCTGGTTCGTCCCCGAGGACGCGATGCTCGAGGGGATGACGGACATCACGCGCCTACTCGGCTCTCTTCACGCCGCGGAGCACGCGATGATCGCGATCCTGCCGCTCTGGGCGATGTGCGACCGCTGGGACATCGGCGGGCTCTCGACGAACTTGCACTTCCAGACCGGGCGCCCGACCATCTTCGTCTACGACGGCCACGCCGGCGGCGTCGGGATCAACGAGCGCGGGTTCGAGGTCTTCGAGGGCTGGGTCGGCGACACCGCCCGAATGTTGGAGGGCTGCCCATGCGACCACGGCTGCCCGTCCTGTGTCCAGTCGCCGAAATGCGGGAACCTGAACGAGCCGCTCGACAAGGCCGGCGCGCTCGAACTTCTTCAGCGGATGCTGTCGATCTAGCCGCCGCCCGTTCGTCGTTCCTGTGCAAGCGACGAAAGGAGGAGGCGGTGAGGCGCCTTCGGAGGAACCTAGTCGAGCGCGAGACGGCGAAGAGGCGGGCGATCACCGATGAGCTCCGCCACCACGACCCCTTCGGGAAGCCCGACCTGCTGCTCGTCCATGAGACGATGCTGGCAAGGCTCCGGGCAGCCTGAGGAAAGGAGACAGATGGAATTCCTCGCTTTGATCCACGCAAGCGAGAACGGCTGGAACGAGTTGAGCGACGACGAGCGCCAGGCCGTGTACCAGCGCTACATGCAGTTCTCGGAGCGGCCCGAGGTCGTCGGCGGCGCCGAGCTCCAGGAGACGAACACCGCGACGACCGTCCGGGTCCGGAACGGCGACTCGATGGTCACGGACGGCCCGTACGCCGAGGTCAAGGAGGCGCTCGGCGGCTTCTTCATCCTCGATGCCGACTCGATCGACGACGCCTGCAAGCTGGCCGCTGAGATCCCGGCCGCAGAGCACGGCGCGATCGAGGTTCGCCCCGTCTACGTTCGCGAGGAGAGCTGAGATGCGCTACGCGATGCTGATCTACAGCGACCAGGCGCCCTGGTTCGAGATGTCGGAGGAGGAGGCTGCAAAGCGGAGCGAGGAGTCGCTGCCGAAGTGGTACGCGTTCTTCGAGGAGCTCGGGGCGGCCGACCCGGAGATGGCCGGCAAAGAGCTCGACGACATCCGGACCGCGAAGACCGTGCGCGTGCGCGATGGTGAGGTCCAGATCACGGACGGCCCCTTTGCCGAGACGAAGGAGCAGATCGGCGGCTTCTTCGACACGAAGCTCCCCGATCTCGACACCGCGCTCGCCTATGCCGCGAAGATCCCGGCTTCCGAGTACGGCTCGATCGAGGTGCGCCCGGTCGTGGAGCGGGACTAGAACTGGCCGACGTCGCCACTGTCTTCCGCGAGGAGTGGGGACGTGCGGTCTCGATCCTCATCAGCGTCCTCGGCGACTTCGACCTCGCCGAGGACGCGGTGCAGGACGCGTTCACCACAGCGCTGGAGCGCTGGCCGATTGAGGGCATGCCGCGTAATCCGGGCGCCTGGATCGTCACGACGGCGCGCAACCGGGCGATCGACCGGATCCGCCGCGACCGGACGCTCCAGCGGAAGACCGAGCTCCTCGCGCGCCTCGAGGAGCTGCCCGGAGAGGACGACGAGGTGAGCACGATCCCCGACGAGCGGCTCGCGCTCGTCTTCACCTGCTGCCATCCGGCCCTCGCCCCGGAGGCGCGCGTTGCGCTCACGCTCCGCGAGGTCGGCGGCCTCGCGACCGGGGAGATCGCACGGGCCTTCCTGATCGCCGAGGCGACGATGGCGCAGCGGCTCGTCCGCGCGAAGCGGAAGATCCGTGAGGCGGGCATCCCGTTCCGCGTTCCTCCCGACGAAGTGCTCCCCGACCGGCTGGAGTCCGTGCTCGCCGTCCTGTACCTCGTCTTCAACGAGGGGTACGAGGCGACCTCGGGCGACGATCTGGTCCGGCGCGAGCTCTGCGACGAGGCGATCCGTCTCGCCAAGCTGCTCGCGGTGCTGATGCCGGACGAGGCGGAGGCGCTCGGGCTGCTCGCTTTGATGCTCTTCCACGACTCCCGTCGGGAGGCCCGCACTGTCGGCGGCGAGCTCGTGCTCCTGGAGAATCAGGACCGCTCCCTCTGGGACACGCAGCGCATCGACGAGGGCCGCCGCGTGCTCGAGCGGGCAGCGAGCTTGCGCGGCGTGGGCCCGTACCAGCTCCAGGCGGCGATTGCGGCCGTCCACTCGGAAGGGCGGACGGACTGGCCGGCGGTTGCCGCCCTTTACGACCGCCTGGCGCAGGTCACCCCGTCGCCGATCGTCGAGCTCAACCGCGCCGTGGCCGTCGCGATGGCGGAAGGCGCCGACCACGGGCTCGACCTGATCGACCGGATCGAGGGGCTGAACGACTACCACCTGCTCCACGCCGCGCGCGCCGACCTGCTCCGCCGGCTGGACCGACGGGAGGAGGCGGTCGAGGCGTACGAGCGAGCGCTGGAGCTCGCCACGAACGCAGCCGAACGCCGTTTCCTCGAGCAGCGGCGCGCCGCTCTGGCATAGACCCAGGCCTCGTGGTGTAGAACCACGCCGTGGCGGACCACGAGGCCCGAGGCGGGACGCTGATCCTGGGCGGCGGGTTCGCCGGCTCGTACGTCGGGCGGTACCTGCGCAAGCGCGGCGCGACGATCGTCAGCCGGGAGAACATCGCGGAGCTCGGCACGCTCGGCCACAGGGAGCGCGTCGGAGATGCCTGACGTCCTCGACCGCATCCACCGCTTCGAGCGGGAGATCGAGATGGTCGGCTCGCGAACGGTGGCGTCGCCGTTCGGCGTCGGCGTCCTCGAGCCGTCGCTGCCGCTGCGCCACGACTCGAACTACCTCCTGGTCGAGCGCCTTCCGATCGGCGCAGGGGCCCAGGAGCTGGCAGACGAAGCGGAGCGGATCCTCGGAGGCGCCGGACTTGCCCACCGATCGGCGGTGTGCTTCGACGCAGAGCTCGGCGAGAAGCTCGAGCCACAGTTCAAGGAGCTCGGCTGGAACGTCCGCCGCCACATCTGGATGGCGCAGCTCCGCGAACCGGATCGCCGCCCCGACCTTTCGGTCGTGCAGGAGGTCGGAGAAGCGGATCTGCGCGCCGGTCGCACCCGTGAGATCACGAGCTATCCCTGGGGCAGCGAGGAGGTCGCGCGCCAGCTGCTCGACGCGAAGCTCCTGCTCGGCCAGCGTGCGAAGACGAGGTTCTTCGGCGTGCCGGTGGACGATGAGATCGTCAGCTGGGCTGACCTCTACGTCGCCCAGGGCGTCGGCCAGGTCGAGGACGTCGCCACGAAGGAGGAACACCGCGGGAAGGGCTACGCGAGCGCCGTCGTGCTTCGGGCGGCCGAAGAGGCGCGTGCGGAGAGCGCCGACCTGATCTTCCTCGTCGCCGACGCGGACGACTGGCCGAAGGAGCTCTACGGGAAGCTGGGCTTCGACACGGTCGGGCGCCTGACGAAGTTCTTCCTCACCGGCTGAGGCGCCACCAGGACGCAAGTAACAGACTGTTACTTGGTGCCCGGGGCCGCTTGCCAGGCCGCTTGGCGGGCCTTGTAACAGACTGTTACTTGCCGGATTCGCCCCGGCTCGCGCGCACGGACTTCAGCGCAGCCGTCAGCGACTGCCGCCCGTGGAGGACGGGCTCGAAGAGGTCGCCGTGCTTCTCGATCCGCTCGCGGACCACGTCCATCGTGAACTCGCTCGGGTCGAGCTTCTCGTTCACCTCGTCCCAGCGGAGCGGCGTCGACACCGGCGCCCCCTCCCGGGGACGCACCGAGTAGACCGAGGCGATCGTCTTCCCCTCGCCGTTCTGGTTCGAGTCGATGAGCACGCCCCGCCGCTTGCGCCGCACCCACTCCGTCGTCACGAGCCCGTAATGCGTGCGCGCCAGCGCCGAGGCGATGATCTCGGCGAACTCGCGCGTCTCGTCGAACGTGTGCCGCCGCGCGATCGGGACGAGGACGTGAATGCCGTCCGACCCGCTCGTCTTCGGGTAGCTCTCCAGCCCGACGGTGTCGAGCGCCTGCTTGACGAGCAGCGCCACCTGCACGGTCTCCTTGAAGCCGACATCGTCTGACGGGTCGAGGTCGAACAGGACGAAATCGGGCCGCCCAGGCTTGTCGACCCGCGAGTACCACGTGTTCAGGTCGATGCAGCCCATGTTCACCATCCAGAGGAGCGCGAGCTCGTCGTTCACGAGCGGCGCCCGGATCTTGCGGCGCTCGCGAGGCTTGTCCCGAGTTGTGACCGTGATCTCGACGCTCTTGATCCAGTCGGGCATGTGCTTCGGCGCGTCTTTCTGGAAGAAGAACTTGCCGAAGGCGCCGTCGGGGTAGCGCTTCATCGTGAACGGCCTGTCCTTGAGGTGCGGGACGACCACACCGGCTACGTCACGGTAGTACGAGAGCAGGTCGCCCTTCGTGATCCCCTCGTCCGGCCAGAACGCCTTGTCCAGATTGGACAGCTTGAGCGTGCGCTTGCCTTTCCGGATCTCGGTCTCCATCGGCTCTGGCTCCTCCCGCCGCACGTCGGTCGTGGCCTTGTCCTCCCGCAGTCCCTGGTAGGAGGGCGCCCGAAGTCTGCCGTCGTGCGTCCACTCGGCGAACTCGACCTCGGTGACGAGCTTGGGCTCGACCCAGACGATCGCGTCCTTTCGGATCTTCGGCATCTTCGGCACTGTCTCGAACGTGCGGCTCCTTGCGCTCGAGCGGTCGAAGCTTGCGCAGCAGCTTGTCGATCTCCCCGTCGCGTGAACCCGGTGCCGACGTTGCCGGCGTAGCACGAGCTCGCCGTCCTTCCAGTAGCCGAGGATCAGCGAGCCGAAGCGGCCCTCGCGCCGGCCCTGGCCGCGCGTGTACCCCGCGATGACGAACTCCTGCCGACCGTGCGTCTTGACCTTCAGCCAGTTCCTGGTCCGCCGCCCCAGCTCGTACCGCGAGTCCCGCCGCTTGGAGACGATCCCCTCGAACTGCTGGGCCTCGGCAGCCCGGAAGAGCGCGTCGCCATCGTCGAACGACTCCGAGAACTGCACGTTCTGGTTCCGGCGGTCGAGGAGGTTCAAGAGGCGCTCGCGCCGCTCGGTCAGCGGTAGATCGACGACGGGCTGCCCGTCGACCTCGAGCAGATCGAAGACGACGTAGACATAGCGCGTACCGTCCTTGCCCTGCTGCATCGCGGAGAAGGTGGCGCGGCCTTGCTCGTCCAGGGCGCATACCTCGCCGTCGAGGACGCAGTCCGGTGTCTTGACCGCCCTCGAGATCTCTCTCGCCACCGACTCGAAGCGCCCGGTGAGGTCGTTGTCGTTCCGGCTCGTGAGCGTCGTGTTCGAGCCGCGGACGTCGGCGATCGCCCGGTAGCCGTCCCACTTGACCTCGTGGAGCCAGTCGTCGCCTCGTGGAACCTCGGCGGCGAGCGTCGCGAGCATCGGCCTGTAGCGGCGCCGCTCGCGCGGAGCCTCAGCGGCCTGCTCGCGCTTGCGGAGGATGAGCCAGTTCTTCGGGTTGCCGTCGAGCTTGGCCGGGACGAGCGTCCAGGTGCCGTCGAGCCGCTTCCCGTGAAGACGGACCGTGAGCCCGCCGTCGCGCTTCTCCTCCACGAGCTCGTAGGTGCCGTTGTCCCAGATCTCGACCGGGCCGGCGCCGTACTCGCCCTTCGGAATCTCGCCCTCGAAGGTCGCGTACTCGAGCGGGTGATCCTCCACGTGCACCGCCAGCGCGCGCTGTCCCGGCTCCAGCGGGATCCCCTTCGGCACCGCCCAGCTTGCGAGCGCGCCGTCACGCTCGAGCCGGAAGTCGTAGTGGAGCCGGCGGGCATCGTGCCGCTGGACGACGAAGATCGGCTGCTTCCCGCGCTTCTTCCCGCCGAAGGGCTCCGGCGTCTTCTTCCTGTCCCGCTTCTTTTCGTATTCGGCCAGCCGAGGGCGCGCCACGCCCCTAGCTTGCCTTCTTTGCCTTCCTCTTCGTCTTCTTCTGCGTCTGCTCCACGGACTCCCGGAGCGCCTCCATCAGGTCGATGACCTCGCCCTCCTCCTCGTCCTTCGGCTCCGGCAGCTCCTTGCCCTTGGCCTTCGCCTTGATCAGGTCGAGCAGCTCCTTCCGGTACGTGTCGTCGTACTTCTCCGGCTTGAAGGGCTCGCTGAGGTTCTCGACGAGCGACTTCGCCATGTCGACCTCGGCCTTCTGGAGCCTCGAGTTGCCGTCGACGGACTCGGGCTCCCGGACCTCGTCGGGGTAGTACATGGTCTCGAGAACCAGCCGGCCGTCGTACGGCCGTAGGGCGGCAAGGTGCTGCTTGTTCCGAATCACGACCTTTGCGATCCCGACTTTTCCGGTCTCCTCCAGCGCACGGACGAGCAGCCGGTACGGCTTCTCGGCGCCGTCCTGCGGGAGCAGGTAGTAGGCCTTGCGGAAGTAGATCGGGTCGATCTCGTCCAGGTCGACGAAGTCGCAGATGTCGATCGAGTGGGTCAGCTCGATGTCGAGCCGGTCGAGGTCCTCGTCCTCGATCGGCACGTACTCCCCCTTCTGAATCTCGAAGCCGCGGACGATCTCGTCGGGCGGCACGGCTTTGCCCGACTCCTTGCTGACCTTCTCGTAGCCGATCGGGCTCAGGTCCCGCCGGTCGAGGAAGTGGAACTTGAGCTCCTTGGACTCGGTCGCCGAGTACATCTTCACCGGCACGCTGACCAGCCCGAACGAGATCGTGCCACTCCAGATCGGCCTCATGGCCTTGGTCTACCCACAGTGCGGGGCAGTGGAAACGTGCTGTTTCTTACTTGCGAGTCCGCGCAGGCTCGGTGGAAAACCCTGTGGAAACTGTGGAATCTGAGGACGAGGCGTAGACACCCAGCGACCGGAAGCGATCGCGGCGGCGGCGCCGAAGCTCCTCTCCGGACAGCTTCGACAGATCCTCGAGCGAGCTCTGGATCGCCTCACCGAGGAGCTTGGCCGCCTCGTCCCAGTTCGTATGCGCTCCGCCCTCCGGCTCGGGCACGATCGCGTCGATCACGCCGAGCTCGAGCGTGTGGACGGCGTCGGGCTTCAGTGCCGCGGCGGCCTTCATCTTCTCGTCCTGGTCGCGCCAAAGGATCGCCGCGCAGCCCTCCGGCGAGATCACCGAGTACATCGCGTTCTCCTGCATCAGGACCCGGTCGGCGAGGGCGATCGCGATCGCACCGCCCGAGCCTCCCTCTCCGATCACGCACGCGACGATCGGAATGGTCAGCCGGCTCATTACCGCCTGCGACCGCGCGATCGCACCGCCCTGTCCGTGCTGCTCGGCCGCGACCCCGGGAAATGCGCCGGGAGTGTCCACGAGCGAGACGATCGGAAAGCGGTGTCGGTTGGCGAGCTCCATCACGCGCATGGCCTTGCGGTATCCCTCGGGATAGGTCATGCCGTAGTTGCGCCGGATTCGCTCCTTCGTGTCCCGGCCCTTCTGCTGGCCGAGCAGCGCGACCGTTCGGCTGCCGAAACGGCCCAGGCCGGTCACCATCGCCGGATCCTCGGCACGACCACGGTCCCCGTGGAGCTCGACGAAGTCGTCGAACATCCGCTCGACGTAGTCGAGCGTGTACGGCCGGTCGGGGTGGCGGGCGAGCTCGACCCGCTCCCAGATCTCCTCGTCACCGGCGGTCTCCATGCGCTCGAGTTGGCGCTCGAGGCGATCGACTTCCTCGGTGATCCCGGCGCCGCGCAGGAGCCGGAGCCCCTTCAGGCGGCTGAGTCGGTCCCGCAGGTGAAGCTCGTCCTCACGTGCCATTGCGGGAAAACAGTCTGAGCACTCGACCGAGGTAGGGGCGCAGGTCGCGCCTGCCGACGATCCCGTCCAGGTGGCCGAAACGGACGTTGGACTCGGCGAGGCCGAAGTCCTCGGGCAGCTTCTCGCGCGTCGTCTGCTGGACGACCCGCGGGCCGGTGAAGGCGAGGAGCGCGCCGGGCTCCGCGACGATCACGTCGCCAAGGGACGCGAAGCTCGCGAGCACGCCGGCGGTGGTCGGATGGGCCATGACGCTGATCATCGCGGCGCCCGAGTCCTTGAGATCCTCCACGGCGCAGACCGTCTTCGGCAGCTGCATCAGCGACAGGATTCCCTCCTGCATCCGCGCGCCGCCCGACGAGGTGATGCTGACGAGCGGCACGCCGCGCTCGGCCGCGCTCTCGCACGCCCGGACGAACTTCTCCCCGACGACACTGCCCATCGACCCGCCCATGAACGCGAAGTCCATGATTGCCAGCTCGCAGGTGACGCGCTCGATCGCCGCTGAGCCGATGACCATGGCGTCGCCCTGTCCCGTCGCCTGCTCCGCCTCGACCAGGCGCTCGGTGTACGGCCGCATGTCGAAGAACTCCAGTGGATCCTCGGAGCGGAGATCTGCAGCCTCCTCCTTGAACGTCCCCTCGTCGGCGAGCTGCGCGATGCGGTCTTTCGCCCGGATCCGGAAGTGGTGGTTGCAGTGCGGACACACCCAGAGGTTCGCGGCGAGCTCGTCGTCCCGGTAGTGGGAGCCGCACTCGGGACACGTGTTCGGGTGCGGCTTGTCGTTCTGCGACGGCTCGGGGAGGTTCCGATGCTCGATCGAGATGTCGATGCGCTCGGCGATGGGCCGAGTCTAGTCCCCGCGGCTCAGAGGCCGAGCGCGGCCGCCAGGCGGCGCGCAGGTTCCAGGTTCCGTTCGTCCGGAACCAGCCCCGAGAGGCCCGTACCGAGGACGTCTGTTCGCCCTCGGACGACGCCGAGCACCTCCTCGGCCTCTTCGAGCGAGAGCCCGCCCGGCTCGGGCATGAACGGCGCGACCTCGTCTTCCCCGAACGCGTCGAAGTCGACCGCGACATAAGCGCCGGCGGTTCCCTCGAGCGCGCCGGCCACGGCGTCCGAGCCGATGCCCACCCCGTTCGCGGCGATGAACTCCTCCTCGGGTGGATCGAGGTTGCGCGCACCCACGAGCGCGACGTCCTCGGTCTTGACGGCGCCCGAGTCGAGCAGCATGCGGAGCGGCATCCCCCACTCGTTCCCGGACGGAGAGCTCTCGATCGTGTTCAGGTCGCCGTGGGCGTCGAACCAGACGACGGCGATCCGGCCGTGGCGAGCGGAGAGGGCTTCGACTGCGCCGACGTGGGAGCAGCAGCAGCCACCGAGGACGAGCGGCCGCTCGGGGAGCTCCAGGGCGAGTGCGAGACTCTGCTCGGCCAGCGAGCCCTCTTCGATCACCGCTGCTTCCGGATACGGCAGCGGAAGCGATGCCGCTTCGGCCATCGCTTCCCCGCCCTGTCCCCAGGCACGCGGAACCCGGACGAGGCCTGCGGCGAACGTGCGCCCGCACGCGTGGCACTCGTACTCCGGCCCGAGCGCGACCGCCGTGTACGTGCGGCAGTCGGGGCACTTGGCGCGCAGCCGGGACACCGTCCTAGAGCACCTTCTCGTAGACGAAGTACCGGCGGTTGACGCGCATGCCCGCGTTCTCGTACAGCCGGTGCGCGCCGGTCAGGCTCTCGGCGTCCACACCGAGCCCGACTCCGTGGAAGCCACGGCGGTGGAACTCGCCGAAGAGGTGGAGCAGCAGTGCCCGCCCGAGGCCTTGCCTGCGCCACGGTCGCCGGACACCGAGCACCCGCACCCAGCCGAGGCCCTCCTCGCCCTCGAACGGCTTACAGAGCGCGATCGCCGCCACCTCGCCGTCGTCCTCGGCGACGAACCAGAGCGAGAGGTCGAGACCCTCCTCGAGCATCCAGTGCGACCACTCGTCGAACGGGTCGTTGCCGAACTCCCAGGTGTCGGCGAACGTCTCCGAGTAGACGTCGTACACCATTCGGATGTCCGCCTCCGTCGCCGGCCGGACGGAAAGGCTCTCCGGCCACTCCGCCTGTGGAGGCGGCTCCTCGAAGTCGATCCGCATGCGGTACGAGTGCCGGATGAGGGTGTACCCGCGCCGCCCGAGCGCGGCAATCTCGGGCGTGTCGGAGTCGAGCGTGAAGGCGCGCATCTTGGCGCCGGATCGCTCGATGGCTCGCTCCTCCGCCCAGCCGATCAGCGCGTCCCGCACATCGTCGCCCTCCGAAAGCGGTACGCGGGCGTCCACCCAGTAGTTTGGCTCGGGGTGCGGCGCGACGTCGGCGTAACCCACCAGCTGACCGTCCTGCTCGGCGAGCCGGATGTCGTTGTCGACGTCGAGCTCGGGCGCCGTCAGCCACTGCCGGACCGTCGTCTCGGTCTCGTCGCTTTCGCCGACGAGCTCCTGGGTCGTGCGGTTGACGAGGCCCGCGATTGCGGCAGCCTCGTCGAGCCGCGGCGCTCTCAGCGAAACGCTCACGGCGCGACGAGCTCGTCGAGGGCGTCGGCGAGCCCGTTCAGGTCGGGGAGCTCACGGTCGGGCCGCGGCTCGCGGCGCTCGTCCAATCGGTTGATCCAAATGCTCGAGATGCCGAGGTCGTTCGCGGGGCCGATGTCGTGGAACAGGCTCGCCGCGACATGAACGTGGCCCGCGCGATCGGCTGCGGTCCGGCGGAAGAACTCCTCCCAGTGTCCGGGCGCCGGCTTGTACGACCCGATCTCCGAGGCGACGACGGTCTCGTCGAACTGCACGCCGATCCGCTCCTTCGACGCGGCGATGTAGTCGGGGTCGGTGTTCGAGAGGATCGCGAGGCGCCAGCCCCGAGCGCGAGCCTCCTCGAGCGACCGGCGCACCTCCGGGAAGGGCTCCCAGGACGGCAGCGAGTCGGCGAGCGCAGCTGGCTCGTCGAGGCCGGCGCCTTCCTCCTCCGCGAGTCGCTCGAGTGCCCGCGTCAAGACCTCCCGGTAGGAGAGCTCCCCGTCCGCCTCGAGCTCGGGCTCGAGCTCGTGGTACCGGTGCAGGAGCCGGTCGGCCCGGTCCTCGCCGAAGATCAGTGCGAGCTCGCGACGGATCCCGCCGTTCCAGTCGATCAGCGTCCCGTAGCAGTCGAACGTCGCCCAGCGCTCCATGGCTCTTGAGCCTAGCCCGGCCGCGTGCGGCAGGCGCTCGGTGTCGGACCCCAATTTCTGTCAAGGGCAAGGGTGCGCCGAAAGTGGAATTGCGGGTGCCCAGCAGACAGGTCTGAGACAGAGGGCGGAAGCTAGCCCGAGAACTCGCGGATCACGATGCAGGCGTTGTGCCCGCCGAACCCGAACGAGTTCGAGATCGCGGTCTTCACGTTCGCCTCGCGCGCCTCGTTCGGGATGTAGTCGAGGTCGCACTCGGGGTCGGGCTCGTCGTAGTTGATCGTCGGCGGCAGCGTGTTCCGATCGACGGCCAGCATCGTGAAGATCGCCTCGACGGCGCCCGCGGCGCCCAGACAATGGCCCGTCGCACCCTTCGTGGACGAAACCGGCGTCTTGCGGGCGTTCTCCTCGCCCAGCGCGATCTTGATCACCCGCGTCTCGCTCGCGTCGCCGAGCGGTGTCGAGGTGCCGTGCGCGTTGATGTAGTCGATCTCGTCCGAATTCACGCCCGCGTCCGCCATCGCCATCCGCATCGCCCGGGCCGGGTTGTCACCGGTCGGATCGGGCTCCGTGACGTGCCTCGCGTCCGAAGAGAGCCCGTAGCCCAGCAGCTCGCCGTAGATCTTCGCGCCACGCTCCTTCGCGTGCTCGAGCTCCTCGAGGACGACGACACCCGCGGCCTCACCCATCACGAACCCGTCGCGGGCGGCGTCGAACGGCCGGCTCGCCTCCTCCGGGGCCTCGTTGCGCCGCGAGAGCGCCCGCATCGCGCTGAACCCGGCGATCCCGACCCTGGTGATCCCGGCCTCGGTCCCGCCGGCGAGCATCGCGTCGGCGCGCCCGAGCCGGATCGCGTCCGCCGCCTCGCCGATCGCCATGTTGGACGCCGCGCATGCGGTGCACTGCGACGACAGCGGGCCGCGGGTGCCGAGGTACATCGAGACCCAGCCGGCGCCCATGTTCGGGATGATCTGCGGGATCGAGAACGGGTTGACCCGGTCGGGGCCGCGTTCGAGCAGCGTGTCGTAGCAGTCCTGGAACGCCTTCAGGCCGCCGATGCCGGTGGCGATCGAGCCGCCGATGCGATCCGCCTCGGCCTCGATGTCGATGCCAGAGTCGTCCCGCGCCTGGATCGCGGCGGCAACGATCATCTGCGCGAAGCGGTCCATGCGTCGCGCCTTTTTCTTCTCGATGAAGTCCGACGCCTCGAAGCCCTTCAGCTCGCAGGCGAAGTGAACCGGGTACTCACTAGCGTCGAATTGCGCGATCTCCGCGGCGCCGGACTTGCCGGCGACGAGGTTCTCCCAGGTCGTCGCGACGTCGTTGCCCAGTGGGCTCACCGCCCCGAGGCCGGTGATCACGACCCGCCTGCGTCCGTTCATCGACATCGGGCTCTACATTCCCAATCCGCCGTCGACCAGCAACACCTCGCCGGTGACGAACGACGCGGCGTCCGAGCAGAGGAACCTGACGGCGCCGGCGACGTCCTCCGGGTCACCGAAGCGTCCGAGCGGTGTGTTGGCGAGCATCGAGTTCTGGAGCTCCTCGGGGAGTTCGGTCGTCAGTCTGGTCGAGATATAGCCCGGCGCCACGACGTTCGCCCGCACTCCGCGGCTCCCGAGCTCGCGCGCGAGCGCCTTCGTGAAGCCGATGATCCCGGCCTTGGAGGCAGAGTAGTTCGTCTGGCCGGGGTTGCCGTGGAGCCCGACGATGCTGGACACGTTCACGATCGAGCCGCCCCGCCGACGCATCATCCCGCGCGACACGGCCCGGCAGGTGTTGAAGGTCCCGCCGAGGTTCGTGTCGAGCACGACGCGCCAATCCTCGTCCGGCATCCGCGCGAGCAGCCCGTCGCGCGTCACGCCCGCGTTGTTCACGAGGATGTCGACGTCACCGGCCTCCTCGACCAGCCGCTGCGCGTCCTCGACCTGCGAGACGTCCGCCTGGACGGCCCGGCCCCCGACCTCGGAAGCCACGGTCTCAGCCTCTTCCGCTCCCGACCGGTAGCCGAGCACGACGGTCGCGCCGGCGTTCGCAAGCTCGGCCGCGATCGCCTTCCCGATCCCGCGCGACCCACCGGTCACCAGGGCCGTGCGGCCTTCGAGGGAGCAGAAGTCGGGCACTAGTGCCCCGTCCAGTAATGCCGCCGGAATTCTGGGTCGCGAGCACCAAGCCAGAGCGCGCACTCCGACGAGCCAAGGCTGGACAGCCTTGGTGAGGAGGAGGGTCGGCTCTGGCGCTGCGTGATCGCGGGCCAGAAGCCGGCATGTATTGCTGGGCGGGGCACTACCTAGATCGACTCTTCGACGTTCTTCAGGCCGGCCACGTTGCTGACGGACACGGCCTTCACGGTCTTGTCGATCCTCTTCACTAAACCGGACAGGACGTTGCCGGGCCCTACCTCGACGAAGGTCTTCACGCCCTCCTTCACGAGTCCCTGCGCGGCCTGCGTGAACCTCACCGGGGCCGTCACCTGGTTGACGAGCAGTCCGGCCATCCGCTGCGCGGGCTCGATCTTCGCGGTCACCGTGGACATGAACGGCGCGACCGGATCGGCGAAGCGGACCCGCTCGACCGCCGGCTTGAGCATCTCCGCGGCCTTCTCGACGAGCGGGCTGTGGAAGGCGCCTGAGACCTTCAGCTTCACCGCGCGGCGCGCCCCGAGAGCAGTGGCCTTGTGGATCAGCTTCTCGACCGCGCCCTCCTCGCCGGACACAACGATCTGGCCGGGGCAGTTGTAGTTCGCGGGCCACACGCCCTCGATCTCCGAGCACAGCTCCTCGACGACCTCGTCGTCCAGGCCGAGAATCGCGGCCATCGTCCCGTCGCTCTCGCGCGCAGCCTCCGCCATCGCGAGCCCCCGCTCGCGGACGAGACCGATCGCCTCGGACGTGTCGATCGAGTTGGCCGCGGCGATCGCGGCGAACTCTCCGACCGAGTGCCCGACGACGTAATCGGGCGTGATCCCTCTGGCGTTCAGCGCCGCGAGCACCGCAAGGCTCGTGGCAACGAGCGCCGGCTGCTGTACCTCCGTCTTGACGAGCTCGTCGAGAGGCGACTCGAAACAGAGCCTCTGCAGGTCGAGACCTGAAGCCTCGCTGCCAACGCGATAGACCTCCATCGCCTCGGGAACCGCGAGCGCGATCTCGCGGCCCATCCCCTCCTCCAGCGACCCCTGGCCGGGGAAGCAAAACGCAACCTTGGTCATGTCGTCCCTCCGTTCGCCGTCCATTCGATCAGGGCGGAGCCCCACGTCAAGCCCGCGCCCATCCCCGTCATGAGGACAAGCGAGCCTTCCTTCAGCCGCCCGTCCGCTTCCGCGTCGCCGAGCGCCAGGGGGATCGACCCGGAGGACGTGTTCCCGTACTTGTCCACGTTCACAATCACTCGATCTTCGGAAATACCCAGCTTCTTCGTCGCATAATCGATGATTCTCGTGTTCGCCTGGTGCGGGACGTAGACGTCGACGTCGTCGATCGACCGCCCGACCTCGTCGAGCAGCGCCTCGGCCGAGGTCACCATCACGCGCGTCGCAAACTTGAACACTTCGCGGCCGTTCATCTTCACGAGCTTGTCCGGGTGCTCGAAGTTCCGGGAGCCGCTGCCGGGCAGCCAGAGGTGCTCACCGCCGCCGCCGTCCGCGCCCAGCTCGAACCCGACAAAGCCTCCTTCGTCGACCCGTTCGAGCACGACCGCACCGGCCCCGTCGCCGAAGAGGACGATCGTCGAGCGGTCGGTCCAGTCGAGGATCTTCGAGAGCACGTCGCCTCCGACGACCAGCGCCTTGTTCGCGAGCCCGGCCGAGACCATCGCGTGCGCCTGTGCGAGTGCGTAGACGAACCCGGTACAGCCGGCCAGGAGGTCGTAGGCGGCGGCCTTGGGCGCCGGGAGGAGATCACCCAGCAGCGAGCCCGTGGTCGGAAACATCATGTCCGGGGTCACAGTCGCGACGACGATCAGGTCGAGCTCCTCCGGCTCCATGCCGGCGCGCTCGAGCGCCATTCGCGCCGCCGGAAGGGCGAGGTCCGTCATCGCCTGCTCCGGCGCGGCGATCCGGCGCTCCTTGATGCCGGTGCGCTCGATGATCCACTCGTCGGTCGTGTCGACCAGCTCGGACAGCTCGTCGTTCGTGAGCACCCGCTCCGGCGCATAGGTGCCGAGGCCGGTGATCGACACCGGCACGCCGTTCGCCCGGCCGATCATTGCTCGACGGCGAAGGTGAGCGTTCCGCGGGCGGCGAGTGCGCCATCCACCGTCGCCGTTGCCTTGCCGCGGCCGATCGGGCCGCGCACGCGCTCCAGCTCGCAGGTGAGCTCGAGCTCGTCGCCCGGCTCCACGACCCGCTTGAACCGGACGCCGTCGATGCCGGCGAAGAGCGCGAGCTTGCCGCGATTCTGGTCCTCGGAGAGCACCGCCACCGCGCCTGCCTGCGCCATTGCCTCCACGATCAGGACACCGGGCATGATCGGCCGGCCGGGAAAGTGGCCCGACAGGTACCACTCGTCCGGCCGCACCTGTTTCCGGGCCACGACCTTCTCGCCCGGCTGCAGGTCGACGACCTCGTCGAGAAGCAGGAAGGGGTCACGGTGAGGCAGGATCGCCTCGATCTCTTGGCGAGTCAGGGAGGACACGTGCGGGATGAGTCTAGTGATGCGCGAAAGCCTCGGGATTCCCTGCTCCCGGATCGCGTCGAGCCCCTGTTGAAGGGGCGTTTCGGCCGTCCGTACCGCTACCTCGAGCGCTGTGAGTCGACGCAGCAGGAGCTGCCGGCCGATGCGCCCGAGGGCGCCGTCGTCGCCGCCGACGAGCAGGTTTCCGGACGCGGACGGCTCGGCCGCACCTGGTTCGCCGCGAGCCGGCAAGAGCCTGCTCTTCTCGATCAACCTCCGACCCGACGTCGAGCAGTCACGCCTCCCCGGCCTGACCATCGTCGTCGGAGTCGCAGCGGCGGAAGGGATTCGCCGGGCGACCGGCCTGATGCCCGAGATCAAGTTGCCGAACGACCTGCTCGTCGGCGGCCGAAAGCTGGCCGGAATCCTCGCGGAGGCCCGCGAGGACCGCGTCGTGCTCGGCATGGGGATCAACGCAAACATGACGGCTCGGGACCTCCCGCCGAATCTGGAGCGCGAGCCCACGTCTCTCCTCGCGGAGCTCGGGAAGGAAGTCGACAGGGCGGAGCTCCTCGCGGAGATCCTGCTCGAGCTCGAGCGGGACTACGACGCCTGGGTCGCCGGCTAGCGAAGGCGCAGACGCGGTCCGACGTTCGCCGCGCCGTCCTCGGCGAAGGCGTCGAGCCGCTTGAACGGACGGCCGAGCACCACGGTGAACACACCCGCCTTGCGCCGCAAGACGGTCATCGTGACGCCGTCGGCCGTGAAGGTCACGCGCGCCGGCTCCGAGAGCGAGATTCGAAGCGGCCGCTTGTTGACGACCTTGAGCTTCGGCGCCACGCGGTCGACGCGGACCGGCAGCAGCTGCGTGACCGGGCCGGTGGCGTCGGTGACCGTCAGCGCCACCGAGTACACGCCGTCGCGCACGCCGCCGGGCCACGTGATCGTGTGCAGCCCGATCGGCAGCAGCGAGTCGAAGACCGAGACCACGCCGGCCGTGCCTCGGCGGACGGACAGGTTCGCGAGCGCAGGGGTCCCGAGGCTGAACGACGCGGCCAACGAGTCCGCGCGGCCGTCGCCGTTCGGCGAGATCGCGGTGGGCAGGATCCCGAAGCCCGAGAGCGTCCGGCTCAGGACGACGTTCGTCGTCGCCGACACCTCGCGGGCGGCCACCCGCGCCGCGACGACGATCCGGTAGCGCCCGTCGGGATAGCCGGCCCCGTTCCAGGCGAAGCTGTGGCGGCCGGCGGCCTTCGACGCCGTCTGCAACGTCGCCAGAGGGCTGCCTTGCTCCGTCTGGAGGTCGATCCGGACTGTCGCCGGGCTGCCGAGCTCGTACGAGATCGCGGTCGTGTCGGTCTTTCCGTCGCCGTTCGGCGTGAATCCGGCGGGATCGGCTGCAACGGCCGCGATCACCGCCGGCCGGGCAGCGACCCCAAAGGTCCCCGTCGCGGGCCGTACGGCGGGCCCGGCCGCAATCCGCCAGCGGTAGCCGGGCAGCGTGGCGAAGCGGGCGTCCCAGGTCCACCGCACGTTCGTCCCGAAGCCCGAGCCCTGCGCGACCTGCTTTCCGGTCGTGTCCGTGATCGTCACCGTCCAGGGAAGCGCGGTCGTCAGCCTCCCGGAGAAGCTGACGAACTGCCCCAGGCGGCCCTCGACCTCCGGCGTGTAGAGCTTGGGCAGGCCGAGCCCTGTGACCGACGAGGCGATCCCGCGGAGATCTCCGTAGAGCCGGCCCGGGCAGGTCGTGAAGCCCGTGTCGCGATGGCCGGAGATGGCGCGAAGGAAGAGCGGCACGCCTTGGCGGTACTTCGGATTGCCGTTCGAGACGACCGGCGCACTCGACAGCGGGTCGATGTGGGCGACGTCCATCCGCCAGGCGAGCAACCGCACGATCGCCGCCCGTGCCGCCGGAGTCGGGGACTTTCGCGCGTAGTTGCCGATCAGCGAGACACCGACCGAGCCGGTGTTGAAGCCCTGCGAGTGCGCACCGATCACGTTCCGCTCGATCCCGCCGTACCGACCCTCGAAGACCTGGCCGAACCGGTCGACGAGAAAGTTGTAGCCGACGTCGTCCCAGCCGTTTCCTCGCACGTGGTAGAGGTAGATGCCCCGCACGATTGCCGCTGACTGGGCGGGCGTCGACGGCTCCGCGCCGGCCGTGTGATGGACGATCGCCGTCGTCAGCGTCCTCGCCAGCGAGGGGTTGTCGCGGCGGATGCGCTCGTTCGCGCCCCACGCCTGCCGGGTGATGATCGCCGGGCTCCCCGCCATCTGCAGCGTGCGGCCCATGGGCTCCTCGGGACTCCAGACGTAGTGCGCGCGCACCCGGCTCACCCGACCGTGCACGCGGACCTGGAGGCGGTCGGACTCGCCGGTCCAGAGCGGCGTACCAAGGCGCCACCCGCGCATGCGGCGCAGCTCGTCCGTCCCACGGTCCGGAAGCTCTTCCGCGGAAGCCTCGGCTTCCTGCCACGCGCCCCAGCCGCCGGCGCGCCTCACCCGCAGCTCCACGCTGCCCCTGCCCTTCCAGTGGAGGCCGACGAGGTTGAAGCGCTCCGGAGCCGCAGCCGAGGCCAGCGTGCGCTGACCGGAGAGCGGAACCTCGCGCGTGACGATGGTCGCTTCGCCCCAGGCCGTGGCCGGAAAGGCAAGCGCGAGCAGAGCGGCGGCAAAGACCTTCATAGACGACCCCGTCCCAGGGTCGCAGGGTCGTGCTGGGCTGACAAGGGCTCTTGATAGCATCTTTACACCGTGAAAAGCCGCTTACTGCGGGGAGTTTTGACCGCATTGGCGGTGGCGATGCTGGTTCCTGCGGCCGCCTTCGCAGCGCCCTCCCAGCCTCGAGTCCTGGCGGTCGAGTTCGACAACGACGTCAATCCGGTCACGGCCGACTACGTCATCGACCAGATCGAGCGCGCGAACGACGAGAACTACAACGCGGTCGTCATCCTCCTCGACACGCCCGGCGGGCTGGCCAGCTCGATGAAGGACATCTACGAGGCCGAGCTCGCATCGAAGGTGCCGGTGATCGTCTACGTCTCGCCCGAAGGCGCGCGGGCGGCCTCCGCAGGCGTCTGGATCAGCCAGGCCGCCGACCTGCTCGCCATGGCTCCGCAGACCAACATCGGCTCCTCGACGCCGGTCAGCGTCGGCGGCGAGGACATCCAGGAGGATCTCCGCAACAAGGTCGTCAACGACGCGGCCGCCTCCCTGCGCGGCCTCGCCCGCGAGCATGGCCGAAACGTGAAGTGGGCGGATGCAGCGGTCCGCCGAGGCGCGAACCTCAACGCGCGCGAGGCGCTGGAGATGAACGTGATCGACGTGATCGCGCCCGACCTTCCGACGCTCCTGAACCAGGTCGACGGCACGGAGACCGTGCCGAAGATGCTGATCCTCGACACCGCCGGCGCCAAGGTGGACGAGGTCGAGATGTCGTTCTGGAAGCAGATCCTCGACACGCTGATCGACCCGAATCTGATCGTCATCCTCATGTCGATCGGGGTGCTCGGGATCACGATCGAGCTCTGGAGCCCCGGCTTGATCCTCCCCGGGACCGTCGGCGCGATCTCCCTGATCATCGGCCTCTTCGGCCTGCAGATCCTTCCCGTCAGCTGGGCGGGGGTGCTGCTCTTACTCCTCGCCGCCGGGTTCTTCGTCGCCGAGATGTTCGTCGTGAGCCACGGCGCGCTCGCGCTCGCCGGTGCCGTCGCCTTCGTGATCGGCTCGCTCATGCTCTTCGACCCTGCCGGCGAGAACTACCAGGTGTCTCTGCAGGTCGCCCTCGGCGTCGCCGCCGCGATGGCCCTGATGGTCGCGCTCGTCGTCACGAAGCTCGTCCAGGTGCGGCGCGCCGAGGTCGTCACGGGCCAGGAGGAGCTGATCGGCCAGGTCGGCGTCGTCCGCCAGACGCTCGATCCCGTCGGCCTCGTCTTCGTCCACGGCGAGCTCTGGCGCGCCAAGACGGCCGGCGAGGCGATCCGCCCCGGACAGCAGGTGCGCGTCGAGGGCCTCGACGACGCACTCACGCTCACCGTCGCCCCCGCGTAGGATCTGGGCGTGGCTGCGCTGATCGTCCTTGCGGTTGTCGCCGTCCTGCTGATCCTGCTGCTCTCGGCAGCGATCCGGGTGGCGCGGGAGTACGAGCGGGGTGTGATCTTCCGCCTCGGCCGCCTCAAGTCGCCGCCCAAGGGGCCCGGCCTCTTCCTGCTGATCCCGATCATCGACAAGATGGTCCGCGTCGACCTGCGAACGGTGACGCTCAACGTGCCGCCGCAGGAGGTGATCACGAAGGACAACGTCCCGGTCCGCGTGAACGCCGTCGCCTACTTCCGGATCATCGACCCGGAGAAGGCGATCGTGCAGGTCGAGAACTTCATGGTCGCGACCTCGCAGATCTCGCAGACGACGCTGCGGAGCGTCCTCGGCCAGCATTCGCTCGACGAGCTGCTCTCCGAGCGGGACAAGATCAACGAGATCCTGCAGCGGATCATCGACGAGGCCACCTCGCCCTGGGGCGTCAAGGTCTCGATCGTCGAGGTCAAGGACGTCGAGATCCCGGGCGGGATGCAGCGCGCGATGGCGCGCCAGGCCGAGGCCGAGCGCGAGCGGCGCGCGAAGGTCATCGCCGCCGAGGGCGAGTTCCAGGCCTCGGAGCAGCTGAAGAATGCCGCGCTCGTCCTGGCCGAAAATCCGATGTCGCTTCAGCTCCGCTTCCTGCAGACGATGCTCGAGATCAGCTCGGAACGGTCCTCGACGATCATCCTTCCGTTGCCCATCGAGCTCTTCAGCCCGTTCCTGGAAGCCGGCCGCAAGACGCCCCCCTCCTGAGGGAGATCCGCGAAGACCCACTGACGGGTCGCCGCGTCGTGTTCGCGCCGGGCCGCGCGGGACGGCCAGGAGCCTGGCTGCCGCCGCCGGAGGAGGCGACGCCCGAGGAGCTCGAGCGTTGTCCCTTCTGCGCCGGCCGCGAGGATCGCACGCCGCCCGAGACCCTCCGCATCGGGGATCCCTGGCGGGTCCGGGTCGTCCCGAACCTCTACCCGGCGTTCGAGCGCCAGGAGGTCGTCATCCATGCGCCCGACCACGTCCGCGCCTTCGCGGATCTCGGTGAAGGCCAGATCGAATCGATCGCCGAAGCGCTGGCAGCACCGCATCGACGCAGCGACTGCCGAAGGCTTTGGCTACGTCCATGCCTTGATCAACGAAGGTCGGCTCGCTGGCTCGAGCCTCCCCCACAGCCACTCCCAACTGGTCGTGCTGGAGGAAGTGCCTCCGCCGGTGGTCGCGGAAGATCGCGGAGCGCTCGACGACCTGCTCCGGCACGACAACCTGCACGTGCTCGAACGCAACGGGGCCGTAGCTGTCGTTCATTACGCGGGCGCCTCGCCGTACGAAAGCCTCGTCCTGGGGGGAGCACTCGTCGACCTGCTCGGTGCGCTACACGACCTCGCCGGCCGCGTGCGCGACGCCGAAGGGCCGTTTGCGTGGAACGCTTGGCTCCACGCCACGGATCCGAAGCACGTGCACTTCGTCCCGCGCCTCACCGCGCTCGCGGGAGTCGAGCTCGGCGCTGGGCTCTACGTGAATGCCGTGCCGCCCGAGCAGGCGGCCGAGCGGCTCAGGGCGACGAGCTGACCACGGCCTCGGGCTGCTGCCGCTCGCGGAAGCGGCGCGCCGCTTCGATCGCGGCTCCGAGGTTGAGACCCTTGTCCTTGGCCTGCTTGATCAGCATCACGGTCTCGACGGCGTCCATGTCGTAGATCCGCTGCTTGCGGCCTTTCGTCGGGATCTGGGCCTTGTTCGTCCAGTAGTCGAGCTGCATCTTCGAGATGCCCGCGATCTGGCAGACCTGCCCGAGATAGAGCTCGACCTTCCCCAGGTGCTCGGCCAGGTCGATGGGCTCGAGCAGGTCAGCTTGTGTGCTTGGAGCCATATGACACCCTCGTTCGATTCGTTAGTGGATCGCCCAATCAATGTAACGCGCAAGGTCGTGCTTGCCTAGGGAAAGCTGCGCAATGCGAGGCAAAAACCCTCGCGAACCGGGAAACTACTCCGGGACGGGCTGAGCAGCCGGTGTTTCGGGCACGTCCAGCACCACGGACTCGTCGGGCGTCTCGGACTCGACCACGGGTGCCAGCGCGGAGACCCGTTCGCCCTCACGCAACCGCACCACGATCACGCCCTGCGTCGAGCGGCCGAGCCGTTTGACGTCCTCGACCGGCATCCGGATGACGGTGCCTCCGGTCGAGATCAGCATCACCTGGTAGCCGTCGCGCACGACGCGCGCGCCGGCGAGCTGGCCCTTCGCCTCCGTCAGCTGGACGGTCTTCACGCCGAGCCCGCCGCGGCCCTTGACGGGATACTCGTCCACCCGCGTCCGCTTGCCGTAGCCGTTCTCGGTCACGACCAGCAGGTCGGAGTCGTTCTCGGCCCGGGCGATCTCGATGACGGCGTCGCCCTTGCGGAGGTTCATGCCGCGAACTCCACCGGTCGCACGCCCCATCGGGCGCGCCTCCTTCTCGTGGAAGCGGATCGCCTGACCCTTGCACGAGACCATGAGGATGTCGTCGTCGCCGTCGGTGTGGACGACGCCGACCAGCTCGTCGGCGTCGCGGAGGTTGATCGCGATGATCCCGTCCGCCTTCAACGGCGTGTTGAAGTCCTGGAACTTGCTCTTCTTCACGATGCCGTTCTTCGTGGCGAGCGTGAGGTACTTCGCCTCCTTGAAGTCCCGCGTCGCGATCACGGCGCGCGTGGTCTCGGTCTGCGTGTACGGCAGGAAGTTCGGGATCGCGCGGCCCTTTGACTGCCTGCTCCCGAGCGGCAGCTCGTGCACCTTGAGCCTGTAGACCTTTCCGACCGAGGTGAAGAAGAGCAGGTAGTCGTGCGTCGAGGCGACGAACAGGTGCTGGATGAAGTCGTCGTCCTTGAGCTCCATGCCCATGACGCCGATGCCGCCACGGCGCTGCTCCCGATAGGTCGAGACGGGCAGGCGCTTGATGTACCCGGAGCGAGTGATCGCAATGACCATGTCCTCCTCGGCGATCAGGTCCTCGAGCTCGAGCTCCTCCTCGGCGGCCACGATCTCCGTCCGGCGGTCGTCGTTCTTGGCGTAGATCGACTTGATCTCGAGCAGCTCCTCGCGGATGAGCGCGTCCACGCGGGACTCGTCGCCGAGGATCGACCGCAGCTCGGCGATGCGCTCTTGGAGATCGGCGAACTCTTCCTCGATCCGCTTGCGCTCGAGCCCGGTCAGTCGCTGGAGCCGGAGGTCGAGGATCGCCTGCGCCTGGATCTCCGACAGCTCGAACTCGCGCTGGAGCCCCTCGCGCGCCTCGTCCGGGTCCGCCGAGGCGCGGATCAGCGCGATCACCGCATCGAGGTTGTCGAGCGCAACCAGGTAGCCCTGGAGAACGTGCGCCCGCGCCTCGGCCTTGCGGAGCTCGAACTTCGAGCGGCGGGTGATGACCTGGCGCTGGAAGTCGAGGTAGTACTGGAGCATGTCCCGGAGGGACAGCGTCCGCGGGACACCGTCGACCAGCGCCACCGCGTTGAAGCCGAAGGTCGACTGCAGCGGCGTGTGCTTGTAGAGCTTGTTCAGCGCAACCTGCGGGATCGCGTCGCGCTTCAGCTCGATCTGGATCCGCATCCCCGTCCGGTCCGAGTGGTCGGCGAGGTCCGAGACCTCCGTCAGCACCTTGTCGTTGACGAGGTCGGCGATCTTCTTGATCACGCCGGCGTCGCCGCCCTTCTTCACGCCGTAGGGCAGCTCGGTGACGATGATCGCCGACTTGCCGCCGCGCAGCTCCTCGATGTGGGCCCGCGCGCGCATGACGATCCGGCCGCGGCCGGAGCGGTAGGCCTCGCGGATGCCCTCCCGGCCGAGGATGATCGCGCCGGTCGGGAAGTCAGGCCCCTTGATGTGCCGTGTCAGACGGTCGACGTCGATGTCGGGCTCGTCGATGAGCGCGACGACGGCGTCGATCACCTCGCCGAGGTTGTGCGGAGCGATGTTCGTCGCCATGCCGACCGCGATTCCGGCGGACCCGTTGACGAGCAGGTTCGGGAAGCGCGCAGGGAGCACGGACGGCTCGCGGCGGGACTCGTCGTAGTTCGGCTGGAAGTCGACGGTGTCGGCGTCGATGTCGCGAAGCAGCTCAGTCGCGATCCGGGCGAGCCGCGATTCGGTATAGCGCATCGCGGCCGCGGGATAGTCGTCGATGTTCCCGAAGTTGCCCTGGCCCTCGACGAGCGGATAGCGCATCGAGAACGGCTGCGCGAGCCGGACGAGCGTGTCGTAGATCGCGGTGTCGCCGTGTGGGTGGTACGACCCCATGACGTCGCCGACGATGCGCGCGGACTTCTTGAACGGCCGGTTCGGCTGCATGCCGGCTTCGTGCATCCCGTAGAGGACCCGCCGGTGCACCGGCTTCAGCCCGTCCCGGACGTCCGGCAGCGCGCGCGAGACGATCACGCTCATCGCGTAGTCGAGGAAGCTGGAACGGAGCTCCTGCTCCAGGTCGCGCGACTCGATGCGGCCGGCGCCGAGCGGCTCGAAATCAGACATCGAGGAAGCGGACGTCCCTGGCGTTCTGCTCGATGAACAGGCGGCGCGGCTCCACCTGGTCGCCCATCAGCATCGAGAAGGCGAGGTCCGCAGCAGCGGCGTCCTCGACCTCGACGCGGATCAGCATCCGGTTGGCAGGGTTCATGGTCGTCTCCCACAGATCCTCGGCGTTCATCTCGCCGAGACCCTTGAAGCGGCCCACCTCGATCCCGTCCTTCGCAAGGTCGATCGCCTTGGAACGGAGCGCCTCGAACGTGTCCGCCTCGCGCCACTTCCGACCGAGCTCGATGCGGAACGGCGGCGGGCCGGCGAGCTCGACGAGACGCGCGTACGACTTGGCAAGGCTCGCGTAGTGCGGCGAGGCGAGGAGCTCGGCCGGAACTGTGACGTGGCTCGCAGCACTCGTCTCCTTCTCCGTCACCTTGACGCGGAACGACTCCACGGAGCTCTCCACGAGATCCAGCTCGTAGCCGTCGGTGTCGAGCCCCTTCAGCGCGCGCTCGAGGTCGGCGCCCAAGTCTGCGCCCTCGATCAGGCGGTGCTGGATGAGGAAGTTGACGGTCGGCGCGCCGTAGTCGGCGCGGAGGCGCGAAGCCCACCCTTCGAACTCGGCGAGGGCGGTCGTGAAGCGCTTGTAGCGCGTCTCGGTCAGCTTGAAAGACGATCCGCCCCGGTCGGAGACCTCCATGTCCTTGATCCGCTCCCGGACGAGGAGATCCTCGAACTGGGACTCCTTCTCGACGTAGATCTCCTGGTTGCCGAACTTCACGCGGTAGAGCGGGGCGGCGGCGATGTAGACGTGGCCGGCCTCGACGAGCTCGGGCATCTGCCGGAACAGGAACGTGAGGATCAGAGTGCGGATGTGCGCGCCGTCCACGTCGGCGTCGGTCATGACGATGATCCGGTGGTACCGGAGCTTCTCCATGTCGAACTCGTCGCTGATCCCGGTGCCGATCGCGGTGATCATCGACTGGATCTCGAGGTTGGAGAGCACCTTGTTGATCCGGTTCTTCTCCGAGTTGATGACCTTTCCGCGCAGCGGGAGGATCGCCTGGTTGACGCGGTTGCGCGCCTCCACGGCAGAGCCGCCGGCAGAGTTGCCCTCGACGAGGAACAGCTCGGCGTCCTCGGGATCGCCGGTCTGGCAGTCGGCGAGCCTTCCCGGCAGCGCCGAGCTCTCGAGCGCGCTCTTGCGGCTCAGCTGTCGCGCTTTGCGGGCAGCCTGGCGCGCGTTCCGCGCAGCCACGGCCTTCGTGACGATCTGCTTGGCGTCAGTCGGGTTCTCCTCGAGGAACTCGGCGAGTCGCTGGTTGACGGTTTGCTCGACCAGGCCGCGGACCCAGGGGTTCCCGAGCTTGGTCTTCGTCTGACCCTCGAACTGGGGCTCGCGGAGCTTGACGGAGATGACCGCGGCGAGCCCCTCACGGACGTCCTCGCCCTCGAGGTTCTCCTCCTTCTCCTTCAGCAGCCCCTTGTCGCGCGCGTACTTGTTCAGCGTCCCGGTCAGAGCACCCTTGAAGCCGGAGAGGTGTGCCCCACCCTCGGTCGTGTTGATGTTGTTCGCGAAGGAGAACACCGATTCGACGTACGAGCCGTTCCACTGCATCGCCACCTCGACGGCGCCGTTCTCCATCTCGCCCTCGAAGAAGACGATCCGCTTGTGGATCGGCTCCTTGGCGCTGTTCACATGCTCGACGAAGTCCCTGATTCCGCCCTCGTAGTGGAACTCGTGCCGCACCTCGACCTCGCGCTCGTCGGTGATG
Source organism: uncultured Actinomycetes bacterium (assembly GCA_963847235.1). GTDB lineage: Bacteria > Actinomycetota > Thermoleophilia > Gaiellales > Gaiellaceae > JACDAN01. Next base: position 25,485 of record CAWJYU010000011.1, on the reverse strand, counting down.
ACGATCCGCAGGCCGCGGGTCAAGAACGCCGTCTCGCGTAGACGCTGGACAAGCGTGTCCATCGACCACTCGAACTCGTCCTCGTCGAAGATCTCGAGGTCGGGCAGGAACGTGATCGTCGTACCCGTGTCCTTCTTGCCCTCGGTCTTGCCGGCGTCCGTCAGCTCGGTCGTCGGCTCGCCACGGCAGAACTCCTGGCGGGAGATCTTCCCGTCGCGGCGGACCTCGACCTTGAGCCACTCGGACAGAGCGTTCACGACCGAGACGCCGACGCCGTGCAGCCCGCCGGACACCTTGTAGCCCTCGCCGCCGAACTTCCCGCCGGCATGCAGCTTCGTCAGCACGACGGTGACCGCGGGCAGGCCCGTGTCGGCCATGGCGTCGACAGGGATCCCGGATCCGTTGTCCGAGACGGTGACCGAGTTGTCGGGATGCAGCGTGACCTCGATACGGTCCGCGCGCCCTGCGAGTGCCTCGTCCACCGAGTTGTCCACCACTTCGTAAACAAGGTGATGCAGGCCTCTGGACCCTGTCGACCCGATGTACATGCTGGGTCGGAGCCGGACCGGCTCGAGTCCTTCGAGGACCGTGATGTCCTTCGCGGTGTACGCTGCTTCAGTCATGAGAAAAAGCCCTGCAAAATGCCGCTTTCAGGGCTAGAGGCAGTGTATCAGACAGAGCGGTCGTCCGGCGGCTTCGCGAGGCTTGCCGCGGCCGCTTTCGCAACAAGTTTGCGCAAGTTTTCATCCGAGATCGCGGCGGCCAGTTCCTCCCCCGCTTGCAGATGCTGCTCGGTGACTTCCGGTGCACGTCGGTCGGCATCGCCGGAGTCGGGCGCGGGCGGCTCCGGCAGCCGTCCGGGCGCGAACCGGAGCTGCGCCGGAGCCCGGTCTCCAAGCTGCTTGGCAAGCCGCTCTTGCAGGTCGGCCTGGAGCAGCCCGAGCTCGAACGCCCATGCGGAGGAGCTCGTCGACACATGGAGCGTTCCGTCGCGCGCGATGCGAGCCGGCCAGGCGTTCCGCGAGATCGAGTCGCCGACTGCGTCCGGCCACACGGCGACGACGTCGGCAATCGCTCCGGCCGGGCCGAACCGGTCGAGCTCACGCCGAACGTCCCGGCCGATGCGCTCAGGCTTCACGCCGACACCGCCGAGCCGGGCCTGACCTCGACGAGCAAGTCCGGCGTGTCAGGCAGCGCCGCCGCCGAAGTCGCGGTCAGCAGCGCCTGGCCGCCGGTCCGTCTCACCCGGGCCGCGAGAATCGCCCGGCGCTCAGGATCGAGCTCCGAGAGCACGTCGTCCAGGAGGAGGAGCGGCGGAGCGGGACCACGCCCGACGAGCAGATCCGCCTCCGCGAGCAGGAGCGACAGCACCGCGAGCCGCTGCTCGCCTTGCGAGCCAAAGCTCCGGAGATCGCGGTCTCCGGCTACCACCGCGACATCGTGCAGGTGCGGCCCGATCCCTGTGAACCCCCGCGCGAGGTCCTGGTCCAGCCGCCCATTGAGCTCCTCGGCGGTGACGGGCTCGCCCTCGTACCTCAACTCGGCGTCCTCGAGCCGAAGCTCGCCGGCAACGGCCTCGAACACCGGCGAGAGCATCCGGACGAGCTCGCGGCGGGCGGCGACGAGTGCGGCGCCCAACTCCGACACCCGAGTCGTCCAGGGCTCGAGTGCCTCTGTCGTCGAGAAGCCCGCGGCAACCCTCCTGAGAGCGCCGTTTCGCTGCGCGAGCGCGGCCCCGTAGTCGGTCGAGACCGCGGACCTGCTCGGGAAGAGCCGTCCGAGCGACCGGTCGAAGTAGGCGCGGCGCACCGCGGGCCCGCCCTTCACGATCGACAGCCGGTCCGGCGTGAAGACGAGCGTCGGGAGCCGCGTGCGGAGCTCCTCCGCGGCCCGCAGTGCACCGCCGTTCAGCCGCGCCCGCTTCGCCTCGCCGCTCTTGAGCCTCACCTCGACCTCGACCGGCGACCCGCCGTGCTCACCGGCCACCATCACGCGAGAGGCGTCGGCGCCGAAGCGGATCAGCTGCGCGTCGGTCCGCGTCCTCGGCGAGAAGCCCTGAGTCGCCAGATGGAGGCTCTCGAGCAGGTTCGTCTTGCCCGCGCCGTTCGGCCCGACTGCAAGCACGAGCCCGCGTTCGAGCTCGAGCTCGAGGCGCGAGTACGAGCGGTAGTCGCGGAGCGAGAGCGTCTCGACGATCAGCCCGGCTAGCCGGCGAGGCGGATCGGCATGATCAGGTACGAGAAAGTGTCGCCTTCGCCCTGGATCACGGCCGGGCGGAGTGAGCTGATCAGCTTCAGACGCACCTCGTCGCCCTCGACCGACTCGATGCCGTCCCGCAGGAAGTCGGGGTTGAAGCCGATCTCGAGCGGCTCCGCGGAGAACGGCGCCGGCATCGTCTCGCGCGCCTCGCCGACGTCCTGCGTCTGCGCCGACACCGTGAGCTCGCCCTCGGCAAATCGCAGACGGATGGGTGCGTTCCGCTGCGCCATCACCGACACACGCCGGACGACCTCGAGCAGCTCGTCGCGGTTGAGCGCCAACTCGTGCTCGAACGTCTCGGGCAGCAGCTGCCTGTAGTTCGGGAACTGGCCCTCGATGCGCCGGGTCGTGAGAAGCACGCCGTCGGTCGTGAAGATCACCTGGTTCTCGAGCACGCCGATCTCGAGGCCCTCGCCGCCCTGGGTGATCCGCGTCAGCTCGCCGAGCGCCCGCGCCGGCACGATCGCATCGAGCTCTGGGCCGCTCGACCCCATGGACGTCTCCTTGACGGCGAGCCGGTACGAGTCTGTCGCGGCCATGACGAGCTTCTCGCCTTCGAAGCGAACGAGGATCCCGGTCAGCACCGGCCGTGACTCGTCCCGCGACGCTGCGCGACTGACGCGAGCCGCCGTCTCGAGCACTGCATCCGCATCCACGGACATCGACTCCACCGTGGACGCCTCCGGCAAGCGCGGAAAGTCGTCGGCGTTGTAGGTGTGCAGCCGGTACGTCGCAGCGCCGCTGACGATCTCCACGACGCCCTCTCCGGAGCGATGCTCGATCGACACGTCGTCCCCCGGGAGGAGCCGCACCAGGTCGGCCAGCAGCTTGCTCGGCACGACGACCGCACCCTCTGACTCCACGTTCGCCTCCAGGGACGAGCGCAGCGAGATCTCCATGTCGGTCGCGGCGAGCTCCAGCCTTCCCTCTCCGGCGCGGAGCAACAACCCGGCGAGCACCTGCACGGTCGTTCGCGTGGAGGCGGCCCGTGACACGACGCCGACCTGGCGGGTCAGTTCCTCTCGGAGCACGGAGAGCTTCAGCGACGTGCCGGTAACCACAGTCTCTGCTTCTAGCATTTAGAAAGAAAAAGCTTGTAGTAGTTGTAGGGAGTGTGGATCCCGGGGAAGACGACGCGATTCCGCTCGGGGAGCGCGATCCGCCTGGGGACAGCACGCGGGGGACAAACAGCCGCTTTGCACAGGGCTCGGAAGAAGCGCTCGAGACATCCACAGTTTTACCCGGCCTGCTTGACGCGTGCGGTCAACTCTTGCACAAGGTTGTACACAGAGCGATCCTCGCGAATCAGCCGAGCGATCTTGGAGGTCGCGTGGATGACCGTCGTGTGGTCGCGGCCGCCAAAGTGCCTGCCGATGCGTGGAAGCGACGAGTCCGTGAGCTCGCGCGAGAGGTACATCGCGACCTGCCGCGGATAGACGATGTTCTGTGAGCGCCGGTCGCCGATCAGCTCCTCCTTGGAGAGACCGAAGCGCTCTGAGACCTCGTCCTGGATCCGCTCGATCGAGACCTGCGCGGCCTCTCCCTGCGGGAAGACGTCGCGAAGAACGTCCTGGGCCAGGTCGACGGTCATCGGACGCCCCGTCAGTGAGGAAAAGGCCACGACTCGCGTGAGCGCGCCTTCGAGCTCGCGAATGTTGGTCGAAACCCGGCCCGCGATGAACGTGAGGAGCTGCGGGTCCGCGACCTGGATCCCGTCCGTCCGCACCTTCTTCTGCAGGATCGCGATCCGCGTCTCGAGGTCGGGCGGCTGGATGTCTGTCATCAGGCCCCACTCGAAGCGCGAGCGAAGTCGCTGCTCCAGCGTCGCGATCTGACGTGGGGGGCGGTCCGACGAGATCACGATCTGCCTGCCGGCCTCGTAGAGCGTGTTGAACGTATGGAAGAACTCTTCCTGAATTCGCTCTTTGTGCTCGAGGAACTGGATGTCGTCGATCAACAGGACGCCGAACGTGCGGTAGCGCTGCTTGAAGCCCTCGATCCGCTTGTCGCGCAGCGAGTTGATGAAGTCGTTCATGAAGCGCTCACTCGTCACGTAACAGACGGACAGGTCCCTCGAGTGCTCGCCGATGTAGTGGCCGATCGCCTGGAGGAGGTGCGTCTTCCCGAGCCCGGTGCCGCCGTAGATGAAGAGCGGGTTGTACGCCTGGGCCGGCGCCTCTGACACGGCCAGCGCGGCCGCGTGGGCGAAGCGATTCGACGAGCCGATGACGAACGAGTCGAACGTGTACTTGTCGTTCAGGCCCTCGATCCGCGGCGGGTCCTCGGCTTCGGCCTTCTCCTCCGCCCCGGCCCCACCACCGTTCTCGACATGGCTCACGGAGAGCTTGATGCGTCGTTCGTGTCCCGTTGCATCTCGGACGGCTGCGTTGATCAGCCCGAGAAAGTGGCTCTCGATCCACTCGCGGGTGAAGTCGTTGGGGACGGAGAGTACGAACGACTGGTCCGACAGGTCGACGCCCTCCGCCTGTGAGAACCAGGTGCGGTAGGTCTTATCGTTGAGGGCTGCCCGCAGGCGCTCCGAAACCTCGGTCCACAAGTCCTCTGCAGTGAGCAACTGCTGGCGCTCCACGCTGACTGTTCGTTCCTCCCTCGCGCTGCCGGAAAGTGGCGAGCATAGCAGCGTTGCGGACGCGGTTCAAAGGCTTCGCGGGAGCCTCGGGATGGCCAAAAACATGGCTGTTTGCAGGGATTTCTTCAATGTCCCCAACACCCTCCACAGCTGTGGAAAGCGGCGGGTCTTGACCAGTATTCACTGGGGAAAACGCGCGACTCGCAGGACGTTTTCGCCCGGCGTGTTGCCCGTTCAGGCTGTGGAAAAACTGATGCGAGATTGTCTCTCTATACTGGCGCGGCGCCTCGATCGAGGCGCGTCCCACACCCCTTCTTCTCATTCGAAACTGTGAAACGGACCTACCAGCCGAACGTGCGTAGACGGAAGCGGCGCCACGGCTTCCGGCAGCGGATGTCTTCCAAGGCCGGCCGCGCCATCCTCAAGCGGCGGCGCGCGCGCGGGCGGAAGCGCCTCTCCGCCTAGCCGGCGGCAAGAGCCCGCCGCCGTGCAACGCCGCAACCGTCTTTCACGCTCGCGCGACTTCGACACCGTCTACCGGCACGGCCGGTCTGTCGCGACGCGCTATCTCGTCCTCTACCGGTTCGATCGTGAGGACGACGAGGACGGCGACGTTCGTCTGGGGATCGCGATCCCGAAGAAGATTGGCAGCGCCGTGACGCGAAACCGGATCAAGCGGCGTCTCCGCGAAGGCTGGCGCGAGCTCCTCGACGAAGTTCCGCCGGGGAGCGACTACGTGCTGCTCGTCCGCGCGCCGCTCGGCGAGGCCGAGGAGAGCCGCGGGCCCGACTGGATGCGCGGGCGTCTCGAGGAAATCCTGGGCAAGGCACGAGCATGAGGTACGTCGGGATTGCAGGCGTCTACGCCTACCGCTACACGCTCGGAGCGCTGTTCCCCGCGACCTGCAAGTACCACCCGTCCTGCTCGCAGTACGCGCTTGACGCACTGCGCCGGTACGGGCTCATTCGCGGGACGATCCTCGCCGGCTGGCGGCTGCTCCGCTGCAATCCATGGAGCCACGGCGGCGTGGACAAGGCCGAGGACCAGCGCCTGTTTCGATGATCGGGCTTCTCAGCATCCTCACGCCGATCGAGGACGTCCTCACGTGGGCGCTCGAGTGGCTCCACACGACGCTCGGGCTGACCTGGGCCTGGTCGATCGTGGCGCTGACGATCGCCGTCCGGATGCTGCTCGTCCCGCTCACCGTCCGCCAGATCCACTCGATGCAGCGGATGCAGCAGCACCTGCCGGAGATGAAGGCGATCCAGAAGCGCTTCAAGAACGATCGCCGAAAGCAGAACGAAGAGCTGATGAAGTTCTACAAGGAGAACCAGATCAATCCGGCCTCCTCGTGCCTGCCGATCATCCCGCAGATCCCGATCTTCTTCGCGCTCTACTTCGTTCTTCGCGACTTCGACGACGAGATCTACCCGCTCTACCCCGAGTCCAGCCTGAGCTGGCTCGGCTTCGTCCCGGACATCACCGCGAACATCACTGCGGATTGGTCGGGTTACGTGCTGCTCGCGGTCTACGTGGCGAGCCAGGTGGCGTCGACGTGGTTCATGCCGACGCAGAGCAAGGGCCAGCGCGTGATCTTCCTGATCCTCCCGTTCGTCTTTGTGTTCTTCATCATCGACCCGCCCGGCGGCACCGTGTTCCCGGTCGGGCTGCTGATCTACTGGATGACGACGAACCTCTGGACCGTTGGGCAGGGGATTGCCACCCGTGGGCTGCGTCAGAGGGCCATGCCTGAGCCCGTGAAGCGCTCGTCGCGGACGCCTCCCAAGAGCGAGCAGGAGGACGGCGCAGCTCCTGCCGAGCCGGAGGCCGCAGCGCAGGCGCAGAAGCCTCAGGGACAGGCCCGCCGCGTCAAGCGGAAGAAGAAGAGGAAGGGCGCCAGGAGGTGACCGGGGAGCTCAGCGTCGAGGCGACGGGCGAGACCGTCGGCGAGGCGAAGTGGGCGGCCCTTCGTGAGCTCGAGCGCCTGAGCCCCGGTCTGGACAAGTCGGCGGTGCACTTCCAGGTGGTCGCGGAGGGCGAGCGCGGCCTGCTCGGCGTCGGCTACTCGCCGGCCCGTGTGGTGGCGACGGTCGACGAGGACGGCGCGGCGACCGTGCCCGACGAGAAGCCGCCGGCGGACGAGAGCGAGGTCGCAGCTCTCGTGCGCGAGCTGGTCACGCACATCACGGCCGGGATGGGGGTCCAGTGCCGCATCGACATCCACGAACGGGAGGACGCTGTCGTAGCCACGTGCTCCGGCCGCGACCTTGGCCTGCTGATCGGGCGCCACGGCCAGACGATCGACGGCGTGCAGTACCTCGTGAACGCGATCCTGGCCCGCCGGCTGCCGGGAACACCGGCGATCGTCGACGCCGCGGGTTATCGAGCCCGGCGAGAGGCGTCGCTCGGCGCGATGGCGCGCCGAGCCGCGGACGACGCGCTGCGCCGTGGCGATCGTGTCGAGCTCGAGCCGATGACAGCGGTCGAGCGGAAGATCGTCCACGTCGAGCTCGAGGACGCACCCGGGGTCGAGACGGCCAGCGAGGGGACCGAGCCGAATCGCTTCGTCGTCGTCATTCCCAGTCCTTGAGGACTGGATCCGCGCGGTTGTCGAGACCGCCGGCCTGACCTCGATCAACGATCCCGCCGAGGCTCGGCGGATGCTGCTCGAGGACAGCCTGCGCGGGGTGGAAGTCGTGCGCGAATTCGAGGGCCCGATCGTCGACGTGGGATCGGGCGGCGGAGCGCCCGGAATTCCGCTCGCGGCAGCCTTGCCCGACCGCCAGGTCACGCTGCTCGAGGCCGAGCGGCGGAAGGCGGACTTCCTCGATCGGTGGTGCGAGCGGCTGCCGAACCTCGATGTGGTCTGGGGCCGGGCCGAGGAGCAAGAGACGGATCGCTTCGGCGCCGCGGTGGCGAAGGCGCTGGCGCCTCCGACCGTCGCTGCGGAATGGGTGCTTCCGCTCGTCCGTCCGGGCGGAGCGGCGGTGCTCTGGCTCGGGCCGACCGCCGACCTGGAAGCAGTTGCACGAGCCGCGGAGCTCGTCGGCGGAGGTACGCCCGAGGATCGCGGCGGCCTCGTCGTCATTCCCAAGGTCACAGGGACGCCTGAGGGCTTCCCGCGCAGGACGGGAATGGCCAGGAAACGTCCGTTGGCCTGAGTAGCGTTGGCCGTTGGCATGGCCATCTACGCACTTGCGAACCAGAAGGGCGGCGTCGGCAAGACGACGACTGCGGTGAACCTGGCGGCCTGCCTTGCGGAGGCCGGCGAGCGGACGCTGCTGATCGACCTCGATCCGCAGGCGAACGCCACTTCCGGGCTCGGTGAGCGCGCGAACGGGACGTCGAGCTACGACCTCCTCGACGGCGCGCAGGCCCTCGACCTGGCGTCGCGCACCCGATTCGAGAACCTGGAGCTGATCCCGGCCCGGACCGACCTGGCAGGGGCCGCGGCCGAGCTGGCCCAGCGTGGGGACGGCGAGCGGTTCCTCGCCGAATCGCTCGCCGGGGTCACCGACCGCTACCGGTTCGTCTTTCTGGACTGCCCGCCCTCACTCGGGGCGCTGACCGTGAACGCGCTTGCTGCCGCCGACCGGGTGCTCGTCCCGGTGCAGGCCGAGTACTACGCGCTCGAGGGCGTCGCGCAGATCCTCGGCTCGATCGAGGCGGTTCGGGCGAGGCTCAACCCGAAGCTGACGATCGCCGGGCTGCTGCTCACGATGGTCGACGGCCGGACGAAGCTCGCCGCCGACGTCGGATCGGAGCTCGAGCGCCACTTCGGGCCGCTGCTCTTCAAGACCCGGGTTCCGCGGTCCGTGCGGATCGCCGAGGCGCCGAGCCACGGATTGCCGGTGATCGCGTACGACCGCACCTCCCCCGGCGCTGACGCCTACTGGAAGGCGGCGATGGAGCTTGTCGAGCGCGCCTAGCCCACGCAGAGGCCTCGGCCGCGGGCTCGAGGTGCTCATCGGCGGCCAGCCGACCACCGAGCTCGCCCACCTTCCGATCGGCCTCGTCCACGCAAACCCGCGCCAGCCACGGAGGCGGTTCGACCACGAGACGACCGCCGGGCTCGCGGACTCGATCCGCGCCCAGGGGGTCGTCCAGCCGGTCGTCGTCCGTTCCCGGCGCGAGGGAGGCTACGAGTTGATCGCCGGCGAGCGGCGCTGGCGTGCGGCGCGGGAGGCGGGCCTCGAGACGATCCCGGCGGTCGTCCGTGAGAGCGGTGACCGCGAAGCCTTGCTGCTCGGGCTTGTCGAGAACGTGGCGCGCGAGCAGCTCTCTCCCGTCGAGGAGGCCCGGGCCTACGCCCTGCTGGTGGACGAGTTCGAGCTCGGCCTCGGCGAGATCGCCGACCAGGTCGGGCGGTCGAAGCCGTCCGTCTCCAACCGCATGCGCCTGCTCGACCTGCCCGAGGACGTCCTTGCAATGCTCGAGCGGGGCGAGCTCAGCGAGGGCCATGCGCGGGCCGTGCTCGCCGTCCCGGATCACGAGGACCGCCGCCGCCTGGCCCGCGAAATCGTCCGGCGCGGGCTGTCCGTGCGGGAAGCGGAGCGCGCCGCCCGCTGGTCGGGCGCTCGCCGCAAGCCGCGAAAGGCGCGCACGCTGGTTGACCCGGGCCTCGCCGATCGGGCGCGGGCTGCGGGGGAACGCCTCACCGGCCGCTCCGTCCGGATCCGCAACGGCCGGCTCGAGATCGCTTTCGCCGACGAGGTGGAGCTCGCCGAGCTCGCCGAAATCCTCGAACGTGCGAATGAGAACTAAGCCGTAACCAGAGCACGGGGGCGTTCGTTGTCCCCTTGATGCTCGGACTCTGGCAGCAGGACATCGAGTGGCTCGAGGCGATCTCGCAGGACGAGGACGCCCGCGCGCTCTTCCTCCGCATGGCCACTCTTTCGCAGGAGGGCCGGCTCGAGCCGTTCCTGACCGAGCTCGCGAGGGACGACGAGCTGGACGAGCACACGAAGGGGACCGTGGCAGAGCTCGCCGGCGACACCGCTTTTCTGCTCGCGGTTGCGGATTACCTGCGTCAGACCGCGGCCGTTCACTGAGAGCCCCGGCGCCCGCTGGGGACACCTCCCGGTTTCCCCAGACCCCTTCCCCAGTCGCGCGCGTAGCGCGCGGGGTCTCGGCGCCCGCTGGGGACAACCTCCCGGTTTCCCCAGACCCCTTCCACTGCCCGCTTCGCGGGCATCGCTACAGCGATGGGCGATCGTGGATTCGAACCACGGACCTCCGCCTTATCAGAGCGGCGCTCTAACCAACTGAGCTAATCGCCCGCGCGCGGCGATGGTAGCGCACGGCTGGTGGCGTTTCGGCCGAGGAACCCGGCGCTAACATCAGAAAAGGTCGCCTATGCACGAGATGGTCATCTACGGCGTCAGCTTCGACCTGGTCGGCAAGCAGCCGATCGTGTTGCTGAAGACGGCCGACGGGAACAGGTTCCTGCCGATCTGGATCGGCCACCCCGAGGCGGCCGCCATCCTGATGAAGCTCCAGGGCGCCTCGACTCCGCGGCCGATGACCCACGACCTGCTCGCCGACGTCCTCGACCAGCTGGACGCCGAGGTCGTGCGGATCACGGTGACCGAGCTGCGCGAGAACACCTTCTACGCGAGCATCACCGTGCAGCAGAACGGCTCCGAGATCGAGATCGACTCGCGTCCGTCCGACGCGATCGCGATCGCCGTCCGCTCCGACGCGCCGATCTTCGCCGCCGAGCGAGTGATCGAGGAGTCGGCGATCGAGTTCGAGGGGGAGGACGTGAACGAGGAAGAGATCGTCGACGAGTTCAAGAAGTTCCTCGACGACGTCTCCCCCGACCAGTTCGCGGTCGGCGAAGAAGAGAACTAGGGAGGGTTTGGCCTCCTAAACACAGAGCCGCCCGTGGGCGGCCCTGCGCTCTCCGATCCATGCGGCCCGCTAGATCTTCTTGCGGTCCCGCCACTTCTTGAAGATCGGCGTCATCTCTCGATGCGCTGCACGCATCGCCTCGTCCGCGGTCATGTCGCCGCGGGCGACCCGGGCGAACATCTGCGGGATGATGAACTTGTTGAACACCTCGTCGATCGCGGCGTTCGAGTAGCCGGGGTGACCGACGTTCGTCGTCCAGTTCTTCGAGATGCGTTCGAGGATGGGATACCGCCCGGGTACCTCGTTCGGATAGCTCGTGTTCCTGCGTAGTCGGGCGGGGATGTTCTTCACCGAGCCGGGGAAGGCCGGGAAGTTGTAGAAGTAGCTGTTCAGGAAGTGCCCGGTGTACTGGGTGCCGATGTCGACCAGGAACTTCCTCGCGGCTCGCTTGTTCTGCGCGAACTTCCAGATCACGTAGACGCCCATCACGTGCTCCAGGCCCATGCGCGGGCCCGGGCCGTCGGGGATGGGCAGGATTCGGATGTCCCTGTTGAAGCGCAGGTTCCGCTGCTCCGCGCTCCGGGCGATCGAGATGGCGTTCATCGCCAGCGACAGCCGGCCTGCGAGGAACGCATCGTTGTTGGACGCAGCCGTCCACGCGAACACCTCGCTCGTCATGCCGCGCCGAAAGAGGTCACGCATGAAGTTGAGTGCGTCGCGGGTGCCCTTGCTCTTGATCGTGATCCGGGCGTCGGCGTTCTGGATGTACGCCCCGAAGCACTGCAACAGGGCGATGAGCGCCATGTTCGAGTCGAGCTCCTGGGACATGCCGATCCCGACCGGGTTGCCCATCGCCTTCAGCCTCGGAGCGGCCCGGCGAATGTTCTCCCACGTCGTCGGCCTGAGCCCGACCTCACCCCAGAGATCGGCGCGGTAGTGGACGGGATCCGGGACGTAGTTGTCCGCGAAGCCGAAGTACTTCTTCGTTCGCGGGTTGTAGGTGCTCTTGCGGCCGACGCGGCCGATCTTCCCGACCTTCCGCTCGACCTGCTGGACGAGGTCGTTGACCGCGATCACGCGGTCCTCGTACGCCGCCGGCGGCGAGAGGAACTGGAACAGGTCGTGGCCGCTCTGGGCAGCCACCTCTGAGGCGGCCCGCGCCGGCAACTCCGCCAGGTTCACGTGGTCGACGCGGACCTCGGTGTCGTTCGCCTGGCCCCAGCGCTTGACGTAGACGTCGTCGAACCAGCGGTCGTAGGCGGGCACGAAGTGGCTCCACTGGATGATGCGGAGCGTTCCGGCGAGCTCCTTGTGTCGGAATCGCGGCACGCCCGCGACTGCCGTCTTCGCCCCGGACGCTCCGTAGACGAGGACGATTCCTCCCAGTGCGGCTCGCCGCAGGAGCTCGCGTCTCGTGAGATCGTCGTCGACCTTCGTGATGTCGACGCGCTCCCGTCGGTCTTTCACTCAGATCACCTCTCCTTCCGTTCTCTGCCGAGGGCCTCCTGGGTTTCTGTCCGGTCGTTCTCCTTTCTCTGGCTCAACGGAATGCGCCGCCGGTGAAGCCGGCGATGAAGCGGTTGAGGAAGACGTTGTAGAGCAGCGCGAGCGGGATGGCCGGGATCAGCGTGGCGGCCATGAGGGCGCCCCAGTAGAAGACGTCGCCGCGGATGAGCTCCGTGGGCACGCCGGCGGAGAGCGTCTTCTGCTCGGTGCTCGAGATGAACGTGATCGCGTAGACGAACTCGTTGACGACGAGCGAGAACGAGAAGATGACGACGGTGAGGATCCCGGGCATGGAGAGCGGGAACACCACGCGTACGAGCGCCGAGAGCCGGGAAGCGCCGTCGACGAGGGCCGCGTCCTCGAGCTCGGGCGGGATGGTCTTGAAGAACCCCATGAGGAGCCAGATCGAGAAGGGGACGGTGAACGAGGGGTAGACGAGGATGAGCGACCACAGGCGGTCGTGAAGATTCAGCTCGGCAATCACCCGCGAGAGGGGCAGGAACAGGAGGGTCGGGGGCACGAGGTACGTCAGGAAGATTCCGACGCCGATCGTCTGACCCCAGCCGCCGGAGAGCCGGGCGAGTGCATAGCCCGCGGGGAGCGCCAGGACGAGCGTGATGACGACGACGGCGCCGCCGATGATCGCGGTGTTCTGGAGCCACTCGCGATAGTCGGTCTGCTCGAAGAGGAATCTGAAGTTGTCCAGCGTCGGCGAGTCGGCGTTGAACTTGAACGGGACCTGCTCGATGTCGTAGAGGTCGTTGTCCGCGCGCAGCGCGGTCATGAGCATCCAGTAGAACGGGAAGGCGAGAACGATCGCGAAGGGCCCGACGATCAGCCAGGGGAGCACGTTCTCCCGCCGCGGCGCCACTAGGTCACCTCCACTCGGCGAGCGAAGCCGAGCATCAGGATCGCGACGAGCGCGAGCGCCGGCAGCAGGTAGAGCGAGATGGCGGCGCCCTGCCCGAGCGCCGCGCTGTTGATCCCGGTGTCGAATGCCAAGGTCGTCAGCATGTGCGTGCTGTTGAACGGCCCGCCGTGCGTGAGGATGTAGACGACCGTCATGTCGGTCGCCGTGAAGACGATTCCGAAGAGCAGGGCGACGAGCGCGATGGGGAGCTGCAGCGGGAGCGTGACGTACCAGAACTTCTTCAGCCCGGTGGCGCCGTCGACTTTGGCGGCGTCGTCGATCTCCGGCGGCATCGACGCGAGGCCCGCGATGAAGATCACCGTGGCGAAGGGGAGGATCCGCCAGGCGTGGGCGAAGATGATCGCCGCCATCGCGAGGTTGGGCTCGCCGAGCCACTGTGGCGGGTCGATCGGCTCGATCGGCGAGATCTGGATCCACCTCGGCCAGAAGTCACGGGCGAAGGCCCAGTTGAACGCCTTGTACGGGAAGAAGGCGGGACTTCCAGGGACGACGTCGTGGGTGAGCGTCCAGTTCACGACGCTGTAGAGCGGGTGGAGGATCCAGAGGAAGCCGACGGTGCTCAGTGCCACAGGCGTGGCCCACGGGAGGACGACGAGAAAGCGGAGGAACCACTTGCCCGGGAAGTCGCGAACGAGCGCATGCGCCAAGACGCCGGCGCCGACGAGGACGATCGCCTGCGAGACGAGCGTGAAGATCACCGTGTTGCGCAGTGCTCGGCGGAAGTTCTCGCTCTGCCAGGCTTCCGTGTAGTTCTGGAAGCCGACGAACTCGCCCGTCAGCGAGCCTGCAGTGGCGTCTGTGAGGCTGAGATAGACCGCGAGAACGAGCGGAGCGCCGACCAGCAGGACGATGAAGAGCACTGCAGGAGCGATCAGGAGCGGGCCGAGGAAGCGGCGCTCCTCGAAAATGTCCTGCCAGCGCCGACGGTGTGAGCCGGCCGCGACGGTCGCCACGTCGCCCCGATCGTAAACGGTGAACGAACGTCGTGACGGGAGTATCTTTCCCAGCTGTTCCCACGGTGGTGATTGGCGATAGCTGAGATCGAACTCGAACAGCTGACGAAGGTCTATCCCGACGGCACGAAGGCCGTGAAGGAGCTCGACCTGACGATCGCCGACGGGGAGTTCACCGTGCTCGTCGGCCCGTCAGGGTGCGGGAAGACCACGGCTCTGCGCATGGTGGCCGGGCTGGAGCCGGTCACCTCGGGCGAGGTCCGGATCGGCGGCCGGGTCGTCAACAACCTGCCCCCGAAGAACCGCGACGTCGCGATGGTGTTCCAGAACTACGCGCTGTACCCGCACATGTCGGCCTACAAGAACATGGCGTTCGGGCTGAAGCTGCGGAAGATCGACAAGGGCGAGATCGACCGCCGGGTCAAGCGGGCGGCCGGCGTCCTCGGCCTCGGCGAGGTTCTCGGCAAGCGCCCGCGCACGCTCTCCGGCGGCCAGCGCCAACGCGTTGCGATGGGCCGCGCGATCGTCCGCGAGCCGCAGGCGTTCCTGATGGACGAGCCGCTGTCGAACCTCGACGCGAAGCTGCGGGTGGAGATGCGAGCGGAGATCGCGCGGATCCAGCGCGATCTCGCCGTCACGACGATCTACGTCACGCATGACCAGACCGAAGCGTTGACGCTCGGCGACCGCGTCGCCGTCATGCGAGACGGGGTGCTTCAGCAGTACGACGTGCCGCAGAAGCTCTACGACGAGCCCGTGAACCTCTTCGTCGCCGAGTTCATCGGCTCGCCCGCGATGAATCTCGTCGGCGCTGACCTGGTCCGGGAGAACGGCCGGCTCGAAGCGCGGTTTGGTGAGCACCGGCTCGTCGTGGCTGACGAGCTCGTGCAAGCGCGGCCCGCGCTTCGCGGGTTCGAGGGCAAACGGCTGGTCCTCGGGATCCGCCCCGAGGACTTCGCGTACGCGGACCATGAGGCGGACGGCCACATCTCCGCACCCGTGGACATCAGAGAGGACATGGGGTCGGAGGTCTTCGTCCACTTCGCCGTGGGCGGCCCGCCCGTGCACGGTGAGGACATCAAGGCAGCCGTGGGCGCCGACGCCGTGGACGTCCGCGAGGAGCACGGCACCGTGTTCGTTGCACGACTCGGTCGCGGCGCGAGCTTCCGTGAGGGCGACCGCGCGCAACTGCGTGTCGCACCCGACCGGATGCACTTCTTCGATCCGGCGACAGGGCTCGGGATCTATCGCGGCTAGCCGAACACGCCGATCACGAGCTGCAGGCCGTTGAAGGCCATGTGGACGAGGATCGGCGGATAGAGGCTGTCCGTGCGGTAGCGGAGGTACGCGAGCCCGGCGCCGATCACGAAGAAGACCGGAATCCCGACGATCAGGCCGTGGGCGAGCGCGAACGTGATCCCGGTGATCGCGATCGCCGCCCAGTGGCCGAACTGGCTCAGGAGGTAGTAGCCGAGGCCGCGGAACGTCAGCTCCTCGGCGAGCGGCGCCGCGATGGCGATTGCGAGGAAGCTGAGGATGAGCGCGCCGACGCGATCCGGCTGCCAGCCCGCGGGGTCGAGCCCCTGCTCCTCGCCGGCGTGGAAGATCGCCTCGAGGATCGCGCCGACGATGAACACCGCGACCAGAAGGCCGATCGTCAGGGCGCCTGCGCGCTTCCACGAGGTTGGGCGCTTGAGCGCGAAGGTCTCCCGCCAGTCCAGCCCGCGGGCGATCAGGAGCACGATTCCGATCAGCACCGTGTAGACGACGAGGCCGCCGATCCCGAACTGGTACTGGTAGACGGCATCCGAGCGATCGGCGTCGTCCTCCGCGGCGGCCGCAGAGAGAAAGCCGATCAGGATGAGGGTGCCGACGAGCACCCACCACGCGAGGAGCTTGCGCCCGAGCTCGGGCTGCCGTGCCTGAGGCGGCGCGGGCTCGGTCATGCCACCCACTGCCAGAGGGCCCACTGGGCGCAGACGACTCCGAGCAGCACGGCGCTCACGACTACCACCCCGGTGTGCACCCGCGGGCGAGAACCGAGCACGGCGAGCGCCATGAAAAGCGGGAAGACGACGAGGCCGAAGCGCTGGATCGAGAGCAGCGGCCAGCGCTCCGACGGCACGCTCAGCGGGATCGCAAGGCTGACGGCCGCGAACAGGCCGTAGGGCGCGCCGAAGTTCCGCCAGGCGACGATCGTGAGGCCCGCGAAGAGCAGGAGGAAGCCCAGCTGCGCCAGGTTGATCGCCGCCACCCGGTCGGGATCGGCGTCCTGCACCGCGCTCCAGTAGCGGGTGGAATCGGAGCCCGACGCGAGCTGCCTGACTCCGGCCCAGCCCGCGCGCAGGCCGTCCCAGAGCCCGCCGAGCGGGCCGGCCGGCGAGAGCTCGCGGCTCCAGGTCCTTTCAGCCTGGAGAAAGGCGAAGGGATCGTCGAGCTTCCACCAGAGGTAGAGCGGATAGAGCGCGAACAGCGCCGGTGCCGCGCAGAGCCGCAGGAGCGCCGCGCGCCGGTCCCGCGACCGCCAGGCCAGGAGGACGAGGGCAGGAAGCAGCGCAACGCCGAGCGGGCGCGTCAGCCATGCGAGCCCAGCCGCGGTTCCCGCGCCGAGGAAGCTCCCGCGCTCGGCGAGCAAGAAGCTCGCCACGGCCATGAGGAGGAAGAGCGACTCGCTGTAGACGGCGCCGAGGAAGAGCGCGAACGGGAAGACCGCCAGGTACACCACCGTCCTCCGCGCGCCGGCGTCGCCGAGTCGCCGCAGGGCCAGCCGGTCGAGCAGGACGAACGCGCCGAGACAGGCGGCAAGCGAGACGAGGACGCCGGCCAGGACGTAGTGGCCGAAGAGCACCCGGCCGAGCAATCCGACGAGCAGTGGATAGAGCGGGTAGAACGCTGCGGCCGCCTCCTCGGTCGCGCCGTAGCCGTCCTCGGCGATCCGCAGGAACCAGACGCTGTCCCAGCGGGCCCAGACGTCGACGAGGAATCCGGCGTCCCGTGTGTACTCCGGCCGGTCCCAGCGAGCGACGTCGGGGTGCCGGTTCGGCTCGAAGGTCAGGTACGCGAGGACGACGGCCGACCAGATCGCCGCCCGGCTCCACAGGAAGACGTCGAGAATACGGCCGATGCCGCCACGCTACTTCACCCTCGAGGAAGCGAACCGTGCGGTCGCCGAGCTTCGCCCGGTCGTGGAGCAGCTGGTCGAGCACCGTCGGCGCTTCCGCGAGGCCCAGGAGCGGCGCGGCGTGCTCACCGGTGCAGGCCGGCTCGAACGGCGGCGACCTGACGCCCGGGGACTTCGCCGAGGTGGAGCAGGAGCTCGAGGACGAGGCGAGCGCGCTCGCGGTCTGCATCGAGCGGATCCAGTCGGCCGGCGCGCAGGTGAAGGACCTCGACGAAGGGCTGCTCGACTTCCCCGCCGTACGAGAGGGCGAGGAGATCCTCCTCTGCTGGCGCCTCGGCGAGGACGAGATCGGCTTCTGGCACGGCCCCGACGAGGGCTTTGCAGGCCGGAAAGCGCTCTAGCGTGTCGAACTAGCGCTCGTGGACTGGGGGCGCCTGATCGTCGTCATCGCCGTGATCACGGCCGCGGTCGTCGTCGCGAAGCTCGTGGACATGCGCATGGCGAAGCGCGAGCTTGCGCCGGGCGCGGTGACCCGATACCGCGTCCTCCGCCGCAGCATCATGGGCGTGATCATCTTCGTCGGCGTCCTGACGGCGCTGCTCCTGATCCCGCAGGTGCGCGCCGTTGCAGGCGGGCTGCTCGCCTCCACCGCGATTCTCGGCATCGTGATCGGCCTCGCCGCCCAGCGAACACTCTCGAACTTCGTCGCCGGCGTGATGATCGGGCTCGCGCAGCCGATTCGCCTGGGCGACCGGGTCGCGGTGGCCGACGGTGAGGGGATCGTCGAGGAGATCGGGCTCGTCTACACCAGCATTCGCATGGATGACCGGACCCGGCTCGTCATCCCGAATGACCTCTTGGCTGCCGATACCATCAGGAACTCCACCATCGCGAGCCGGGAAACGCTGGCCGAGGTCACCGTTCCCGTGCCGCGAGACAAGGATCTCCGGGTAGTGATCGACCTCCTTCGCGAAGCAACGACTCCGACTGACCTTCTCGTCACAGCTCTCGACGACGAAGGCATCGTCACCCTCCGGGTCTGGGCAGACGACGAGTCGGCGGCCCGCCGGCTCGAGAGCGATCTGCGCCTTCGCGCGCACGCCCGGCTGCTCGAAGCCGGCATCTACGCGTGAGCCCGTACCGCCGGAGCCGGGCGCGCAGCGGGCGCCAGTTCGAGGACGAGACCTACCGGCGCCGCACGAGGCGCCAGCGCCGCCGTTCGAGGAAGCGCCACCGCCGCAAGCTTGCGCTGCTCATCGCTGCCCTCGTGCTGGTCGTCGCCGCGATCGGGGCGGCCGGCATCACCGGCGCCGCGGCGATCGCTCCTCGCTGCGACCTCGACCGGCTCCGACCGGTGGAGATCGGCCAGAACTCGTTCGTCTACGCCGCGGACGGCTCGCTGCTCGGCTCGATTCCCGCCGAGAAGAACCGTCAGCCGGTGAAGCTGAATCGCATCAGCAAGTGGATGCGGCTCGCGACGATCGCGATCGAGGACCGCCGCTTCTACGAGCACAGCGGGATCGACCTCGAGGGCATCGCGCGCGCACTCTCGAAGGACATCCGTGCAGGCAAGGTCGTCGAGGGCGGCTCGACGCTCACCCAGCAGCTCGTCCGCAACCTGTACGTCGGCAACGAGGTCACCTTCGAGCGGAAGGCGATCGAGGCCTGTCTCGCCGTCCGGCTCAACCGCCGGCAGTCGAAGGACTGGATTCTCGAGAACTACCTCAACACGGTCTTCTACGGCAGCCGGGCGTACGGCGTTCACGCCGCGGCGCAGACGTACTTCTCGAGGGCTGCGTGGAAGCTCGGGCTCGGCGAGGCAGCGCTGCTCGCAGGGCTCACGCAGGCGCCGTCGGTGTACGACCCGTTCAACAACCCGCGGACGGCGCTGGCCCGGCGCGACCAGGTGCTCAGGGCCATGCTGGACCAGGGGAAGATCACGCAGCGGCAGTACCAGCAGGCCGTCTCCGAGCGCGAGATCCGGCTTCGCCCGGGCAAGCTCTACTCGAGGATCCGGGAGCCGTACTTCTTCAGCTACGTCAGGCCGCTCCTGGTCGCCCAGTACGGCGCCAACACCGTTCGCTCCGGTGGCCTGCGCGTCTATACGACGGTCGACCGGCGCTTCCAGCAGCAGGCGCGGAACGCGATCCTCCGGACGCTGCCGTACCCCGACGACCCCGCGGCGGCAATCGTCGCCATCAACCCGGCGAACGGCGCGATCCGCGCGATGACGGCGGTGACGCCGGGGAAGCGCGGCAATCAGTTCAACCTCGCCTCGCAGGGTCGTCGCCAGGCGGGCTCGACCTTCAAGACGTTCGTGCTGGCGGCGGCGATCGCAGAGGGCGTGGATCCCGACTCGACGACCTACACCTCGCGCCCCTTCACCTACCAGCCCGATCCGCTGAGGGAGCCGTGGGAGGTCTCCACGTACAGCCACGACTACCTCGGCTCCGTGCCGATCTCGACGGCGACGCTGTCCTCCGACAACACCGTCTTTGCGCAGCTCACCCTGGATCTCGGGCCCGAGAAGGTCGCGGCGATGGCGCACCGCCTCGGCGTCCGTTCGAGCCTGAAGACGAAGGAGGGCGTCCACGTCCCGTCGCTCGGGCTCGGCTCCGCGGCGATCTCGCCGCTGGACATGGCCTCCGCGTACGCGACGCTTGCCGCGGGCGGGATCTACTCCGAGCCGATGGCGATCCGCAAGGTCGTTCTCCCCGACGGAACCGAGGACAAGGACGCGGGTTGGGGCAGGCCGCAGCAGAAGCGCGTGGTCGCCGACTGGGTGGCCGACGAGGTCACCCAGATCCTCGAGGAGAACATCGACAGCGGCACCGGGACGAACGCCGGGGTCTTCTTCAGCCGACCCGCCGCCGGCAAGACAGGAACGACAGACGAGCACACTGACGCGTGGTTCTGCGGCTACACGCCGAACCTGAGCACGACGGTCTGGATGGGCTATCCGCAGGGCCAGGTGCCGATGGAGAACGTCCACGGGATCCAGGTCGCGGGCGGCACCTTCCCGACGATCATCTGGAACCTCTTCATGCGGTCGGCGATCGGGAACACGCCCGAAGCGGAGTTCCCGGAGCCCTCGTCCGAGCCGATCTGGGTGCCGTTCGAGCGAGGTCAGTACGCGAACGACTCGTACGACGACGATGACGACGACGATTACTACTACGCGCCGCCGCCCGAGGAAGAGGAAGAGCCGGAGCCTCCGCCTCCGCCTCCACCGCCCGACGAAGACGGCGACGACTAGAGCGCCTTCCGAGCTGAGCAGGGCGGTGCGGGCGGCCGCGCTCGCCGCGCCGGTCTACCTCCTTGCGGCGGCGATCCCCCCGGGCGGGCTCTTCCGCGAGCGCCGGTTCCGCGACGTGGGGCTCTACGGCGACTACGCGCAGGCGCTGCTCGACGGGGACGTCCCGTACCGGGATTTCTTCGTCGAGTACCCGCCGGGCGGCTTCCTCGTCTTCACGCCGCCCGCGCTGCTGCCCGACGGCTGGTACCTCCACGCCTTCAAGAGCTTCATGGCGCTCGTCGGCCTGGCGACGCTGGTCGTCGTCGGGCTGATCCTGGCCCGCCTCGGAGCGAGCCCGCGGCGTCTCTACGCCGGCGTGTTCGCGGTCGCCCTGTCGCCGCTCGTGATCGGGCCCGTCTCGCTGAACACCTACGACGCCTTCCCCGCGCTGCTCGTCGCCTGCGCGCTGGCGGCGCTGCTGTGGCGCCGGGACTCTCTGGCGCTCGTCCTGCTCGGGGTGGCGTTCGCGGCCAAGCTGTACGCGGCGGCGCTCGTGCCGCTCGTCGCGGTCTGGCTCTGGCGGTCCGGGCGCGACGTCGTGCGTCCGCTCGCGGCGTTCGCCGTCACGGCCCTGGTGCTGGTCGGCCCGTTCGCGCTCCTCGGCTGGGACGGCCTCGTGGAGAGCGTGCGCGCACAGGCCGGGCGCGGGCTGCAGATCGAGAGCTTCGGCGCCGCGGTCCTGCTCGCCGCCGACCAGCTGGGCGTCTATGCGGCGGAAGTCGGTCGCGGCTCGACCGCCGCGCTCACCCGCGACCTCGAGGGCGGCTTGCCGGACACGCTCGCCGTGGCGACGTCGCTGTTCCAGCTGGCCGCGGTCGCCGCCGTCGTGCTGCTCTTCCTTCGTGGCCGCTCGAGCGGCGAGCGGCTCACGGTGGCGACGGCGGCGACGCTGGCGGGCTTTCTCGCCTTCGCCCGGTTCGTCTCACCGCAGTACCTCGTATGGCTCGTTCCGATCGTGCCGCTCGTCGGGGGCGCGGCCGGAGTGGTAGCCACTGCACTACTCGGAGCCGCCCTGTTGCTCGGCCGGCTCTGGTTCTTCGACTACCGCGAGGTGTTCGCGCTGGAGGGAATCGTGTGGCTCGTCGTCCTCCGAGACCTGCTGCTCGTGGCGCTCTACGGCGTTCTCCTGAGGACGATGATCCCGTCCTCGTCGAAGACCTTCGACCACGAGCCGGAGCGAAGCAGCTCCGCGAGGGGCACCGCGGTCGTGGAGGGATCCGAGCGCCTGTCGAGGTAGGACGCGCGCTGGAGATCGACCGCGACCCACTGCGAGTCGGCGACGACGGGGAAGCTGTGGATGCGCCGGCGTTCCGAGAGGTGGCCGCCGAGGCCGTTGGTGCTCGACACGGCCGCATCCGCCGGGATCAGGCCGACCGCCCGCTCCGCGACCCGGTCGTGATCCGACCGCGGCTCCGGCACGAGCTCGCCCGCGCGCAGCGGCCCGATCACGATCCCGGCCACGAGGGAGCAGACCAGGATCGCTGCCGCTGCCTCCCGTCGCCGCACGAACTGTGAGGCGCCGAGGATCGCGGCCGCGAACAGGAACGGCGTGATCGGCGCCGTGTAGTGGAAGCGGATCGACGTCTGATTCCCGACCGACGAGAGCAGGTTGGCGATGAGCTCGGGCAACGCCGCGATGAGCGCGAGCGGCGCGAGGAGGAACAGCACGGCGAGGGGCAGCCCGAGCTCGACCAGGTAGAGCAGGTCGCGCCCTTCCGTCACCGCCTCGGCGATCGCGAGCGGATCGGTCACCGCTGTCTTCACGATCCCCGCCGGCGAACCGCCGACAGCGTCGTAGCGGCCGTAGAACGCGGGCTCCGCCCCCTCGCGGAAGTGCGGCATCGCCACCCCGAGCCAGAGTGCGGTCGTAGCGACGCCGGCGACCGCGATCACCGTCCCGGCGAGACGACGCCCTCTGGCGATCGCGTACCAGACGCCGAGCGCGCCGACGATCAGCGGAACCTCCTCCTTCGTCAGCGCGGCCAGGAGCCCGAAGGGCACGAAGGCCCAGAGGCGATCCTCGTCCAGGTACCAGAAGGCGTACGCCAGCAACGGGCAGGCGAGGGCGACGGGGTGGAACTCGTCCAACGCGAGCCACTGCACGGCCGGGTACACCAGGTACGCGAGCCCGCAGAGGACGCCCGCCCACTCCGACCCCAGATGCTTGCGTCCGAGCCAGAAGATCGGCAGCGCCCCCAGCGCGATCGCAGCTGCCTGGACGACGAGGAGCATGGTCGGGCTCGGCCAGACGAGCCAGAGCGGCGCGAACAACGCGAGAGCGGGATCGACGTGAGCTCCGAGCCGGGAGATCTGGTCGCCGCCCAGTTCCGTCACGTCCAGCGGCCGTCCTTCCACGGTCGACCAGACCGCCTGGGTCATGTTGCCGAGGTCGAACCGCCCCGTCTCGAACGCACGGTGCTCGAGTGCCGCGAGCGCACTGAAGCCGGCTGCGTAGACGGCCATCGCGGCCCAGAGGACCGCCTTCGGGCTACGCGCGCGTCGCGAGAAGGAGGTAGCCCAGCGCTCCCCGCTCGACGCCGACGAAGAGGCGGTCGACCTGGAGGAGGGCACCGACGACGCCGACGAGGGGCCGGTGCCGGCCGCCGGGCGGGGCGGGCCCGTGCCGGTCGAGGTACCGCTCATAGACGTGCCGATGGTAGAGGCGCGAGAACGGGAAGCCCCATCCGAGGCACTGGTCGACGGTGAGGCCCGCGCTCGTGCAGGCGTCGATCAGCGCCGGACGCGTGTAGCGGCGAACGTGGCCGGCCCACTCGTCGCTCGGCCCGTGGAGCGCCGGGTTCGCGGGAACGGATGCCGCGAGGACGCCGCCGCGACGGAGGACTCGCGCGACTTCGGCCAGCGCGCCGCGATCGTCCTCCACGTGCTCGAGCACTTCGCCGAGCACCACTCCGTCGAAGCTCTCGTCGCCGAACGGGAGGTCCGTGACGCTTGCCTTCGCCACCGGCCCCGCGAGCCGGCCGCGCAGGACTTCGACCGCCGACTCGGAGATGTCCGTGCTCGTGACGTCGTAGCCGAGCCGCTCGAGCCGGGCCGACATCGTTCCCTGTCCGGCCCCTGCGTCGAGGATCTCCGGCCCCGGAGAGGCGGAGAGGAACAGGTCGAGGAGCAGGCGCTCGCGCAGCTCGTGTCTCGGGCCGACGAACTCAGGTGCGGTGCCCCACTCGTGCTCGTTCACGCGACGCGCTCCAGGAGCTCGCGCCAGCGGCGGCCCAGAACCTCCTCGCTGGCGCGGTCTCGGTAGACGGCGTGGCCGCCGGCGCCGAGCCGCCGCCCGAGCTCCGGATCGTCGGCGAGCCGCCGAAGCGCGTTCGCCAGCGCCTCCGGATCTCCCGGCGGGACGAGGAGCGCGCTCTCGCCGTCCTTCAGCAGCTCGCGTGCCGCGGGCGTGTCGGCCGTGACGAGCGGCGTGCCGCACGCGAGCGCCTGGAACGCCTTGTTGGGGATCACACGCTGTGCTTTGCCGGAGGTCCCGAAGATGCCGAGCGCGCACGAGGCGCGGTGGAGCTCCTCGGGCAGGCGCTCGTACTCGACCCAGGGCTCCCAGTCCACATTCGCCGGCCGGTCGGAGAGCAGCGCGTCGAGCTGGCCGCTGCCGACGACTCGCAGTCGCAGCTCCGGCAGGAGGCGCGCCGCCTCGAGGATCGTCTCCAGGCCGTGCAGCGGGATCAGCTTGCCGACGAAGAGTGCTGTGAACGGCTCCTCGGGGCTCCAGCCCGGCCGGAACACCCGCTCCTCCGCGCCGACGAAGCAGACCGCGAATCGGTCCAGCTGGAGTCCGGCAATGCCGGCGAGGAACCCGGCGTGCGCCTCCGTGTCCGCGACGACGAGGTCGGCGCTGCGAAGGGCGCGCCGGTCGATCGCGCGAAGCGCCCGCTCCGCGAGCGACCCCCGCCGAAACCGGCCCCGGTCCTCCACCAGCGTGTCCGCAAGGGACACGAGCGGGTTGAAGACGATGGGCGCCCCTCGGGCCGCCCGGCGCGCCGCGAGGAGATCCAGATGGCCGGGATAGCCGACGACGACGACGTCGGCCTTCGGTCCGCGGCGGGCCAGGAGCCGAAGCTCGGCGAACACCAGTCGCGTGGCGGCCGCCGGACCGAGCGACCACTTCTCCTCCCGTCCCTCCCAGACCGGCTCGTGCCGCTCGACTACCTCCACACCGGCGCCGCGAAGCGCTGAGATCACCTGCGCGTTGCGCGGGTAGCGGCGCTCGTAGGTGCCGAAGTAGAGGACACGCACGCGGGGCTACCGCGCGACAGGCTCGTGGCGCACCGGCTCGAGGATCTCGTCGACGTGAAGCGCGTCTGCCGAGCCCGTCCGCTCCTCGTGATGGCTCGTGATCAGCTCCGAGAGGAGCCCGAGGGAGAAGAACTGGAAGCCGACGACCACGAGGAGCACGCCGAGGGTCAGCAAGGGCCGATGGCCGATCGCCGAGCCCGTGAGCTTGATGATCGTGAGGTAGATGAGCACGGCACTGCCGATCACGGCGAACACGAGCCCGAGCCCGCCGAAGAGGTGGAGCGGCCGATGCCGGTACCGGCCCATGAACGAGACGGTCAGGAAGTCCAGGAAGCCACGCATGTAGCGCTCGACCCCGTAGCGGGACCGTCCGTGCTCGCGCGGCCGGTGATTGACGGGCAGCTCGGCGACGCGGAAGCCGCGGTCGTGCGCGAGGACCGGCAGGAAGCGGTGAAGCTCTCCGTAGATCCGGAGGGAGCGAACGACCTCCGCCCGGTAGGCCTTGAGCCCGCAGTTCATGTCGTGGAGCTTCAGGCCGGACGCCCGGCCGACCACGGCGTTGAAGACCTTCGAGACCAGCCGCCGGGACCATCGATCGCGACGCTCCGTCTTCCACCCGGAGACGAGGTCGAAGCCCTCGTCGAGCTTCGCGAGCAGCCGCGGGATCTCGGCCGGGTCGTCCTGGAGGTCTGCGTCGATCGTGACGACGACGTCTCCCTC
>CAWJYU010000010.1:0-73636 GCA_963847235.1 uncultured Actinomycetes bacterium | reverse complement strand
CCTCGCCGAACGCACCGCCCGTCCAGCCGGTGTTCACGAGCCACACCGTGACGTGCGGGTGCTGGTCGAGCTTGTCTCCGAGCATGTGCGCGTAGACGGATGGCGGCTGGGGGAGGAACGGCGCGCCGAAGCAGGCGGAGAAGGTCGGCTGCGGCTCGGTGACGCCGATCTCGGTGCCGGCGAGCTTGGCCGTGAAGCCCGACAGGAAGTAGAACATCGCCTGCTCGCGCGACAGCCGCGCGATCGGCGGGAGGATCCCGAAGGCGTCTGCGGTCAGGAAGACGACGGCGCTCGGATGGCCGGCCCGCTTGGCGGGAAGCGCGTTCGAGATCTGCTCGAGCTTGTAGGCGGCTCTCGTGTTCTCCGTCTTCGAGTCGTCGTCCAGGTCGAGCACGCCGCGCTCGTCCGCGACGACGTTCTCGAGCACCGTGCCCCAGCTGCGCGTGGTCTTGTAGATCTGCGGCTCGGCCTCGGGCGAGAGTCGGATCACCTTCGCGTAGCAACCACCCTCGATGTTGAAGATCCCCTCCTCACTCCAGCCATGCTCGTCGTCGCCGATCAGGTGGCGCTCGGGATCGGCCGAAAGCGTGGTCTTGCCGGTCCCGGAGAGCCCGAAGAAGACCGCGACGCGGCCGTCGTCGTCCACGTTGGCCGAGCAGTGCATGGGCAGGACGCCTTCGAGGGGCAGGCGGTCGTTCATGAGCGTGAAGATCGACTTCTTGATCTCGCCGGCGTAGAACGTGCCGCCGATCAGCACCTCCATCCGACCCGGGTGGAGGACGACGAAGGTCTCGCTCCGAGTCCCGTCCTCGGCGGGATCGGCTTCGACGGCCGGCGCATGGAGGACGAGTGCCTGGGGCTCGTGGTCGGCGAGCTCCTTCTCGGTCGGGTCGATAAAAAGCGTCTTTGCGAAGAGGGCGTGCCAGGGGCTGTAGGTGATCACGCGGAGCGCGAGCCGGTGCTCCGGGTCGGCTCCCGCGAATGCGTCAACGATGTAGATGTCCTGATCCGACAGGAAGGAGGTCACTTTGTCGCGCAGGCCCTCGAACGCGTCCTCGGGCAGCTCCTGGTTGACCTTTCCCCACCAGATCCGGTCTTCTGTGCCCGACTCGCGCACGACGAACTTGTCGTTCGGCGACCGCCCCGTGTGCTCGCCGGTGTCGACGACGAGCGGCCCGCCCTCGGCGAGCGTTCCGTCGCCGCGCCGGAGCGCATGGGTGTAGAGGAGCGCGACCGTCGGGTTGTGGTGCACCACGCCGTCGGCCTCGATGCCGTGCTCGCTCAGGTCGACTTGTCCGCGCAGGTCCTCGATGATGGCCATGGCTCTCCTTGAGTTCCCGGGCTTGGGCCGGTCTCAAACGGGCTGCTTATCGTATGGCAATGGCCGTGCGACCGCCCGACCCGCCCCTGTCTGACGGTGTCATGACGCTGAGACCGTGGGGGGAGGAAGGAGACGCCGAGGCGCTGGTCGACGCCTGCAACGACCGGGCGATCGCCGAGTTCCTCGACATCATCCCTCAGCCATATACGCAGGCCGACGCCCTCGCCTACATCGCCAGCACCCGGGAGGGGTGGGCTACAGGCACCATTGCCAGCTTCGCGCTCGTGACGGACGGATTACCGATCGGCTCGATCGGCGCCCGCTGGCTCCCCGCGCCCGACGACGGAGTCGAGGTCGGCTACTGGGTCGCGGCGCAGGCGCGCGGACAGGGCCTCTGCACACGGGCGCTGCGCCTCGTCTCCGGCTGGCTGCTGGAGGATCTCGGTGTCATGCGCCTTCAGCTCCGGGCCGACGAGGAGAACGTCGCGTCCAAGAAGGTGGCAGAGAACGCCGGGTTCACCCGGGAAGGAGTCCTCCGCTCGAGCCGCTACAACGCCCGGCTCGACCGGCGCGTCGACTTCGTCATGTATTCGCTGCTTCCGGGCGAGCTGCCTCAGTCGTAGGCGGCGTCGACCCACTGCGGGCCGCCCCAGCTCAGGTCAAGCGGGAAGTCGTGGACGACATGCGCCCAGATGAGCCAGGCGATCCACCGGGTGGCGCCGTAGAAGAAGCTCGCCCGGTAGAGCGCGAGCAGCGCGGTCTCGGGCAGCCACCGTCCCGCCCAGCCCCAGAAGCGCGGATCCGCCTTGACGATCACCTCGTGGAAGTACTCCCGCTTGAACATCCGCCAGCAGAGCAGGCCGTAGACGAGGAAGACGCCGTCCCAGACGAAGCCGAGCCCGCTGAAGTAGGCACCGGCGTCGATCAAGCGACCGTACTGCCCCGCGTACGCCCAGGCGCCGAGCCCGAAAGTCTCGGTCGTGAACGGAAAGAAGAGCATCGTCCCGATCGTGTCGCCCGCATCTGTCAGGGCGTGGGCCCAGTGTCCTAAGAGGAAGCTCCAGGCCCAGATGCGGCTGCCGAAGATCAGCCAGATGAGCGCGGCGATCAGCAGCCCGTAGCCGAGCGAGTGCGTGAAGCCGACGCCGGGCCAGCCGCGATGGAACTGCACGGGTCGTCGGCTTTGAACTCGACGCCGAGGACGTTGATCCCGTAGACGAACCATTTGCTGAGGATGTCCGGCGAGTAGGACCCGATTACGAGCGGGACGAATGCGACCTTCACGCCGAAGTGGCGCTGGATCGCGTACGGCTCGAGATCGTGTGCGGCCCAGCTCATCGGAGAAGCCGGCGAACGACAGCCGGGACGATCCAGACCGCGAGCAGCAGGAAGGCCGTGCCTTCGAACCAGGAGAGCAGAAGGCTCGGGTACGCGACCCCCAGCGCGATGTACAGGGCGGCGGCAACGAGGTAGAGCGCGAGCTCCTTCATCGCTTGGTGATCCTGTAGACGACGCCGCGGCCGTGGTCGGCCACGAGCAGACCGCCCTTCGGCTCCACGGACGACGGCGAGTGGGTGCTCGAAACCGGTGGCGAAGGTCGAGACCGACGCGGGGCGCCCTGGGCGGAGGAGGACGCGCGTCAGCTTCCGTCCGTGGTCGCGCTTCAGGTACTCGCCCCACTCGGCGACGTAGAGCGCGCCGTTCCAGAACGCCATGCCGCCAGGCGCCGAGTGCGGCTCCAGGTACGCGACGGGCCGCGTGACCCTTCGGCAGTCACCACGAAGGCTCTTCGTCCGGTGGCTCGGCCAGCAGCGCGGCCAGCCGAAGTCGCGGCCGTTCCGTAGCTCCACGATCGTCTCGGCGGGCTCATTCTCCCCGAGCTCGTCGCGCTCGTTCACGGACGCGTAGAGGCGCCCGGTCACCGGATCCGCGGCGAGGCCGTAGGGGTTCCGAAGTCCGCGCGCGAGGACGCGCAGGCCGGATCCGTCCGGATTGACCGACAGGATCACGGCGCTCAGGCGGCTCTTCTCGACGCAGACGTCGCACGTCGAACCGCTGCCGAGGTAGAGGCGGCCGCGGCGGACCACGACGTTGTCCTGCTGGTGGCGGCCGAACGGGAGGTTCCGGAGGATCGCCTTCCGCTGCCCGCGGCTCACCCGCCACAGCGTCCCCCGCGCGGAGACGAACAGGTCGCCGCGGTGCCAGGCCAGCCCGAGCGGCGTCTTGAAGCCGCGAAGCACGACACGCCGGCGCCGTGTCCGGGCATCGATGCTCACCACCTCGCCGCCCTCCTGCGTGAGGTAGAGGACGCCGCGCGGCCCCCACGCCATCGCGGTCGGCTTGTTCAGCCCGCGGACGTACGTCTCGACGCGGAATCCGCTCGGCACCTTGACCGCCTGAACGGCGCCGCCGGCCGAGCTCACGGCGACAGCGAGGAGCGCTGCGAGGCAGGACGCCACCTTCACGGGCGCGAATCCTGCCTGGATGGAGACTCAGGCGGCGATCGACCGTTTCCTGGCCAGTCCGGCCCTGTCCGATGCGACACGGCGCGCCTACGGCGTCGACCTGGCGGAGTTCGGCGCCTGGCTCCGGACGCGGAAGGCGTCCGTCGAGGACGTCGACGCCCGCCTCCTGGCCGACTACGTCGCCGAGCTCGGCGCAGCCCGGCGCGGCCGCGAACCGAGCAAGCTCGCGCCGGCGACGATCGCGCGGAAGCTCGCCGCCGTCCGCGCCTTCCTCCGCTTCACGCTCGGCGCCTCGAAGGTCCCGGACGCCCGACTGGCGCCGCGGCGGCCGCGCCGGCTGCCCGACGCCCCGAAGCAGCAGGAGATCGAGACCGAGCTCGAGCGCTTCGGCACGGACGACCCGCTCGCCATCCGGAACCGTGCCCTCGCCGAGCTCGTCTACTCCGCCGGGCTCCGAAGCCAGGAGGCCGTCGACCTGAACCTCGGGGACGTCGAGTTCGATCAGGAGGCGGTTCGGGTCCGCGGCAAGGGCGGCAAGGAGCGCGTCGTCCCACTGGGCGAGGAGGCCGCGTACTGGGTCGGCCTCTGGCTCCGGGAGCGCCCGAAGCTCGCGCGCGACGCGAACGACGCGCTCTTCATCTCGGCCCGCGGCCGGCGGCTCGACACGAGCACGCTCCGCAGGCTCTTCCCCCATCCACACCGCCTGCGGCACGCGTTCGCGACCCACCTGTTGGAAGGCGGCGCCGACCTGAGGACGATCCAGGAGCTCCTCGGGCACAGCTCGCTCTCGACGACCCAGATGTACAGCCACGTCGACGCGAAGCGCCTCCGGAAGGTCTATGACCGCGCCCACCCGCGCTCATGACCGCTTGTGTTCCATGTGACGAGCCGCTCGCCGCGGGCTCGCGGCTGAACCGGATGAATCAAACCCTCGCAAGCAGGCTAGTGGCATGAAACACAAGCCCCGGACCGCCGACCCCGAGCTCGAGGGCTTCCTTGCCCTCTCGACGGCGCGCCTCGCTCCGCGCACGGTCGAGGCGTACCGGCGAGACCTCGAGGCCCTCGCCGGCTGGCTCGGCCACTCGCCCTCGACGGTCACCACGGAGGAGCTCGAGCGCTATCTCGCCGAGCTCCGGGCGCGGGGCCTCTCCGGCTCGACGATCGCGCGGCGAGTCGCGTCGCTCCGCTCCTTCTTCCGCCACCTGGTCCTGATCGGCGCGACCGACACGAATCCCGCGGCGGAGCTCGAGCTGCCGCGCAGGACCCGACGCCTCCCGCGCGCGCTGTCCCCCTCCGAGGCCGAGCGGCTGATCGACGCCGCCGCCGGGACGACGCCGCGCCACCTTCGCGACCGCGCCCTGGTCGAGCTCCTTTACGGCGCAGGTCTCCGGGTCAGCGAGGCGGTGGGCCTCGACAAGGGCGGCGTCGACCTCGACCAGCGGCTCGTTCGAACGGTCGGAAAAGGCGGCAAGGAACGCGTCGTTCCGGTCGGGCGGGAGGCCGTCGAGGCACTTCGCCGTTACCTGGCGAGGGGACGCCCCCACCTCGATCGCCGCCACCGCCCGGAGCTCTTCCTGAACGCCCACGGCGGCGGACTGACGCGGGCCGGCGCCTTCTTGATCCTCCGCAAGCTGGCGGTGAAAGCGGGCCTCGAGCCCGAGCGCGTGCACCCCCATCTGCTGCGCCACACGTTTGCAACTCACCTCCTCGAGGGAGGAGCAGACCTAAGGAGCGTTCAGGAAATGCTCGGACATGCCGATCTGGCTACCACGGAGCTCTACACCCACGTAACCGACCGGCGGCGCCGGGAGTTGTATTTCCAAGCGCACCCGCACGCGAAGCGAAGGACGAAATGATCGAGATGACGAACGAAACGGCTCTCCTCCTCGCCTCGAGCACCGGCGTGGGCGTGCTGATGATGAAGGCGGGCATCGAGAAGAAGATGCTCGAGTGGCGCCGAAGCCAGCGGACCTGCGCGGGCTGCGGAAAGCCGCTCCACCGCCCCGTTTGTCCCTGCGCTAACTCCTAGCGCGCGACTTCTTCGTCAGCACCGCGGCCGCCCGCTTGGCGGTCTCGCGAAGCTCCTTGTCGTGCTCGTCGTCGTCGGCGATGCCCTCCAGCATCACGATCGTGTCCCGATGCGGCGACCCGTTCTTGAGCACCAGGATGGCGAGGCGTCGGACGGCAGCGTTCGGGTCGCTCGCCGCCAGCGTATGGAGCAGCGAGCGGTCGGCGTTGACGTCTCCGGGATGGTCCCGCGAGAGCAGCTCCAGTGAGAGGAGCGCCGAGCCGCGGCTCGCCGGGCTCTCGTCCTCGAGCCCGCGCCGGAGCAGCACGAGCTTCTGGCGGTAGCGGAACTGCCCGATCGCGCGGTACGCGAGCGCACGCTCGCGGAAGTCGGCGCTGCGGGCCGCGCCCTCGATCTCGTCCTGCCACTTCGTCCGGTGCGCGGCGAGCTCTCGCTCGTCGCCCCGCTCGGCCAGCTCGGCCGCCTCGGCAGCCGCTGAGGCCAGATCAGACAGTGGAGAGCGAACGCGGGAGCGGGGCCGACGTACTTCGCAGACGGCCTGAACAGCCGACCGGTGCGCTTCTGCTCGAGGATGTGCGCCGACCAGCCCGCCACGCGCGAGCACGCGAACATCGCCGGAGCCAGCGGCGGCGGGATCTCTGCGACGTCGAGAACGATCGCCGAGTAGTACTCGACGTTGGTCGCCAGCACGCGGTCGGGAGACTTCTCCTGGAGCGCCTTGAGCGCGACCTCCTCGAGCTGCTCTGCGACCTCGACCTGCGGCGCGCCCAGCTCCTTGGCCGTCCGCTTGAGAATGCGCGACCGCGGGTCCTCGGCGCGGTAGATCCGGTGGCCGAAGCCCATGATCCGCTTGCCGCTCGCGAGCGCCTCCCGCACCCAGCGCTCCGGGTCGCCCATCGCCTGGACCTCCTCCAGCATCGGCTTCACGTACGCCGGCGCCCCGCCGTGGAGCGGGCCCGAGAGCGCGCCGACCGCCGACGACAGGGCCGCGCCGCAGTCGGCTCCCGTGGACGCCGTCACCCGAGCGGCGAAGGTGGAGGCGTTCAGGCCGTGCTCGGCGGTGCAGATCCAGTAGGTGTCGATCGCCTTGGCGTGGTCGGGATTCGCCTCGCCGCGCCACCGCAGGAGGAACCGCTCGGCGGCGGTCTCGCCCTGGGCGACGACGTCGTCCGGCGCCGGCTCCCGTCCGTCGGCGACCGCGGCCGAGCGCGCGACGATCCCCATCATCTGGGCGGAGATCCGTCCGAGGTCGGTCCGCGCCTGCTCGTCCGAGATCTCGTTCAGCTTGCCGAGGCTCCAGTGGCCGGAAAGCCGCGCCGTCTCGGCCTGGAGGTCGGACGGCGCGTTACCGGAGAGCGCGGCCGGCTCGTAGGGCTCCGGCTCCGGCATCTTCGAGTCCAGGTCGTTGTCGACGAGCAGGCCCCAGACGTTCTCGTACGGGTACTGGCCGACCAGCTCCTCGATGTCGATGCCGCGATAGCGGAGCTGCCCGCCCTCGCGGTCGGGCTCGGCGATTTCCGTCTCGACGGCGACGACGCCTTCGAGGCCTGGCTTGAAGTCGCTCATTGGCCGCAGAGAGTACCCGGCCGCGAAGCGGCCGTTCGCGTCAGCGATCACGTGGAGGGGGTCCGGGGGAACCGGGAGGGTTCCCCCAGCTGGCTTAGATAGAGTCGCCGCCGGATGGCTCACCGAGTCACTCTCATTCCCGGCGACGGAATCGGTCCGGAGCTCACGGAGGCGACCCGCCGGGTCCTCGAGGCGAGCGGCGTCGAGTTCGAGTGGGACGTCCAGTACGCCGGCACGGACGTCATGGAGCAGAACGACGGAAACCCGCTCCCCGATCGGGTGCTGGATGCGATCCGCGAGACGGGCGTCGCGCTGAAGGGGCCGATCACGACCCCGGTCGGCAGCGGCTTCCGCTCCGTGAACGTCGGCCTGCGCAAGGCGCTCGACCTCTACGGCCAGGTTCGGCCCTGCAAGAGCTACGAAGGAGTGCGATCGCGGTTCGACGACGTCGACCTCGTCCTGATCCGCGAGAACACCGAGGATCTCTACGCCGGCATCGAGTACGAGCAGGGCAGCGACGAGGCCGACGAGCTGATCGGCTGGATCGAGGACCACGGCGGGAAGCTCCGACATCGCGACGCAGGCATCTCCATCAAGCCGCTCTCGGTGACCGGCACACGCCGGATCGTCCAGTTCGCCTTCGACTACGCGCGGAAGAACGGCCGCCGGAAGGTCACGGCCGTCCACAAGGCCAACATCATGAAGTTCACCGACGGCCTCTACCTGCGTGTCGCCCAGGAGGTCGCTGCCGAGAACGCGGGCATCGAGTTCGACGACCGGATCGTGGACAACATGTGCATGCAGCTCGTCCAGCGGCCCGAGGAGTACGACGTGCTCGTCTGCCCGAACCTCTACGGCGACATCGTCTCCGACCTCGCCGCCGGGATGATCGGCGGGCTGGGGATGGCGCCGGGCGGGAACTTCGGCGAGCAGGCGGCGATCTTCGAGCCCACGCACGGCTCTGCGCCGAAGTACGCGGGCCAGAACAAGGCCAACCCGATGGCGCAGATGCTCTCCGGCGTGATGATGCTCCGGCATCTCGAGGAGCACGAGGCGGCGGACCGGGTCGAGAGCGCGATCGCCGAGGTGATCCGCGAGGGCAAGAGCGTGACCTACGACATGAAGCCGAGCCGCGACGACCCGACCGCGGTGGGCACGAGCGAGGTGGCCGACGCGATCATCGAGAAGCTCGGAGTCCGAGTTGCGTAGAAAGGTCACCGTCGTCGGCGCCGGGAACGTCGGCGCGACCTGCGCGCAGGAGCTGGCGCGAGGCGACTACTGCGACATCGCCCTCGTCGACATCAAGGACGGCCTCGCCGAGGGCAAGGCGCTCGACATCAACCAGGCCGGCGCAGTGCTGGGCTACGAGCCCCGCGTGGTCGGCTCGACGGAGTACAACATCACGGCGGGCTCCGACGTCGTCGTGCTCACCGCCGGGGTCCCCCGCACGGGCGACATGAGCCGCGACGACCTCGTCTCGACCAACGAGAAGATCGTCGGGTCCGTGACGCAGTCGGTCGTCGGCCAGTCGCCCGACGCGATCCTGATCGTCGTCTCGAACCCGCTCGACGCGATGTGCCACGTCGCGAAGACTGTCTCCGGGTGGCCCAAGAACCGCGTCTTCGGCATGGCGGGCATCCTCGACACCGCACGGTTCTCCGCGTCCATCGCCTGGGCGACCGGCGCGTCGATCAAGGACGTGACGGCGATGGTGCTCGGCGGCCACGGCGACCAGATGGTCTCGGTGGTCTCGGCGACGACGGTCGGCGGAGTGCCGCTCCGCAAGCTGCTCGCCGACGACACGATCCAGAAGCTGGTCGAGCGCACGGCGAAGGGCGGCGGCGAGCTCGTCTCGCTCCTCGGCACCTCAGCCTGGTACGCGCCCGGCGCGGCGGCCGCGCAGATGGTCGACTCGATCATGCTCGACGAGAAGCGCGTCCTCCCCTGCACTGCGTACCTGGAGGGCGAGTACGGCATCGACGACCTGTACATGGGTGTGCCGGTGAAGCTCGGCGCCGACGGGATCGAGGAGATCTACGAGCTCGACCTCACCGACCAGGAGCGGCAGCAGCTGCAAGCGTCGGCGGAGGCCGTTCGCGAGGTCGTCGGCGTCCTGACGACGTAGGTTCGGGTTTGGAGGCAGGGGCCGACGGCCCGCGAAACCGTCCAGGCTGCGACGGAAGCGGGCCGAGAACGGGGTCCTCTCCGACATCATTGAGCCGTGCGCGCCCGAACCTCCGCCCAAGCAACACTTCCGCGACGCACGTGATGCACTCTCGGCACAAGGGACCCGGCCGCGCCAGCCGGGCCCGAGGGACAGTCCCTCGCGCTCCGCGCAGGCGCCCACGGGCGAGACGCATCCCGCGCGCGCCGCGAACCTCGGCGAGCGCCATCCGGCTCGCGCTGGCTCCGTCCTCGCGCTGCCCGCACTGCGGCCGGAACTCCAAGACCGTCCAGGGCGTCTGCGCGGACTGCTGGGGAAGCAAAGGCGGACGGCCGTTCTGGGCCCGTAAGGGCAACCAGGCCTGGCCGTTCGGGCTCTCGCCGATGGCGGTCGGCGCGATCCTCGCCATCGTGCCCGTTGGGATCGTGGTGCTCCTGTGGATCTTGGGCTGAAGGGGCGCACGGCGATCGTGTGCGGGGCCTCGCAGGGGATGGGCCTCGCGATCGCTGACGCCTTCGCCGCCGAGGGGATGAACGTCGCCATGTTCGCGCGCCGGAGGAAGGTCGTCCGGACTGAGGCCGAGCGGCTCGGGGCGCTGGCCGTCCAGGGCGACGTGACGAACCCGCAGGACTGCCAGCGGCTCGTCGAGCAGACGGTCGATGCGTTCGGCGGCGTGGACGTCCTGATCAACAACAGCGGGGGACCGCCCCGCGGGCCCGCGGTCGAAATCGACGACGAGTCGCTCGAAGCAGCCGTCGCCCTCCTCCTGGTCTCAGCAGTCCGACTGACGAACCTGTGCCTTCCCCACCTGCGGCGGAGCCCGGCCGGTCGTGTGATCAACATCGAGTCGAGCACGGTCAAGGAGCCGGCGGACAACCTCGCGCTCTCGAACGCCGTCCGCCCCGGAGTGGTCGGGTGGGCGAAGACGCTCTCGCGCGAGGTCGGGCCCGACGGCATCACCGTCAACACGATCGCCCCCGGCCGGATCGACACCGAGCGGCTCAAGGAGGTCTACCCGGACGGGCCGAGCGCCGAGGACCTCGAGACCATCCCGCTCCGGCGCCTCGGCCGACCTGACGAGATCGCCTCCGTCGTCTGCTTCCTCGCCTCGGATGCCGCGTCATACGTCACCGGCTCGGTGATCCAGGTCGACGGCGGCCTGGTCCGCAGCCTCCAGTGAAGCGCCTCTCGTGGCCGGCCTGGCTGATCGGCGCCGGCATCGCGATCCTCGCTGTCGCCGCGGTGCTCTACATCGTGCCGTCGGATCGCTACATCTTCCTCCCCGACGAGGCGCGCCCGCTGGAGCCGCGTGTGGAGGTCGAAGGCGAGAAGGCCGATCCGAACGGCGGGGGCATCTACTACGTCGCCGTCGACATCCGGAAGGCGTCGCTGATCGAGAAGATGTTTCCCAGCCTCTACGAAGGCGCGACGCTCGAGCCGGTCTCCAGTGTGCTGGCCGAGGGCCAGGACGAGCAGGCGCGCCGCCGCTGCGAGCTCGCGGCCATGCGGCGGAGCCAGGAGTACGCGACCGCAGTCGCATTCCGCGAGCTCGACTACCGGATGCCGGCGAGGCTGCTCGGCGTCGCCGTGGAGGGAACCTTCCCGGGCTATCCGGCCTCCGGGAAGCTCCGGGCCTGCGACTGGATCAGAGCGGTCGACGGCAAGCCCGTGCGCCGGGCGCAGCAGGTCACCGACGCGCTCGCCGCGAAGAAGCCCGGCGACCGCGTGAGGCTCCTCGTCGAGCGTGACGGGAAGCGGTTCACTGTCGTCCTTCGAGCCGCCCGCGACCCGCGCCGGCGCAGTCGCGCCTTTGTGGGCGTCTCTGTCACCGACGTCTTCGATGTCGCGCCGCCCCCCGTCGACGTGAAGATCGACCTCGGCCAGGTGGGCGGGCCGTCGGCGGGGCTCGCGTTCGCGCTCCAGCTCATGGAGGAGCTCGGGGAGGGCGTCGACCGCGGCTACCAGCTGGCGGCGACAGGAGAGATCTTCCTCGACGGCTCGGTCTCCAGTGTTGGCGGGATCAAGCAGAAGACGATCGGCGCGAGGCGTTCCGGCATGGATCTCTTCCTCGTCCCTGGGGATAACGCCCGCGAGGCGCGCCGCTACGCGGAAGGCCTGCGCGTCGTGCCTGTGGACAGCTTTCAACAGGCGTTGCGCGCGCTGGCAACCCTGCCGCCCAAGGCGTAGAAATCCCCGGAATTCGCGGTTTTTCGGACCGTGCGGAAATTGCAGAGATTTCGTGTCCGACCCCCCTTGTAACGCGTCGCGCGAGGTCCCAAGATGCCCCGCCAGGAAGCGACACCCTTCAGGAGGTTCGAGCGCGGCGATGACCAAACGAGCCGAGGCGAGTTGCGACGACTGCTACTTCCGCAGGGCGGGACTTTGCGCCCTCCCCCTGGACTCCCCCTGTCCAACGTTCCGGCCCGCAAAGCCCCGTGCACTGCGGCCGCCGCAACAGCCTCGGCTCGTGCCGCGTCCACCCGAAGCGGTCGTCTCCCCCGCCTAGACTCGGCTCCATGCCGTTCCGTCGGTCGAGGGGCGATCGCCTCGAACCGTTCCAGCCGCGCCTCTGGCTGATCCTGGTCGGCCTGCTGGCCATGTTCCTCTACCTGCTCGCGTTCATCGTGATGAACGACGACCAGATCCAGATCGATTTCGTCTTCTTCACAGCGACCGTCTCGCTGATCTGGGCGATGGTGCTGATGGTCGCGTTCGGCGTGCTAGGCGGCGTGCTGCTGTCGCAGGTCTACCGCCGGCGCCGGGGAGAGAAGCCCGCCAAGGCGCCTGACAGCCTCGCGTAGCTGCACCGGCGACGCAAAGCTGTACGCGAGCCGGGCAGAGCTCCGTCCGCCGCCGGCCCAGGGGTAGAAGTCCGGCCCCGCGATGAACGAGACGCCGATTCCCTGCGCGGCGTGGAGGACCGCACGGGCGTTCTTGTCGCCCGGCAGGTCGAGCCAGAGGAAGTAGCCGCCCTCGGGCGTGCTCCAGCGCGCTCCGGTGCCGCCGAGATGCTCGGCGAGCGCCGCCAGCAGTGCATCTCGCCTGGCCCCGAGGAGCGAGCAGACGACCTGCACGTTCCGCTCCAGGTGCCCGCGTCGCAGGAACTCGTGCACCGTCGCTTGGGGCAGCAGCGCAGGTGTGATGTACGTCGAGGCCGCCGCGGACTCCACGGCCTGCGCGAGCCGCTCGGGCAGGACGAGGTAGCCGACGCGGATGCCGGGCGCGACGGTCTTCGAGAACGAGCCCGAGAACGCGACCCGCGTGCCGCCGTCGAGCTCGAAGAGGGTCTGCGGCGCCTCGCCCTCGAACCTGATCGCGCCGTACGGGTCGTCCTCGAGGACGAGCAGGTCGTGCTCCGCGGCCAGTTCGACCAGCCGCCGCCGTCGGTCGACAGTCAGCGTGCGACCGGTGGGATTCTGGAACGTCGGGATCACGTAGAGAAACGCAGGGTGTCGGCCACGCCGGAGCTCACTTTCGAGCGCGTCGACATCGAGCCCGTCCTCGTCGCAGCGCACCGGCGAGACCTCTGCACCGAGCGAGCCGAGGATCCTCAGCGGCCGGTCGTAGGTCGGCGCCTCGACGAGCACCCGCTCGCCGCCGCCGGCGAGCACCTGGGCGAGCAGCGCGAACCCCTGGAGCGATCCGTTCGTGAGGACGACGCGGGACTGGGAGACGCCGTGCTGCTCCGCGATCCACCGGCGCAGCGGCGCGTAGCCCCCGGCCGGCCCGTAGGAGAGGATCGTCGCGCCGTCCGCCTGGACTGCTGCCCGGGCACATTCGGCGAGCTCCTCGGAAGGCACGCATTCCGGCGCCGGAACCCCGCGCGCGAGCGAGATCGTCTCCATGCGCCGACTGTAGGACGGTCGTCGGATGTCAGCGAGCGCGCGGTCAGGCGCGGGCGCCGACCACGTCGGCTGCCAGCTGCGCGACCTCGGTCGGCGTCGTGCCGACTCGCACGCCGCAGGCCTCGAGTGCTTCCTTCTTCGCCTGCGCGGTGCCCGACGTGCCCGAGATGATCGCGCCCGCGTGACCCATGGTCTTGCCTGGCGGTGCGGTGAAGCCGGCGATGTACGCGACGACCGGCTTCGTCATGTTCGCCTGGATGAACTCGGCCGCCTTCTCCTCCTCGGCGCCGCCGATCTCGCCGACCATGACCACGATCTCGGTCTCGTCGTCGGCCTCGAAGCGCTCGAGGACGTCGATGAAGCCCGACCCGACGACGGGGTCGCCGCCGATGCCGACGATCGTCGAGTTGCCGAGCCCGAGCTGCGTGAGCTCGTGGCCGATCTGGTACGTGAGCGTGCCCGAGCGGCTCACGAGCCCGATTCGGCCCTCGCGGAAGATCTCGGCCGGGATGATCCCGACGTTTGCCTTCCCCGGCGAGAGTGCGCCGGGGCAGTTGGGGCCGAGCATCGTGATCCCCTTCGGCCGGATGTAGTTGTAGACCCGCAGCATCTCGTGCGCGGGAAGCCCCTCGGCGATGCAGATCACGGTCCCGATCCCGGCGTCCACGGCCTCGTAGACGGCATCGGTCGCGAAGCGCGCGGGGACGAAGACCATGGCCGTGTTGGCGCCGGCCTCGTCCACGGCCTCGGCGACCGTGTCGAACACCGGCACGCCCTGGACGTCCGCACCGCCCTTCCCGGGCGTGACGCCGGCGACGACGTTCGTGCCGTAGTCGCGGTTCCGAATCCCGTGGAACGAGCCCTCGCGGCCGGTCAGGCCCTGGACGACGAGGCGCGTGTCGTTGTCGACGATGATCGCCACCAGGACTTCCTCCCGCGCAGGATGATCGCCTCGTGGCGGACGAGGCCGTCTTCGAGCACGTCCGCGATGAACTCCTTCACGCGCGCCGCCACCTCCGGGGTCACCGGGACGCGGGCGAGCCACGGGTCGACCGGCATCCGGCGGCTCATGACCTCCAGCCGGTCGATCTCGAGCCCTGCCTCCTCGAAGAAGCCGCGCCACTCCTCCTCGCTGAAGCGCCGAACATGGCTCGGGTCGCGAATCTTCTCCGCTTCTTCCATCCGCTCACCCTGGAAGAGGTTGTCCTGGACGACCACGCGGTCCTTCGAGACGCGTGCCATCTCCCTGACTGCGGCGGGGACGTCGTCGAAGTGGTGCGCTGCGATCCGGCAGGCCACGACGTCGAAGCTTCCGTCGGGGAACGGCAGGTCCTCGGCGTGCGCGACAACGTCCGGCTCCATCCCGGGCGCGGGATCGAGGGTAACGACGGACGCGCCCGCCTCGCGCAGCCGCCGGGCCACGTGCTGGCCGCCGGTGGCGACATCGAGCGCCTGCACGCCCTCGCCGGGCTCGCACCACTCGACGACCAGGTCGAGGTCCGGGCCCTCGCGGTGCGTCGGGCTCTCGCGCATCGCCTGCGCGCGGCTGGACCAGACGTCGGTCACGCCGCCAGCTCCACGGCCCGCTTGGCTGCGTCGAGCATCGTCGGCTCGACATGGAGGTTCTCCGGTGCGGCCTGGCGCAGGAGCTCTCTCCCCTCCTCTGCATTGGTGCCGTCCAGTCGCACCACGATCGACTCCTCGATCGTCAGCTGCTCGAGCGCCTGGAGGATCCCGCGCGC
Source organism: uncultured Actinomycetes bacterium (assembly GCA_963847235.1). GTDB lineage: Bacteria > Actinomycetota > Thermoleophilia > Gaiellales > Gaiellaceae > JACDAN01. The sequence goes on along the minus strand of CAWJYU010000010.1, from coordinate 58,504 downwards.
CACCTCGTCGCAGCGCGTGATCCCACCGAAGATGTTGAAGAGGATCGACTTGACCTGCGGGTCGGCGCTGATGATCTCGAGCGCATCGACGACGCCTTGAGCGTCTCCCCCGCCGCCGAGGTCGCAGAAGTTCGCGGGCCGTCCGCCGGCCAGGGCGACGACGTCCAGCGTGGACATGACGAGACCGGCGCCGTTGCCGAGCACCCCGACCTCCCCGTCGAGCTTCACGTAGGTGACGTCCTTCTCGCGCGCCTGCCGCTCCTCGGGCGGATACGCCTCGAGGTCGCGCATCTCCGCGATGTCCGCGTGCTTGTAGAGCGCGTTGTCGTCGACCGTGAACTTCGAGTCGAGCGCCTTCACCTCGCCGTCCGGCGTCACGATCAGCGGGTTGATCTCGCAGAGCATCGCGTCGGCCCCGACGAACGCCGCGTACAACCGCTCGGCGATCTTCGCGATCTGCTTCTGCTCGCTCTCGTCCTCGATTCCGGCGCCGTAGATCAGTCGGCGACCCTGGTACGACTGGTAGCCCTCGAGCGGGTCGACGTGGAGCTTCGCGAGCGCCTCCGGCCGCTCGGCCGCGACCTCCTCGATGTCGATTCCGCCCTCCTTGGTGAACATGAACAGGGCCTGCTTCTCCCCTCGGTCGAAGGTGAGCGAGAGGTAGTACTCGCGCTCGATGTCCGAAGCCGACTCGATCCAGAGCTTGCGGACGACGTGGCCGTTGATGTCCATCCCGAGGATGTCCTGTGCGTGCCGCTCCGCGTCTTCGGGCCCGTCGGCGAGCTTGATCCCGCCCGCCTTGCCGCGGCCGCCCGTCAGTACCTGCGCCTTGACGACGACCTGGCCGCCGAGCTCCTCCGCCGCCTTGCGGGCCTCCTCCGGCGAGGTCGCGAGCCTCCCCTCGGAGACGGGGATGCCGAAGCGCTTGAAGAGCTCCTTGCCCTGGTACTCGTAGAGATCCATGAACGGGGCGCGAGTCTATCCACCGGTCACGGCTCGCTCGGCGCGCCTCTACACTCGGCCGTTCAGCCGCCGACCTCGAGGAGGAACGATGGACGACACCCCACGGTCACCGCTCACCGACGAGGAGATCCGCACGGACGTCGCGCAGGAGATCCGCAGCGAGACGGCCGACGCGGACATGGACGACGCAGACACCACCGACTCCGATTCGGACGACACTGACAGCGACTCCGACGACACGGACTCGTAGCGCCCTCGAGCGCTGCGTCGAGCCGCTCGGCGAGGACGCGTTCCTCGCCGAGCACTGGGAGCGCAGGCCGCTCGTCGTCGAGCGAGACGATCCGGGGCGGTACGACGACCTCCTCTCAGAGTCCGAGGTCGAGCGTCTCGTCACCTCGGGCGGACTGCGCTTTCCCGGATTCCGACTCGTCAAGGCGGGCGAGCAGCTCGCCGTCCGCGACTACACGACGGACATTCCCTGGCGTCCCAGCAGCTTCACCGGGACGGCCGACGTCGACAGCGTGCTCGCCGAGTGGGAGCGCGGAGCGACGATCGTCCTCCAGGGCCTGCACCTGCACCGGCCGGAGCTCGGCGCCTTCTGCCGCTCGCTCGAGCGAGCTCTGGGCCACCCCGCCCAGGTGAACGCGTACTACACGCCTCGGGCGGCGCAGGGGCTACCGGTCCACCACGACACGCACGACGTCTTCGTGCTGCAGGTCTCCGGCCGGAAGCGCTGGCTCGTCTACGAGCCCGCGCTCGAGCTCCCGTTGAAGAACCAGAAGTACTCGGCCGAGATGGGCGGCCCCGGTGAGCCCGTGCAGGACCTCGTGCTCCGGCCGGGGGACATGCTGTACCTGCCGCGAGGCTGGCTCCACGAGGCGCTCACCTCGGACACCGACTCGCTGCACCTCACGGTCGGCGTCAACGTCGTCACCTGGCTGGACGCCTTCAAGGCGGCGCTGGAGGAGTGTGGCGGCGAGCTCGGCTTCCGGCGCTCGCTCGGATCCGGCGACCCGGACGAGCTTCTCGAGGTCCTGAGGAGCCGCCTGACGGCCGAGGCGGTCGAGCGGCGCGCAACGGAGAAGCTTGCCCGGACGCGGCGGCCGATCCGCGACGGCCAGCTCTCGCAGCTGCGGGCCCTCGAGGAGCTCGACGGCGACACGGAGGTCGAGCGCAGGGGGACGGCGCTCGTCTACGCCTCGGAGCGGAACGGCTCCTTCGCGCTGACGTTCGACGGCAAGGACGTGGAGTTTCCGGCTCGCATTCGAGAAGAGGTCTCCTGGATGCTCGAGCGCGAGGATCCGTTCACGGCCGCGGACCTCCCGGGCGACCTCGACGACGAGAGCCGGCTCGTGCTCGTCCGCCGCCTCGTCCGCGAAGGCCTGCTCCGGATCAGCGCGGCATAGCGATGTAGCGGCGCGGTCTCCGCGCGACCGGCGAGCTGCAGGTGAGCAGTGTGAGCTCGCCGTTTTCCGCGACGACCTCGACCTCGCGCGGCCCCACCCGCGTCTCGAAGCCAACAGTCCACCGGTTCTCTTCCTCCCGTGTCACGCGGGCAAGAGAGAGATCCGTGAGGCCGACCAGTCCCTCCTCGGCGCGCACGCGCCGCTCCGCCGCCTGGACGTTGAACGGCCAGCACGAGCGGCCGCGGTACCGGTCGAGTGCGAGCTGCCCGGAGAAGTGGTGGTCGAGGACGTCCACAACGTCGTCGCGATCGACCCGCCCGTAGTAGATGCCGTGCGGAAGCGCGACCAGGTTGCCGGCGAACCGGTCGCCCCCGACATGGGTGCACTGCCAGGCAGACGACTCGTCCAGCTGCTCGCTGACCCCTTCCCAGAGCGGCCGTCCGAACCTGGCACAGCAGCGGTCGTGTTTCCCGTGCGTGCAGACAAGGAAGAGCGGCTGGTCGACCGTCTCGGCCGTCTCGAACGGGTCGACCCGGCGGAGCTCCTCGTGCTCCTCGACCTCGAGGCCGGCGAGCCGTTCGTGCCCCTGGCGCGAGTCGGCCACGAACGTCGCGACGCCTTCGTGGTGGCGGCGGTCCGGCCGGCGGATGAAGAGGAGGCGCGTCCGCGGCCGGGCTGCGACGAGCTCGCGAAGCCTGACCTTGACCTGGTCGGAGAGGCCGCTTCCGGCGAGCGCGTCGTGGCTCCAGAGGCCGCGGTACTCGACGAGCAGCCAGTGGTCTATACGGCTGGCGGTTGCGCCGAGCGGCTCGTCGTTCTCGCGCGCGATCTCGGAGCAGAACGGCCGGTTCGCCTGACCGTCACTCACTCTGGACGACGCAGATCACCTGGCCGGTCTTCACCGCCTGGCCGACATCGACCGACAGCTCGGTCACACGGCCCGCGCGGTGCGCCGTGATCTCGTTCTCCATCTTCATCGCCTCCACGACGCAGAGCACCTGGCCCGGCTGGACCTCATCTCCCTCGGCGACTTCGACCGCGAGCACGGTGCCCTGCATGGGACTGACGACGGCGTCACGCGCCGCGCCGTGGTGGGTAGCGGCGGCGACGCGCTCCCGGCGGCGTCTCACGAGCTCAGCGTGCGGGGCCTCGGGGAAGTGGAGCTTGACCTCGTACCGGCGCCCGTCCAGCTCGGCATTGACGACGCGCTCGCGGGTGCCGACGCCGTCCGCCGCCCCCGCTACGGTTGTTGCCTGATGAGAAAACTCCTCGGCACGCTCCGCAAGCTCCTCCGACTCCACGATGCCGTGGCACGTCGCGCCCTGGGCGAAGCAGGGATGCTCGAGCAGCGCCTGGTGAAAGCCGAGCAGCGAAGTGACGCCCTCGATCCGATACTCGCCGAGCGCGCGGAGCATCCGGCGCCTCGCGTGCTCGCGGTCGACTCCCTGGACGCAGAGCTTCGCGACCAGTGGGTCGTAAAGACCGACGACCTCGCTGCCCGCTTCGACACCCGAGTCCACCCGCACTCCCGGCCCGCCCGGCTCGCGGTAGCCCGTGATCCTCCCGGGCGCAGGCAAAAAGCCGTTGGACGGATCCTCGGCATTGATCCGGCACTCGATTGCGTGCCCGTTCAGCCGGACGTCCTCCTGGCGCAGCCATAGCGGCTCACCGGCCGCGATCAACACCTGCTCGCGGATCAGGTCGAGCCCCGTGACCAGCTCGGTGATCGTGTGCTCCACCTGGATCCTGGTGTTCATCTCGAGGAAGAAGTACTCGCCTTCACTGGAGAGAAGGCCCTCGATCGTCCCTGCGGAGCGATAGCCGACGGCCCGGGCCGCGTCGACGGCGATCTGCCCGATCCGCTCGCGGAGCTCCTCGGACACGGCCGGGGACGGCGTCTCTTCGACGAGCTTCTGGTGGCGGCGCTGGATCGTGCAGTCGCGCTCGCCGAGGTGGATGACGGCCCCGTGTGCGTCGGCGAGCACCTGGACCTCGACGTGGCGCGGATCCTCGAGGTAGCGCTCGACGTAGACCGCCGGGTCGGAGAAGTACGCCTCGCCTTCCCGTCGGGCAGACTCGAAGGCGCGCTCGACCTCGTCCGCCGAGCCGACGACCTTCAGGCCCTTTCCGCCACCGCCCGCGGACGCCTTGATCGCGATCGGCCAGCCGAGCTCGTCGCCCAGCGCGCGAACCTCGTCGGCCGTCGAGACCGGCTCCGTCGTCCCCGGGATGATCGGGACGCCGGCGGCCTGCATCCGCTCGCGGGCGGCAACCTTCGAGCCCATCACGTCGATCGCCTCGGCCGGCGGGCCGATCCAGGTCAGCCCGGCGTCCTCGACCGCGCGAGCGAAGGTCGCGTTCTCCGCCAGGAAGCCGTAGCCGGGATGGATGGCCTCGGACCCGGAGCGCTTCGCAGCGTCGATCACGCGCTCCTGGGCCAGATAGCTCTCCCCCGGTGGCCCCGGCCCGAGCAGATAGGCCTCGTCGGCTGCGCGAACATGGAGCGAGTCGCGGTCCGCCTCCGAGTACGCGGCGACGGGCGAGATCCCTAGCTCCCGCAGCGTCCGGAAGATCCGGATCGCGATTTCGCCACGGTTGGCGACGAGCACCTTCGAGAAGCCGGCCACGACCGGCATATTGTGTCGGTCTGGCGCCGGCCGATCAGCTGACGGTTGCACGCATGGCCGCGGCGCCGCTGATCGTGGCGCTGTACGCGATCGATTTCACCGGCCACGCCTACTGGGCGACGACGCTCTTTGCGGTCGCGATGCCCAGGTGGTCCTGGGCGCGCGGGATCTCGGGAAGCTGAAGACGTGAATGCAGTCGATCGCGGCGATTCGTTCGGTTCGCCGCGGGCGGCGCGATCGACGAGTCGATCGTGTGGTGGACGCTGATCGTCGTGACCTGGTCAGGGCTCGACTACGCGCGGCTCGCTCCACGGCTTCTCCGCAGCCGCAGCACCGCCTAGGTCGTCGAACCCCGAGCGCCACCACGCGCTGATCAGTCCCGAGGCGGCGGCTTCCTCCTGCGCGAGCGCTCGCTCCAGCGCGGCGAGCAGGGCCTCTCGCTCGTTTTCGTCGGCCGGCTCGGGCTGGACGCTCCAGGGCACGTCCCCAGCCTAAAGGTCGTGGGCGGCTCCGAGAATACGGAGGGGCGTGCCGCTGCTCACTCCGGCTCTCGTCTGCGTATGGATTCCCTCGGGACTGCGGCGTCGCCTCCGCACTGGTCGACGGCTGCGTCGCCCCGCTTGGCGACGTAGGCCTCTTGTAAAGAAAAACCCCCGCAAAGAGGGAATAACCCAAACGGGTGATGTCAGCGCGTACACGGCAAGCGACAATCGCCTTCCACGACAGGGAAGGGGGAACTCAATGCTCGAGTGGAAAGTACGTGTGCTCACAATGCTGGTCGCATTCGTCACTGTGGCGGACGGAATCGTCAGCGGATACAACTGGAACTGGTAGCGACTGCAACATGCGACGTCTGCCGCCGCGCGTCCTCGTTCTCCTAGCGCCCATCTGGGCCGCTGGGCTTGCTGTGGCCACCGCCGCGGCGGTCTCGTTCGCGACCACGCCGCACGATCTCTCTGAGATAGCCGGGCCGCTCGCGTTCCTGCTCGCCTCCACGCTCGCCAGCCGCTACCCGGTGCCGATCGAGGGCGCCGAGAGCGGCGGCGTCACTCTTTCGTTCGTCTTCGGCGCGAGCGGAATCGTCCTCTTCGGCTGGGAAGCCGGCGTCCTGATCGCGCTGGCTGCGCCGGCGATCGTGCAGCTGCTCGAGCACCGCCCGCTCGAGCGCATCGCGTTCAACGCCTCGGTGTTCGCCATCGGCGCGGGCGCTGCGGCGGTGCTCGTCTCCCTGATCGACGGCTCTGGAACCGCTGCGATCGTCGCCCAGGTCGTGGTCTCGGCGACTAGCCAGTATGCGCTGAATCTCCTCCTGGTCTCGGCCGCGGTCGCCGGCATGGCGCGGCGTCCGTTTGCCGAGCTCGTCGTCTCGTCTGCACGCGCCACCGCGGTTCCGTTCGCCCTGATGGGCTCGGCGGCCCTGATGCTCGTCATCCTCTGGCAGCGCTCGCCGTTGCTCTCGGCGGCGCTCGTCGGCCCGCTGCTCGCGATCTCGCTCTACCAGCGCTCGGCGTACCAGGCGCTCCGCGCGATGCGGCTCGCGCTGACCGATCCGCTCACAGGGCTCGGCAACCACCGCAGCTTCCAGGAGCGGCTCAAGCACCAGCTCCTTCGCGCGGAGGCTGAGGACGAGCCGGTCACGCTCTGCATGATCGACGTCGACGACTTCAAGCGGATCAACGATCTCTACGGTCATCCGGTCGGAGACCGCGTGCTCGCCCAGGTCGGGAGCCGGCTCCGGCAGAACGGCGAGGCCTTCCGGCTGGGCGGCGACGAGTTCGCGCTGCTGCTTCCAGGCGTGACCGCGGACGAGTCGCTCGCGACAGCCGCAGCGGTGCTCGCCCGCATCGGTTCGCTCGAGGTGGCCGACGTCGGCTCGGTCACCGCAAGCGCCGGCATCGCCGGCTTCCCGCACCAGGCGTTCGACCGGGACGAGCTGATCCGACTCGCCGACAGCGCCCTCTACTGGGCGAAGGAGCACGGCAAGAACCGCGTTCACGTCTACCGCCCGGACGTCGTCGAGCTCGCAGAGCTCCGCCGGCTCGCACACGGGCCCGACCGCGCCGCCCGGTTCCGCGCCGCGGCCAGCCTCGCCAAGGCCGTGGACGCACGAGACACGTACACGGGCAGCCACTCGACACGCGTCGCCGAGCTCAGCTCCTGGATCGCGCACCGCCTCGGCTTCGACCAGGAGCACATCGAGCTGACACGCCTCGCCGCCAGCCTCCACGACCTGGGCAAGCTCGCGATCCCGGAGGAGATCCTCCGCAAGCCCGGCCCGCTGACCGACGCCGAACGCCTCGTGCTCCAGCGTCACCCTGAGATCGGTTACCGGATGCTCGAGAGCCTCGGCGTCGACCCGATCGCCGACTGGGTGCTCCACCACCACGAGCGCTGGGACGGGACCGGCTACCCCGAGCGCCTCCGGGGGGAAGAGATCCCGCTCGGCGCCCGGATCATCTTCGTCGCCGACGCCTACGACGCCATGACCTCGGAGCGCGCCTACCGCGGGCGGCTGACGCCGCGCGAGGCGATCGAAGAGCTGGAGCACTGCTCCGGCACGCAGTTCGACCCGGCGATCGTCGCCGCCTTCGCCCTGGAGCTCCGCGACCGCACGCCGGCCGTCGCCGCGGCCGCCGGGTAATCCCTACAAGGGGATATTCCCGTGCTTGCGGCGCGGGCGCGGCTCGCGCTTGGTAAGTGACGTCTCGAGCGCGTCGATCAGCACCGGCCGGGTGCGGCGCGGCTCGATCACGTCGTCGACGTAGCCCCGCTCGGCGGCCACGAACGGGTTCGCGAACTGCTCTCTGTAGTCCGCGATCAGCTCCCGGCGCCGCTCGTCGGGGTCGTCGGCTTCCTCGAGCTCCTTCCGGAAGACGATGTTCACGGCGCCCTCCGGCCCCATCACCGCGACCTCCGCCGTCGGCCACGCGAAGTTGAAGTCGGCGCGGATGTGCTTCGAGCTCATGACGTCGTAGGCGCCGCCGTACGCCTTCCGCGTGATCACGGTCAGCTTCGGCACCGTGGCCTCGCAGTACGCGTAGAGGAGCTTCGCGCCGTGGCGGATGATCCCGCGCCACTCCTGGTCCGTGCCCGGGAGGAAGCCCGGCACGTCGACGAACGTCACGAGCGGGATGTTGAACGCGTCGCAGGTGCGGACGAAGCGCGCGGCCTTCACCGAGGAGTCGATGTCGAGGACACCCGCGATCGCGTGCGGCTGGTTCCCGACGATTCCCACCGAGTGGCCGCCGAGCCGGGCGAATCCGCAGACGATGTTCTCGGCGAAACGGGCGTGCACCTCCAGGAACTCGCCGTCGTCCACCACTCGCCGAACGACGTCCTTCATGTCGTACGGCTTCGTCGGCTCGTCAGGGATCAGCGTGTCGAGCTCCGGATCCTCACGATCGGCCGGATCGACCGAAGGGAAGTGCTGAGGCGGGTCGACGTTGTTCTGCGGGAGGTACGAGAGCAGGTAGCGGGCGTCTTCGAGGACGCTCTCCTCATCAGCCGCGGTGAAATGCGCGACGCCGGACTTCGAGGCGTGCGTCGCGGCGCCGCCCAGCTCCTCGAACGTCACCTCCTCGCCGGTCACCGTCTTCACGACGTCGGGGCCCGTAATGAACATGTACGAGCTGTCCTCGACCATCAGGACGAAATCCGTCATGGCCGGCGAGTAGACGGCGCCTCCCGCGGTCGGTCCCATCACGAGGGAGATCTGCGGGATCACCCCCGAGGACTGGACGTTGCGCCAGAAGATCTCCGCGTAGCCGGCGAGCGAGACCACACCCTCCTGGATGCGCGCTCCACCCGAGTCGTTGATCCCGATCAGCGGGCAGCCGAGCTTGAGGGCCAGGTCCATGACCTTGCAGATCTTCTCGGCGAACGCCTCCGAGAGGCTGCCGCCGAAGATCGTGAAGTCCTGCGAGAAGACGAAGACCTTGCGCCCGAAGACCGTCCCGTAGCCGGTGACCACGGCGTCGCCGTAGGGCCGCCGCTCCATCATCCCGAAGTAGGGGTTTCGGTGGCGCACGAAGCGGTCGAGCTCGACGAACGAGCCCGGGTCGAGCAGCTTCTCGATCCGCTCGTGGGCGAGCAGCTTGCCCTGGCTCCGATGCTTCTCGACCGCCTTCTCGCTCGCCGGGTGCAGCGCTTCTTCGCGCAGCTGCTGAAGCCGTTCGAGCTTGGCCTGGGTCGAGTCGGTGCGATCGTCGGTCGCCGCCATGCGCGTGAGCCTAACGAGTGCCCCTTCGGGCAATGCAGGCGATCGCTTCCGGCGCGCGATCAGACTGCGCCATGCGTCGTCCTCAGTCGTGTCCGTACCTTTAGGTATGGACACTCCCTGCGTCCTAGCCTGGCTTGCTGCTCGCACGCCGGAAGCGGGGCGGCATCACCCGAAGGGGCACTAGCATCGCGGCCATGCTCGACCGCTCGACGATCTGGCCCTACGAGGACGGCGAGCCCGGCGAGTTCTACTACCAGCGGTACGCGCACCCGGCCGGGGCCGAGGCCGAGCGGGCGCTCGGCGAGCTGGAGGGAGGGCACGCGCTCCTGTTTCCGTCCGGGTCGGGCGCGACGACCTCGCTGCTCCTGACCTTCCTCGAGACCGGCAAGACCGTTGCGATCGCGCAAGACGCCTACTACGGGACGCCGACGCTGATGCGGGCACTCGAGCGCTGGGGTCTCCGTATGGTCGAGTTCGACCAGACCGGCCCGCCGCCCGAGGGCGTCGACCTCGTCTGGCTCGAGTCGCCGTCGAACCCGCTCCTGACCCTGCCCGACCTCGAGGCGGCGGACACCCACCCGGCACCGGTCGTGGTCGATTCGACCGCGTCGACGCCCGTCTACCTCCGAGCACTCGAGCGGGGAGCCGACTTCGTCCTGCACAGCGCCACCAAGTTCCTCGGAGGCCATCACGACGTCCTGCTCGGAGCCGTGGTCTGCGCATCCGCAGACGACTACGAGCGGCTGAAGGAGTTCCGTACCCGTTCCGGGATCGTCGCCGCGCCGGACGCCGCCTGGCTCCTCCGACGAAGCCTGGAGACGCTCGAGCTCCGGATGCGGCGGCACACCGAGAACGCAACGGTGATCGCCCGCAAGCTCGAGGCGCACCCGGGCGTCGAGCGCGTCCGCTACCCGGGCTTCGGCGGGCTGATGAGCTTCGACGTCGCCGGCGGAGCGGAGGCCGCGCAGCGCGTCGAGACCTCGGTGCGCACGATCAAGAACGCCACGAGCCTCGGAGGGACACGCTCGGTGCTCGAGACCCGTGCCCGCTGGGAAGGCGACCGGGTCCCCGAGAATCTCGTCCGCCTGAGCGTCGGACTCGAGGACGTCGACGAGATCTGGGCCGACCTGGAGCAGGCGCTCAGCTCGTAGCAGCCCGTTCGCGGCGACGCGAGGTGCGTTAGCCTCCGCGCGGACGCTCGCGGCGCGGTGGTACCGGCCCGGGCGTTCTCGTTTGCGTGACCGGCCGAGGAAGGGGGGCTTCCTGATGAGACGTGTACTTCTTGCTCTTGCGATCGGGGCCGCGGCGATGTCATTCCCGGCTCCTACGAGCGCAGCACCTGCCCAGCAGGGCTCGACGGCGGTGACTCAATGGATCGAGCTCGAGCTCGACGCGATCGTGTCGCACTCGACCAACCCGCCTCGCGCCTCCCGTGCGCTCGGCCTGGTCAGCCGCGCGATGCACGAAGCTGCCGCAGCCGGCGCGGCGTCGGACAGTGCAGCGGTCGCCGGCGCAGCGGCGACGGTCCTCCTCTACCTCTATCCCGACGAGCAAGCGCGAATCGACGCGCTCGCCGCTCCATACCGCGACCGCCAGATCAGCTTCGCCGTTGGCCAGCTGGTCGGCAGCCGGATCGTGGAGCGCGGCAAGACGGACGGGTCGTCGGCTACGTGGACCGGCACACCTCCCGTCGGCCCGCCCTATTGGGTGCCGACGCCTCCTGCGTTCATCTATCCACCGCTCGAGCCTCTGGCCGAGACGTGGCGCCCCTGGAACCTGGCGTCGGGTTCGCAGTTTCGACCCGGCCCGCCTCCGGTCTACGGAAGCCTGGCATTCGCACTCGAGCTCCTCGAGGTGTACCTCGTCTCCAAGCACCTCACTCCCGAGCAGCAGCGAATCGCGGATTTCTGGGCAGACGGGGCGGGCACCGTGACCCCGCCCGGGCACTGGAACCAGATTGCGATCGACCTGGTGGCCTCGACTGCCCGGTCGACCCGCCAGACTGCCCGTCTCTTCGCCGCACTGAACACGGGGCAGGCCGATGCCTTCATCGCCTGCTGGGACGCGAAGTTCACCTACTGGTCGCTGCGCCCGATCACGGCGATCCGCCGCCTGATCGAGCCGACCTGGAACTCGTACATCGTCACACCGCCGTTCCCGTCGTACGTCTCCGGGCACTCGACGACGTCCGGGGCCGCCTCGACCGTGCTTGCGGCGTTCTTCCCTGCGTCGGCAGCCGAGGTTCGAGCCATGGCCGAGGAAGCGGCCGTGTCACGGCTCTACGGCGGAATCCACTTCCGGAGCGACAACGAGGTGGGGCTCACGCTTGGAAGGAGGGTCGGGGCAGTCGCGGTCCGCGCGTACGCGGGCGACTAGCAGCGGCTCGAGAGCCGGAGGTCGGACTCGAACCGACGGCCTGCTGATTACAAATCAGCTGCTCTACCAGCTGAGCTACTCCGGCGCCCCCACATCGTAGAGCCGAAGAGGAGGGGTGCCCGGCCGCGCGGGATGAGCCGGCCGGGCGCCTGGGCGTGCCGGCTAGCTCGCCGGCGGGATGAGCACGCCGTCGATGACGTGGATCGTGCCGTTCGTGGCGCCGATGTCCGTCTTCGTGACGCGCGTGGTGCGGTTGAGGTAGACGCGATTGCCCTTCACGCCGATCCGGACGTACTCGCCGTTCAGGGTCTTGACGCGGCGGAGCTTGACGACCTGCGCCGCCTTCACGTTCCCCTTCACGACGTGGTACAGCAGCACCGAGCGGAGCTGGGCCTTGTTGCGCTGCAGCTTGCGAAGGGTCGCCTTGGGCACCTTCGCGAACGCCTTGTCGGTCGGCGCGAACACGGTCAGCTTGCCCGGTGCGGAGAGCGCACCCGCCAGGCCGGCCTGCTTCGCGAGTGCGATCAGGGTATTGAACTGACCCGCAGCGGCCGCCGTCTGGACGATGTTCTTGTCCGGCGTCGTCTGCTCGGCCGTCGCACCTGCACCGCCGACTACGGCGATGGAGGCGAGAGCTGCGGCGCCGAGCGCCGCGATCGAGTAGCTAAAGCGGTTCCTTTTCATGCTGTGTCTCCTTCTCTGTCGAGGTTGATGACGTTCCTAGGCGGCGGCCGTCCGGGCGTCGCGCCGCTCGCGGGACGCGAGCGCCGGAAGCCTGGTCGCCTGGTAGACGGCCGAGAGGCCGACGAGCCCGTAGATGATCCGGCTGACAGCGTTCGTCTCACCGAACTCCAGGCCGACGATCTCGGCGACGAGATCGAACTCCGCGATCGCCACGAGACCCCAGTTGAGCCCCCCGACAATGAGGAGGAGCCCGGTGGTGAAATCGAGTGCCTTCATGCTTTCCTCCTTTCCGTGTCCTACTTCTGTCCAGGGAATGTACAGAGTTGGCGCAGGGCTGTCAAGTGTCTGTACAATTTCCGTACAATGACCACGATGGCAGGCGGCGACGGCTATCTCCGGATCGGAGAACTGAGCAGGCGCACGGGAGTTGCGCCCGAGCTGCTGCGTGCGTGGGAGCGCAGGTACGGGCTCCTCCGCCCCGCGCGATCGGAGGGCGGTTTTCGGCTCTATTCGGATGCCGACGAGCAGCGGGTCGAGCGGATGCGCCGGCACCTGCGCGAAGGACTGGCGGCGGCGGAGGCTGCCCGGCGCGCCGTCGAAGGGGTGGCCGACCTGACTGCGGCCGCGGCCGAGAACGGCCGGCCGGAGCTCGACTCGGGCGCACTGCAGCTACGGACTGCGCTCGACGGCTTCGACGAGGCCGGCGCTCAGGCGGCGCTCGACACTCTGTTCGGCACGTTCACGGTCGAGACGGTCCTCGGCACCGTGATCCTCCCCTACCTCGTCGACCTCGGCGAGCGGTGGTCGACGGGCGAGGCGACCGTCGCCCAGGAGCACTTCGCCAGCAACCTGATCCGCGGGCGGTTGCTGGGGATCGGGCGGGGCTGGGACTCGGGCGAGGGACCTCGCGCCGTGCTCGCCTGCGCCCCCGGCGAGCAGCACGACCTGGGGTTGATCGCCTTCGGCCTCGCGCTCAACCGCCGCGGCTGGCGCATCACCTACCTCGGCCCTGACACCCCCGTCGAGAGCCTCGTGGACACCGCCGGCCGGCTCGAACCGGATCTCGTCGTGGTCGCCGCGACCGCCAAGCGGCGGCTGACACCGCTCGTCGAGGCCCTCACCGCTCTGAGTCGCAAGACGCGAGTTGCTGTTGCCGGTTCCGGAGCAACGACCGGAGTGGACGGGCTTCAGACGCTCAGCGACGACCCCATCACGGCCGCGCTGAGCATCTGACCGCTACTGGAGGACCTGGCGCGAGTCCTGGTGCTGCAGGATCTTGCGCTTGACGCGCTGAAGCGCGTTGTCGATCGTCTTCGTGTCCACGCTCAGGCTCTCGGCCATCTCCTCGTAGGACGAGCCCTCCAGGTACAGACGGAGCGCGTCCGACTCGAGCTGCGAGAGCCCGGTTCCGAGGCAGAAGACGAGGCTCTGGAGCTCCTCGGTCGAGATGACCATGATCGACGGCTCGTCCACGCTCGGGCCCGGAAGCGCGTCGCCCAGCGTGCAGTCGCCCTCGGACTCCTGCCCAGCAGGCGTCTGAGAGAACGACACATAGGTGTTCAGCGGCGAGTGCTTGAAGCGCGTCGCCGTCTTGATCGCCGTGATGATCTGCCGGGTGATGCACAGCTCGGCGAAGCTCCGGAACGACGTCTCCTTGTCGGACCGGAAGTCCCGAACCGCCTTGTAGAGCCCGATCAGCCCTTCCTGGATCAGATCCTCGGAATCGCCTCCCGCGAGGAAGTACGAGCTGGACTTGAGCCGGACGAAGCCGGTGTACCGCCGGATCAGCGTGTCCATCGCCTTGGTGTCGCCGTTCCTGGCGCGGATCACGAACTGGAGGTCTTCGAGCTCCCGCTCGGCCCTCTGGGCGGAATACGTGCGAGTGACTGGTCTGGCGGCCATGTCGAATTCGCTCGGGTGAGCGAGGCTCACCCTCAACGTGACCCGGAAGGTAGCAGTCAGTTGCCAGCATTACAAGGTCATTGCAGTGGTCCTGATCCAACCGGACCCTTGCTCTGGACCCGAAGCGACCGGTCCTACGAGGGGTCTTCGGCACGGCGGAGACGCTCGAGACGGTCTCGCGTCGCGGGATCGAGGCGGTCGCGCACCCTGCTCGTGCTCGCCTCGCTGTGCTCGACGGACTCGAGGGTGGATGCGAACTCGCGCGAACTGATCTTCGCGACCTGCTGGCCCGAAGTGCCTCGAATCGCCGCGTCCGAGGAGATGAGACAGACCCGCTCCTTGTCACGATGTTCGGCCGCGAGGCGCTCGAGAACAGCGTCGGCGTGCGGAGCGAACTGGACCTCGAGCGGGCCGTACTGCTCGTCCGCTCCGACCCCGTCGAAGACGACGACGCCCCGCGCTCCGCGAAGGGCCACGAAGCTCGCGAGCGAGTCGACCAGCTCGTGGCGTTCCTCGAGCCCAGCGGCGCGGAGGACGTTGTAGCCGTCGAAGAGATAGAGGGTGGGCTCAGGCACGACGGCGCCTCCTCGCCTCGTACACGAGCAGCGCGGCGGCGACGCTGACGTTGAGCGAGCTCACGCGGCCGAGCAGCGGGATCGAGACGATCTCGTCGCACGCACGGCGAACGAGCGGCCGCAACCCCTTCCCCTCTGCCCCGAGCACGAACGCCACGCCGCCTCCGCCGAAATCGGCGTCCCAAAGCCCGACGTCGCCGTCGGCCGCCGCGCCCCAGACCCAGAGGGCCGGGCCTTTGACGTCGTTCAGGTAGCGGGCGAGGTTCGGCACGACGGCGACCGGCAGATGCTCGACCGCGCCGGCCGAGGCTCGGCAGACCGCCGGCGTCACCCGTGCCGCACCGTGCGCCGGGACGACGACCCCGGTGGCGCCGGCGCCCTCGGCGCTCCGGATCACCGCGCCGAGGTTGTGCGGGTCGGTCACCTGGTCGAGGCAGACGAGCAGCGCGCGCTCCGTGGCGGCGAGCTCGTAGGCGTCTGCATAGCGGTAGGGCTCGCACCGGGCGAGGAGGCCCTGGTGATCGCGAGTCCCGATCGCCTCCGTGAGCTCGCGCTCGGGCCTGACCTGGACGCGGACGCCGTTCGACTCCTTGAGCCAGGGCTCCGCCGTGAGCGCGCGCTCGGTGGCCCAGAGCTCCCGGACTCCGCGCGGGCCGCGCAGCAGCTCCCGCACCGCGTTGCGCCCGTAGACGTGCTCGGTCGTCATTTCGGGACCAGCCGGAAGCCGTCGTCGACGTCCCGGACGATCCAGCCTGCGGACTCGATCTCGGCGCGAAGCCGATCCGCCTCGCCGAAGTCCCGGTCCGCACGGGCTTGCTGCCGCCGCTGCGCGAGGTCGGCGACCTCGGCCGGTGCATCGGCGGTCTCCGCCAGCGCGCCGAGGCCGAACAGCTCCAGCCCGCGCCGGACGAGCTCGTGGTCGCGCCAGCCGTGCATGATCGCGAGCGCCTCCGGCGTGTTGAAGTCCTCGTCGAGCGCCGCGACCAGTCGGTCCCACTCGCCGTCGCCGGCCGGCTCCGACGGGTTCCGGAAGACCTCGCGGAAGCCGTCGGCCCGTGCGGTGGCCTGCTGGAGCGTCTCCTCCGAGAAGTCCATCGGCTTCCGCCAGTGCGCGCCGAGGAACAGCATCAGCAGCGTCTCGCGCCCCCACTCCTCGAGCGCCTTGTCCATCGTCACCACGTTCCCGAGCGACTTCGACATCTTCTCGTCGGTGAAGCGGAGCATGCCGTTGTGCGTCCAGATCCGCGCGAACTCGTGTCCGAGCGCGCTCGACTGCGCGAGCTCGTTCTCGTGGTGTGGAAAGACGAGGTCGAGCCCGCCGCCGTGGATCTCGAACACGGGCCCGAGCAGCTCCTCCGCCATGACCGAGCACTCGATGTGCCAACCGGGCCGGCCACGGCCCCACGGCGACTCCCACGAGGTGTCCTCGCCGGGCTTGTTCGCCTTCCAGAGCGCGAAGTCGCGCGGATCCTCCTTGAGCGGGTTCGGCTCCTGCTCCTCCACCTGATCCGGTTTCTGGCCCGACAGCCGTCCGTAGAGCGGATCCCCGGCGACGCGGAAGTAGACGTCGCCCTCGACCGCGTACGCCGAGCCCTGTTCGACCAGCTGCTCGATGAAGCGGACGATCTCCGGAACCATCTCGCTCGCCTTCGGCTGGTGGTCCGGCATCCCGAGGCCGAAGCCGCCCGTGTCTTCGAGGTACCAGGCCGTGACCCGCTCGGCGAGCTCGGCGCTTGCACCCGGCGCAGCCTCGTAGATCTTGTCGTTGATGTCCGTGATGTTGTGGACGAGCGTCGTGTCGTACCCGCGCTCTCGCAGCCAGTTCCTGAGCCACATCCCGACCACGAACGGGCGGGCGTTCCCGATGTGCGCCCGAGCGTTGACGGTCGGCCCGCAGAAGTACATGCGCACCGGCCCGGGAGGCTCGGGCAGCGGATCGAGCCTACGGGTCAGTGTGTTGTAGAGCCTGATCGACACGGCGCAGCGCTTCCTCCCTGGGCAGGGCGGCCAGTATTGCCGCTAGCTCCGGCCCTCTGTCGCGGCCGGTCAGGGCGAGGCGAAGCGCGCGCAGGTTGCCGCCGACGGCCTTCAGCTCGCGGACGACGGCCCTTGGGTCGGCGTCGGCCAGCTCACGAAAGCGCTTCAGCGTTTCCGGGGCATCGGTCTGGCGGGGTTCGGGTGCTCGGAGCACCTGGTCGGCGTAGTCGCGGGCCTCGGCGAGGTCGCGGGCGCCGCGCGCGGCCGGCACGGCGGCGGGCGGGATCCCGGCGCGTGCCGCGAGCTCCTCGTCGCTCATCGCCTCGATTGCGTCGACCGAGAGTCGGCGGATTCGCGGCAGGTCGTAGTGGACGTCGTGGCGCGGCAGACCGAGCTCGTCGAGGTAGCCGCGCACGGCCTCGGCCGGGATGCCGAGCTCCCGCAGAGATGCCACCGTCGCTCCCTCGGCCCGCTTCGAGAGCTTCTTGCCGTCGTCGCCGAGGATCAGGCCGTGGTGGACGTACTCCGGCGGGGTCGTCCCGAGCGCCTCGTGGAGCTGCCGGTGGAGGTCTTCGTTCGGGCGGTGGTCGTTTCCGCGGTAGACGTGGGTGATCCCGAGCTCCGCGTCGTCGACGACGCTCGCGAGGTGGTACGTGGCCGTTCCGTCCTCGCGGAGAATCGTCGTCCGGCCGAAGCGGTCGCCGCCGAGCCGCGCCGCGGCGTCGCGGTAGAGCTCCTGCCGCTCACTCTGGCGTAGAGGCCCCTCGTCCCAGGAGAGGCCGAGCCATTCGAGGTCGGCGAGGATCGCCTCCTCCCCGCCCGGGACGTTCCGCGCCGGATCCGTGTCGTCGATCCGGAGCAGGAAGTGATCGCCCTCCCGGCGGTTGATCACGGCGCTGAGCGCGTTGCCGACATGGAGCGAGCCGGTCGGGCTCGGGGCGAAGCGGACGCGGGTCATCGCCCCAGATCTTGCCTTGTAACAGAGTGTTACTTGACTCTCGCCGCCCAGCCCGGCCGCTGGAGGGGCGGCATCACGCCGCCCCTCCGACCTTGTAACAGAGTGTTACTTGGCCCCGCGTCAGTCGTTGTCGTGGCCGTGGTGGATCCGGTTGAAGTAGTGCCGGTCGCGGTACTTCGCGATCTGCCGCGAGATCTGGACGCTGGCTTCGTCGGCGTTCCGGAAGTGGATCCCCGACCAGACGCGAGCGTTCTCGATCTCGTCGACCGCGTCCGAGACCCGAGTGAAGCTACGCGTCCGCCCGCCGATGTTCGTGTCGCTCCACGCGAGCCTGTCAGTGTGGAAGAACTGCTGCAACGTCTTCCCCATCGATCCGCTCAGGCCGAGATGGCCGGACGGGTGCTCCGGGTACGGTGGATTGGGCACCAGCGGCAGCCAGTTCTCGTCCTTCTCCGTCCTCGAGTTGCCGTCCGTATCCGCGAGTCGGATCGCCGTGATCGGGCGCCAGAAGGAGTAGTACGCCTTCTCGTCCCAGACGGCGATGAACGCATCGGCGACGGTGAGGTAGAGCTCGGCGAAGAGCCGCGCGTTCTCGACCAGTGACAGCCCTTGCGTCGTCGAGAGCGTGTTGACGATCCGGTTCCACGTCCGCGGTGGGTTTTCGGCCCAGTAGAGCGCCGCGTTCGTCTGATCGAGCGAGCGGGCGGTGATCGGCGCCGAGGCGGAGCCGACCGTCTTGACCTCGTCGAACTCGCGGGCGTACTTGCGGCTCGTGAGGTCGTACGGCCCGTCGGAACGGAACTGCGACGCGCTCCTGATCAGGAACGGCTTCACGTCCTTGATCCACGCATTCGGGTCGTTGGCGCCGCCCGGCAGCGGAACGCGCCAGGCTCCCGGCGTGAACCCCTCGGGGAACCGGAATGGCCCGAAGCGCCCGTCCGCTGTTCGCGCCGCAATCATTGCGGCAGCTGCTGCGTCACCCACGGCGATGCCTCGGTTCTCGGCCGGCCCGTTCGGAATCCCGGCGAGTGTGGCGTCGTAGAGCGGCTGCAGCGCACCCTGCTGCGTCGGGACGATGTTGAGGAGCACCTTGAACGCCGCCGTCGCGGCCGCCGCATCCTTCGAGTCCGTCGGCGTCGCCACGCGGGAGGTGAGTAGGTACCCCTCGCGACCGCCGTCGATCGCATTCACGGCGTCGTAGACGGCGCCTTGCACCATCGCCATGTGCAGGACGGACTGGTTCGGCGGCTGGGCCGCGGTGACATAGATCGCGTTCGCCGCGTTCTGGTTCCACTGTGTGACCGTGTCGGCCGCCGCCAGCGCCGGCGCGGTCAGCGCCGCCAGCCCTGTGAGGACAGCGGCCAGCGCATGTCTGAACATCTGGATCGAACCTCCCCTAGTGGTGTTTCCAAAAAGGCTCCTCCGGCGCGGCACTGGAGTCCATTCGTCATTCGTCGTATCTTTGAGAGCCGTGTCTGACCTCGCAGCCAGCGACGCCGAGCGGTTGATCCGCTTCCTCGGCGACGCGGAAACCATCGGCGGCGACCAGCCGTTCTCGGGTGAGCTCCTCGAGGAGCTCGGACGCCTCATCGAAGCCGACTGGGTCACGTACACCGAAGTCGACCACGTCAATCGGCGCGTACTGATGTATTCACCGCGTCCCGGCGACGAGGATGACGAGAGCGGAGATCTCGACGACGACGACTGGGAGCTCATGGGCTGGCACCCCGTATGCCGGCGGTGGAGGAAGGACGGGCGCTTCAGCGCTTTGCGGATGTCGGATGTGATCACGCAACGCGAGTTGCGAGCAGAACCCCTTTTACGCCGAGTACTTCAGGCCCTGGGGCATCAAGTACGAGCTCAAGGTTCGCCTCCCGTCGTCTCCGCCTTGGCACGCCCAGACGTTCATGTTCAACCGGAACCTCGGTCGAGACTTCACGAAGCGCGACCGGCTCGTCCTCGAGCTGCTGACTCCACACCTCACCCGGCTCTGGCATGCCGCGAGAACCCGTCGCCTGCTCGCCTCCACACTCGAGGCACTGGAGTGGGCACCGGCAACGGAGTCGCGCGGCATCGTTCTCCTCGGTCCCCGTCATGAGGTGGACTTCGCCTCAGCGCCGGCCAGCCGGCTTCTCGGTGCGTTCTTTCCACCGCATACGGGCGGACAGCTTCCAGCTCCGCTCGTCGACTGGCTCGTTTCGGAGTCGGCCGAGCCGCTCGTCCGACGCACGGAATCCGGTCGCGTCATCGTTCGGCGTACGGGCGAAGCGCTCTTCCTCGAGGAGGAGCAGTGTGGCATCGGGCTCACGATGCGGGAGCAGGAGGTGCTCTCCTGGGTCGCTCGCGGGAAGACCAACCCACAGATCGCCGAGCTCCTTTGGCTGGCTCCGAGCACGGTGCGTAAGCACCTGGAGAATGTCTACGCGAAACTCGGGGTCACCACGCGGACCGCGGCCGTCTCTCGATTCCTCGGGCTGATCGACGCCGAGGCGTCCTGAGTGGCCAAAGCGTTCTCGGTCGCCTCCTGGAACGTCGAGCACTTCAGGAGCCAGGGCGTCTCCTCCCGGGTCGAGGACGTCGTCGGCGTTCCTCGCCGAGCAGCGGCCGGACGTCTTCGCGCTCTACGAGGTCGAGGGCCGCGAGGTGTTCGACGCGCTGACGACGCTGATGCCCGAGTACACGTTTCACATCACCGAGGGGCAGCAGGTGCAGCAGATCCTCCTCGGAGTTCGCACCCGGATCACGGCGTTCTTCACGCAGAAGACCGAGTTCCGCTCCGGCGTCTCGCTCCTGCGGCCGGGAGCGCTGCTGACCGTGAAGGTCGACGGCGTCAACTACACGCTGCTCTTCCTGCACACGAAGAGCGGCACCGACCCGCGAGGTCTCGGGCTGCGCGACGACATGCTCGAGCGGGCGCTCGACTTCGCCACCACGCTCCAGCGTCGTGCTACGGACGGCCCCGTCAACTACATCTTTCTCGGCGACTTCAACATCATGGGGATGCAGTACAGGTACGTCCGTGAGCGCGACATCGTCGCGACACAGGAGCTACGCAAGCTCGAGCATGGCGCGAAGCGGAAGAAGATGAAAGTGCTCGACAAGGACGAGGCGAACACCTGGTGGGGCGGCGGCAAGCTGGCAGCCGTCGAACCTCGACTTCGTCGTCGCGCGCGATCACATCCCGTTCAAGAAGTTCGGCGGCTCCGAAGTCTCCGTGCGCGGGTGGCCGAAGATCGCCGAGCCGGATAAGCAGCTCGAGTGGGTCCGGGAGATGTCCGACCACGGGCTGCTCTTCTTCGAGGTTCAGCGGCCGCAGCAGTAGGCACGATCCGTTCCGTGGAAGCTCGACCTCCTGGCCTGGTTCGAGGAGCACCGGCGCGACCTTCCGTGGCGGCGCCGGCGGGACCCATACGCCGTGCTCGTCTCGGAGGTGATGCTCCAGCAGACGCAGGTCGGCCGGGTGGTGCCGCGCTTCGAGGCCTGGATGGAGCGGTGGCCGACGGTCGAGGCGCTCGCCGATGCCGGCCGCGACGAGGTCATCCGCGCCTGGCAGGGCCTCGGGTACAACCGTCGGGCGGTGAACCTCCACCGCGCCGCGCAGATCGTGGCCGAGGACGGCTGGCCGGACGACCTCACGGAGCTTCCCGGCGTCGGCGCGTACACGGCGGCTGCGGTGCGCCGGTTCGCGTGGAACGAGCCCGTCCTCCCGATGGACACGAACGTGCGCCGCGTGATCGAGCGAAGCCGGCGTCGAATTCGGCCCGGCGGCGGCCGAGGCCTTGATGGATCTCGGGCGTGAGGTGTGCCTGGCACGCGTCCCTCGATGCGGCGTGTGTCCGCTCGCCGAGGGTTGTCCTTCGCGCGGCCGGCGCTACGAGCCGCTACGCAAGCAGTCGCGCTTCGAGGGATCGTTTCGCCAGCGTCGGGCCGAGACCCTCCGCCTCGTGGCGGGTGGGCGCTCTGGCGGACTGGATCCGGAGGCGGTCGAGTCCTTGATCCGGGACGGGCTCGTCGTCGACGACGGCGGCTCAGTCGCGCTGCCGCAGTAGCGCAACGGCCTGCGCGGCAAGCCCTTCGCCGCGCCCGGTGAAGCCGAGCCGGTCCGTGGTCGTCCCGGACACCGCGACCCGCTCCGGCTCCACGCCGAGGGTCTCGGCCAGCCGGACGACCATTTCCGCCCGGCGGTCTGAGACCTTCGGGCGCTCGCCGATCAAGACGCAGTGCGCGTTGACGAGCTCGTACCCGGCCTCGTGCACCCGCCGATAGGCACGGCTCAGGAGCAGGAGCGAGGAGATGCCTGCGAGCTCGTCGTCGTCCGAGGGGAACATCGCGCCGATGTCGCCGAGATTCGCCGCGCCGAGCAGCGCGTCAATCAGCGCGTGGGTCACGACGTCGCCGTCCGAGTGCCCCGAGAGCCCGGGCTCGTCGGGGAACTCGACGCCGCCGAGGACGAGCGGCACGCTCGCGTCGAACCCGTGCGCGTCGACGCCCAGGCCGACTCTCATCCGAGCGGCTCCTCCCGAGCCTGCCGCTGTTCGAAGACGGTGACCGTCTCGTACCCGCCGGCTCGAGCGTGATCGAGCGCGCTGTCGAGGTCGCGACCCACATCCCCCGGATGGTGCGCGTCGGAAGCAAGCGTGATCCCTGCTCCCGCGCGCTTCGCTGCGGTGAGCAGATCGAGCTCGGGGTAGATGCGGCCGTGCGGCTTGTGGAGCCCAGCGCTCGAGATCTCGATGCAGACGCCGTTGAGAGAGCCGGTTAACGGTGCGTAGTCCCAAGAGACCCGATCCCCGAAGAACTTGACGAGGTCGGGATGCGCCAGTGAGTCGAAGAGCCCGCTGCGGGCGGCACTCTCGAGCGCTGTGAAGTAGCGCTTCCAGGCCCGGTCCGGGCCCAGCTCGTGGACGAGGCCCGGCTCCTGGTCGAGCGCAAAGCCGTCCAGGTAGTGGATCGAGCCGAGCAGGAAGTCCCAGGGATACGGCTCGAGCACGCGCCGCGTGTCTTCTTCGCGACCCGGGACGTAATCCACCTCCAGGCCGAGCTTCACGGGCATTCCCTGCCGCTGGGCCTCGACGATCGCCTCGACGTACGGCTCGAGGTCGTGCCGGCAGCGGTCGAGCTGGTAAGGAACGCTCCAGAGCTCGCGCGTCTGCATGAAGTAGTAGACGTGCTCGGTGAATCCGATCTCGTCGATTCCGCGCTCGGCCGCCACTTCGACGAAGCGCTCGATGCCCTCCACCGTATGGTCGAGCGACCCGTTCGGCGCTCGAAGGTGCATGTGGTAGTCGACGATCACTCTTCGACGGCTTCGGGAAGCAGGCTCTCGACCAGCTCGAGGTCGGCCGGCTCGGTGACCTTGACCAGCCGCGGGTCGCCCGGCACCGCCTTGATCCGGCCGCCGCGGGCCTCGAGGAGTGCGGCACAGTCCGTCGCCTGGGCGTCCCCGAGCGCACCGCGCAGGACCGGCGCGAGGAACGCCTGCGGCGTCTGCGCCACGGCGAGGCTTTCGCGCTCGAGGGTCTCGACGACGCGGTCGGACTCGATCCGCTTGACGGTGTCCGCGATCGGCAGGACGGGGATCGCACCGTCCCAGCCCTCGTTCAGCGCGGTCAGTACGCGCTCGATGACTTCCTCCGGCAGTACGGGCCTCGCCGCGTCGTGGACGAGCACGACGGCCGCGTCCTCGGGTACGACTGCGACCGCCGCGGCGACGGAGGCTGAGCGTGTCTCACCGCCCGTCACCGACTCCACCACCTTCCCGCAGCCCAGCTCCTCCGCCAGCAGGATCACGGGCTCCTCCCAGCCGGGCGGCGCGGCGACCACGATGGAGTCGATCCAGTCCGAGCGTTCGAGCCGCTCCAGGCTCTCGGCAAGCAGCGGGCGATCGCGCAGGTTCGCGAACGCCTTCGGCCGGTCCAGGCCGAGTCGGTCGCCGCGTCCTGCCGCGGCGATGACGGCCCAGACGCTCACGAGTCGAGCTTAAGTGGCGTGCGGCCTACGCGGCCGCGCCGGCCTTCGCGCGAGGCTTCTTCTTGGCGTTGAGGTCGGAGACGAGCACGCCGTCGAGCCACTCGGCGGTCTCCTCCTCGTCCATCCCCTTCGCGTACATGAGCTCGCTGATGAGGATCTTCTTCGCCTTGACGAACATCTGCTTCTCGCCCGTCGAGAGCCCCTTGTCCCGGTCGCGCAGGGAGAGGTTCCGCACGACCTCGGCGAGCTCGAAGATGTCGCCGGTCTTCATCTTGTCCCGGTTGTGCTTGAAGCGGCGGTTCCAGTTCTTCGGCATCGTGGTGCCGTTGCCGGTCAGCGCCTTGACGACTTCCTTGACCGTGTCCTCGTTGATGACCTTGCGCAAGCCGACGGCCTCGGCGTTCTCGGCTGGCACGTTCACGGTCATGTCGTTGTGAAGGATCTGGATCGTCAGATACTCGCGCTTCTCCCCGAGCACCTCACGGGTCTCCTTCTTCACGACGGTGCCCGCCCCGTGGTGCGGATACACCACCTTGTCGCCGACCTTGTACAAGCCCGACCTCCCCACTCCGCATCGATTACGTCAAACTGCCGGCGGGTGACGTTCCGCCGGCAAGCACACTCAAGTATAGCTAAAGGCTGGTAAAAAAGCCAGATTTTCCAGGGATTTTGCGAGGTCTGCGGAAAATCCCTGCTAGCGGCCAGGTTCCGCGGCGGCCGTCTTTCCGGCCAGGGCCGCGGCGACCGCGAGACGGAGCGACTCGACCCCTTTCGCGTCCACGCCGCGGCGACTCTTCGTGCCGGCCGGCACGACGACGGTTCGGAGCCCCAGCTTCGCGCACTCCTCGAGGCGGCGGTCGGCCTGGGACGCCGGACGGAGGCGACCGGTCAGGCCGATCTCTCCGAAAGCGGCGACACCGGCCGGGACCGGCGCGCTGCGCGCCGCCGAGGCGATCGCCAGCGCGATCCCGAGATCGGCTCCGGGCTCGTCGATGCGGACACCGCCGGCCACGTTCACGAAGACGTCCGCCTGGCCGAGCGAGACGCCCGCATGTCGCGAGAGCACGGCGACGATCATCGCCAGGCGCTTCGGGTCGACGCCGGTCGCGACGCGCCGCGGCATCGCCAGATCCGTCGGAGAGACGAGCGCCTGGATCTCCAGCAGCAGCGGTCTCGTCCCCTCGAGGGCGCACGCCACAGCGGAGCCGATCTCCTCCTCGCGGGCGGCGCCGAAGAGCTGCGACGGGTCGGGAACCCCGACGAGCCCGGCTCCGGTCATCTCGAAGATCCCGAGCTCGTTCGTGGAGCCGAACCGGTTCTTCGCGGCGCGAAGGACGCGGTGCGCGTGGTAGCGGTCGCCCTCGAACTGGAGCACGCAGTCGACCAGGTGCTCGAGGACGCGCGGCCCGGCGACCGACCCGTCCTTCGTCACGTGACCGACCAGGAACAAGGCCACGCCCGACTCCTTTCCGACGCGAAGCAGTCGAGCAGCCGCCTCCCGCACCTGCGAGACCGAGCCAGGAGCGGACCCGACGTCGGGCGAGTAGAGCGTCTGCACCGAGTCGATCACGCAGACCGCCGGGCGTTCGCGCTCGAGCGTCGCGCAGATGGCGTCCAGGTCGGTCTCGGCGAGGATCTCGACCCGATCGGCGCCGCCGAGCCGGGCCGCGCGAAGCTTCACCTGCGCAGTCGACTCCTCGCCGGTCACGAGGAGCGCGCGGCGGTCGCGGGAGATGGCCGCAAGGGCCATCAGCAGCAGCGTCGACTTCCCAACGCCTGGCTCTCCCCCGACGAGCACGAGCGACGCCGGGACGAGCCCGCCGCCGAGAACACGGTCCAGCTCCGCGACACCGGTCGGGATCCGCTCGGCCTCCTCGACCTCCACGTCGACGAGCCGCAGCACCGGACGAGGCGCGGCGCCCTTCCCCCGCGACGCTGTCGGGGCGGCCTCTTCCACCAGCGTGCCGAAGCTGCCGCAGCCGGGACAGCGGCCGAGCCAGCGCCCGGTCGACTGACCGCACTCCGAGCAGGCGAACTTGAGAGCGGGTTGGGCCATCGCGCGCCCACTCTAGGCTGCGAAACGGACGTTCCTCGCGCCGATTTCGTAACAAGTCACGGCAGAATTCGCAACAAGTCGCAGCGAGAATTCGCTTCGTGAAGCGGATGCTCCCGATTGCGATCGCCGGGCTGGCCGTGGCCTCGGCGCTGTCGTGGACCGCGGCCGCCGCGGCGCCGCCGGAGTCCCGGATCGTCTATCGCAGCGTGCGGCTCGCCAACCCCCAGGTTCCGCCGGCGCTGTACTCGGTGCGGGCGTCGGGAGCAGGTCGCCGGCTGCTCGCCCGCGGAGCCGATCAGGCGGCGCTGTCTCCGGATCGCACGCGCATCGCGTTCGCAGGCGCCGGCCTCGGCCGCCAGGGGATCTGGGTGATGAGCGCGGACGGCCGCGGCCAGCGGAGGCTCACCAATCGCGCGGGTGACGGCGAGCCGACCTGGTCGCCCGACGGCAGGCGCATCGCCTTCCGGCGCGACCTGGGTGAATCGTTCGACCTCTGGGTCGTGCCGGCGGCGGGCGGAACCGCACGGCGGCTCTTCGGCGGGCGCACCACGAGCGAGCTCTCGCCCGACTGGTCGCCGGACGGACGGCAGATCGCATTTCAAGGTAATCGCGGAGGCGTCAACCAAATCTGGATCCTGACTCTGAGGACGCATGGGGTTCGCCGGTTGACACGCGGTGCGGCCTCCTTCCAGCCGGACTGGGCACCCGACGGCACGCGGATCGCCTATGCGACTCAGGGGAGAATCGCGGTCGTCCGCGCCGACGGGAGGGCCACCCGCCTGCTGCCCACCGGCGTTCCTCGCAGCGCCTACAACCCGGCATGGTCTCGCGACGGGAGGCAGATCGGCTTCGAGCGAGGCGGCCAGGTGCTCACGATGAGCGCGGGCGGCAGGGGTATCCGTTATGCCACCCGGGCCGCCTGGGGCACGAACGGCGATCCCGACTGGTAGCGCCGGAACGCGAGCTCCTCGTGCGGTGTAGGAATGGATATGCCGCGCCTCGCCGCCGCCGCTCTGATCGCGCTCGCGCTGGCCTCGGGGGTGACGGCCGCCCCTGGAGGACGAATCGTCGCTCGACTCCTGCCCGGCGAGGTCGCGAGCACAGCTAACCGACCGTGGACGGCGACCCTCGTCGTCAGGGACGGCAAGCGGGCGTTTTCCGGCCGCGGTCGGCCTCGTCGTCACCGGTGAGGCCGGGCGACGGACCTTCTCCGCCCGGCGGGCGAACCGGGCCGGCCGCTATCGCGCTCGGATCGTCTTCCCGGCCGGCGGCGAATGGGTCGTGAGCGCCCGCGCCGGCGGGCGAACGTTCCGGCTGCTCAGGGTCGACGTCAATGGCACCGGTCCGCGCATCTCGCGCCCGCACGGCTTCGAGCTGGCCGAAGAGCACGGCGACCTGCTCGTCCCGGACATGGCCGGAACAGGATTCTTCGAGGTCTCGCTCCGCACGCGCGCGAAGACGCTCGTCGGCCGCGGATTCGACCATCCGATGTTCCTGAACTTCGGCCCCGGCGGCTTCCTCTACGTCGCGGACGAGGGGCGGATCTGGCGGTTCGAGCCCGACGGCGGCAAGACGCCGATCGCCGGCAACGGGACAAGGGGGCTCGCAGGCGACGGCGGGCCGGCGACCTCGGCGCAGCTCGGTGGGCACGGCGACTTCGCCTTCGACGCCGCCGGGAACCTCTACATCGCGGAGTACGACAACGGCGTCCGGGTCGTGACGCCGGACGGACGGATCGACACGCTCGGCGGAATCGGCCGCGAGGGCTATTCGGGCGACGGCGGCCCCGCGCGGCTTGCCGCCTTCGGAGCCCCGCACGGCCTCGATGTTCTTGCCGACGGGACCGTCGTCGTCGCCGACAGCCATAACGGCGTGATCCGGCGGATCGACGGCGCGACGCGGATCGTCACGACGATCGCTCGGGGCTTCTCGGCTCCGGTCGGCGTCGACGCGAGGCCCGACGGCTCGATCTACGTCGCGGACGCGAGGCTCGACCACATCGTGCGCATCGCCCCCGACGGGAGCCGGACGCAGCTCGGCCGCGCGCTGCAGCTGCCGAGCTCGGTCGTCGTCGACCGCGCGGGCAGGTACGTCTACGCCAGCGAGTTCGACGGTCGCCGCATCGTCCGGATCGACTCCCGGACGGGACGGGTCACACCCATCGTCCGCTCGTAGAGGCCGGGCCGCCGCAGGCTAGTAACACTGCTGTTACTTGACGGCGGACGCCCCGTCGATGCGGCTCGTGGAGCGGGGCCGGGCGGTCAGTCGCCGTTAGTAACACTCTGTTACTTGCCCGATGGGGCAAGCTTCACGCCGTGGAAGCCACGGACGGCCCCGTCAACATCGGCGACTACGAGCAGCTCGCCCGTGAGGCGCTCGACGAGGGCTCGTTCGGCTACTTCGCCGGCGGGGCCGGGGACGAGCACACGCTCCGCCACAACCTGGAGGCGTTCGACCGGTGGCGATTGCGGCCCCGGGTGCTCGTGGACGTCGGCTCCGTCAGCACGGCGACGAGCGTGCTCGGCCAGGAGGTCTCGATGCCGGTGCTCGCCTCGCCCGTCGCGCACCTTCGCATGGCGCATCCCGACGGGGAGCTCGCCGTGGCGCGGGCGGCCGCCGCAGCCGAAACGATCATGTGCGTCCCGACCTTCGCGATGGCGACGCCGGCCGAGATCGCCGCGGAAGCAGCCCAAGCGCCCCGCTGGTACCAGCTCTACTGGCACCCGGACCGCGAGGTCACGAAATCGATTCTCGACCAGGCTCGGGAGGCTGGATGCTCAGCGATCGTCTTCACGGTCGACCTGCCGAAGCTCGGTCGCCGCGAGCGTGACCTCCGAACCGGCTTCACGCTCGATCCCGACTATCGGATGGGCGTGTACGGCTCGGAGCAGGGTGACCTCGGGACGCTCACGCCCGCGACGGCTGCCGAGCTCGTGGACCCGCGCCTGACCTGGCGCGACCTCGAGTGGCTGCGCGAGACCGCCGGCCTGCCGGTGATCGTCAAGGGAATCCTGACCGCAGAGGACGCCGAACTCGCTGCCTCACACGGCTGTGCG
Source organism: uncultured Actinomycetes bacterium (assembly GCA_963847235.1). Lineage (GTDB taxonomy): Bacteria > Actinomycetota > Thermoleophilia > Gaiellales > Gaiellaceae > JACDAN01. The sequence continues at coordinate 29,735 of CAWJYU010000010.1, read as the reverse complement.
GCGATCGTCGTCTCGAACCACGGCGGCCGCCAGCTCGACCGGGCCGTCGCCTCCCTCGAGGCGCTACCGGAGGTCGTCGAGGCCGTCGGCGACCGGGCCGAGGTGTTGGTGGACGGCGGAATCCGCCGCGGCTCCGACGTGGCGATCGCGCTTGCGCTCGGCGCCCGAGCAGTCATGGTCGGCCGGCCGGTCGTCTGGGGCCTCGCCGCCAACGGTGAGGAGGGCGTTCGCCACGTCCTCGAGCTCCTGCGCGCGGAGCTGGAGCTCGCGCTCGCCCTGCTCGGCTGCGCCTCACCCGACGAGGTCGGGCGAGGCCACGTGGTCAGAGCAGACGGCTAGCTCTCGTCGGAGGGCTCGTCGGGCGAGTCCTCGGACTTCGGCTCCTCGGGCGGAACCGTGACCTTCTCCGCCTCCACCGGCGGGGCGCCGGGGATGACGGTGATGTCGACCTCTTCTTCGTTCTCCGGGTGCCGGTTGACGAGGACCGTCGAGCCTGGCTCGATGTTCCGGCCGAGGACGAAGTCTGCAAGCGGATCCTCGATGAAGCGCTGGATCGCGCGGCGCAGCGGCCGGGCGCCCATCGTCGGGTCGTAGCCCTTGTCGACGAGCAGCTCCTTGGCCTCCTCGGTGAGCTTGATCTCGGCCTGGTGCTCGGCCATCTGCGCCTCGAGGCGGTGCATCTGCAGGTCGACGATCGTGAGGATCTCGTCGCGGGTCAGCTTGTGGAAGACGATGACCTCGTCGATCCGGTTCAGCAGCTCCGGCCGGAAGACCTTCTTCAGCTCGCCCATGATCCGGTCCTTCATCTCCTCGTAGGAGAGGCCGGACTCGTCGCCGAGCGAGAAGCCGAGCGTCTGGTTCTTCGAGATCGTGCCGGCGCCGATGTTCGACGTCATGATCACGATCGTGTTCCGGAAGTCGACCTTGCGCCCCTGGGCGTCGGTCAGCTTCCCGTCCTCCAGGATCTGGAGCAGGATGTTGAACACGTCCGGGTGGGCCTTCTCGATCTCGTCGAGCAGGACGACCGAGTAGGGCTTGCGGCGCACGGCCTCGGTGAGCTGGCCGCCCTCGTCGTAGCCGATGTAGCCCGGGGGCGAGCCGACGAGCCGGGACACGGAGTGCTTCTCCATGTACTCCGACATGTCGACCTGGATCATCGCGTCCTCGTCGCCGAACAGGAACTCGGCGAGCGTGCGGGCCAGCTCGGTCTTCCCGACGCCTGACGGGCCGAGGAAGATGAACGAGCCGGTCGGGCGCTTCGGGTCCTTGATCCCGGCGCGGGCGCGGCGGATCGACTTCGAGACGGCGACGATCGCCTCCTCCTGGCCGATGACGCGCTTGTGGAGCTCGTCCTCCATGCGGATCAGCTTCTGCGTCTCCGCCTCGGTGAGCTTGAAGACCGGGATGCCCGTCCACATCGAGACGATGTCGGCGATCTCGTCCTCGCCGATCAGCGGCTTCTCGGACGTCTCCTCGTTGCGCCAGTCCTCCTCGAGGTCGCGCTTCTTCTGCGTGAGCTTGCGCTCCTTGTCGCGGAGGCTCGCGGCCTTCTCGAACTCCTGCGCCTCGATCGACGCCTCCTTCTCGGAGCGGACCTTCTCGATCTCCTCCTCGAGCTCGCGGTGCCGCGGCGGCGCGCTCATCGTCTTGATGCGCATGCGCGAGGCGGCCTCGTCGATGAGGTCGATCGCCTTGTCCGGCAGGTGGCGGTCCTGGATGTACCGGTCGGCAAGGATCGCCGACGCGCGGAGCGCCTCGTCCGCGATCGTGCAGCGGTGGTGCGCCTCGTAGCGGTCGCGCAGGCCGCGCAGGATCTCGACGGTGTCGTCCACGGACGGCTCGTCGACGCGGATCTGCTGGAAGCGGCGCTCGAGCGCGGCGTCCCGCTCCAGGTACTTGCGGTACTCGTCGAGCGTCGTCGCGCCGATCGTCTGGAGCTCGCCGCGGGCGAGAGCAGGCTTCAGGATCGAGGCCGCGTCGATCGCGCCCTCGGCGGCGCCGGCGCCGACGAGATTGTGGAGCTCGTCGATGAACAGGATGATGTCGCCGCGCTGGGTGATCTCCTTCATCACCTTCTTCAGGCGCTCCTCGAACTCACCGCGGTACTTCGAGCCGGCGACGAGCGCGGCGAGGTCGAGCGTGTAGATCTGCTTGCCCTTGAGGAGCTCGGGCACCTGGTTTCCGGAGATGCGGGCTGCGAGGCCCTCGACGACGGCCGTCTTGCCGACGCCGGGCTCGCCGATCAGGACCGGGTTGTTCTTCGTGCGGCGCGACAGGATCTGCATCACGCGCTCGATCTCGGTCTGGCGCCCGACCACGGGGTCGAGCTTCGCCTCGGCGGCGAGCTTGGTCAGGTTCCGGCCGAACTGGTCGAGGAGCTTGGAGCTCTTCGCCTTCTCGCCGGCGCCGCCCCCGCCCTGCTGGCGGCGGCCCGGGCCGGAGAGCATCCGGATGATCTCGTTGCGGATCTTCTCGGCGTCGGCGTCGAAGTCGAGCAGGATGCGCGCCGCGACGCCCTCGTTCTCACGGACGAGGCCGAGCAGGATGTGCTCGGTGCCGATGTAGTTGTGGCCGAGGGAGAGCGCCTCGCGCAGCGCGAGCTCGAGCACCTTCTTCGCGCGCGGCGTGAACGGGATCTGACCGGTCGTGACCTCGTCGCCCTGCCCGACGATGCGGGCGACCTGAGCGCGAACCTCCTCGACCGTGATGTCGAGCGACTCGAGCACGCGCGCCGCGAGACCTTCTTCCTCGCGGAGCAGTCCGAGCAGGATGTGCTCGGTGCCGATGTAGTTGTGCTTCAGCGCCCGCGCCTCGTCTTGGGCGAGGACAACCACCTGACGAGCCCGCTCGGTGAACCGTTCAAACAACCTTCGACTCCCCTTTCCACGACGTTTCCTCTGAAAGGCCGGGACCGCCGGCCACAGATCGAAGGCTGGGCCATCGTAGCTCAGTGATCGGCGCCCACGTCGGGCGCTGGCGATCACGTGAAAAGTCTTTACGACTGTGTAACCGCATCTTCCTCAAAAGGGCTTTCGGCAGAAAGGCCGCAGCGGTTTAGCCCGTCGTCCGGAGCAGATTCTGCGGCGGGCTACTCGGCCTGCCGCGAAGGACGGAGGACCGAGGCGAACGTGAGCAGCAGGATCTTGAAGTCGAGCCAGAAGGACCAGTTCTCGATGTAGTAGTTGTCCCACTCGACCCGGTCGGCCAGCGAGGTCTTGCCGCGAAGGCCGTTCACCTGCGACCAGCCCGTGATCCCAGACTTGACGCGGTGGCGGTCGCCGTACCGGTAGATGCTCTCCTCGAAGAGCCGGACGTAGTGGCTCCGCTCGGGTCTCGGGCCGACGATCGACATATGGCCGACGAGCACGTTCAGGAGCTGCGGAAGCTCGTCGATCGAGGACCGGCGCAGGAACGCGGTCACCGGCGTGCGGCGGTCGACGCCCTCGACGCCACCGGGGGCCGTGCCCTCCTCGAGCTGGAACTCGGCGCCGTCTTTCCCTTCGGCTGCCCGCATCGTCCGGAACTTGAGCATGTCGAACTCGCGCCCGTCGCGCCCCACGCGGCGCTGCTTGAAGAACAGCGGCCGGCCGAGCGACAGCCAGACAGCGAGCGCGGCGCCCACCAGCAGCGGCGACACGATCACGAGCAGGATCGCAGCGAGCAGCCGGTCGGCCGCGTACTTGATCCCGAACTGGATGCCCCGGGGGTTCGGACGGCGCGCCATCGACGAGCGGAACGCCTCCCAGGTAGTCGATCGTCAGGCGCTGGCTCATCCGCTCGAAGAGGCGGGGGACGAAGGCGACCTGGATGCCGAGCTCCTCACAGCGCTGGACGAGGCGGAGCAGGACTTCGTGCGGCGCGGTCGAGAAGGTCACGATCACCTGCTGGACCCCGTAATCGGCGACGACGCGCTCGAGGTCCCAGCTCGCGCCGAGCACCGGGAGCCGCGCTGCATCGTCGTCGGCGGCCGCCATCGCGTCGCCGTCGAGGAATCCGATCGGCTTCAGGCCCAGCTCGGGCTGCGACTGGAGGCGCTTCGCCATCAGGCGGCCGATCTGTCCCGCGCCGACGATGAGCGTCGGGCGAAGGGCCTCGCCGTTCTGCCTCGCCTTCGCCCGCGACCAGTGCAGGGCGACCCGGCCGGCGGCCACGTAGACGGTCGCGAAGGCCCAGGGCCGGAGGCTCTGTGCCGAGAGGTCGGCCGGTTCTGTCAGCAGCTCGCGCAGGGTGAGCACCGCCATGCCCGCGAGCAAGGTCGAGGTCACGACGCCGCGGAGCTCGTCCAGGATGTCGGCTCGAAGTTTCGGCCGGTACATCCCGCGCGCCGCGCTGGTGGCGACGACCAGGACGGCGAAGAGGAGAAGCCAGCCGGCGGGCGTGGCGTTGATGCCGGCGGCGTGCGAACCGAAGGTCGCCGCGACCGCCGCAGCCACCAGCATCGCGGTGTCGAGCCCGAGCCGGGCGAGCGTCCAGGCGACCTCGGGCCGCATCCCGAGAGCGCGTCGGCGGAGCGAAATCCGGTCCGGCGGTTGGGGCGATAGCGCCCGTGGGGGCGCAGACGTGGCTGTCGGCTCGATCATCCGCCGACTACTTGAGCCTTGCTCGGCTCAGCGAGCCGTCGCCGCAGTCCTGCTCCGATGAGGAGCAGCGGAACGCCCCCGGCCACCAGCAAGGCGGCGTCGAGAGCGGTGAAGGGGATGCGCCGATCCGTGTTGCCGGTCGCTCGCGGCGCCGGCGTCGCCTCGCTGGACTGAGGGACACGGATGGGCTTCCTCGGGCGTTGCGCGTCGGTGCCTACGACCGGTGGAAGGTCGAACGCCCGCTCGATCTCGGCCCGCGTGTAGCGGCCGTCGAGCCGGCCGTTGTCCGCCAGATCGCGGTAGATCCTTTGAGGCGTCGCCGCAAACGCCGAGCCCGCGCACAAGAAGTGCGAGGAGTGTTGCTGCGGCGACCGCCACGAGTCGCCGGTTCCGTGCCATTCCAACCTCCGCAGTCCGCAGTCCCTAAGCGCTCCGTTGAGCGCGTACATCTCTTCTCGACCGAAAAACGTCTGGACAATCCTTATGGATACGCCATAGGGGTACCCCTTTCGAGTGAACTTACAGCGAGAACGCCGACGGGCCGAGCAACTACGCTGGCGTCAATGGCTGGCACGGCTCTCGTCACGGGTGGCGCTGGATTCATCGGCTCGCATCTCGCCGAGCTGCTGCTCGACGACGGTTGGGAGGTCTACGCATTAGACGATCTCTCGACGGGATCGGAGGCCAATCTCTTCCATATCTACCGAAATCTCCACTTTCATCTCACTGTCGAGTCGGTTTTATCATCTTCGGTGGTCAGCGAGCTGGTTCACAAGGCCGACGTCGTCTTCCACCTCGCCGCCGCCGTCGGCGTGCGGCTGATCGTCGAGCGGCCCGGGCACACGCTCCTCACCAACGTCCGCGGGACGGAGAACGTCCTCGAGTACGCGGGCCGGTTCGGCAAGCCGGTCCTGATCGCCTCCAGCTCGGAGGTCTACGGCGACCATCCGGGGGAGGACCTTCCGCTCCGGGAGGACGCGCGCCGGATCTACGGGCCGACGACAGCCAAGCGCTGGGCGTACGCGGACTCCAAGGCGATGGACGAGTTCCTCGCGCTGGCGCGGCACGAGGAGGAGGGCCTGCGCTGCGTGATCGCAAGGCTCTTCAACACGGTCGGGCCGAGGCAGAGCGGCCAGTACGGCAACGTGATCCCACGGTTCGTGCAGGCGGCGCTGGCCGGCGAGCCCCTCGAGGTGCACGGCGACGGCTCGCAGACGCGCTGCTTCTGTCACGTCCGTGACGTCGTGCGTGGGCTGGAGCGGATGATGTCCGCGCCGGACACGACCGGAAAGATCTACAACGTCGGCTCGACCGAGGTCGTGACGATCCTCGAGCTGGCCGAGCGGGTCCTCCGCGCCACCGGAAGCTCGTCCGAGCTCGTCTTCGTCCCGTACGAGCAGGTCTACGGCCACGGCGTCGAGGAGATGTTCCAGCGCGTCCCGTCCACCGACAGGATCCGGGCCGACCTCGGGTGGGAGCCGACCGTCGACCTCGACGGGATCCTCGCCGAGGTGATCGAGCACGAGCGCATGGCTCTCTCGGACGGCGTCGAGCGGCCGCTGAGCCCGGCGGGCGACAGCAGCCAGTAGCGCGCCGTGAGCGTCGCGCAGCCTCAGCTTCCGCGGCCGACAGCCGAGGCCGCGTGGCGCTCCGGAGCCGACGCCGGCTGGATGGCCGTCGCCTTGCTGCTCGGCGGCGCCCTGGCCGTTGCGCTCGCCCCGAGCCCGCCGCCACTCTCGCTCGTCGTCCTCGGAGGCATGGGGCTCCTCGCCTTGCTCGGGCTGGCGCTCGTTCGCTACGCGGCCGTCGTGGCGCTCGGGTTCGTGCTCTTCGGGATCGTCTTCGTCGAGCCGGCTCCGCCGGACATCGTCTTCGCCGTGGCGATCGCCGTGGCGATCGTGACGGGACGCGCGCACCTCCGCCGCATCCCCCCGACGATCGCACTCCTCCTCGGCTTCTTCCTCGTGCTGAACGTGGCATCCGCGGCGGCCTCGGTCTACCCGGGGGAGGCCGTCCGCTTCTTCGTGGTCACCGCGTACCTGGTCGCGTTCTCGGTCTGGCTGACCGCGTGGATCGATTCGGAGTCGCGGATGAGACTGGTCGTTCGTGGGCTGCTCGTCGCTGCGGTCTTCTCGGCCGCCGTCGGCGCTCTGGCCCCGTTCCTGCCGCTGGCCGCAGCGGATGCGTGGCACAACGACGGGCGCGCGAAGGCGTTCTTCGAGGATCCGAACGTGTTCGGGCCTTTCCTGGTCTTCCCGACGCTCATCCTCGTCGAGGAGCTGCTCGAGCCTCGACTGCTGCGTTCCGGGAGGGTCACGAAGCTCGCGCTTCTCTTCGTGCTCTCGATCGGCGTGCTGTTCGCCTACTCGCGGGCGGCCTGGCTGAACGCCGCCGTCGCCGCTCTGACGATGCTCACGGTCTTCGCCTTTCGGCGCGGCGGCGGTCGCAAGGCTTTCGTCCTGGTCGGCACGATCGTTGCGGCGATCCTCGTCCTGTTCGGCGCGATCGTCCTCTCCGGCTCAGGGGACTTCTTCGAGGAGCGGGCTCGGTTTCAGCGGTACGACGAGGACCGCTTCGCCGCGCAGCGGGCCGGTGTCGAGCTCGCCGCCTCACACCCGTTCGGCATCGGCCCCGGCCAGTACGAGGAGGTCGTCGGGTACGCGGCGCACAGCACGTACGTCAACGCGCTCACGGAGCAAGGATTCCTCGGGCTGCTCACCGTGGTCCTGCTCTTCCTCGCCACGCTCGGAGCTGCGGCGCGAAATGCGATCAGCGGCCGCGGGACGTTCGGCATCGGGTCCGCAGCCTTACTCGCAGCCTGGTGCGGGACGCTCGCCAACAGCGTGTTCGTCGACACGCTGCACTGGCGCCACCTCTGGCTGATCGCGGCGCTGATCTGGATCGGCGCGATGATCGGCCGGGGCCGATCGCGGGCTACGAGCTTCTTGTGACCGGGGCGACCGGCGGCGGCGATCCACTCGAACTGGCCCCGGCGTAGGCGTAGCCGGTGGAGCGCCGGACGCCGACGACGACGAGCCCGAGCGGGCGCGCCTCGAGCCGGTAGAGCAGGTCGTTCATCTCGATCGCGTCCTCGAGCGTGGAGCGGTCGAGCCGCGAGACCACGAGGATGCCGTCCGCGCGCTGGGCCAACGCGTGTGCGTCCGCGACCCCGAGCAGGGGCGGCCCGTCGACGATCACGTACGAGTAGTCGAGCTTCGCGACCGCTCCGAAGAAACGATCGAGCGCGGTGCCGAAGAGGAGCGCGGAGGGGTCCTGCGGCCGCGTGCCGCTGGTCAGGATCTTCAGGTTGTCGCCGGCCCGGCCGTGCGCGTGGACCGGGCTCTTGAGCGCCTCGGCGATCGCCTCGTCGGGCTGGGCGCCGTTGTGTCCGATCCCCTCGAGGATGTCCGACAGCCCCGGCGCTCTCGCGAGGCCGAACTGGTTGTGGAGGGTGGGGAAGCGCAGATCGGCGCACACCACGAGCGTCTTGTGCCCGACGCGGGCGAGGGCCCGCCCCAGTCCCGCCGAGACATGCGTCTTCCCCTCCCCCTCGAGCGCACTCGACACGAGGATCACGCGCTGCCGGTCCGCCGGCAGCTCGAAGCGCACGGAAGCCTGGAGGGTCTGGTACGCCTCGTTGGCGACGGCGGTGAGCATGTTCGTCCGCCGTCGGTTGAAACGCCGGGAGACGTACGGGATGCCGGCGAGCACCGGCAGGTTGAGCAGACGGCTCAGCTCGCGAGCGCTGCCGGCGCGGGGCACGAGGAGGTCTCGACCGAGCGCAATGAGCACGGCCAGGAACAGCGAGGCGAAGAAGGCGAGCAGGCCGTTGCGGATCGGGCGCGGCGAGAACGGCTCGTCGGGGGGCTCGGCGGGCTGAGCCAGCTCGAGCTCCGACCCCGCGCTCACCTCGCTCACGGTCAGCTCGCTGATCCGCTGCCGCACGGCTTCGATCTCCTCCGGTCGGGCACCGGACGCGCGCAGGCGGTTGAGCTGCGTCTCGAGCTGTCGCCGAGCCTCTGCGAGCCGCTCGCGCTCCGCCGCCGCCTGCCGCTCGAGGAATGTCTGCGCGACGGCGTTCGCAATCGCGGCGGCTTTCTCGGGCTCGTCCGCCTCGGCTGAGATCCGGATGATGTTGGACGAGTTGTCGACCGAGGAGCTGACGCTGTCCTCGAGCGAGTCGCGGGTCTCGCCCGGGACGCTCTCGGCGGCCCCGTCGAGCACCTGGTTCGTCCCGAGGAGCTGCTGGATCGTCTCGAGGCGGCGCTGAACCGTCTCGACGTCGGAGCCGCCGAACGGGCTGAGCGGCTCCTCGAGCACGATCGTCGCCGTCGCCCGGTAGCGCTCCGGCAGGAGCAGTGAGACCACGACCGCGGTGACCGTGACCGCCGCGACGAAGGCGAGGATGAACCAGCGGGCTCGCCGGATCGCATCGAGGTGCCTGCGCACCTCGATCGGCTGTTCTCCGACGCTGTCCCGGGCGGACCCGGCCCGGCCCTCCGAGCTGTCGCGTTCGCTCACTTCGATCAACATAACGGAGGCCCAGGTCGGGAACTCGAGGCCCGATCCGATCAAGGGGCGAATCCCTCGTTCCAGTGACCCCCGAAAGGGTTGCCGCGGCCGATGCTCGTAGCCGATGCCGAACGGCGCACGCACAGCTCTCCTGGCCCTCCCCGCAGCTGCGGTACCTAAGCTCTTTGCGATGTCTGCTCGCGTCATGCACGTCTCCCAGCCGGGCGACGGTGGCGTGGGGACGGTCGTCGCGCAGCTGGCCCGGGACCAGGCGGCGCGCGGGCTCGACGTCGTGGTCGCCGGACCGCCGACGCTGAGACCTGCGGTCCTCGCCGCGGGGGCCCGATTCTCGGACTGGGACGCGAACCGCTCGCCCGGACCGGGGTCAGTGCTCGAGGCGCGTTCCCTCGCCCGGCTGATCGCGGTCGAGGATCCCGATCTGGTGCACCTGCACTCGTCGAAGGCCGGCCTGGCCGGGCGCGTTGCGCTGCGCGGCCGGCGGCCGACGCTCTTCCAGCCGCACAGCTGGTCGTTCGAGGCCCTGCGCGGGCCGATGCGAGCGCGCGGCGACGCTCTGGGAGCGGCGCTCGGCCGGCTGGGCGGACGCGATCGTCTGCGTGAGCGAGACCGAGCGCCGCCACGGGGTCGACGCGGGCATCGACGGCCGCTACGAGGTCGTCCCCAACGGCGTCGACCTCGAGGCGTTCGCTCCGGCCGGAGCGCATGAGCGCGAAGCTGCGCGCGCCCGGCTGGAGCTCGCGGAGGGGCCGCTCGCGGTCTGCGTCGGACGCCTCTGCCGCCAGAAGGGGCAGGACGTGCTGCTCGAGGCCTGGCCGGCGGTTCGGGCTCGTGTGCCAGGCGCCAGGCTCGTCCTCGTCGGCGACGGCCCCACAGAGACCGAGCTGCGGGCCGCGGCGAGCGAGGGCGTCGACCTGGTGGGAACGCGCGACGACATCCCCGCCTGGCTCGCGGCAGCCGACGTCGTCGTCGCGCCCTCCCGCTGGGAGGGCATGTCGCTCACGCTGCTCGAGGCGATGGCCACCGGCCGGAGCGTGGTCGCAACGGACGTCGGCGGCGCGCGCGAGGCGCTCGGCGAGGAGGCAGGGCGGATCGTTCCGGTCGAATCCGTCGCGGAGCTCGGAGAGGCCCTCGCCGAGCGACTGTGCGATCCGATGCTCGTCGCCGACGAAGGCAGGGCCGGACGCCGGCGGGCCGAGCAAGCCCACGACGTGCGCACCGCGAACGATCACATCGTCGCTCTGTACGGAGAGATCCTCGGACGGTCGCTCGACCGGGCCGGGTCTGCCGAGACAGCGGCTTTGCACCCGACGCCGTGAGCGAAACCCACGTGTCCGACGTGGGCACGAGGCGCATCCTGGCGAACACCGTCTACCGCGGTGCCGCGGACGTCGGCTCGAAGCTGATCTCGATCGCGTTCTTCGTCGTCCTCGCCCGGCAGCTCGGCGAGGGCGGGTTCGGCGTCTTCGTGTTCGGGCTCACGCTCGCCGCCATGCTGACCGTGCTCGCGGGGTTCGGACAGGATCAGGTGCTCACCCGCGAGGTGGCGCGGGACCGGTCGCGGCTGGACGAGTACTTCGCGAACACGGTTGGCCTCAAGCTGGCGCTGGCCCTGCCGGTCCTCCTCGCTGCAGGACTCGTAATGACCGCCGCCGGCGTCGACGGCGAGACGCGCTGGGTCGTGCTCCTCCTGGGGATCGCGCACCTGGGAGAGCAAATTGCGTCCACGTGCTTCGCCGTCTACCAGGCGTTCGAGCAGCTCGTCTACGTCCCGGTCGTGCTCATCACCCAGCGGCTGCTCACGGCCGTGGCCGGAATCGCTGCCGTCCTGGCGGGTGCGTCTGTCGTTGCCGTCTCGATCGTCTTCGTCGGCGGCGCGCTCGCCGCGCTGGTGCTCGCCTATGTGCTCATGGCGCGGCGCGTGGCGCGCCCGCGCCTCGCCGTCAGCACTGGCAGTTGGCGCCGGCTCCTCGTCGCGGCCGCGCCCGTCGGAGTGTCGTCCGTGTTCTCGTTGCTGATGTTCCGCGTGGACACGGCGATCCTCGCGTTCCTCGAGTCGGACGAGGTCGTCGGTGCCTACGGCGCCGCTTTCAGGCTGTTCGAGGGAACGCTCTTCCTCAGCTGGGCCGTGACGACCGCGGTCTTTCCCGTGCTTTCACGCCTCTCGACCACGTCGCGGCCGTCGGTCGGCGAGGTGTTCGACGGCTCGCTCAAGCTCGTCGTCGCCCTCACGCTGCCGCTCGGGGTCGGCATCGCGATCCTGAGCGAGCCGATCGTCCACCTCGTCTTCGGCCGGGAGTTCGACGAGGCCGTCGTGCCGCTCCAGCTGCTCGCGCCGGCGATCGTCGTGTACTCGATCGCGTTCGTCTCCGGCGGGATGCTCGTGGCGCAGAACCGCCAGCGAGCTACGGCGATCGTCTACGGGGCGATGACAGCGTTCAACATCGCCGCCAGCCTGATCCTCATCCCGGCACGCTCGCTCGACGGCGCCGCGCTCGCTGCGCTGCTCACGCAGATCGTCCTCGCGGTCGCGCTGCTCGGGATCGCCCGGGCGACGGCCGGGTCGATCGGCTGGGCGCGTGTCTTCTCGGGCCCGCTGGCGGCCTCCGCAGCGCTCGCCCTGACGACCTTCGTCCTGCGCGACAGCCTGCTCGCCGCAATCGTGGCCGGCGGGATCGTCTACCTCGTCGGCCTGGCGGCATTCGAGCGGGTCGCCTACCCCGAGGACGCGCGCAGGATCTGGGCGTTCCTGCGTCAGTCCCGCGAGCCCGCGGCCGCCCCGCGGTAGCCAAGCTCGGCCGCCGCTCCCTCGACGAGCCCGAGGGCGCCGCGCCAATCCCGGTTCACCAGCCGGTGCCCGATGAGCACGAGCACGAGCCAGGCGAACTGCGCCCGAGCCGCAGGCGTCTGCGGGAAGTTCTTCCGGAAGAGATAGCTGCGGTTCCGGATCACCAGCCGCCCGAACGCGCGCTGATCCTTCGACGTGAAGCCGAGGTTCTTGTGGACGATGCGCAGGCTCGGGAGGTAGCGAATCCGGCCATGGCGCGACACGCGGTACGCGAAGTCCTCGTCCTCCCCAAGCCCGTAGTCGGCGAGCTCCTCGTCGAAGCGGACCTGCGCGGCGAGCTCACGGCGGACGCTCATGAAGCAGCCCTGCATGAACTCGACGTCGGCCTCACGATCGACCCGCGTGAGCCGGCGCGGGTAGCCGGCACGCGTGAAGCTCCCTTCCGGCCCGCGCACGACGAGGCCCCGGAGGAAGGAGCCGGTGCCCCCGCGCCGCCCGAGGTCCGGCTCGATGATGCGACCGGTCGCGGCGACGATGGTCGGGTCGCGGAAGGGGGCTTGGAGACCGGCGAACAGACCAGGCTCGACCTGGACGTCGTCGTCGAGGAAGACGAGGACGTCGCCGATGGCGGCGTCGAGCGCGCGGTTTCGCTGGATGGTCAGTCCTCGGGGGCTCGAGAGGACGGTCACACGATCTCCGAAGGACGCAGCTACGGCCGCTCCGGACCCCTCGGGATCAGCGTCCACGACGATCACCTCGTCGGCCGGCGGATCGCAGGCAAGCACGCTCTCGAGCGTCTCGCGCAGCGGCTCGGGGCGGGCAAGCGTTGGGATCACGACGGAGAAGCGCATCTGCTCGGGGACGGCGCTGGACGATAACCGCAGCCGCCTGCCGCGCCGATAGGTTGGCGAGGTGCCCGAGGACCCCTTCGACGTCGTCTTCATCTGCACGGGCAACCGCTTCCGGAGCGCGATCGGCGAGGGGCTCATGCGGCGGCTGACCGAGGGCCTGCCCGTGCGAACGACGTCCGCAGGCACTCTCGACCTCGGCCCCGTGGGGGCTCTACCCGAGGCGCTCGAGCTCGCCCCGTCGCTCGACCTCGATCTGAACGAGCACCGCGCGCGATGCGTCAGCAACGTGGACCTGTCGGACGCGGATCTCGTGCTCGGCTTCGAGTACCACCATCTCGCGGCCGCCGTCACCGAGGGCGGGGCGCGCCGGGAGCGCACGTTCACCGTCCCCGAGCTCGTGACGCTGCTCGAGGAAGCCGGCGCGGACGCCGACCCGCGTCGTGCGGTTCAGCGGGCCGACGAAGCGCGGCCGGATGGGCTCCGTCCGGAGATCGCCGACCCCCTCGGCGGCTCGCCTGAGGTCTTCCACAGCACGGCACTCGAGGTCCGGGCGCTGACCGAGCGCCTCGCGGAGCTCCTGTTCGGCGTGCGTCCTAGCTGACCGACCGAAGGGCAGGGAACAGGATCACGTCGCGGATCGTGTCTCGGCCGGTCAGCACCATCGTCAGCCGGTCGATCCCGACCCCGAGGCCGCCGGTCGGAGGCATTCCGTACGCGAGCGCCTCCACGTAGTCCGGGTCATCCTGCTCGCCGCCGACCTCGGACGCCTGCTGCGCGAACCGCTCGGCCTGCTCGTCCGGGTCGTTCAACTCGCTGAAGGCGTTGCCGAGCTCCGTGCCTCCGACGAAGAACTCGAAGCGCTCGACGATCGTCGGGTCGTCGTCGGTGGCGCGGGCGAACGGCGAGAGCTCGATCGGGTAGTCGTGGAGGATCGACGGCTCGATCAGGGCCGGCTCGACGAACGAAGTCAGCGCGTGGTCGACGAGCTGCGCCCAGGTCCGGTCGGCCTTCGTGTCGATTTCGCGCTCCTCGAGCCGGGCGCGCAGATCGTCGGGGTCGCGCGTCCAGAGCCCGTGCTCCTCGAGGGCGTCGACGAGCTTCACGCGCCGCCAGGGCCGCGCGAGATCGAGCTCGTGTCCCCGGTACGTGACCTTCGTGGTGCCGTTGATGGCCTGCGCGAGGTGCTCGACGAGGCGCTCGATCCGCTCCATCGTGTCGCGGTAGTCGGCGTAGGCCTCGTACCACTCGAGCTGTGTGAACTCGGGCTGGTGCTTGTAGGAGATGCCCTCGTTCCGGAAGTCCTTGCCGAGCTCGTAGACCTTGTCGAGGCCGCCGACGATCAGGCGCTTGAGGTAGAGCTCGTCGGCGATCCGGAGGTAATAGTCCTGGTCGAGGTGGTTGTAGTGGGTGACGAACGGCTCGGCGAAGCCGCCGCCGTACCGGGGCTGGAGGATCGGAGTCTCGACCTCGACGAAGCCCTCCGAGTCGAGCCAGCGCCGTGCCTCGGCGACGATGCGCGTTCGCGTGAGCGCGAGCTCGCGCGACTCCTCGTTGATCAGGAGGTCGAGGTAGCGCTGCCGGTAGCGCGTCTCCGTGTCCTGGACGCCGTGGAAGGTGTCGGGCAGCGGCCGCTTGATCTTCGCGAGGAGCGTCAACTCGTCGACGGCGAGCGAGGGCTCGCCCCGTCTGGTCTTCGTGGGCCGGCCCTCGGCGCCGACGATGTCGCCCAGGTCGAGGTCGACCGGGCCGGTTCGCTCCTGAGCGCAGAGCAGCTGGATCCGCCCGGACCGGTCGACGAGGTCGAGGAAGACGAGCTTGCCCATATCCCGCCGAGCCATGACCCGCCCGGCCACGCGCCGTGTCTCCTCGGCCTCCGCGCCGGCCTCGAGCGGCTCGGCCTCCGCGCGAACCGAGGCAATCTCGACACGGTCGGGAAAGCGCTTCGGCAGCCCGCTCATGGCGGCCGAGTCTACGCGGCGGTCTAGCCCCAGATCAGCCAGCCGAGGAACAGGCCGACGAGGAACCATGCTCCGGCGGCAGCCGCCGTAACCTCGCGAACCGACCGTGCCCACTCACGGCGCTCGCGGGGCCGTGCAAGGCTCGGCAATCCGGCCTGGACGTACGGCGGCGGGTCGACCCCGAGCTGCCGGTACGCCGAGACCCAGACGTCCTCGGGCGGCGCCCCGAGCGCACGAAGTGCGTCGAGCGCGGCACCCTGCCCCTCGTGCAGCAGCGCGATCAGCAGGTGCTGCGTTCCGATTGCATTGTGGCCGAGCGCCTGTGCGTCCTCGAGCGCGAGCTCGAAGATCTTCTTCATCCGAGGAGTCAGCGGAAGCTGGCCCGCAGGCGGCTCCTCGTCGCCTTCGCCGATTTCCTCGACGACCCAGTCGCGGGCCGGCTGGAGCTCGACATTGTGCGCACGCAGCGTCGTCGTAGCCCGTCCGTTCTCACGAATCAGCCCGAGCAGCAGATGCTCGGTCCCGATGTAGCCGTGCTTGAGACTCCGCGCCTCCTCCTGTGCCAGCACGACCACCTGCCGAGCGCTCGCGGTGAATCGCTCGAACATCGGTCGAGCGTAACGACGAGACCGGCTGGCCCCGGCGTCACAATTTCGGGGTCAGGCGGCGCGAATCTCCATGATCTTGTACTTCAGGGCCTTGCCCTTCGGCGTCGAGACCTCGACGGTCTCGCCCTTCTTCTTGCCGAGGATGGCGCGGCCGACCGGCGACTCGTTGGAGAGCTTCTGCTCGAGCGGGTTCGCCTCCGCGGAGCCGACGATGTGGTACTCGACGGTCTCCTTGGCGGCGACGTCGCGCAGCCGGACCTTCGAGCCGACGCTGACGACGTCCTTCGAGATCTCCTTCTTGTCGATCACGCGGGCCGCGATCAGGCGCTCCTCGAGCTGGGCGATCCTGTGCTCGAGCATGGCCTGCTCGTTCTTCGCGTGGTCGTACTCGGCGTTCTCGCTGATGTCGCCGAACTCGCGCGCGATGCGGATGCGGTCGGCGACCTCCCTGCGCTTGTCGGTCGAGAGATACTGGATCTCGTCCTTCAGCTTCTTGTAACCCTCGGGAGTGAGGATCACTTCTCTCACGTCAATGGCCTCCTTGACCCAAAAAAACGCGCGGCCCAAGAGAGGCCGTCGCGGAAGGCGCGCATGGTAGCGACGGCGGAGGGCGACGTCAACAGGCATTCCGCTACCTTTTCCCGCTCTGTGCAGGTAAATCTGCGGACATCCTGGAGAATCCGGGACGTCGAGATTCCCACGCGCGTCGTCCTCGCCCCGATGGCGGGGGTGAGCGTGCAGGCATTTCGCCGCCAGGGGCGCCGGTACGGGGCCGGCCTCGTGTGCTCGGAGATGGTCAGCTGCGCCGGGCTCGAGCACCGAAACGAGCGGACGCTCGGCTATCTCAGGATCGCCTCCGACGAGCATCCGCTGGCGATCCAGATCTTCGGTGGCGAGCCCGCCACGATGGCCGAGGCGGCGCGCATGGTTGAGGCGGCCGGCGCCGACCTCGTGGACATCAACTTCGGCTGCCCGGTCCGAAAGGTGACGAAGACTGGCGCCGGCGCGACCTGTCTCGGCGAGCCAGAGCGCGCAGCGGCGATCGTGCGGGCCGTGGCCGAGGCCGTCTCGGTGCCGGTCTCCGTGAAGATGCGACGCGGCCTCGAGAACGGCTCGCGCGCCTGCCTCGAGCTCGGGCCGCGGCTCGTGGACGCCGGCGCCGCGACGCTGACGCTGCACCCGCGGTCGGCGAAGCAGATGTACACCGGCGAGGCCGACCACTCCCTGACCGCCGAGCTGGTCGAGCTCGTGGATGTTCCTGTGATCGCTTCCGGGGACGTGACGTCACGCGCTCGTGCGCAGACGGTTCTGGCGACCACCGGCGCCGCCGCGGTGATGGTCGGCCGGGCGGCGCAGGGGAACCCCTGGGCGATCCGCGAGATCGTCGGAGACTCGGACGAGGAGCCGACGCGCGAGGAGGTCGTCGCCGAGCTCGTGCTCTTCATGCGCGAGACCGTGCGTGAGCTCGGCGAGCGCAAGGCAACGGGCTTCCTGAAGAAGTTCTACGGCTGGTACCTCGGCCGCGGGTCGCTTCCCGCGACCGTTCAAACAGGAGCTCGTGGAGCTCGAGACAGTCGCTCACGTCGAGGAGCGTCTCTTCGCCGCGGCGCCTGGCGCACACTTCGTCCTCGCGAGCCTCGAGAAGGAGCACCCGCGCCTCGACGAGGTCGAGCTCGACCTCCCGATCTCGATCTACGGCGGAGGATGAGCAAGCGCGAAGGCGGGTTCTCAGGCGGCCTCGCGTACATGGTCTCGGACGACGAACGAGGTCAGCCCGACGAGCTCTACTCGGTGCTGCGTCACGCGGATGGATGGCACGTGGCGATGGAACGGATCCCCGGGCCTGACGACGCGATTGCCGCCCGCATCGAGAGCTGGGGCGGAGTGAGTGTTCGGCTTCAGCCGTCCGGAGCCGGGCTGACGACGGAAGCTGTCGACGCGGATGGGTTGGTCTTCTGCTTCTCGCAGGAGACCGACGGCTCTCCGACCCTCGTCTTCGGGCTCGTCGCCGACCACATCAGGACAGTGGACGTTGCCTGGCTCCAGGAATCTCGACCGGCCCGCGTCGAGAACAACGCCTTCGCCGCGCTGGTGGACGCGCACCCCGACGACTTGGTCGGTCTGGTCCTCCATCGAGCCGACGGAACCTCGGTTCGAGCCGAGATCTGACCGAGCCTCCACGGGGGAACAACCAGCTCGCCGGGCGCTTGGGGTCAGACCCCAGGCCTCGGGGCGGCCGGAGGACTCGCGCCCCGGGCCGCTTGGGGTCAGACCCCTTGAGTCGGACCGACTGAGATCTTGGCGGGATTCGACGGAGCGACCATCGGGAACAACCCATCTCGACCTCACGAAAGGGGCACGAGATGGCAACAAGAACGAGGGACACACAGGAAACCCGCGTCGACGAGAGGGTCGACGGCGCACGACCGGTCGAGGCCCGCACGGAGCACGAGACGACCGCGGACCCGTATGCCGGGATCCACGCGGCGCGCGAGCGCTTCGGAGGGATCGACATCCCCGCGAGCCTCGTCGGCATGCTGACGGCGCTCTCGACGGTGATCATCCTCGCCGGGCTGGTCGGTGCCGCCTTCGGCGTCGTCGGCTACCAAACCGGGCTCGAGGAGAACGCCGAGGACCTCTCGATCGGCAGCCTGATCGGCGGAGTCGCCGTCCTCTTCGTCGCCTACCTGATCGGCGGCTGGGCGGCCGGGCGGATCGCGCGGTACGACGGAGCGCGTAACGGCTTCGCGACCGGCGTCTGGACGCTGATCTTCGCAGCGATCCTCGCTGGGCTCGGTGCCTGGGCCGGCGCGGAGTACGACGTCTTCGAGAACGTCGACCTGCCGCAGTGGTTCGACAGCGACGCTCTGACGACGGCCGCGATCGCCAGCGGCATCGGCGCAATCGTGGCGATGTTCGTCGGCGGCATCATCGGAGGCATGTGGGGCGAGCGGTACCACCGCCGCGCCGACGCCACGATCGCCGACACGCGCCGGTCGACGGTCAGCACCGATTACCGGACGGACGACCGGGTCTCGCACGACGACGCGGATGCGCCTGCACCGGCGGCGTACGACCGGACGACGGACCGGACGGACGACCGAGTCTCGCAGGACGACGCGGATGTGCCTGCGCCGGCGGCGTACGACCGGAAGCGGGACTAGTACGGGTCTGCGGCACGCAGTGGGGGCGGCACGAGCCGCCCCTACTGATTCCGGTCCCAGAGGATCCGGAGCCCCTCGAGCGTGAGGTAGGGGTCGACCTTCTCGATCGTCCGCGAATGCGGAACGATCAGGTCCGCGAGACCACCGGTTGCTATCGCGGGAGCCTCCACCCCGAGCTCGCCCCGGATCCGTGTCACGATCTCGTCCACCTGGCCGGTGAAGCCGTAGACGAGACCCGACTGGAGGGCCGTGCCGGTCGTCTTCCCGATCACCGTCTCCGGAGCGGAGAAGTCGATGCGGAAGAGCCGCGCGGCGCGGGCGAAGAGCGCGTCCATCGAGACCTCGATCCCAGGAGCCAGAACGCCGCCGACGTACTCGCCCTCCGGCGAGACGACGTCGAAGTTCGTCGAGGTACCGAAGTCCACGACGATCGACGGTGCGCCGTACCGCTCCAGTGCGGCCACAGCGTTGGCAATCCGGTCGGGGCCAACCTCGCGCGGGTCGTCGTAGCGGATCGGGATGCCGGTCTTCGAGCCGGGCCCGACGGCGAGGAACCGCGCATCCGCCCAGCGCGCAGCGAAGTCCTCGTACGCCTGGACGAGCGGCGGGACCGTCGAGCTGAGGCAGATGCCGTCCACGGCGTCGAGGTCGAGCAACCCCGAGAGCAGGACGCCGAGCTCGTCGCCGGTGCGGTCGCGTTCGGTCGCGACACGCCAGTGCTCCCCGAGCTCACCGTCCCGGAACAGTCCGAAGACGGTCTGCGTGTTGCCGGCGTCTATTGCAAGGAGCATCGGCTAGCCGCTGACGCCACCGGCCGGGAGGCAGACGGCGGAGCCGGGATGCGCCCGGCTGGGCCGACAGCCGGGCGGTGGCGTCAGTCGTCTTCGCCGCGGAGGGGTTGGCCGAGCCTTTCGGCGAGCGCGTCTGCCGTCAGCTTCGGCTCCTCCCCCTCGCCGCGCAGCTCCTCCACCGTGACGTCGCTCGAGGTGTAGACCTCGGCGCGCGGGATCATCCGCGTCGGACGGTTCTTGTCCCAGACCCAGACGTCCTCCATGCGCAGGTGGAAGAACGGGTAGCTCGGCTGTGGGACGTAGCGCAGGTCGAGCGTGTTGCAGAGGTACGTCGCGTCCTGGGTGAGGACGCAGTAGCGGAACAGGCCGAAAACGGCCGTGTACTCCTTCTTCAGCTGGAGCTCGAGCTCTGCCTCGAACTCGTCGAGCTCGTCGAGATGCGACATGCGGGTCATTGTAGTGCGGCGAGGAGAGCCTGCACCGGCCCCCGGCCGGGCACCTCCAGGCCGGGGTCGAGCTCGGCCAGCGGCTCCAGCACGAACGCGCGCTCGGCCATGCGCGGATGCGGGATCCGGAGGTCCGGCTCGTCGACGATCCGGCTGTCGTACAGGAGGATGTCCAGGTCGATCGTCCTCGGCCCGAGGCGTGGGCCGTCGCGCGTCCGGCCCAGATCCCGCTCGAGATCGAGCAGTACCGACAGGAGGTTGCGCGGCTCGAGGCTCGTCTGGAGGCGGGCGACGCCGTTCAGGAACCGCGGCTGGTCCTCGTAGCCGACGGGATCCGTCTCGCGGAGCCGCGAGACGCGCTGAACGTCGATCGCTTCGTGGCCGTCCAGGCGCGAAAGGGCGAGCCGGATCGTCGCCTCGCGGTCGCCCAGGTTCGCGCCGAGCCCGACGTAGACAACCGGCATACCCTCGCTATGGTGTCTGTTGATGCGCCGGTTTGGGGTCGTCTTGGCGTTGCTCTTCGTAGCTGCGCCGGCACCGGCGCAGGCGGCTCCCTCTGCGCAGGTTCCGACCGACCGTGAGGTCGCGGCGCTCGGGGACTTCGGGCACACCATGCTCGGCGTTCGCGCGGACGCCGCCGCCGAGCGTCTGATCGCCGCGAACCGCGGCACGATCGTCGCCCCCGACCTCCACATCTGGCGGCTTCCGAGCGACGCGGCGCAGCGCCTGATCCCGCGGCTTCGGCGGCTGGGCGCCCTGCGCTTCGCCGAGCCGGACCGGCCTGTCGCGCGCGAGTCCCACCTGCCCGGCGTGGACCCGCTCGCGGCGCCCCCGATCGGCTGGCACCTCTACCGGATCGGCGCGGACCGGGCTGAGCCGCCTGGCCCCGGCGTGCCGCTGACGATCGTCGACTCAGGCCTCGACCTGAACCACATGGAGTTCCGCGCCAGGCCGAACACGACGGTGCTGAACGAGCAGCAGGTCGACCTCACGCCCGACGAGTACCACGGCACGATCGTCGCCTCGACGGCCGCGGCGCCGATCGACAACGTCGGAGCGATCGGGGTCTACCCGCAGGCGGTCCTCCAGGCGTACGACCTCTGGTTTCTCTCCGAGTCGCTGATCGTCCAGGGGATCAGCCGCGCGGTGGCCGCGCGGGCCGGCGTCATCAACCTGAGCCTCGGCGGGGACGAGCCCTCACGCGCGATGTACGAGGCGATCGTCAACGCGTTCGGCCGCGGCTCGATCGTCGTGGCCGCTGCGGGGAACGAGCGGTTGCGCGAGGACCCGCCGATCTACCCGGCCGGCTTTCCCCACGTCCTGACCGTCGGCTCGACGGACGTGAGGGATCATCCGTCGCTCTTCTCCAGCACGAGCCCGGCGGTCGACCTCGCCGCGCCGGGGGAGCAGATCCCGTGGCAGGACCCGGTCAACCCTGCCATGTGGAGGACGATCAACGGGACGAGCTTCTCGGCGCCGCAGGTGGCGGCGGCCACGGCATGGGTGTGGACGGCACGGCCCGGGATCGAGAAGACGCAGCTCTTCGACCTGATGCGGCGCTCCGCCCGCGACGTCGCGCCGCGCGGGTTCGACCGCCGCACGGGGTTCGGCATCCTCGACATTCCGACCGCCCTCAGCCGGGCGCTGCCGCCGATCGACCCGCTGGAGCCGAACGACGACGTGGATCACGTCAAGGCTCACGGGATCTTCCGCGCCGCGGCCCGCCCGCTGACCGCACCCGGGCGCCGGCGCGCCTCGCTCACCGCGCGGCTGCACGCCGCCGAGGATCCGGACGACGTCTACCGCTTCTGGGTTCCCGCGGGGCGGGAAGTGACGGCGACAGTGCGCCCGACTGCCGACGTGTCCGTGGCCGTGTGGGCCAGAGGCACGCGAAGCGTCTACGAGCGCGGCCGGGCCCGCGCCCGCGACCTGATCGCGGCGAGCGCGCAGCGCGGCGGCCGGACGGAGACCGTTCGGATCGAGAACACGCGCAGCAGCGGGTTCTACGCGTACCTCGACGTCTTCCCGGCCAAGGGCGCACGCTCCGCCCGGTACACGCTCCAGATCAGCTCTCGCGCACTGCGGTAGCGGCGGAGTACTCGACCTTCAGGCCGGCCGGCGCGATGCCCGGCTTGCGCACGCGCACCTGGACGCGCGTCGCAGGGAAGCGCGCGGCGAGCTCGTCCGCGACGGCGGCGGCCAGCTTCTCGATCAGCCGGTACTCGCCGCCGTCCGACACCTCGCGCACGCAGGCCGCGACGGCGCGGTAGTCCACGGTCGACTCGAGGCGATCTTCGGGCGGCTCGTCGACAGTCAGCTCGACGTCGTAGAAGAAGGTTCGGCCGGTCTCCCGCTCGTCGTCGTCGACGCCGTGCCGGCCGAAGACCTCAAGGCCGACGAGCTCGACGATCATCCGACCACCGCCCGCGCCGCGGTCAGCGCCTCGACGTGCTCTTTCACGTCGTGCACCCGAAGGATCGTCGCGCCGCGCTCGTAGGCGGTCACCGCCGCCGCGATGCTGGCCGAGAGCGGGCCTGTGGTCGCCTCGGGGTCGCCGAGGATCCTGCCGAGCGAGCTCTTGCGCGAGAACCCCACGACGACCGGCCGGCCGAGGGCCGCGAGCAGGTCGAGACGACGGATCAGCTCGAAGTTTTGCTCGACCGTCTTCCCGAATCCGATGCCCGGATCGACGCAGATCCGCTCCTCCGCGATCCCGGCATCGACGGCAAAGCGCAGTCGCTCCTCCAGGAACGCCTTGACGTCGGAGACGACGTCGTCGTAGCGGGGCTCGGCCTGCATGGTGCGCGGCTCGCCCTGCATATGCATGAGGCAGAGGTAGGCGTCCGATTCGGCGACGACCCCGGCGAGGTTCGGGTCTCCGCGCAAGGCGGTCACGTCGTCGACCAGTTCGGCTCCGAGCTCGAGCGCCCGGCGCGCGACCGCGGCCTTCGCCGTGTCGATCGAGACCGGGAAGGCCGGGAGCTCCTCGAGAACCGGCTCGATCCAGCTCAGCTCCTCCACCGCCGACACCCGCTCGGCGCCGGGGCGGGTCGACTCGCCGCCGACGTCGACGATCGCGGCGCCGTCCTCGACCATCCGTCGCGCCGAGGCGACCGCGTCGTCCGCGCGGAAGTTGACGCCGCCGTCCGAGAACGAGTCGGGCGTCACGTTGACGATCCCCATGACTGATGGACGAGGGAACCGCTCTTCGATCGGTCGCATGGCGAAACCGTACTCCGGCCGCAGCGCCGCATCCGGTGGGGTCAGACCCCACCACGAAACAGGGCCAACTTCGTGACAAAACTGTGCCGCGGGACACGGCTGCTCGGGCCGAGGAGCGGCCTGGCTCTGCGATGGGACATGTCCTTCGTGTGGATGGGACGCGACTGTTCCGTTTCGGGGTCTGACCCCGGTCCTTGCGCCGTGCTAGATCGAGCCGGAGAAGGTGTCACAGGCCGCGGGCTGCTTCTGCTCGTAGCCTCGCGAGAACCAGCGCCGCCGCTGCTCCGACGAGCCGTGCGTCCAGCTCTCGGGGCTCACCTGCCCCTGCGTCTGTCTCCTGGATGCGGTCGTCGCCGATCGCGGCGGCCGCGTCCAGCGCCTCGTTGATGTCCGCCTGGGTGAGCGGCTCCAACAGCTGCGTCTCCACGGCGTTCGCCGCCCACACTCCGGCGTAGCAGTCCGCCTGCAGCTCCGAGCGAACGGCACGGCTCTCCGGCCCCTGGCGGTCGTTGCCGATCCGGTCGAGGACGCCCGTCAGGTTCTGGACGTGATGGCCGTACTCGTGCGCGATGACGTACGCCTGCGCGAACGGCCCGCCGCCGCGCCGAAGCGTCGACTGCAGCTCGTCGAAGAAATCGAGGTCGATGTAGACGCGCTGGTCCCTCGGGCAGTAGAACGGCCCGACCTGGGAGCTCGCGAGGCCGCAGCCCGTTTGCACCTGGTCGGTGAAGAAGACGGTGTTCGCGAACTGGTACTCGCGGTTGCTGCGCTCGAAGACGGAGCCCCAGAAGCGCTGCACCGAGTTCACGACGCCGACGATCCGGCAGTCCTGCCGCTCGTTCGCGTCCTCGGCCGTCTGGCACTCCTGTGAGACCTCGCTCGGCGTGTCGCCCTGCTGAACCTGCTGCTGGTCGAGAGGCGCGAGCTCGCCGAGCGCATCTCCGCCGGAAAGGACGGTGATCGCGGTAGATGACGACCGCGGCGATGCCGAGGCCGCCGCCGCCACCGCGAGCCCGCCGGGCGCCATCCGGCGTCCGCGGACGTCGGTGACCTGGCCGGGATCGAGCTTGGCTCCACGCCGAAAGCGCATGACGCACCTTTACCCGCCCTCGACGCTCCCGGAAACGACGGAGCGGCCGGTGACGTCGCCCACCGGCCGCTCCTGGCTTCCCGCTAGCGCTTCTTCTTCGGTATGCGAACCTCGACGACGAGCGGCTTCGTGCCTGCTCCGGCGTGGTCGGCGGTGCCGAGCGCATGGGCGACGAAAACCGCGCGCTTGGAGACCCGCCAGCGCGTGACGAACGTGCCGTTCGAAGCGACGGTGGCGACCTGCGAGCGCCACAGTCCCGAGACCCGCATCGACACGACCGCCTGCTCGCCGGCGACGGCGGTGGAGAGCCGCCCGCTGACGGTGATCGTCGCCGGCTTCGCGATCCGCCTCCCGCGCGTCGTGATCCGGAGCGCCCGCGCCGTCCCGACGTCACCGCCGCTCGTCGTCGCGTACAGGAAGTTGGGGCCCGCAAGCGCGTACGCGGTCCCGCCGGCCATATCGACGTCCCTGACGAACGCCGGGCTGACGAGCTGCGGCCGCCAGCTGGCCCCGCCGTCGGACGTCCGAAGCACGAAGCCGCGCGCCTCCAAGCCGACCCTCGGGACGACGACGTAGCCGTTCCGCGCATCCGCGAAGTCGACCTGGGTCATCGGCCTTCCGGTCGAGACGAGCTCTGTCCACGTTCGCCCGCGTTCGTCGTCTTCCAGAGCCGGAAGCTCACGTCGACGAGAAGCCGGTCTGGGCCGAGACGAACGAGATGTCGTGGATGCGGCTCGGCGTCGGCCGGCGGAGGCGCCTCACGTGAGGCCCCCGTTCGGCGAGTACAGCAGCCGGAGCCGTCCGGCCGCGACGATCCCGGACCCGGCCGTGTCGGCCATCAACAGGCCCGCCCCACGGAGGTCGCGGTCGGACACGGACGAGAACGTCTCGCCGCCGTCGATCGACCTACGGATGCCGCGAGCCGATGACGACCACGTGGTTCGCGTCGGTCGCGACGAGGTCCCGGGCTCCCACCGGTGTGCCGGTGTTGAGAAGCCGGTAGCTCGCGCCGCCGTTGTCGGATCGCTGGACGGTCCCGTCCTCCGCCAGGACGAAGAGCCGCGAGGCTGTAGGAGCAGCGACGCCCCGGATCCCCAGCGACGTCGGCGGGCTGACGTTGGCCCAGTTCTGCCCGGCGTCCGCCGTCCGCGCGAGGGCGCCCGAGCGGCCGCCCCGCGTAGGCGATCCGGTCCGTCGCGCCCTCGAGAACGGTGAAGTCGTCGGTCAGCCGGCCACCGACCACGCGCCAGGTCTCTCCGCCGTCGTCCGAGAGGACGGCGCTGCCGAAGTTCCCAACGGCGAGGGCGCGCGTCGCAGACGCCAGCTCGACGGCAAACGCCGACTCGGCGGGCGGCGTGGCAGCGGTGAACGTGTCACCACCGTCCATCGTCTTCACGATCCGGTTTCCCTGGCGCATCGCCAGCAGGCAGTTGTCGGCGTCGGAGCAGCGGATCGAGCCGAAGTCCCCGCCGGGGACACCCGCCACCGTCTTCCGCTCCCAGGTCGCGCCGCCGTCCGTGCTCTTGAGCAGGTGGAGCGCCTGGCCGACCGCGTACAGCGTCGTGGCGTCCGCCTGCTCGAGTCCGAACAGAGGCAGGCCGAACTGCGCGACCTGAGTCCACGTGACTGCGCCGTCAGTCGTGCGCTGGATCGAGCCTCCGGAGGTCGCAAAGCACGTCGTGTCGCTCGTGCAGAGCAGATCCGTGGCGGCTGGAATCACAGGCACGGCCGTGCGGCGGGTGAAGGTCTGGCCACCGTCGGCGGTCGACAGCACGGCGTTGTTACCAAGGACGACGTACCAGACGTTCGACGACGGGAACGAGAACGCCCCGACCGGCGATGGACAGGTGAAGTCGCTCGCGGAGAACGGCAGCCGTTGGAACGTGGCGCCGCCGTCATCCGAACGGCGGAGCGAGCAGCCGCCGCCGACGACGATCCGGTCCGGCGAGCCGGCCATGCGCACCCGGCGGAGGTCGAGGGTGAGGCCGGTCACGACGCCCGACCAGCTCGATCCGGCGCTCGTGCTCTTGAGCAGCGTCCGAAGGCGCCGGCTGCGTAGCACGTCGATCCGCCGCAGACCAGGTCGGTCAGGTTGTTCCGTCCAAGTGTCGGATTGCCCGAGTACCAGCCGGAGTGCGGTGTGTTCACACCCGCCGAGGCTCCGGCGATGAGCGTCAGCGCCGCCGCCACAGCTGCGGCGGTCCAGGCGCGGCCGCGCGAATGGAAGAGCATGTGCATGAGAAACCCCTTTCCCGCGTCCGCTGCGTCGGCGGCGGCGCCCCGTGGAAGGAGGCGATCGTTACTCGGTGGCGGCCCTCTTACAAGGGGTTACGCAGGACTTTCAGGCTATCCGTACTTTTTGCGAGACGTTCCGAACGCTTTCCTAACGAATCGGCTTCCGAGGACGGCCGCTGGATCAGCCAGAGCCCTGCGATCCACCCGTCTCTCGCGCCGCGAGGACCTAGCCTCCTCCTCCGTTCCCGCCTCCGCCGCCGTCACCACCGCCGTCTCCGCCTCCGCCGCCGCTGTCGCCGGTGTCCCAGATCACGTGGTCGTTATCAGCGCCTCCACCGGCGACGCCGCCAGCGGCGCCCTGAGCATCGGTCTTCAGGCCTCGCACGCGGGATTCGGCCCCACGGCCTTCGACGAAGAGAGATCTCGACCTTGTCGGGCTGCTCGACCTCAGGATCGAGGTGGACCGTGAAGCCACCGGCGTCGACTGCGTCGAACGAGATCTCACGGCGAGGCGGCTTCAGCGAGACGCGGTAGCCGCCAAGGCGCGAGCGAAAGACGTAGAGCGAGCCTCCCCGCTCGCGGATGTACGTACCGACTTCCGGAGAATGATCGACCCGCAACGGCGTGAACCTACGTGGTTCCACGCCACGAGAACCACCGCGTCACGTGATGCGAGCTCGGCGCTAGGGCTTCGCGGGGTCGGGCGGGGGCGGTTGCATCATGGCCCCAGGAACCGGGAACGGCTTCGGCGTCGGTGCGGGCTTCCGCTCGCGGCTCGGCGTCTCCTCGGCCGGCTCCGGCGCCTCCTCCGGGAAGACCTCTTCCTCCGAGGCGCCTTCCAGTAGCCGCAGGAACTGATCCTTGTCGATCGTCTCGCGCTCGATGAGGATCGCGGAAAGGCGGTGCAGCTCGTCCATATGGTCCTTCAGGACCTGGTGCGCCCGCTGGTGCGCCTCCTCGATCACGCGGCGGATCTCCTCGTCGATCTCGCGCGCGACCTCCTCGGAGTAGTCCGGCTCCGCGCTCATCTCGCGGCCGAGGAACGGCATGTCGTGATTGCGACCCAGCACGCGCGGGCCGAGCTTCTCGCTCATCCCGAACCGCATGATCATCTGCTTCGCGGTGCTCGTGACCTTCTCGAGATCGTTGGCGGCACCGGTCGTGACCTCGTTGAAGACGACCTCCTCCGCCGCGCGGCCGCCGAGCGTCGCCGCCAGCTGATCCATAGCGTGGACTTCCGGGTCAGGTAGCGGTCCTCGCGTGGGAGGGAGATCGTGTAGCCGAGCGCCTGGCCGCGCGAGATGACGGAGATCTTGTGGACGTCGGTGTCCTGGTCGAGGTAGTGGCCGACGAGGGCGTGGCCCATCTCGTGGTACGCCGTCACCTTCCGCTCCTCTTCCGAGAGCAGGCGAGTCTTCTTCTCGGGGCCGGCGATCACGCGCATGATCCCTTCCTCGAGCTCCTCCTGCTCGATCGTCTTCTTGCCGCGGCGCGCCGCGAGCAGCGCAGCCTCGTTGACGAGGTTGGCGAGATCGGCCCCTGTGAAGCCGGGCGTCCCGGCCGCCATCGTGTCGAGGTCGACCTCCGACGCGAGCGGCTTGCCCTTCACGTGTACCTCGAGGATCTTCTTCCGGCCTGCCCGGTCCGGTCGGTCGACGACGATCTGCCGGTCGAAGCGCCCCGGGCGGAGCAGCGCCGGGTCGAGGATGTCGGGCCGGTTCGTGGCCGCGATCAGGATGATGTTGTCCTTCAGCTCGAACCCGTCCATCTCGACGAGGAGCTGGTTCAGCGTCTGCTCGCGCTCGTCGTGGCCGCCGCCGAGCCCGGCGCCGCGATGGCGGCCGACCGCGTCGATCTCGTCCATGAAGACGATGCACGGCGAGGCCTGCTTCGCCTGCTCGAACAGGTCGCGGACGCGTGAGGCGCCGACGCCGACGAACATCTCGACGAAGTCCGAGCCGGAGATCGAGAAGAACGGGACGCCCGCCTCACCTGCGACTGCGCGCGCGAGCAGCGTCTTACCGGTGCCCGGCGGCCCGTAGAGCAGCACGCCCTTCGGGATCCGCGCGCCGAGCGCCTGGAACTTCTTCGGGTTCTCGAGGAACTCCTTGATCTCGTGCAGCTCCTCGACGGCCTCGTCCACACCGGCCACGTCCTTGAAGCCGATCTTCGGCGAGTCCGGGGTCATCCGCTTCGCGCGCGACTTCCCGAAGGACATCACCTTCGAGCCGCCGCCCTGCACCTGGTTCATGAGGAAGATCCAGAAGGCGATCAGGATCACGAAGGGGAGCAGCCCGGTCAGGAGCGACCACCACGGCGACCCGCCGACCGCTTTCGAGTCGAAGTTGACGTTCTCGGCCTTCATCACCTTCTCGAACTCGCGAAGCGACTCCGGGCTCGGGTAGGCGACCTTGACCTTCTTGCCCTCCTCCTTGCCGTCCGTCGGCTGGTACTCGACCGTCAGCTGCTGCTTGTTCGGGTTGGCGACGATGTTGTCGATCGGCGGCTGACCGGACGCCACCTGCTGCCGCAGCTGGGAGTACGTGACCTTCTCCTGCTTTTCGCCACCCATCAGGGTCTGGCTCGCCAGGTAGACGAGCAGCACGATGACGATCAGCGGAAAGAGAGCAGAGCGGAAGAAGAACCTATTCATAGGCGGTATATCGGCCAGGGTAGCAGCGGCATTACAGGCAAAGCTTGCGCCAAACGGGGTGAATCAGAGCCCCAGGCCGCGGCCTCGTCCGCGAGCACTCCGACGTAGCGGGAGGTTGCGGTACCGCTCCGCGAAGTCGAGCCCGTAGCCGACGACGAACCGGTTCGCGATCTCGAAGCCGATGTAGGCGCACGGGCACGTCGACCTCGCGGCGCTCCGGCTTGGTCAGCAGCGCGCAGACGTCGAGCGACCGGGTTGGCGCGCCGAGCGTCCGCGAGCAGGTACGAGAGCGTCAGGCCGGAGTCGACGATGTCCTCGACGACGATCACCGTTCCGCTCCTCGATCGAGATCTCGAGGTTCTTCTTCACGATCCGGACGACCCGGACGTCGCGTGCCCGACGCCGTACGCTCGAGATCGCCATGAAGTCGACCTCGCACGGCACCGTGATGGTGGCGCATCAGGTCGGCCATGAAGAAGACGGCGCCCTTGAGGACGCCCACCAGCAGCAGGTCCTTGCCGGCGTAGTCGGCCGAGATCTCGGCGCCGAGCTCGGCGATCCGCTCCTTCAGGGCGTCTCTCCTCGATGAGGACCTCGGCGACGCCCTGCTCGACCTCAGTCTTGAACGTAGCTCAGCGTGCACCCCCTCCGCCTCGACGATTCCGGGCACCGCGACGACCTCGTCACCGCGCACGACGAGCGGCCAGGCCTCCCGTTGCGAGCGCGGAACCTTGGCGTCCACGAACACATCCTGAAGCTTCTTGCGGCGGCCTGCGAGGCGATCTCCCGCACGCCAGCCGCGACCGAAGCCCCGGCCGG
>CAWJYU010000009.1:60000-307746 GCA_963847235.1 uncultured Actinomycetes bacterium | reverse complement strand
CAGCAGGAGGGCGACTTCTTCGGGCGGACGGTGAACGTCGCGGCGCGGATCGCCGACTACGCGAAGCCGCACGAGGTGCTCGTCAGCGAGGAGGCGCGGAGCGGCGCCGAGGTGGACGGCGTCGAGTTCGAGCTCGTCGGCGACGTCGAGCTCAAGGGCGTCTCGCGCGCCGTTCGGCTGCACCGGGCGAGTCGCGGATGACCGAGGTGGTCGCCAACGGGATCCGGCTCTACTACGAGGAGCACGGCGAGGGCACTCCGATCCTCGGGATCCACGGCAGCGGCAGCTCCGCGCTCATGTGGGCCGCCGCCGTCGAGCCTCTGGCCGGGCTCGGTCGAGTGATCCTCTACGACCGGCGCGGACACACGCGCAGCGAGCGGCCGGAGCCGTTCCTCCGGACGACACGCGAGCAGGAAGCGGACGACGCGGCGGCCCTGCTCGATGCGCTGGAAGCCGCGCCGGCCGTCGTCATCGGGCGCAGCTACGGAGGCGACGTCGCGTTCGAGCTCGCGCGGCGCCATCCCGGCCACGTGAAAGCCATCGTCGGGCTCGAGCCGGGTCTCCTGCATCTATTGGATCCCGAGGCCAAGCGGCTCGAGGACGATCTGAGCGCGCGGCTGCGAGCCGCCGACCCCGAGCGTGTCGGTCAGACGCTGATCGAGGTTGCGCTCGGGCCCGGTGGCTGGGAAGCGCTGCCGGCTGAGGCCCGCGAGCTGTTCACGGCCAACGGTCCTGCGATCCTCGCGGAGGTCGAGGGCCTGAATGCCGACCTCGACGAGGCCGCCCTCTCGGCGATCGAGCACCAGACGCTCCTGGTCAGCGCGGCCGGGTCACCTGAGCCCTTTCGGCGGGTCGCCGCCAAGCTCGCGTCGCTGCTTCCGAACGTCGAGGAGGTTCGGGTCGAGGGCGGCCACCTGATCGACCCCGCGGGTCCCGAGGTGCTGCGCTTCGTCGAGCGCTTCGCCTAGAGCGTTACTCGTTCACGGCGGTCGACGCCCGATTTGGTCTCGGGATCACGGCCGCGGATGAGGACGAAAT
This sequence comes from uncultured Actinomycetes bacterium, assembly GCA_963847235.1. GTDB lineage: Bacteria > Actinomycetota > Thermoleophilia > Gaiellales > Gaiellaceae > JACDAN01. The sequence goes on along the minus strand of CAWJYU010000009.1, from coordinate 306,708 downwards.
GCTCCTCGGCAGTCGCGCGGTAGAGCCGGTGCGTCGAGGGCTCCTGGACGTCGCTGAGCTGCCACCCGGGGCCGTCGTTTGTCCGTGAGAGCCGGTCGAAGATCTCGAGGCCGCGCTCGAGCTCTTCACCGGTCAGCTCCTGGGCGTTGCCGTTGATGTAGACGGCTGCGGCGGCTCCGATCGCAACCGACGGGTCGTAGATCGCGAGTGCGACCTCCGGACGTGCCGCGATGTTGCGCGAGTGTCGCGTGTCGTGCGTCGAGACCCAGTGGAAGTGCCGGTGGTCCTCGCACGCGAACCACACGGGCGAGACCCACGGGTGGCCTGTCTCGTCCGCGGTTCCGAGCGCCATGTACTTCGTCTCGTCGATCACGCGGCGGGCGAGCTCTGCGAGGTCAGCCGCCATGCAGGGCCTCCCGGAGCTCGCGAACCTCTGCTTCCAGCGAGGCCACGCGCGCTTCCAGCGAGTCGTTGGACGACACCGGCGTGACCTCCTCGTCCTGCACGCCGAGCAACTGGACGTAGCGCTGCTCTTTCTGGCCGGGTTGGCGCGGGAGCCGGGCGACGAGCTCGCGCTGGATGAGCCCGTCGAGGACCGCCTCGGCGTCGGCCGGCGACTGAAACTGGTGGAGTCGGTCCGTGCGCTGCTTCAGCTCGCCGGGCGTCTGCGGGCCGCGGAGCATCAGGACGGCGAGCAGCGAGATCTCACCATCCGAGAGGCCGAGCGCCTCGTTGAACAGATGCCGGTACTTCGCTGCCCGGCTCCCGGCGCCGCTCGCGAGGCGCACCCAGCCGCGGCGCGACAGCTGCTCGAGCGCCGCGCGGATCGTGGGCTCGTCGTACTCGACGACCGGATCGCGGTTCGTCGACTGGTTGCAGGCGAGCCGAAGCGAGTTCAGCGAGAGCGGATAGGCGTCCGGCGTCGTCCGCTGCTTCTCGATCAGGCACCCCAGCACCCGGAGCTCGACGGCGTCGGCGTCCACCGCGCCAGCGTAACGAGCGCTTCGCCTAGAGCGTGATGGGCTCGCTGCGGTCCACGCCCGAGCCGCGTTCCGGATCCCTGCCCGGGATCAGCACCCAGTGCTCCGAGACCGTCGCGCGATAGAGCCGGAAGAGCGACGGCTCCTGGACGTCGTCGAGTCCCCATCCGCGGTCGATGTCCCTTCGGGACACGCGGTCGAAGACTTCGAGGCCGCGCTCGAGCTCCGACCCGGTGAGCTCCTCGGCCACGCCCTTCATGTAGACGGCCTGCGCGCCGCCGACGGGGACCGACGAGTCGAAGATCGCGATCGCGACCTCCGGGCGGGCTGCGAGGTACCGCGAGTGCTTCGCGTCGGGCGAGGAGACCCAGTGGAAGTGCCGGTAGTCCTCCGACGCGAACCACACCGGCGTCACCCACGGGTGGCCGGTCTCGTCAGCCGTGCCAAGCGTCATGTACCTGTTCGCGTCGATGACGCTCCTTGCGAGTGTCGCTGAGCTCGTCGCTCATCCCGCCGCCTCGTCGAGCGTGGGCTGGTAGTCGAGCTGAGGCCTCCTGCCAAGCCGTTCGAGCAGCGAGTCGCCGTCCAACTCGTCCCGGGTGATCGGGAGGCCGCCGGCGCCTAAGAGCTCGCGGTTGCCGTCGGGTATGTCCGAGTCCTCCCGGACGAAAAGAGGCACCCATCCGGCCTTGAGATTCTCCAGGGCCCCGGCTCGGGTGCCGCCGCTCTCGCCGGACGCCACGACGACGGCCACTTCGGCCAGCGAGTAGATCAAGCGGTTCCGCCCCATCGCGTCGCCGACGCTGAAGCCGGCCGCGGGATGCTTGACGGCGATCAGCGTCAGCTCGCCGTCAGCGAGGTGGGCTCGGAAATCCGGCCGGCGTACGGCCCGCTCGAGGGCTTCGGCGACGACCCCGATCGCCTTTCCGCCGCCATCCACGGCAGCGAGCATGGCGGCGCTGTCGATGCCGCGCGCGCCGCCCGAGACGACGGCGAGGCCGTTTCGCGCGCAGCTCCCCCCGAGCGCTGTCGCGAAGTCGATGCTCGCCTCGTCCGCGTCGCGGGAACCCACGACCGCCACGGAGCGGTCGACGAGCGCGGACGGATTGCCTGCGCCGAAGATCACCGGTGGTGCCGTTGCTTTGAGACGGCTGCGGAAGAGTGGGGGATACCCGTCGTCGGCGCGCGTGATGATCCAGATCCCGCGCGCGCTGAGGTGCTCGAGCTCCATGGCGAGCTGGCCGCCACGGGAGAGAAGCTCTGCGACGCGGTCACCCGCCTCCGGGCTCACGTCGAGTGAAGCTGCGATCTCAGGCGCCTCGAGCCCGAACAGCGCGCTCGGTGTCCCCAGCTCGGACGCATGAATCGAGGCCGCCAGCGAGCTCCACTCCTTCGGCGTGAGTGGCCGGGTCGATGCTTCGCGGGGAAGCGCGAGCGTCGAGCAGAGCAGCGCGATCGCCTGACCGTCGGGACTGAGACGAGGGCTGCTCATTGCCGGCCCGCGTGGCCACGGCCAGCGCGAACGGATACACCGGGCCGCTTCCAGCCTGCCGCAGCCGCAGCGCGCAAACCGTCATCGACCACTTCGAGTCGACGATGTCATCGACGAGGAGGACGGGCCCGGAGCCGACCTCGTCCGGGCGGGCCTCGAAGGCGTCGATCACGTTGCGGGCCTGCTGGGCGCTGTTCTCCATCTCCTTCTGCTGCGGCTTCTCCCGCACCTTGGCGATCGCCTCGTGGTACGGCAGCCAGAGCGCGTGGGCGAGCCGCTCCGCGAACTCGGACACGTTCGATGTTCGAAGCGACGGGATCGCAGTGACCCAGGTGGGCGGTGGATCGGGGTGCCAGGCGTCACGAACGAGTTGGGCCGCTGCGTCCACGAGCTTCTGGTCAAACCGCTCCCCACGATACTTCGCCTCCGCGACGAGGCGGCCCCAGCCGGCGTCGCCGTAGAACGACAGTGCCCGGCCTTCGGCAGCCTGGAGCTCGGGTGGGATCTGGCCGGTGTATTCGTCCATCGCTCCGGTGGGCCATCGCTTGCGCGGCTCGATTGTCCGGAACGACCTGCGGACGAAGGCGACGGCGTCGGCGAGGATCTCGTCGTCGACAGTGCGCGAGACGAAGTCGCCTGCGCAGTTCGCGCAGCGCCCGCACCTGGCGGGAGCGGGGTCATCGAGCTCGGCGGCGAGGAATCGCATGAGGCAGTCATCGGTGCGAGTGAACGCACGGATGCGCTCGAGCTCGACCCGTCGTTGGCGGATCACGTTCGCGATTCGCTCGCGGTCGGGCGCCCACGGACTCGGCGAGCGGAAGTAGCGGGGTCCTTCCTTGAAGACCGCCTCGTCGAGCTCGAGGGCTTTGAGGCACTTCTCGATCTGGCCCGCGGACAAGTTGATCCGTGCGGCAAGCTCGGCTTTCGTGACGCCGTCTCCGCGCTCGATCTCGAGCAAGACGGAGCGAAGGTCGTCCTCTTTCGGAAATGCGGTCTCGATGAAGTGGTTGGCGATCTCGTCGTCCTCGCGGCCGTGGAGGAGGACGACCGCGGCGTCGTCGAGCTCGCGGCCCGCCCGCCCGATCTGCTGGTAGTACGCGATGGCCGACGGTGGCCGCTGGAAGTGCACGACGAACCCGAGATCCGGCTTGTCGAAGCCCATCCCGAGTGCGACGGTGGCCACGAGCGCCTTGACCTCGTTTCGGCGAAGCCGATCCTCGAGCTCCAGCCGCCGCTCCGCGTCGAGTGGGCCGTAGTACGGGGCGACAGCGATACCTCGTGCTGCGAGCCAGTCTGCGACGCGCTCGCAGTCGGCGACCGTGAGGCAGTAGACGATTCCTGAGCCGGCGAACGTCGGCAGGCTCTGGGCGAGCCAGGCGAGCCGCTCTGCCTGGCCGGCGAGCTCGATGACCTGAAGGCGGAGGCTCTCGCGGGTCAGAGGGCCGCGAATGGAGAGGAGATCCTCGCCGAGCTGCTCGCCGATGTCGGCGATGACGCGGTTGTTGGCCGTCGCCGTCGTCGCGAGCAGCGGGACTCCCGGGGGCAGCTGCTGGATCAGGCGGCCGATCCGCCGGTAGTCCGGGCGGAAGTCGTGGCCCCAGTCGGAGATGCAGTGCGCCTCGTCCACGACGAACAGGCCGACGGAATCCGCGAGACCGAGCGTTCGTGCACGGAAGCGCTCGTTTCCCAGGCGCTCGGGCGAGACGAGCAGGAGATCGACGTCGTTCGCGCTGAGGCGCTCGGTCGATCTCGTCCCACTCCTCGACGTTGGCGCTGTTGATCGTTCTCGCCCGGACGCCGATCCGGCCGGCCATCAGCAGCTGGTCGCGCATCAGCGACAGCAACGGGCTGATGAGCAGCGTGGGCCCCGAGCCGCGGTCCCGCAGGATGCGAGTCGCGAGGAAGTACACGAGGCTCTTGCCCCAGCCGGTCCGCTGGACGACGAGGACTCTCGAGCGCTTGTCGACGGCGGCCACGATTGCCTCGAGCTGGCCGTCTCGGAAGCTTGCGTTCTCGCCCAGCGTCTGGCGGAGGAGGGACTCGCATCGTTCTTGCGTGGTCATCGGCCGCTGAGAGTACGGACCGGATCGGGTCGGCGCGGTCACGACTCTGTGTCGCTATCGTCGCCCGCCGTGGCGGATTACGTCACGATCTCCGGCGGGACACGGCGCCCTCGGGACGCGGCGCGCCGGATCCGTGCCGGCGAGGTGCCGGGCTCCAACGTGGAGGAGCACGAGCCGTTCGCCCGGCAGCCCCAGCCTCCGCTGATCGCGGGCACGACGCCGGCCCACGCGCCGATCGTCCTCCTCGAGGGGCACGTTCGCTTGACCGCCCACGCGCTCTTTCCGCACCTGGTGCCGGACGAGCTCGAGATCCTCCTCGGCGTCTCGGAGGACATCCGAACTGGGCGCTGTTCTAGGCTGGGCAGACCGCAACACGAAGGGGGTTGAGGCATGTCCAGGATCCCGTACCTGGTTTTCGCTGCGGCCGTCTTTGCGCTTCTCGGATCTGGTGCAGGCGCCTCCGTTCGCGCCACGAGCCACGAGTCGCCGGTGCTCACGCACGGAGTGGCGGCGGGCGACGTCACCGCCCACTCAGCCGTTCTCTGGGCGCGGGGAGATCGCGAAGGCACGTTCAAGGTTCACCTCTCCGGTGGGAAGCATCACGGCGTCGTGCGGCTCGACGTCCATGCAGCCGACGACTACACCGGACAGGTCGTCCTCACCGGCCTGAGGCCGGACACCACGTACCGCTACCGGGTCGGCTCGGAACGCGGGTCCTTCGAAACCGCGCCCGCGGCCCACGACCTCGAACCTGTGCGCCTCGCGTTCGGCGGCGACGTCGCCGGCCAGAACGTGTGCCGCGACACACGCGAGGGCTTCCCGATCATGGAGACGATCCGCGCCGAGCAGCCGGACGTCTTCGTCGGCCTCGGCGACATGATCTACGCGGACAACGGGTGCACCCCGCTCGGCCTCTACGGCAACGCGCAGGTGCCCGGGCCCGGCCCGGCGCCGGACCTGGCGACCTTCTGGGCGCACTGGCGCTACAACCGAGCGGACGCGGCGTCGCAGCGCCTGCTCCGGAGCACGAGCTACATCGGCGTCTGGGACGACCACGAGGTCGTCAATGACTTCGGGCCGCTCAACGACACACGGGTGACGCCGCCGTACACGCCCGGCGTCCATCTGCTCCCGATCGGGCTCGAGGCGTTCCTCGACTACACGCCGATCGCCGTCGCGCCGAACACGCCCAAGCGCCTCTACCGCTCGCTGCGCTGGGGCAAGCATGTCGAGCTGTTCGTGCTCGATACGCGGCAGTACCGCGACGCCAACATCGCCGACGACAGCGCAGAGCGGCCGAAGACGATGCTCGGACGCGAGCAGCTCACCTGGCTGAAGGAGAGCCTCGCCGCCTCGGACGCGACTTGGAAGGTGATCGTCTCGAGCGTCCCGATGTCGATCCCGACCGGGTTCCCAGTGAGTGGAGGGCGCGACGGCTGGGCGAACTACACCGAGCCGTCGGGCTTCGAGCAGGAGCTGCTGGACATCCTCCGCTTCATGGAGAGCCGCGGGATCCTCAACACGCTCTGGATCACCACGGACGTCCACTTCGCGGAGGCGTTCCGGTACCGGCCGATCCCGGCGAACCCCGCCTTCGTCGTCCACGAGCTGGCGAGCGGGCCGCTGAACGCGGGGATCTTCCCGAACGCCGCGTTCGACACGACGCTGAACCCGACGGTGCTCTTCGGCCCGCGTCCGGCGACGACGGTCGCGACCTGGGAGCAGGCGAAGGACGGGTTCAACTTCGGCACCGTGGAGGTCGACCGCGCCGGCCGGTTGACGGCGGGCTTCGTCAACACAAGCGGTCAGACGTTGTACTCCCTGACACTCACCCCGCAGTAGGAACGAAGACAGGAGGGGCGGCCACGGCGGTCGCCCTCCCGTCGCTACCCTCCGGCCGCCGTGGCGGACTACGTCTTCACGATGATCCGGGCCTCGAAGTTCTACGGGCCCGAGCGCAAGGTGCTGGACAACATCACGCTGGCGTTCCTGCCGGGCGCGAAGATCGGCGTGCTCGGGCCGAACGGGGCCGGGAAATCGACGCTGCTGCGGATCATGGCCGGCGTCGAGGAGACGTCGAGCGGTAGCGCCGAGCTCGCGGCCGGCGCGACCGTCGGCTTCCTGCCGCAGGAGCCGGACCTCGATCCTGCGAAGGACGTGCGTGCGAACGTGGAGGACGGAGTTCGGCCGCTGCGCGACCTGCTCGACCGTTTCAACGCGATCTCGGCGCAGTTCGCCGAGCCAGACGCCGACTACGACTCGCTTGCTCGCCGAGCAGGCGAAGGTGCAGGAGCAGATCGACCGGCACGACGCGTGGGAGCTCGACGCCCAGCTCGACCGCGCGATGGACGCTCTGCGGGTGCCCGAGGGCGACCGCGACGTCGACGACCCTGTCCGGCGGCGAGCGACGGCGCGTCGCTCTGTGCCGGCTGCTCCTGTCCTCGCCGGACCTGCTGCTCCTGGACGAGCCGACGAACCATCTCGACGCCGAGTCGGTCGCCTGGCTCGAGCGGTTCCTCGCCGACTACGCCGGCACCGTCGTCGCCGTCACGCACGACCGGTACTTCCTCGACAACGTCGCCGGCTGGATCCTCGAGCTCGACCGCGGCCGCGGGATCCCGTACCAGGGCAACTACTCCGGCTGGCTCGAGCAGAAGCAGGCGCGGCTCGCGACCGAGGAGAAGCAGGAGTCGGCCCGCCAGCGTGCGCTCGAAGACGGAGCTCGAGTGGGTGCGCTCCTCGCCGGTCGCGCGGCACGCGAAGTCGAAGGCGCGGCTCGGCGCCTACGAGCGGCTGCTCGCGGAGGAGCGGAACGTCAAGCTCGACCGGGTCGAGATCCACATCCCGGCCGGGCCGCGGCTCGGCGACGTCGTGGTCGAGGCGGATGGAGTGTCGAAGGGGTTCGGCGACCGGCTGCTCGTCGAGGACATGACCTTCTCGCTGCCGCCGGGCGGGATCGTCGGCGTCATCGGCCCGAACGGCGCCGGCAAGACGACGCTCTTCCGGATGATCGCCGGCGAGGAGCAGCCGGACTCCGGCGAGCTGCGCGTGGGGGAGACGGTCGAGCCCGCCTACGTCGACCAGTCGCGCGCCGGGCTCGAGCCGGGGAAGACGGTCTGGCAGGAGATCTCGGGCGGTCTGGACACGCTTGTGCTGGGATCGCGAGAGGTCAACTCGCGGCAGTACGTCTCGTGGTTCAACTTCAAGGGCTCGGACCAGCAGAAGCGCGTCGGCGACCTGTCGGGCGGCGAGCGGAACCGGGTGCATCTCGCCAAGCTGCTGCGCTCGGGCGGGAACCTGCTGCTGCTCGACGAGCCCACGAACGACCTCGACGTCGACACGCTGCGGGCTGTTGAAGATGCGTTGCTGGACTTCGCCGGCTGCGCGGCGGTGATCTCGCACGACCGCTGGTTCCTCGACCGGGTCGCGACGCACATCCTCGCCTTCGAGGGCGACTCGCAGGTGACGTGGTTCGAGGGCAGCTTCGAGGAGTACGAGCAGTGGGTGCGCGAGACGCGCGGCGCCGAGGCGCTCGAGCCGCACCGGATCACGTACAAGCCGCTCGTCCGCCCGGGCGCCTAGGCGCAGTTTCGGCGCGAAGCCGTCACAGACACGCGCGTCTTTCTCTGGCTTGATGGGGCTGTGAACGCCATGGCCCTCGCCGAGCGCCTCGACCTCGATCTCGACGCTACCGGGATCTGTCTGGCGTGCCTCAGCTTCGTCTCGATGGAGCTCGACGCCGGCAACGAGCGGAAGGCGAGAGGCCAGGCTCGGCGGCTCGCTCCAGTCCTCTGGGCGGAAGGGCTGGAGGCTCCGCTACGGCTGGCGTTGGAGCGGGCGCGCGCGGCGGGCGACGAGGAGGCCGACGAGGCGATCGGCGAGCTCGAGCTCGCGGGGGCGAGGGCGAAGATCCTCCCGGCGGTCGTGTACCGGCTCGGGCAGGAGCTGAGCGAGCGGGCTCGGGCCGCTCGCGTGCGCGGCGAGCCGGTGCTCCCGGTGTTCGGCTTCACGCCGTGGCCGCCCACTGACGGATACATCAAAGGAGGTGATGTATGAATGCGCTGATGAAACGCCTGCAAATCATGATCGAGGAGGACCTCGACGAGGCTCTTGCCGCGAGGGCCCGCCGCGAGGGTGTGTCCAAGGCCGCCCTGCTCCGCCAGTTCGCGCGTAAGGAACTCGCCCCGGTCCGGCCGATTCAGGAGGACCCGCTCTGGGAGCTCGTCGGGATGAGCGAGGGTGGCCCTGACGACTCGGTCAGCGTGAACGACGTCGTGTATCCACGTTGATCTTCGTCGACACGTCCTTCTGGGCAGCGTTGACGGGGCGGGGCGATCGCTGGCACGAGGCTGCCGTCGCGCTGTTCGCGTCGCACGCGGACCTCGGTCTCGTGACGTCGAACCACGTGCAGGGCGAGACGTGGACCTTGCTGCGCCGGAGGCGAGGGCATCCCGATGCGGTCCGCTTCCTCGACCGTGTCGATGCGACTCAGAAGCTCTCGATCGAGCGCGTGCCAGCCGCCCTCGAGGCTGAGGCGTTTCGTTGGCTGCGCAGGCATGACGAGCGCGAATACTCGTTCGTCGACGCAACTAGCTTCGCCCTTATGCGAGCGCTCCGCATCAAGGAGGCCCTTGCGTTCGACGGCGATTTCTCAGCCGCCGGGTTTGTGGAGTTGCGAACGTAGTACGAGCAGTGGGTGCGCGACGCGCGGCGAGGAAAGGGCTCGAGCCGCACCGAATCACCTACAAATCGCTCGTCCGACCGGGCGCGTAGTCACAATAGGCCCATGGCCAAAGGCTCGGACAAGCCCAAGAAGCTCGGCAAGAAGGTCGCGCAGAAGTCGCTGAAGGAGAAGCGCAGCGAGAAGCGGGCCAAGAAGAATCAGGGCGGCTTCGGCGCCGCTTAGTCGGCCGTCGCCTCCCGATCAGAGAAGCCGCACTCGAGGCACACGAATCGCGGCTCGTCGTCCGTGACGACCATGCCCTGCGTCACGCCGCAGGCTGGGCAGATCGGCGGGCGATCGTCCCGCTCGTCGTCAGCGCTCTTGCGCCGGGCCATGAACCAACGCTAGCGACCGCGCTGCAGTCCGTGACCAGCCGATCCTGGTAAAGCCCTGCTTTGCCGCCGTGAAAACGCGACGGAATATTGACGATTTGGCGACGGAGAGATGGTAAGCTCTGCTCATGGCGACCGCATTTGCAGAGGAAGCAGTCCGCATCCACCGCCGTGGCAATCTCAGCGACACAGTGATCGCCCGAGCGACGGGCGCTGCCCCCAGCACGGTCCGCGGTTGGCTCCGAAAGCGAAGCGAGCCGAGCGGCGCTCGTGCAGACCGGGTTGCGGAGCTCGCCTCGATCGTCGAGAGGCTCGAGCGTGTCATGCGGCCCGAGTACATCCCCGTGTGGATGTCCAAGCCGATTGAGGCGCTTGGAGACGACAAGCCGATCGAGCTGATCAGGCGCGGCCAGTATCGGCGCGTCGCCGCGCTGATCAGCGAGCTCGAGGATCCGGGAGCCGTCTAGCCGTTGCCTCTCGACGTCGATCCCACGACCGTCCGCGGTCGGTGGGTGAGACAGTCATGGGCCGGCGCGGCAGCCTGGCCGGAGCGGGACCCGCCACCGAACGGACGCTGGCAGCGCGGCGATGTGGTCGACGCGTTGTACCTCGCCGATTCGGCGGAGACCGCGTGGGCCGAGTGGTACCGGCGTCTTGCGGAAGCGGGCCTCCCGCCCGACGAAGATCTCCCTAGGCGTTTATGGCAATGGGACGTTGACGTTCGCGTCGCGGATCTGCGGACGACCGCGCGTCTCACGCGCATTGGTCTGCCGGCGCCTGCGCCGGGCCGGCGGACGTGGCCGCAGTTTCAGGCTGTCGGACAGCGGTTGTGGTCCGAGGGATGGGTGGGGCTAGTCGCGCCGAGTGCGGCCCGGCCGCGCGGCAGGATTCTCTGCCTCTTCAGAGAGATGGGCCAGCGAATCGAGGGAGCACGGCCGGTGGGCCGGGGGCGTGTTGTCCACGAAGTGCCGCCGCCTCCGACGGGGATGACGACCTAGGCTGCCGGCATGAGTTCTGACCCCGAGACCGTCCTCGACGAGGTCCCTGAGGAAACGCGCGAGAGGCTACTCGAGCTCTACGAACCCGAAGCAGCGAAAGCCTGGCTCGAGGGAAACAATCCAACGCTCGGAGACAAGAGACCGATTGACGTCCTTCGCGCGGGAGGGACGGGCGAGGTGCTCGGGGCGATCCTCGCCGAGCGCTCGGACTCGTTTGCGTGAATCAGCCGGCTGAGGGCCGAGCTTCCGCCGCGCGAGCTGCAAGCCGCGACCCGAAGACTCCGAGTGCGGCTTCGTCCTGATCCCAGATCCGCGAGAGCAACTCGATCTTCGACTCACCCGCGAGGAGCTCCGAGCCGCGGCGCGCATACCACCGGGGCGGCCCGTCGGCGAATGGCTGCGACTGGACGAGGCCGGGCATGGGGAGGGCGCCTTCGCGATCCACGAAAGCTGTATCGGCGGAAATCCCGCGGAGCTAGAGACTAGGCCGGAGTGGGGAGGCCCTGGATCGCCTCGAGCGCCCGCTGCATCTCCGCCTCGTCCAGTGCGACGTCCTCGAGCTTCCCGGCGAAGTAGTTGTCGTACGCGGCCATGTCGAAGTGGCCGTGGCCGGAGAGGTTGAAGAGGATCGTCCGCTCCTCGCCGGCCTCGTCCGCTTCCCGCGCAGTCTGGAGGGCGCCGAGGATCGCGTGCGACGCCTCCGGCGCGGGGAGGATCCCCTCGCTGCGCGCGAACTCGACCGCTGCGGCGAAGCAGTCCCGCTGGAGGTAGGCCTCGGCGCGGATGAGCCCGTCCCGGACGAGCTGGGAGATCAGCGGCGCGACGCCGTGGTACCGCAGGCCGCCGGCGTGGATCGGCTCCGGGATGAAGTCGTGCCCGAGCGTGTGCATCGGGACGAGCGGCGTCAGCTTGCTCGTGTCCCCGAAGTCGTAGGCGAAGAGGCCGCGGGTGAGCGTCGGGCAGGCCGCCGGCTCGCAGGCGAGGACGTCGATGTCGCGGCCCGCGATCTTCTCGCGGATGAACGGGAACGCGAGCCCGGCGAAGTTCGACCCGCCGCCGACGCAGCCGATCACGACGTCCGGGAAGGCGCCGGCCTGCTCCATCTGCGCCAGAGCCTCCTGCCCGATCACCGTCTGGTGCAGGAGGACGTGGTTCAGCACGGAGCCCAGCGAGTAGGCGGTGTCCTCGCGCTGCGCTGCGTCCTCGACCGCCTCCGAGATCGCGATCCCGAGGCTGCCCGGAGAATCGGGATGCTCCTCGAGCACCGCACGTCCGGACTGCGTGTCCTCGGACGGGCTTGCCACGATCTCGGCGCCCCAGGCCTGGATCAGCGAGCGCCGGAACGGCTTCTGGTCGTACGAGATCCTGACCATGTAGACCTTGCACTCGAGCCCGAACAGCGTCGACGCGAAGGCGAGCGCCGAGCCCCACTGGCCGGCGCCGGTCTCGGTCGAGAGGCGCGTCCGGCCCTCCTTCGCGTTGTAGTACGCCTGTGCGACCGCCGTGTTCGGCTTGTGGCTGCCCGGCGGGCTGACGCCCTCGTACTTGTAGAAGATCCGCGAGCGCGTCCCGACGGCCTGCTCGAACCGGTGCGCCCGGTAGAGCGGGGTGGGCCGCCAGAGGCTGTAGATGTCGAGGATCTCGTCCGGGATCGCGACCTCGGGCTCCTCGCTGACCTCCTGGAGGATCAGCTCCATCGGGAAGAGCGGCGCGAGGTCGTCCGGGCCGACTGGCTCGCCGGTGCCCGGGTGCAGCACCGGCTGCGGCGGGTTCGGCATGTCGGCGCGGATGTTGTACCAGCGCCGCGGAAGCTCGGATTCGTTCAGGAGGAACTTCGTCTGCGCCAACTGCTTCTGCTCCATCGAGCCGAGGATAACTCTCCGCTCCGCAGCGCGTCTTACTCCGTGGTGCGCCGGATCCCCCTGGCCCTCGTGCTCCTCGCGTTGCTCGCCGGCTGTGGCGGAGGGGACGAAGACGGCGGAGACGGAGGCACAGCCGCCGAGCCGGCGACCTTCGAGGAGGTGCAGCAGATCGTCGAGCAGCGCTGCGTGCCGTGCCACTCCCCGAGCCCGACGATCGAGGGCTACGAGCAGGCCGGGCTGATCGACCTGTCGAACCCCGACAACATCGAGTCCAACAAGGAGCTCATCAACACCGTCGTCGTCGTGCAGAAGCGGATGCCCTTCAACAACGAGACGAACATGACCCAGGAGGAGCGCGACCGGATCGCCTCGTGGGCGTCGGCGGACCCCTAAGAGCGGGTCGACGCGGCGCCGGATTGCAGCGCTCGGCGCCTCGCCGGAGGTGACGCACGACCGCATCGGCGCACGGTCCATCTCTCTTCTGAGCTTCCACGACTCCTCGAGGTGCTACCGCACCACGTCGTCCGGAGGTTCTCGCTCACTGGTTGGATCGTGCCCCTCCCTACGGCAGGAATCCTGCGCCGATGTCGGCTTAGACGACTACGAGACGAGGCCATTCGACCCAGTCGCTCCCTAGTCGCACCACGCGGGCAAGTCGGAGCTCCCACGCTGCGGTACCCACGTGCAACGGGAAGACTGCGACGGACTCTGTAGCTAGGCGCTTCGGTACGAGAGACGCGACGGGATATCCATCCAGCTCCCACTTCTTGAAGCTTGGTGCGTACCGCTCCCGCAGCTCCAGGGCGTCGAAATCGCGTTTCTCGAACAGTTCGACTTCGCGGACGGGCAGGTCCCAATCCTCGGCCCGAGTTCCCGCGAGCAGGTATCCCGAAGTGCCGCGTCCGTGGCCAAGCAGATACGCGAGCTTGATTGCGTCCCAGGCGCAGGCGTCAAGTGCACCAGCGCCGGCACCACACTTCAACTCGAGAAGGACCGGAAGCTCGCCCTGCCAGGTTAGAGCGAGGTCCAGCGGGCCTAACTTCGGCCATCCTGCGTCCTTCGCGTGAGGCTTGGAGAGCTCCGCAGGAGGAACCCAGGCTTTCGACAAACGCACGGCCACGGCCCAGCCTGCCGGCTGGAGGTGGCTTACTTCGTTCAGGTGCTCCAACTGCGCGTGGGCGGCGACCCGCTCCAGTGCGCCAGCAGTTGCAGCTGCCAGTTCTATGACGCGACGCTCGTGTTTCACGCGCTCTCTTCGTCCCAGCCGAGAACCATCTGACGCTGCTCTTCGGTCTCGGGAGACGGCCACAATCGTGCGTCGGGCGTGTCGCGCCGCAGCTCGACGAGTCTTCGCAGCGCTTCGGGGCCGTTCAGCCCGTGGCGTACGAGCCAGCACCCGACGACTGTCCCCGTCCGCCCGTGGCCTCCCCAGCAGTGGAGGTAGACAACCTCGCCCCGCGCGAGCTCATCGTCGACGAGGTCGAGCGTTTCGCGCATCTGCTTCCAACTCGGGCACGCACCGTCAGGAATCGGGCTTCGCCGGACCCTGACGCCCTGAGGGAGCCAGCCCTCATACGGCCTCAAGCCTTCTATCTCCTCCGTCAGGTCGATGAACGATGTGACCCCTCCCTCACGGAACGCCGCGAGCTTGGGAACGGCATCCGCGTCGGTCGGAGCACCGGGGTACTCGCCAGCGAGAAAGCGCTCGGCTTCCACCCAGTAGGACTCGGGAATTGGCACCTTCACTCTTGCCCTAGCGCCCACAGGCGGTCCGCGAACGACTCGATGGTTTCGCGGAGCGCGAGTCGCTCACGCCATTCCGTAGGAATGCCTTCCTCGCCGTAGATCGCGCCGGCCAGCTGACCGTAGATTGCAGCAGTCGTGTCTGCGTCGTTCCCGAGGTTGGCGGCGGCGAGCGCGCCGGCTCGGAAATCGTTTGTGCCGTAGAGCGCCCACAGAGCCGCCTCGAGCGAGGGGACGACGTACCCGGTGCCCTGGATGTCCGGCGGGTCCCGCCGGGCGTAGGACCCGGATGCGACCTCGTCGACCTCGGGGACCAGGGGGTCGTCTTCCCAGATCCCGATTGCCGGTTCGTACCTCGGCTCCAGCAACTCTCGCTTCGACACACCTCGCAGAGCGGCGACCAGCAGTCCCGCGAAGAAACGACAGGCGTCCACGGCAGCGACCGCACCGTGCGTACTCCGCGAGCTTTCGCCCGCGCGCTCCACGGCGAGACGAGGATCTCGCGCGTAGCGCAGTGCAACCGGAGCAAGGCGCATCAGCGACCCGTTCCCCGCGGCGTACGGGTCCGTCGAGCCCGAGTGCGGGTCGCGCGTCTCCTCGAAGCGGCGCAGCGCTGCCCGGACGGTGTTGCCGATGTCGAAGCAGGCCCCGTTGGACGACAGATGTCCGTCACGCCACCAGCGGAGGTAACGCTCGAGCTGGTCGACGAGGTCGAACTCTTCGTATTCCGTGAGGCTCTCAGCAAGACAAAGCGCCATCGACGTGTCGTCTGTCCACTCGCCCGGTCGCAGGCGGAATGGCCCGCCGCCCACGATGTCCGTCAGCGACTCGAACGAGCCGGGTGGCTGGAACTCCACGGTGGTTCCGAGCGCGTCGCCCGCCGCAAGACCGAGAAGAGAGCCCCGGTACCTCGCCCGATCGAAGGCTTCCACGGTCGCCATCTAAGCGCAGACGGCGCTGTCTCGTCCCCCTGCCAAAATGGCTCGGCCTTGGCTGCCGAGTTCGTCCACCTTCACGTCCACTCCGAGTTCTCGATCCTCGACGGGGCCTGCCGGATCCCGGACCTCACCGCTCGCGCGGCCGAGCTCGAGATGCCCGCTGTGGCGCTCACCGACCACGGCTCTCTCGCCGGCGCCGTCCAGCTCTACCAGCACGCCGGGAAGCAGGGCGTCAAGCCGCTGATCGGCTGTGAGGTGTACGTCTGCGACAACTCGTCCAAGCAGGAGAAGGGCTACGCGCACCTGACGCTCCTGGCCGAGTCCAACGAGGGCTACGGGAACCTGATCAAGCTCGCCTCGGCCGGCTACCTCGAGGGCTACTACTACAAGCCGCGCGTGGACTGGAGCCATCTGGAGTCTCATGCGAAGGGGCTCGTCGCGCTCTCCGGCTGCCTCTCGGGCCGCGTCTCCCGCGCGCTCGAAGAGAGCCGCCCCAAGGACGCCGCGTCCGACCTCGACCGCCTGACGCAGGTCTTCGGCCGCGACAACGTCTACGTCGAGATCCAGAACGCCGGCCTCGCCGAGCAGGCGCGGATCAACCCGCAGCTCGCCCAGCTCGCCGAGCAGTCCGGTCTGTCGCTCGTCGCAACGGGCGACGTCCACTACCTCCGCCACGAGGACGCGCGGGCCCACGAGGCGCTGCTCTGCATCCAGTCCGGCGACTCGCTGAAGAACCCGAGCCGCTGGAAGTTCGACACCGACCAGTTCTACTTCAAGAGCCCGGCCGAGATGGCCGCGGACTTCGCGGACTACCCGCAGGCGCTTCGCACGAGCCTCGAGATCGCCGAGCGGCTGAACGTCGAGCTCCAGCTCGGCGAGATCCGCCTCCCGAAGTTCCCGACGCCGGACGACCGCGACGCCTTCGACTACCTCGCCGAGCTCTGCGAGAAAGGCCTGCAGAAGCGCTACGGAACCGTCACGCCCGAGCTCCAGGACCGTCTCAAGTTCGAGCTGAAGACGATCAAGGAGATGGGTTTCGCGGACTACTTCCTGATCGTCTGGGACTTCGTCCGCTTCGCGAAGCAGAACGGCATCCAGGTCGGCCCGGGTCGAGGATCGGCCGCGGGATCCATCGCCGCCTACGCGCTCGAGATCACGGACGTCGACCCCATTCGGCACGACCTCCTGTTCGAGCGCTTCCTCAACCCGGGTCGCAAGTCCATGCCCGACATGGACATCGACTTCGCCGTCGCCGGCCGGGATCGCGTCATCAACTACGTCAAGGAGAAATACGGCCGCGACCGGGTCGCGCAGATCATCACCTTCGGCACCATGCTCGCCCGGGCCGCGGTGCGGGACGCCGGCCGCGTGCTCGAGGTGCCGTACGGCCAGGTCGACCGGATCGCGAAGATGATCCCGGAGGGGCCGAAGGTCTACCTCGAGGACTCGCTGAAGCCGGGCGCCGAGCTCAAGACCGCATACGACTCCGACCCGCAGGTGCGCGAGATCGTCGACCTCGCGAAGCCGCTCGAGGGCCTCGTCCGCAACGACTCGATCCACGCCGCCGGCGTCGTCATCGGGGACAGGCCGCTCGTCGAGTACGTCCCGCTCCAGCAGAAAGGCTCCGACCAGGAGGTTGTCACGCAGTTCGGGATGTGGGACGTCGAAGCGCTCGGCCTCCTGAAGATGGACTTCCTGGGCCTGCGCAACCTGGACGTGATCGAGAAGACGTACCGGCTGGTGGGTGGGCTCTCGAACGAGAAGCTGCCGCTGGACGACAAGAAGACGTACGCGATGCTCGCGAAGGGCGACGCGATGGGCGTCTTCCAGTTCGAGTCCTCGGGAATGCGCGAGGCGCTGCGGCAGGTCAAGCCGACCGAGTTCGAGGACCTGATCGCACTCGTCGCGCTCTACCGGCCCGGGCCGATGGGCTACATCCCGTCCTACGCGAAGCGGAAGAACGGCCAGGAGCCGATCACCTACATCGACGACCGCCTGAAGCCGATCACCGAGACGAGCTACGGGATCTGCATCTACCAGGAGCAGTACATGGAGATCGCCAAGCAGCTCGCCGGCTTCTCACCTGCCGAGGCGGACGACCTCCGCAAGGCGATCGGGAAGAAGATCCACTCGCTGATGGCGTCGCTCAAGGACAAGTTCCTGGAGGGCTGCGCCGCGAGCGGCGTGTCCCACGGAGTGGCGACGCAGCTCTGGAAGGACACGGAGCAGTCGCAGGACTACTCGTTCAACAAGTCGCACTCTGCCGGCTACGCGCTGATCGCCTACCGCACTGCCTGGCTGAAGGCGAACCACCCGTGCGAGTACATGGCCGCGCTGATCTCGTCCGTGATGAACACGAAGGACCGGGTGCCGCTCTACGTGAACGCCTGTGCGGAGATGGGGATCTCGGTCGAGCCGCCCGATGTCAACTCGTCCCAACGGGACTTCGCGGTTGTGGAGGGAAAGATCCGCTTCGGGCTCAATGCCGTAAAGAACGTAGGGGAGGCAGCCGCGGCGGCAATCGTCGCCGCGCGCGAGAGCGGGGGCTCGTTTGCCTCCCTCTGGGATTTCACGGAGCGCGTCGATCCGACGGTCGTGAACAAGCGGGCGCTCGAGGCGCTGGTCAAGTGCGGCGCGCTCGACTCGACCGGGGCGCCGCGGCGCGGGATGCTCGCGGTCGTCGACCACGCGTTGGCCTGGGGCGGGCGCGAGCAGGCCGACCGGCTGCTCGGCCAGGGCTCGATCTTCGACCTCGGCGGCGGCGACGACGCGGCGCCGCCGAAGGTCCATCCGGAGATCCCGCTCGGGGAGTTCGAGAAGTCCGAGCTGCTCGCCCTCGAGAAGGAGTCGCTCGGGCTGTACGTCTCCGAGCATCCGCTCGAAGGCGTGAAGGAGCAGCTGGCGCGGAAGACGGACTGCCGGCTGTCGGATGTCGCGGCGCGGCGGGACGGCGAGATCGTCACCGTCGGCGGCATGGTCGGGGCGCTGAAGCAGGTGACGACCCGGAAGGGCGACCCGATGGTCTTCGTCCAGCTCGACGACATCACGGCGAGCGCGGAGGTGGTCGTCTTCAACTCCGTCTACGTGTCGTCGCAGGAGTTGTTGCTGCCGGACGCAATCCTGGTCGTGAAAGGCCGCGTCGACCACAAGCAGGCGGGCGACACGAAGCTGATCGCGATGGAGGTGACGGCATTCGCTGCGGCCCACGTTTTCAGCGAGGTCCGGCTGCGAGTGGATGCCCGCAAGGCGCCGGCCGGACTGCTCCAGGAGCTGAAGCTGCTGATGAAGGACTTCCCCGGCGAGGCGCCCGTGATCATGAACGTCGACACCTCCCTGGGGCCGAAGGTGCTCGAGCTCGGCGCGGGCTACCGGGTCAGCCCCACGCCGGCGTTCTTCGGCGAGGTGAAGGCGCTCCTGGGCGAAGCCGCGGTCACTTGAGATACTCGCCCGCATGATTCAGGGGCTCCTGATCCGCATGCTCATCGGCTGGGGCGTGAACGTCGTCGCGCTGCTGGTGATCGACGGGATCTTCGACGGCGTGGAGATCGGCCGGTGGGGCCCGATCCTGCTCGGCGCGGCGGTCCTCGGTTTGGCGAACGCCATCCTGAAGCCGGTGCTCACGATCCTGACCTTCCCGATCATCCTGTTCACGCTCGGGCTCTTCTACTTCGTGCTCAACATCGCGATGCTCGCGCTCGCCGAGTGGATCGCGCCCGACTTCTCGATCGACGGCTTCTGGACGTACGTCGGCGCGACGATCGTCGTGTGGCTCGTGAACTGGGCGCTGAACCGCTGCTCGACAGCAGGAACCGCGGGCGCTCTGTCGTGGTCTAGCGTTCCTTCGATGGACGCCCGGATGACGGCCGAGGACGTCGCGTACGTCAAGCGGAACTACGTCTCCCTCGAGGAAGCTTGTGCCGGCCGCGCCGAAACGCCGGACGAGATTCGCTCGCGCGCCGCGGCCGGGGAGCTGCCGCAGCCGTCGTACGTGCTGCCCGACGGCACCGAGATGGTTCCCGCCGACTACTTCGTGAACGCGGATGGAGGCCGCGAGGCGTTCGAGCAGCAGTTCCTCGCCGCCGGCGGCAGTCCCGACGACGTCGACGCCGAGTGGGACGGCTATCTGTCCGGCGCGTACGGCGTCTGTCTCAAGGAGCAGACGCCGGCGAACATCGTGCGAAAGGAAGCTCTCGTCAAGGCGGTCAGCGGGCTGCTCGCCGCACCAGAGCCGCGCGACAGCGGCTGGCGCTCCCGCCTCCGGACGGCGGTTGACGAGCTGGACGAGCTCGAGCGCCCCTTCGCGCCGGACTACGACCGTGCCCGCTGGGGGCCCAGCTCGCGCGACCGCTGCATCACCGCGCCACGGGAGCGCTTTCCGGAGGTCTTCGCTCCAGCCGTCTCCGGCTCTGCCCGACCTCAATAGGATCGGCCACATGGCGACCATTCGAGGCCTTGCGCCGGTGCTGATCGTCCCGGAGGTCCTCGAGACGCTCGAGCACTACCGCGACAAGCTCGGTTTCGAGACGGAGTCATGGGAGCCCAACCCGGCCACGTACGGCTACGCGCACCGGGACGAGGTCAGCATCCACTTCAACCAGGGTGAGCAGCCGAGGCCGAACCACGAGGTCGTCCAGCCGGATCTCTTCGACATCTACCTCTCGGTGGACGACGTCGCCGCCCTGCACGAGGAGCTCGAGCGTCGCGGCGCAGATCTCCTGCACGAGCCGATCGAGCGGCCGTGGGGGATGCTCGAGATCCGCGTCCAGGATCCGAACGGCTACATCCTCGCCTTCGGGCAGCGCATCCCCTAGGAACCGGCCACCCTCCGCCGGTGTAGAACGGTCGGTGGTGGGCCGACCACTGACAGAAGCGGAGCTCGTCGAACGGGCAAAGCGCGGCGACCAGGACGCCTACGGAGACCTCGTGCACGCATACCAGGGCATCGCCTTCCGCACCGCCTACCTGCTCACCGGCAGCGCGGCCGACGCCGAGGACGCCGCGCAGGACGCGTTCGTGAAGGCCTACTACGCGCTCGGCCGCTTCCGGCCCGGCGCGGAGCTTCGCCCGTGGCTCCTGCGGATCGTCGCCAACGAGGCCCGGAACAGACGCCGCTCGACAGGCCGGCGCACGCACCTCGCGCTGCGCGCCGCGGCGGACCCGCTCTCGGGGGGCGCGGCCCCGTCCCCCGAGGCCACTCTCCTCGCCGGCGAGCAGCAGGAGACGCTCCTCGCGGCGGTGAACGCGCTGCCGGAGGAGCAGCGCGACGTCGTGGCCTGCCGGTACTTCCTCGAGCTGTCCGAGGAGGAGACGGCCCAGGCGCTCGGGCTCCGGAAAGGAACCGTCAAGTCGCGGCTCTCGCGCGGGCTCGACCGTCTCAGGGAGGAGCTTGGCGATGAGTGAGCTCGAACGGGCACTGCTCGCCGTCGGCCGGGACCTGGACTTCCCGGCCACTCCCGACCTGACGGGCCGGGTGCGGAGCCGGATCGCGGAGGCCCGGCGGCCGTCGGTGTTCTCCCGCCGTGCGCTCGTCGTCGCCCTTGCCGTCCTGGCCGTCGCGGTCGGGGCTGTGCTCGCGGTGCCGCAGGCGCGGAGCACGATCCGCGACTGGCTCGGGATCGGCAACGTGACGATCCGGTACGTCGAGGAGCTGCCGCCTGTGGAACAAGCGACCGCCGGCCTCGAGCTCGGCGAACGGATGAGCATCGAAGAGGCGCGCGAGCGCGCGGGTTTCCGGGTGCGCGTGCCGACGGTCGAGGGGCTCGATGCTCCGCCGAAGGTCTATTACAACGAACAATCCAGCCAGGTCGCCTTCCTGTACGGGTCGGAGGAGGAGCCGAAGCTCCTGATCACCCAGGCCGACGCCCGTGGGGCGATCGAGAAGATCGTGAACCTCAACGTCACCGATCGTGAGCTGGTCGTCGTCGAGCCCGGCTACGCCGGCGTGTGGCTCTACGGCGAGAAGCACGCGATCTTCTACCCGAGCACCGATCACGAGGAGCCGTTCCGGCTCGTGGGGAACGCGCTCGTGTACGAGGTCGACGGCGTGACCGTTCGGATCGAGGCGGAGATCTCCAAGGACGAGGCGCTGCGCATCGCGCGCTCGCTGCGCTGAGCGGAACGCGGTGGAGCCGAGCGGTGTAGGACCGGCAGCTACGAGGAGGTTCTGCGCATGAAGAGACTGCTCATCCCGCTCGCGCTCGTCGCTCTGGCGGCGCCGTCGAGCGCGCTGGCCGGAGGCTGGGCGACGGCGGGCCTCTCGCCGCCCGACGGCGGTGTCGGGGCGGGGGACACGTGGAACGCCAAGGTGACGGTCCTCCAGCACGGCGAGACGCCCCTGTCGGGCATCAGCCCGACCGTGACGATCCGGAACAAGACGACCGGCGAGGCCAAGACGTTCGCCGCCAAGCCGACGGACGAGGCCGGCGTCTACACCGCGAAGGTCGTCTTCCCCAGCGAAGGCAGCTGGACCTACGAGGTCTACGACGGGTTCTCCCAGTACGGCGGAGCAAAGACGCACACGTTCGGCGCCGTCGACATCGGCGCCGGCGGCGGAAACAGCCTGCCGTTCATCGCGATCATCGGGTTCGGCGGCCTGGCTCTCGCGGCGGTCGTGCTCCTGTACTGGCTCTCACGGCGCGTGCGGGTTCGCGCACCGGCGCCCGCGAGCTGACGCTCTTCCACGACGGGCGGCCTTCGGGCCGCCCGTCTCAGTTGTGGACTACAACTCCCCAAAGGGGGGAGAACGCGGGCGCCCGGACCGCCGACGATGAGTTGGTAAGCAACGACCGGAGGCACTGCGCAATGGCCCAGACCGAAGTCCCCGTCCTCGAGGACACAGAGCTCGTGAAGATCGAGCGCTGGCGCGCCGAGGAGCTGGAGCGGGCCGGGTACGGGACACGCGCTGCCGGGCGGCTTGCGGCACGCCATGACATCGATCTTCACCGTGCCGTCGAGCTGCTCGACCAGGGCTGTCCCCCCGAGCTCGCAACCAAGATCCTGCTCTAGTCCTCGCCCTCTGGAGCCACGTCCAGGTGCCTGGCACCGGGAGGCGTCTCGCGCGGCCGGGTCGACCACCTGATTCGCCGTAGCCATCCGGCGCTCTCGTCCGATCGAGCCATGGCTCGGTGCCTGGCACCGGGACCCGTCCGGCGCGGACGGGCAGAATGCGGCCCGTGATCGCGTCGATCCCCTCGCCGTCGAGCGGCTTCTTCGAGCTCGGCCCGCTCGACATCCACATGTACGGCCTGATGCTGCTGCTGGCGATCGCCGTCTGCATCGTCGTCACCGGCCTGCGCTGGACGAAGCGACCGGAAGGCGGCGACTGGGATCTCCTGCTCCGCATCGCCGTCTGGGGCGTGGCGGCCGGAATCGTCGGCGCGCGCGCGTACCACGTGATCACGAGCTGGTCGGAGGTCCCCGACCCGAAGTGGCAGGGCGTCTTCATGGTCTGGAAGGGCGGCCTCGGCGTCTGGGGCGGAATCCTGCTCGGCACGATCGTCGGTGCCTACATCTGCAAGCGCGCCGGAAAGAGCCCGTGGGTGCTCATGGACGCCGCCGCGCCCGGCCTGATGCTCGCGCACGGCGTCGGCCGCTTCGGCAACTGGTGGAACCAGGAGCTCTTCGGCGAGCCGACCGACCGGCCCTGGGGCCTCGAGATCGACCCGGAGAACCGCCCGTTCGAGTACGCGACGTCGGAGACCTTCCACCCGACCTTCCTCTACGAGTTCCTCTACGTGACGGCGGCGGCGATCCTGCTGCTCGTCCTCGACCGCTTCATCCGCTTCCGGCCGCCGGCGCTGTTCGCGCTCTACGTCTCGCTCTACACGTTCGGCCGCTTCTGGGAGGAGATGCTGCGGATCGACCCGTCGCACGAGCTCGGGCCCTGGCGCCTGAACGCCTGGGTCTCGCTCGTGGTCTTCATCCTGGCGACCGCGTTCTTCGTCTACTGGCAGTTTCTGCGCGGGCGGCGCCGTCCGAGGCGCGAGAAGACGCGCGAGGCGCCGAAGGACGCGCCGGCCATGGCGATCCCGAAGGCCCGCGTCCGACCTCCCCGCTAGCGTCCCGCGCTGATGACGATGCCGGTTCGCGAGCTCGAGCTCGACCTCGAGGCGTTCGAGGGTCCCTTCGACCTGCTGCTCGCCCTGGTCCTGCGGGACGAGCTGGACCTGGGCGAGGTGGACGTCGCGGGGATCGTGCTCGCCTTCCTCGAGCGGCTCGCCGAGCGGGAGGAGCTCGACCTCGACGCCTGCGGCGAGTTCCTCGTCCTCGTCGCGGCGCTGCTGGAGCTGAAGGCCCGCGCGCTGCTCACCGGCGAGGAGACCGACCTCGAGGATCTCGATCCGGCCGAGGCCGCGGCAGAGCTCGCCCGGCGCCTCGCGGAATACCGCCGGATCAAGGAGGCGGCCGCGTGGCTCGTCGACCGGCTCGACGAGGAGAGCGACCGGTACTTCCGGCTCGGGCCTGCGCCGCTCGCGCCGAAGGTCGAGCGCCGGCTGGCTCCCCAGGACCCGGCCGAGCTGGCCACGCTTCTCCGGGCGCTGACCGCGGACCCGCCTGCGGTCTCTCTCGCGCACCTCGAGCTCCGGTTCCCGCCGGTGGAGCAGTTCCTCGGCCGGTTCCGGGCCCTGCTCGCGCGCCGCACTCGCTTCGACTTCGACACGGAAGTGCGCCAATTGACGCGTGTCGAGCAGGCCGTGGCCTTCCTCGCGCTGCTGGAGCTCCGCAAGGCCGGAGAGATCGAGCTGTCCCAGGCGGCGCCGTTCGCGCCGATTCGCGTACAGAGGAACGCCGACACGAAAACGGAAAGGACCACCACATGGACCGCCCGCTCCGCCTAGTCGCAGCCAACCCGCTCGATCGCCTCGCTCGCACGCTGGAGGCCCTGTTGGTCGTCGCCTCCCAGCCGCTGTCGGTGGCCGAGCTCGCGGAGGCGGCCGCCGAGGACGCCGAACGCGTGGAGATGGCGCTCGGGCTGCTGGGGGAGCGTTTCCAGGAGGGCCGCAGTGGGATCGTCCTCGAGCAGGTCGCCGGCGGCTGGGCGTTCCGCGCCTCCCGCGAAGCGGCCGAGGCATGCGGCCGCATGTTCGAGCGGCCCGTCGAGCGCGGCCTCTCGCAGGCAGCGATGGAGACGCTCGCGGTCATTGCCTACCTGGGGCCATGCTCCCGGCCGGAGATCGCTCGCCTGCGCGGAGTCGCGGCAGACTCGGTCGTCGCCGGCTTGGTCGAGCGCGGCCTGATCGCCGAAGCGGGCCGAGAAGAGGGCGGAGCCGTCCGCTACCGCACGACCCCGCTCTTCGAGCGCGTCTTCGGCCTCGAGAGCCTCTCGGTGCTGCCACGGCTGGACGACCTCGGCGACGCAGAGGACATCCGCGGCCGGCTCGAAGCAGCTCGCCGAGAAGCGGCCGGCCTAGCTTTCCAGCCGGTAGAAGCGCCAGAAGTCGTGCTCGATCGGCACGACCTCGACCGTGGCGAATCCCGCCTCCCCGGCGTAGCGCCGGAAGGTCGACTCTCGCATCGCGGTACCGGTCTCGGCCGACGGCTGCTCCACCCGGCCGACCGGGAGGCAATGCAGGATCGACCAGCCGTACATCACGCGCTCGACGTCGTCGCCCGGCGCCGTGAACTCGTCGGCGACCCTCTCGTCCGCGACCAGCGCGACGCCGCCCTCTGCGAGGAGCCCGCGAATCGCACGCAGCGCCTCGACGGGCTTCGCCATGTCGTGCACGGCCTCGAACACCGTCACGAGGTCGTAGCGGTCGGCGAGCTCCGGGTCGGCGGCGTCCCGGACCTGGAAATCGACGCGGTCGGACATGCCTTCCGCCTCCGCCACCTCGCGTGCGAGCTCGATCGACGCCGGATCGAGGTCGAATCCGTCGACCCGGACGCCCGGATACCCCTTCGCGATCGCCACGCTCGACCAGCCGGTCCCGCACGCGACGTCCGCGACCCGGGCCGATCCCGAGCGGAGCCGCTCGTCCACGTCAGGCAACGCCGGGAGCCACTCGCTCGCGAGCAGGTTGACGAACTGCGTCCGGTTCATGTCCCCCTGCCCCTCGACGAAATCCGGCGGGAAGTCGGCGTATGGCACGCCTTTGCCGGTCCGAAACGCCTCGAGCACCTGCGGCAGCGGCTCCACCATCCCGACCATCATCCGCGCGAAGGCCGCCATGTAGTTGACGCTGTCGCGGTCGAGCAGGACCTCGTCGTGTCCGGCCGGAATCCGGTAGCGGCGCTCGTCCGGCGCGGCCGAGGTGTCCTCGACGTCGAGGATGCCTCCCACCGCCTGGTGCTCCAGCCACTCGCGGACGTAGCGCTCGTCGCAGCCCGCGGCCGCCGCGACCTCGGGAGGAGTCGACGCGCCGCCGGCGAGCGCGGCGTAGAGGCCGAGCCGGTCGCCGAGGTAGACGGCATGGAGGTCGTTGAACCCGAGGACGGCCTCGAAGAGCCGCTCGACGAGCGCGTCGCGCCGCTCGGTCTCAGGGCTCGCGGCCACGGCGCGACTCTAGCGTTGGATCGCGGACTCGATGACCTCGGCGTGCCGCGCAGCACATGTCTCGATCGACCACGCCTCCCGTGCGCTCGCGCCGGCGCGGGCGGCGCGCTCGCGCATCTCCTCGGGTTGCTGTAGATGAGTGACGATCGCCTCGGCGAGCGCAGGGGGAGACCCCGGCTCGACGAGCGCCCCCAGCTCGCCCTCACGCAGGAGGCTCGCAACCCCCTCCGAGCAGCGGGTCGAAACCACGGGAGTCCCCAGCGACAGCGCTTCGATCAGCACGAGCGGCATCCCCTCGTGGTACGAGGAGAGGCAGAGGAGGGAGGCGCGGCGGATCCACGGGTAGTGGTTCGGGATGTAGCCCGCGAGCGAGGCGGTGTCCTCGAGGCCGAGCTCGCTGATGAGCGCCTCGAGCCTGTCTCGCTCCGGTCCCTGCCCGAAGATCATCAGCCGATGCGGGACCCGATCCCGGGCGAGCCCGTGCGCCTCGATGAGAACCTCGTAGCCTTTCTCCGGCGCCAGCCGGCCGGCCGCGACGACGAGTGGGAGGTCATCGCCGGGGCCCGGCAGGTCCTCGGCGGCCAGCTCCTCGATCCGGGCGAAGTCGATCCCGTTCGGCACGGTTCGAATCGTCGAGCGCGGGACACCGAGGCTCGCGAGCTCCTCCCCCGCCGCGTCGGTGACGGCCGTGTTCCACTTGAAGCGGCGGTAGAACAGGCGCGTGAGGACCGAGAAGGCGCGGCCCTTCGCCCCGAGCTGCTCGTAGAGCGCACGCGGCATGCAGTGGAGCTGCGAGACGGCCGGCCGCCTGCAGACCGCCGCAGCCGCCAGTACCGCGAACGGCGTGATCGCCTCGAGCCCGGCGACCAGAACGTCGTAGCGCCGGCCGATGCGGGCGAGCCGGACCGTCCCGATCAGATAGCCCCGCAGCCTCCCCGGGATGCCGGGGACGTCGGGCCCGCCGCGAAACAACCGAAACTGCCGGGCCTCGGCTTCGGCGCGCAGGATCCCCGTATCGAGCAGGCAGAAGAGGTCCGCGTCGATGCCCTGGCTCCGCAGCGGCTCGACGAGGTCCAGGTTCAGCCGCTCGGCGCCGCCGGGATTGAGGTTGGGCAGGACTATGAGA
This sequence comes from uncultured Actinomycetes bacterium, assembly GCA_963847235.1. Classification (GTDB taxonomy): domain Bacteria; phylum Actinomycetota; class Thermoleophilia; order Gaiellales; family Gaiellaceae; genus JACDAN01. Next base: position 279,959 of record CAWJYU010000009.1, on the reverse strand, counting down.
GCTCGCCGGTTGTCCATAGAGGTGCTCGGCCGCGCAGCTTGCCTGCCACGCGATCCGCCAGGCGGCCGAACGCGTACTTGGCCCGCGCCGGCGTGGCTTCCGGCGAGCCCGAGCCGGTCGCCTATCGAGACGGCATCGAGAACGCCGCGGCGATCTCGCCAAGCGCCGCGACGACGTCGAGGTCGTCGTGGACGACGTGCTGGAGCATGACGCGCTCGACGCCGACCGCCTCGAAGTCGCGGAGACCGTCCACGAGATCGACCGCGCTCCCGGCGAGCCCGCGCCGCTTCAGCTCGTCGAACACCTCGTCCGGCGATCCCGCCCCCGGATAGACCTGGACGAAGCGCTTTGCGTGGTCGCGACCGAGCAGGAACGGCGTCATCAGAGAGAAGCGCAGGGACGCCGGGTCGCGGCCTTCCCGCTCGCACGCCTGGTCGAGCTTCTTCCGCCGACGCGCGGCTTCGGCTTGGTCGACGCCGAAGGTGTTGTACTCGTCGGCGAACCGCGCGGCCGGCTCGGCGGTTCCGCGGCCGGCGCTGCCCCCGACGATCAGCGGCGGGCGAGGCTGCTGGACGACCAGCGGGTCCTCGCGGAGCTGCCGGTCGACCTGTTCGACGTGCTCGGCCAGCGTCCGCAGCCGTTCCTTCGTCTCCGGGAAGTCGAGGCCGAAGCGCTCGTGCTCCTCCGTCATCCAGCCCGCGCCCATTCCCACCTCGACGCGACCCCCCGAGATGTGGTCGGCGGTCGCGGCTGCCTTTGCCACCACAGCTGGGTGTCGGAAGGTCACGGGAGAGACGAGCGTCCCGAGCCGGAGCTTCGAGGTCCGCGCGGCGAGGGCGCCGAGGAGCGTCCAGGCGTCGGTCGCGACGCGCTCGGGATCGGCCTGCGAGAGGTAGTGGTCGGAGCGGAAGAGCGCCTCGATGCCGTGCTCCTCACAGGCATCGGCGAGCGCGAGCCAGCCTCGGCCTCCCACGCGAGCGCAGGCGATACGCCTGCCTGGCCCTCCGCCGCGACCCTCCCAAGCGCAGCCTGCCGCACCGCGGCTCACCTAAGCCTCAAGGTCGTTGCGAACGACCAGAGCTGGCCTTCGGGATCCTTCGCGTCGTAGCGCCGGTCGCCGTACTCCTGGTCGGTGGGCTCCTGGACGATCTCCGCACCCGCCGCCTTCGCCCGCTCGAAGTGGGCGTCCACGTCGTCGACGTAGACGTGCACGAGCGAGGTCCGATGGTCGGCGTTCTTCGGGCTCTGGTAGTCCTCGCCGGGATCGCCGAGCATGATCGAGTCGTCGCCGAGCCGGAGCTCCGCATGGTTGACGACACCGCCCTCGTCCATCCGCATGACCTCCTCGAAGCCGAACGCCTTCGTGAGGAAGTCGATCGCGGCGGCGCCGTCCTCGTAGAGCAGGTAGGGCGCAATCCGTCCCACGCTGCAACCCTACCCGCGTGCGCCTGAATGCCTACCTGGCCAGGGCCGGCGTCGCCTCCCGCCGCAAGGCCGACGAGCTGATCAAGGCCGGACGGGTGACGGTGAACGGCCAGGCGGGGCAGCTGAACACGTTCGTCGAGCCCGCCGATCGCGTCGAGGTGGACGGCGAGCGAGTCGCTCCCCAGCAGCTCGCGTACGTGCTGCTCAACAAGCCCGCCGGCGTCGTGACGACGGCGAGCGATCCTCAGGGCAGGCCGACGGTCGTCGACCTCGTGCGCCACGACTCGCGGGTCGTGCCGGTCGGGCGGCTCGACGCCGACACGACCGGCGTCCTGCTTCTGACGAACGACGGCGACCTCGCGCACCGCCTGGCCCATCCCAAGTACGAGGTCGAGAAGGTCTACGAGGCCGAGGTCGACGGCGAGCCCGATGACGACGCGCTCCGCCGGCTCGCGGAGGGAGTCGCGCTCGAGGACGGCCCGACCGCGCCGGCGAAGGTGCGACGCCTGGGCCCGTCGCTCGTCGAGCTCGCGATCCACGAGGGGCGCAACCGCCAGGTGCGGCGGATGCTCGAGGCCGTCGGCCATCCCGTCCGGCGGCTGCACCGGAGCCGGTACGCCGGCCTGACCACCAAGGGGCTCGACCCGGGACAGTCGCGTGAGTTGACCCGGGACGAGGTCGCCGCGTTACGCTCGGTTCGATGATCGTCGACAGCGCGGTCTACGTGAACGGCCACCGCTACGCCGGCGATCTTCCGCTCGAGGAGACCTACGAGGCGAGCCGCAAGCAGGGCTGCTTCGCCTGGATCGGCCTCCACGAGCCGACCGAGGAGGAGTTCGACGCCGTCCGCCGCGAGTTCGGCCTCCACGAGCTCGCCGTCGAGGACGCGATCAAGGCGCACCAGCGGCCCAAGGTCGAGGTCTACGGCGACACGCTCTTCACCGTCCTCAAGACCGCTCAGCTCGTGGACGACGATCTCGTCCTTGGCGAGATCCTGGCCTTCGTCGGCGACACGTTCATCATCACGGTGAGGCACGGCGACACCGACCTCCACCGGGTGCGTCTGACGCTCGAGGGGAGGCCCGACCTGCTGGCCCACGGGCCGACCGCCGCGCTGTGGGGGATCCTCGACAAGGTCGTCGACGACTACCTGCCGCTCATCGAGGAGCTGGACGCTCGCGTGCAGGGCCTCGAGCAGGACGTGTTCTCGTCGAGCCACGGCGACCTCTCGGCGCGGATCTACCGCCTCAAGCGGACGGTGCTGGAGGTGCACCAGGCGATCACGCCGCTCGAGGGCCCGGTCGACGACCTCGCTGCCGGCCTCTATCCGATGGTTCCCCAGCAGAAGCGGCCGTACTTCCGCGACGTCCACGACCACCTGCTGCGCGAGATCGCACGCGTCATCGAGCTCCGCGAGCTGCTGACGAGCATCCTGACCGCGAACCTGACCCAGGCGAGCTTCCGCCAGAATCAGGACGTCCGGCAGATCTCGGCCTGGGCGGCGATCATCGCCGTCCCGACGGCGATCGCAGGGATCTACGGGATGAACTTCGAGCACATGCCCGAGCTCGAGTGGCGGTTCGGCTACCCGCTCGTGCTCGCGCTCATCGCCGGGGTCTGCCTGATGCTCTACTGGCGGTTCAGGCGCGCCGGCTGGCTCTAGCGACTCCTGAGCCGCTCGCGCGGCGGGCGTCCTCCTCTTGCGCTTTCCGCTCGTGGTAGGCGATGCGCTCGCGGACCATTTGCTGAGTCTCTCGAAGCGCGCCTCTTCCTCAGGTGTCGTCCTCGGCGTTTCCTCTTCCCCATCCTCGTCCTCCAGCAGTTTCCGGATCTTGGTCAGCTCGTAGTGGATGTCGCCGAGCAGGCCCATGATAGTTGTGACGTCGCGGTGCTCGATCGGCGGCTCCACCGCCGATCGTGGCCTGCGCTGGACTCGCAAGACGCTCTTTCGGTCGTGTCAGAGGACGAAGCCCATGCGCTCGTACATCGCCGCGAGCGTCGGCGCCGACGCCTCGCGCCTTGTCGGCGCCCATCGCGAGCAGCCGGTGCAGCTCGGCGTCGTCCGAGCGGAGCGCGCGGTAGCGCTCCTGGATCGGGACGACGACCTCGACGACCGCCTCGGCCACGTCTGACTTGAACTGGCCGTAGCCGGCGCCGTCGTAGCGAGACTCGATTGCCTCGGGCGGGTCGCCTGTGACCACGGACATGATGTCGATCAGGTTCGTGATCCCGGCCTTGTCCTCGCCGCGGCGGACATCGGTTCCGGAGTCCGTGACCGCGCTCTTGACCTTCTTCCGCAGTGTGTCGGCCTCGTCGAGCAGCTGAAGCGTCCCCTGCGGCGTGCCGAGCGTCGTCGACATCTTCCGGTCCGGCTCCTGGAGGTCCATGATCCGCGCGCCGATCTCCGGATACCGGCCCTCGGGCAGCTTGAAGGTCAGGCCGTACCGTGAGTTGAAGCGCTCGGCGATGTTCCGGGACAGCTCCAGGTGTTGGCGCTGATCGTCTCCGATCGGGACGAGGTCGGTCTGGTAGAGGAGGATGTCGCCGGCCATCAGCACCGGGTACGTGAAGAGGCCGGCCGAGACGAACTCCTGCTGGTCGGACTTCTCCTTGAACTGGGTCATGCGGCGCAGCTCGCCGAAGCTCGTCACCGAGGCCAGCAGCCAAGCTGCCTCCGCGTGCGCCTTCACGTGGCTCTGGACGAAGACGGTCGAGCGGTCGGGATCGAGGCCGGTGGCGAAGAGCATTGCGGCGAGGTCGAGCGTCCGCTCGCGGAGGTCGGCGGGGTCGTAGTCGACGGTGATCGAGTGCAGGTCGACGATGCAGAAGAAGGCATCGCCGAGCTCCTGCGTCGCCGCGTACTGGCGGAAGCCGCCGCTGTAGTTGCCGAAGTGCTTCGAGCCAGTCGGCTGGATGCCGGAGAAGATCCTCATGCGGTCGATTGTGCCAATGCCCCGAGCACAGCTCGGAGCGAGGCAACGTAGTCGTGCAGGGCGTCCGGACCTCGCTCTGCGACCTCGACCGCACGGGAGCCGACGACGATCCCGTCCGCGAGGTCGGCGGCCTCGGCGGCCTGCTCCGGCGTCGAGATGCCGAAGCCGGCGTAGAGCGGAAGGTCGGTGAGCGGCCGCGTGCGGGCGACGAGACCCGCGAGCGAGGGGGAGAGGCGCTCGCGGGCCCCGGTCGTCCCTGTGACGGTGACCAGGTACAGCCAGCCGTCCGTTTGCCGCGCCGCAATGTCGATCCTTGCGTCGGTGGAGGTAGGGGCGATGAGCTGGATTCTGCGGAGCTCCGGCTGCTCGCCGGCCGGGAGATCGGCGACGATCAGGCTGTTGGCGCCGGCGGCCCGCGCGTCGGCCGCGAAGCGGTCGTAGCCGTAGGCCTCGAGCAGCGAGGCGTAGGTCATCGGGATGAGTGGGACGTCGACCCGGGCTCGAGTCTCGGCCAGGCACTCGAGGCAGCGGCGCGTGCGCATCCCCTCGGCGAGCGCCCGCTCGGCGGCGCGGCGGATGACCGGCCCGTCGGCGAGCGGGTCCGAGAAGGGAAAGCCGAGCTCCACGATGTCCGCCCCGCCGGCGACCGCGGCCTGCGCGAGCTCCGGGGTGTCCCGCCCGGCCATCAGGTAGACGACGAGGGTCTTCATCCCGTCACCTGGGCGAGGTCCTTGTCGCCCCGGCCGGAGAGGCAGAGGACGACCAGCTCGGCGCTGAGATCGCCGACTCGGGCGAGCGCATGCGCAGGCTCGAGGGCGGGGAGGATGCCCTCCGTCTCGGCGAGCCGGCGGAAGGCTGCGAGCGCCTCGTCGTCCGTCGCCTCCAGGTAGCGCGCCCGGCCGGAGTCGCGCAGAAACGCGTGCTCCGGTCCGACCCCGGGATAGTCGAGGCCCGCGGAGATCGACTCGGCGTCGAGCACCTGGCCGTCCTCGTCGGCCAGCAGCGAGGAGCGCGCGCCGTGGAGGACGCCGGCCCTGCCGGAGCCGAGGCTGGCGGCGTTCGCCGCCTCGACGCCGACAAGCTCGACGTCGTCGTCCAGGAAGCCGGCGAAGAGCCCGATCGCGTTGGAGCCGCCGCCGACGCAGGCGACGGCTGCGTCGGGCAGCCGGCCTTCGAGCTCGAGGATCTGGGCTCTCGCCTCGCGTCCGATCACCGCCTGGAGCTCGCGGACGAGCTCGGGGTAGGGGTGCGGGCCGACGCAGGAGCCGAGCAGGTAGTGCGTCGTCTCGACGTTGGCGATCCAGTCGCGGATCGCCTCACTCGTCGCCTCGCGCAGGGTCTTCGTCCCGTACTCGACGGGCACGACCTCGGCGCCGAGCAGGTGCATCCGGTCCACGTTGGGCGCCTGGCGGGACATGTCCTCGGCGCCCATGTAGACGACGCAGTCGAGGCCGAACCTGGCGCACACGGTTGCGGCCGCGACGCCGTGCTGGCCCGCGCCGGTCTCGGCCACGATCCGCTGCTTCCCGAGCCGCCGTGCGAGCACCGCCTGGCCGAGCGCGTTGTTCAGCTTGTGGGCGCCGGTGTGGAGAAGATCCTCGCGCTTGAGGTAGAGCCGTTTGTCCGGCGCGAAGCGCTCGGCGCGGGTCAGCGGCGTCGGCCGGCCGGCGAAGGAGCGACCGAGCTCGTCCAGCTCCAGCGCGAACGCGGGATCGTCCTTCGCCTCGTTCCACGCCTGCTCGAGCTCGTCCAGCGCCGGGATCAGCGTCTCGGGCACGAAGCGGCCGCCGTAGGCGCCGTAGGTCAGCACCGCGCCGCCTCCACGAAGGCGCGCACCTTGCCGTGATCCTTGATCCCCGGCTCGGACTCGAGCCTCGACGCCGCGTCGACGGCCCACGGATGCACCGCCTCGATCGCTGCTCCGACGTTGTCGGGGCCGAGCCTTCCCGCCAGCACGACCCGGCCGTCGGCGGCCTGCGCACGGGCGAGGTGGTCGGGGTCGTCCTCTTCCCACGGGAGATCGAGGACGCGGGCGACGGGCTCGCCCTCGCGAAGCAGGACGGCGTCCCGGCCCCGTAGCGCGCCGTTCGCGTCTCGCTCGTAGAGCTGGACGAGGTCGGCGCCCTCGTCGCTCGGCTCTCCGACGTGGACGGAGACCGAGAGCATGGTCTCCGGCACCGGCAGCACGCCGGCGGCCCGGCGCGGGCTCCCGTCGACGCGGATGAACCCGGCCAGGTCCGCGCCCGCGTCGGCTGCGGCGGCGACGTCCTGCTCGCGGGTGAGACCGCAGACCTTCACGAGCGGCCTGGAGATCAGCTCGGCGAGCTTCGCGGCCGGATCGGTTGCCCGCATGAGCGTTGAGCCGACCAGGATCGCGTCGGCGCCCGCAAGCTCCGCGGCCGCGCCCTGTGCCCGCGACGCGATCCCGCTCTCGGCGACGACGACGCGGTCGCTGCGGGGCCTGCGAGACGAGCTCGAGCTGCGCCTGGCGGTCGATCTCGAAGGTGGACAGATCTCTGGCGTTGATCCCGATCGTCTCCGCTTCGAGCCGCACCGCTCGCTCGAGCTCGCCGGCGTCGTGGGCCTCGACGAGCGCGTCGAGCTCGAGCTCGCGGAGCGCTTCGGAGCAGTTCGGCCGTCGTCCCGTCGTCGAGATCGCGCAGCAGCAGGAGCACGGCATCGGCTCCGGCCTCGCGCAGCTCGCGGAGCTCGTCGCGGGTCGAGAAGAAGCCCTTCGCGAGCAGCGGCAGGCCGGTCGCGGTTCGCGCCGCGCGCAGATCCTCGAGCGAGCCGGCGAAGCGCTCGTCCACGAGGATCGAGACGGCTGCGGCCCCAGCTCGCTCGAACCCGCGTGCGAGCTCGGCGGGATCCGCGTCCGGCCTGAGATCGCCGGCGGACGGTGATCGCCGCTTGACCTCGGCGATTGCCGCGAGCCCCGGGCCGCGAAGCGCATCAGCGAAACGCAATCAGGGCCTCCAGTCGCTCTCCCGACGCACCCGAGTCGATCGCCTCGCGCGCCAGCTCGAGCCCTTCCGCAAGATCAGCCGCATGGCCGCCGGCTGCGATCGCGCCGGCGGCATTGAGCAGGACCGCATCGCGCCGTGCGCCGTTCGCGCCGGCGAAGATCTCCCGGATCGTCCGCGCGTTGTCCTCCGGCTCGCCGCCGCGAAGGTCCTCCGGCGCGCAGCGCGGGACGCCCAGCTCGAGCGGGTCGATCTCGCGGCGCCGTACCTGCCCGTCCGCGACCTCGCAGACGAGGTTCGGGCCGGCGGGCGAGAGCTCGTCCACGCCGCCGGCACCGTGGACGACGAAGGCGCGCGTCGCGCCGAGCCGCAACAGCACGTCCGCGATCGTCGGCACCAGCTCCGGTGCGTAGACGCCAACGACCTGGGCCCTGGCGCCGGCCGGGTTGGTCAGCGGGCCGAGGACGTTGAAGACGGTGCGCGTCGCCAGCTCGCGGCGGACCGGCGCCGCGTGGCGCATCGCCGGGTGGTGGGTCGGCGCGAACAGGAATCCGAAGCCCAGCTCGTCGATCGAGCGCTCGATCCGCTTCGGCTCCAGCTCGAGCGAGAAGCCGAGCGCCTCCAGGACGTCGGCCGAGCCCGAGGACGACGAGACGGCGCGGTTGCCGTGCTTCGCGACCCCGGCGCCCGCCGCTGCCGCCACCAGCGCAGCGGCCGTCGAGATGTTGAACGTCCGGGCGCCGTCGCCGCCGGTTCCGGCCGTGTCCACGAGGTCGCCGCGCTCGGGCTTCACGGCCAGCACGTGCTCGCGCATCGCCTCCGCGCAGCCGGCGATCTCCTCCGCGGTCTCGCCCTTGAGCCGCAGGGCGACGAGGAACCCGCCGATCTGCGCCGGCGTCGCCTCGCCCTCCATGATCGACCCCATCACGCGCCGAGCCTCGTTGCGGTCGAGGTCGTGACCGTCGAGCAACCGGGACAGAGCCGCCTGGATCACGCCGCCTCCAGGAAGTTGCGGGCCAGGTCCGGACCGACCGGCGTCAGCACGGACTCGGGGTGGAACTGGACACCGTGAACCGGGAGCGACCGGTGCCGGACGGCCATGACCTCGCCGTCGGGTGCCGTGGCGCAGACCTCCAGCTCGTCGGGAATCCGCGTCGCGGCGAGCGAGTGGTAGCGCCCGGCCTCGAACCCGGCCGGCAGACCGCGGAAGAGCCCCTCGCCGTCGTGCTGCACCGTCGTCGCCTTGCCGTGGACGAGCTCGCGCGCAGCGCCGATCTCGCCGCCGAACGCCTCGACGATCGCCTGGTGGCCGAGACAAACGCCGAGCGTCGGCGTGGTCTGCGCCAACCGGGAGACGATCTCCGGTGTTGCGCCCGAGGCCGCAGGCCGGCCGGGGCCGGGGGAGATCACGAGGTGTGAGGGCGCCAGCCGCTCGGCCTCGTCGGCGTCGAGCTCGTCGTTCCGCCGCACCACCACCTCCACCCCGAGCTCGCCGAACAGGTGCGCAAGGTTGAACGTGAAGCTGTCGTAGTTGTCGACCAGGAGCATCACTGCCGGGCCTCCGCCAGCCGGATCGCGGTCTCGAGCGCGGCCAGCTTCTGGCGGCACTCCTCCTGTTCCAGCTTCGGGTCCGAGTCGGCGACGATCCCCGCCCCTGCCTGGAGGAACGCGACGCCGTCGTGCAGGACGATGGTGCGGATCGCGATGCACGTGTCGAGCGCCTCACCGGGAAGCGCGTAGCCGACGGCGCCGGCATACGGGCCTCGCCGGTAGCCCTCGAGCTCCGAGATCAGCTGCATCGCACGCACCTTCGGAGCGCCGGACACGGTGCCGGCCGGGAAGCAGGCGCGGAGCAGGTCGAAGTGATCCGCGTCCTCCCGCAGCTGCCCGCCGACCTCCGAGACCAGGTGCGTCACGTGGGAGAAGCGCTCGGGCTCGAGGAACCGCCGGACGCGAACCGACCCCGGCGTGCAGACCCGCGAGAGGTCGTTCCGGCCGAGGTCGACGAGCATCACGTGCTCCGCGCGGTCTTTCTCCGAGGTCAGCAGCCGCTCCGCGTCGCCGTCGCCGGGATGCGTCGTCCCGGCGATCGGATTCAGCGAGGCGTCGCGGCCCTCCGCCTTCACCAGCGTCTCGGGCGAGGAGCCGATCAGCGCCAGCCCGTCCAGCTCGAGCAGGAACAGGTACGGCGAGGGGTTGACGCGGCGCAGCGAGCGGTAGAGGTCGAGCGCGCTCGCCGACGTGGGCCGCTCGGCCCGCTGGGAGAGCACGATCTGGAACGCGTCGCCGGCCCGGATGTGCCGCTTGGCGCGGCCGACCGCCTGCTCGTAATCGACGGCGGAGGGGAAGCGACGGGTCTGGCCCGCCGAGCCGTCGCCGGTCGGCAGCTCGGGCATGGCACCGGCCAGGAGGTCCGTCACCTCGTCCGGGCTCCCGCACAGGACCTCGGCCATCCCGCCCGCGTGGTCGAAGCGAACGAGCGTGTCCGCGACGACAAAGCGGCTCTCCGGCAGGTCGCGCCCTGCGTCCGGCAGCTGCACCGTCGGCTCGAGCTTGGCCGCGTAGTCGTACGAGAGGTACCCGACGACCGGCGCGCCACAGGTCTCGGCCTCCTCGAAGCTCACGAGCCGCGAGCCGGCGCCGACGAACGAGTGGCGCCCGAGCCGTCCCTTCTCCACCGACTCGAGCAGGAAGCTCGCGCTGCCCGCCTCGCGCAGTCGGAGGTAGGCCCCGAGCGGGGTGATCAGGTCGGTTGCGATGACGGTTTGGACAATCACGGAACGAAAAAGACCCTCCGGGCGGAAGGTCTGCGAGTGGTACGGGTTGTGCCTAGGTCAGGTCAGGCAATGCTCCCGCACCGCTCGTGGCGCCACGACCAGGCCCAGCTGCGGAAGGCGGGAGTCATCGCGCTCAGGGTACGCCCACGGGTTTCCCGGGTCAAGAAACCTCGCGCTTGGAGAGGTCCAGGATCGCCTGGTAGATCCCCTCGAGTCCCTCCTGCGAGAGCGGGCCGCGGTTTGCGCGGCTGACATCCCGGAACATCCACTCCTCGCGCTCGGGATCGACGAAGGCGTAGCCGCGAGAGTCCTTGTAGCTCTTCAGCTGCGCGACGAGCCGCAAACGCGCGTTGATGGACTCCACGAGCCCGCGGTCGACGTCCGAGACCTGCTCCCGAAGCTGCCTGATGGTCGGGTCTTGGCTCGGGTCCATGGCCGGAACCTACACTTGCCGCGATGGCCGGCAACAACGCCTCACCGGAGCTCCTGATCGTGATGGGGAGCGGCGCGACGCCCGACCAGACCGAGCACGTGGTCGCCCGCCTGCGCGAGTCGGGCGCGGACGCGCGCGTCTCCCACGGGCGCGAGGCGACCGTGATCGGCGCGATCGGCGAGCGGGAGGCGCTCGCGGGGCTCCCGCTCGAGGGCTACCCGGGAGTCGAGCGGGTGCTGCCGATCCTCAAGCCGTACAAGCTCGTCGCACGCGAGCTCGCGCCGGATCCCACGGTGATCGACGTCCGCGGCCGGAAGATCGGCGACTCGTTCTTCGGCCTGATCGCCGGCCCGTGCACGGTCGAGTACCGGGAGCAGACGCTCGAGACGGCGCGGGCCGTCGCCGCTGCCGGTGCGACGATGCTCCGCGGCGGCGCGTTCAAGCCGCGCACCTCGCCGTACACGTTCCAGGGACTGGGGCTCGACGCGCTCGAGGTGCTGCGCGAGGCCGGGGAGGAGACAGGTCTCCCGATCGTCACGGAGCTGATCGATCCACGGCACGTCGAGGAGGTGATCGAGGTCGCCGACGTGATCCAGATCGGCGCCCGCAACATGCAGAACTTCCTGCTCCTGGCGGAGGTCGGCCGGGTCGACAAGCCGGTGCTGCTCAAGCGCGGGCCGTCCGCGTCCGTGGAGGAGCTCCTGATGGCGGCCGAGTACGTCGCGAGGGAGGGGAACGACCGGATCATCCTCTGCGAGCGGGGAATCAAGACGTTCGAGAGCTCGACGCGGTACACGCTCGACCTCGGCTCGGTCGCGGTGCTCAAGGAGGAGACGCACCTGCCGGTGATCGTCGACCCTTCTCACGCCGCCGGGCGGAGAGCGCTCGTGCTGCCGCTGGCTCGGGCGGCGGCGGCGGTCGGTGCGGACGGGATCATCGTCGAGGCCCATCCGAGGCCCGAGGAGGCGCTCTGCGACGGCCCGCAGCAGATCCCGACGGACGAGTTCGGCGAGTTCGCCAGAGAGGTGACGGAGATCGTCGCCCTCATGGGCAAACAGGTCGGTTAGGTCCTTGCGGCTCGCGGTCGTCGGCACCGGCCTGATCGGCGCGTCGGTCGGAATGGCCGCGAAGAAGGCCGGCGCGACCGTGGTTGGTTTCGACGAGGACCAGGCGACCGCGGCGGTCGCCCGCGAACGTGGCGCGGTCGACGAGGTCATGCCGTCTCTCGGCGAAGCGCTCGGCGGCGCTGAGCTCGCCGTGGTCGCCGTGCCAGTCGGACGCCTGGCCGCGCAGGTCCGCACCGTGCTGGAGGCGAGCGCCGACGACTGCACCGTGACCGACGTCGGCTCGACGAAGGCCGCAGTCTGTGAAGCGGCGGCCGGGTCGCCTCGGTTCATCGGCGGTCATCCGGTCTGCGGTTCCGAGGCGCGCGGCCCGGCTCACGCCACGGCGGATCTCTTCGAGGGGGCGACCTGGTTTCTTGCGCCGCTCCCGAACAGCGACCCCGCTCGGTACCGGCTCGTCCACGGCTTCGTCGGCGACCTGGGCGCCGTGCCCGTCGCGATCGATCCCGGCGCGCACGACCGGCTGGTCGCGCTGACGAGCCACCTGCCTCATGTGCTGGCGAACGTGCTCGTCAACCATGCCGGCGCGATGCGGATCGACGGACACGAGCCCCTCTCGTCCGCCGGCGGGTCGCTTCGGGACATGACGCGAGTCGCGGGCGCCAATCCGCGGATCTGGGTCGACATCTTCCTGGAGAACGCGGACGCGCTGAGAGCAGCGCTCGCGGAGCATCGCCGCGGGCTCGAGCAGGTGGATGCGGCGCTGGCGTCGGGCGACGCGGGCTTCCTCGCCCGCTGGATCGGCGAGGCCGCGCGCAACCGCCGCGGGATGATCAGCGAGGCGTACGGCGACCCGGGACAGCTGCACCGGCTCCGCGTCCATGTCCCGGACCGGCCCGGCGTCCTTGCGGGAATCACGCAGGCGCTGGGGGCCGAGCGGATCAACATCGAGGACTTCGAGCTGCAGCACCAGTCGCCGGAACGCGGCGGCGACCTGACGGTGCTGGTCGCCGGCGAGCGCGAGGCGGAGCGGGCCGCTGCGCTGCTGGAGGCGCAGGGGTACGGCGTCGTCGTCGCCCCGGCGCTGGACGAATGAGGATCGAGCCGGCGACGGCCGTCGTCGGCCACATCGGCGTGCCGGGCGACAAGTCGATCTCGCACCGCGCGGTGCTGATCGGCGCGGTCTGCGACGGGCGAGACCCGGATCGAGGGCTTCGGGCGTTCGGACGACACCGAGTCGAGCGTGAACGCGATGCGGGCGCTCGGTGTGGAGGTGGTCGAGGAGGAGGTCGACGTCCTGACCGTGCGAGGCGTCGGGCTCCGCGGCCTGCGCCCGCCGGCGGCAGCCGATCGACTGCGGGAACGCCGGGACGCTGCTGAAGCTGTTGATGGGCCTCCTGGCCGGTCAGGAGGGTGAGTTCGTCCTCTCGGGAGACGAGTCCCTTCGGAGCAGGCCGGTGGAGGATCTCGCCGAGGCTCTCCGCACGATGGGCGCGCGTATCGAGACGACCGACGGCAAGCCGCCGGTGCGGATCGAGGGAGCCGAGCTTCGGGCCGCCGAGCACCGCCTGGCCCGGGCGAGCGCCCAGACGAAGTCGGCGCTCCTCCTGGCCGGGATGCAGGCGGCAGGGGGGCGTACGGTCGTCCACGAGCCGTACTACACGCGCGACCACACGGAGACGATGCTCCGGGCGGCAGGAGCCGCGGTTCGCCGGTCGGGCCGGTCGGCGTCGATCTCGCGGGTGGAGTCGCTGCGGCTCGGCTCGGTGCAGGTTCCGGGCGACATCTCCTCAGCGGCGCCGTTCGTGACCGCGGCGACGCTCGTCCCGGGCTCCGAGCTCTCGATCCACGGCGTCGGTGTGAACCCGTTTCGCACGGGCTTGCTCGACGTGCTGGCCCGGATGGGCGGGCGCGTCGCGATCTTCGACCGGCGCGTCGTCGGCGGCGAGGCGGTCGCGGATCTCGAGACCCGCTCGGCGCCGGTCGTCGCGGCTACGGTGCGGAAGGCCGAGGTGCCGCGGATGATCGACGAGCTGCCGCTGTTCGCGCTCGCGGCCGGGATGGCACGGGGCGAGAGCATCGTCCGCGGCGCCGCTCAGCTGCGCGAAAAAGAGACGGACCGCATCGAAACCGTGACAAATGTGCTCCGATCCCTTGGCGTGAGGATCACGGCGAGCGATGATGGCTTCAGGGTGAGGGGGGTCCCCACCCGCCCTAAGGGCGGGGGTGCGGTCCAGAGCGGCGGCGACCACCGGATCGCGATGCTGGCCGCCGTCGCCGGGCTCGCCTCTCGCGAGGGCGTCGAGCTCCTGGACCCGGAGAGCGTGGCAGTAAGCTTTCCCGGATTCTTCGACCTGCTCGAGTCGGTGACCCAGCGATGATCGTGGCAATCGACGGGCCCGCCGGAGCCGGGAAGAGCACCGTCGCCCGCCGGCTGGCCGAGCGACTCGGCTTCCGGTATCTGGACACGGGCGCGATGTACCGGGCCGTGACCTGGCTCGCGCTGCAGCGTTCCCTCGATCTCGAGGACGGCCCGGCCCTGGGTGTGCTCGCAGATGAGCATCCCGTCGACCTGGACGAGGCAGGATCGGTCAGGATCGCCGGCGCAGACGTCACGGCCGCGATCCGCGAGTCCGAGATCGACCGGCTCGTCCCGGTGGTCGCACGCCACACAGAAGTCCGCGTCGTCATGCGCCGCCGCCAGCGCGAGCTCGCCGATCTCGGGAACGCCGTCATCGAGGGACGCGATATCGGGACGGTCGTCGCGCCGGACGCCGACGTGAAGGTCTACTTGAACGCCGACCAGTCCGTCCGCGCGGAGCGGCGGCAGGCCGAGCGGCCCGACATCGGCGGCGACGCGCTCGCGACGGACCTGCGGCTCCGCGACGAGAGCGACGCCGCCCGGATGCAGCCGGCCCAGGACGCCGACCTGATCGACACGACCAACCTCGACGTGGAGAACGTGGTCGACCGGATCCAGCAGCTCGTCCGCGCCCGGGTCGCATGACCCGGAACGGCACCGTCTGGACCGTCGGCCAGGCGACCATCGGCACGGCGGTGCGCATCCTGGCGCCGCTCCGGGTCTACGGCGCGGACCGCGTGCCGGAGGACGGCGGCGTCGTGCTGGTCTTCAACCACTTCTCGTGGCTCGACCCGCCCGCCTTCGGGGCAGCAAGCCCCCGGCAGCTCTACTTCCTGGCGAAAGCCGAGCTGCACGAGGTCCCGGTCATCGGACCGCTCGTCAAGGCCTTCGGCACCTACTCGGTCCGCCGCGGCGAGTCCGACCGGGACGCCGTGCGCGAGATGCGTCGCTGCGTACGGGACGGAAACATGCTGGGCATGTTCGCCGAGGGCACCCGCCAGCGGTCCGGTGTGCCCGGCGAGGTCAAGCCCGGCGCGGCGATGGTCGCGCTCAACGAGAACGTGCCGGTCATCTGCGCGGCCATCCATGGAAGCCAGCACTGGCGGCCCGGGAACTTCCATCCGGTCTCGATCGCCTGGGGCAGGCCGTTCACGTTCGACGGGCTGAAGGCGAACGGCAAGGGCTACCGCGAGGCGTCGAACGAGCTCGAGCGTCGCGTCCAGGAGCTCTGGCGGTTCCTCGTCGACGTCCACGCCCTTGGCCGGCCGCGCCACGCCGTGCCGCCGGCGTGAGCGAGCTCGCCGGGACCGCCGCGATCATCGGCTTCCCCAATGTCGGCAAGTCGACCCTCGTGAACCGGCTCACGGCGACCCGGACGGCGGTCGTCCACGAGCAGCCGGGCGTCACCCGTGACCGCAAGGACATCGTCTGCGAGTGGAACGGGCGGCGCTTCATCCTCATCGACACCGGCGGCGTCGACCTCGCCGACCGGTCGGAGATCACCAGGCAGATCGCCGCCCAGGCCCGCACCGCGATCGACGAGGCCGACCTCGTCCTTTTCGTCGTCGACGCCCAGTCCGGAGTGACCCCCGGGGACGAGGAGGTCGCAGAGCTGCTGCGGCGCTCCGACCGCCCGGTGCTGCTGATCGCGAACAAGATCGACGACCCGACCAGGACAGATCAGATCCACGAGTTCCACCGGCTTGGCCTCGGCGAGCCGTTGCCGATCTCGGGGCTGCACGGCCACGGCACCGGCGACCTGCTCGACACCATTCTCGAGCGTCTCCCGGGAGCATCCAAGCGGCCGGAGATCCCCGAGGACGCGATCCGCGTCGCGATCCTCGGCCGGCCGAACGTCGGGAAGTCGAGCCTGCTCAACGCGCTGGTGGGAGAAGAGCGCGTGATCGTCTCCGAGGTCCCGGGCACGACCCGCGACTCGATCGACACGGTCGTCCAGCACGGCGACCGGACGTTCGTCTTCGTCGACACCGCAGGGATCCGGCGCAAGCGCCGCCAGCGCCAGGGGATCGAGTACTACTCGGAGCTCCGCGCGCTGCAGGCGGCCGAGCGGGCGGACGTCGCGCTCGTCCTCATCGACAGCTCCGACGGACTCGTCGACCAGGACCTGAGGGTCGCCGACATCGCCAGGAAGGCGCAGTGCGCGACCCTGGTCGTGCTCTCGAAGTGGGACATCGCCACGATCGGGATCGAGGACGTCCGCGACCGGCTCGAGGCCCGTCTGCGCCAGCGCCCGCCGGTGGTGACCGTGTCCGCGAAGACCGGTCGCGGCATCCAGCGCGTCTTCGAGCGGATCGAGCGGCTCTTCGAGAAGTACACGGCGAAGATCTCGACCGGCGAGCTCAACCGATTCCTCCAAGAGCTCCGCGAGCAGCGGGAGCCGCCGTCCCGGCGCGGCAAGCGCCTCAACCTGCTGTACGGCACGCAGACGAGCGTCCGGCCGCCGCGATTCCGCGCCTTCGTGAACGATCCGGGCCTGATCACGAGGGACTACGCCTACTGGGTCGAGAACAGGCTCCGCGAGCGCTTCGAGCTCCAGGGGATCCCCGTGTCCATCGACTTCGTGAGACGCACATGAGGGCCACGGCCAGGGGCCGGGAGGACGCTAGAGCCTGCGCAGAGCCGACTGCATCCGTTCGCTGAACGCCCTTCTCGTCTCGCCCGGCTCGAATCGCATGGATGCGCCGAAGGTCAAGTCGCTCTCTTGCGGGCGCGGAATGGTCCGGCCTTTCGGGAGGACCTTGTGGGCGCCCTGAATCCGTACGGGAACGAGCTCCACATCAGGGCGCGCGCGACAGAGGTAGTAGAGACCACTGCGGAACTGTCCAATCGATTCGCCAGAGCCCCTCGTGCCCTCGGGGAACAGGATCAGCGAGTACTCGTCGCCGAGCCCTTGCACCATCTGTTCGACGGCCTCGTTGCCGCGTCGGTCGACGCGGTCCGCAGCGGTGTCGCCGTCGAGCAGCGCACGGTCGATGAGGACCGCATTGAAGACCTTCCCGACGTAGTAACGGCGGAACCGGCTGCTCTGCCAGTAGTCACGTCGGGCGACGGGTCGCGTCCGTTCCCGCACGTGGCGCGGCAGGGAGGACCAGATGAGGATGAAGTCGAGGTGACTGGAGTGATTCGCGAAGAAGATCCGCTGGCGGGAGTCCTCGATGCGCTCGAGGAAGCGAACGGACTTCTTCGTGATCGTCCGAGCCACCATGACGAGCAACCAGGCGGCGGCTCGTCGCCGTCGGTTCCAGGCCGACGGAGCCGGTCGGCCTGCTGCTGTACCGGGAAGCGGCAATCGCCTGGCCATCCTCCCCGAGGCTAACGCTGTCCGCCGTCCCGCGGAGCCCGAAAGGGAGTCTTTCTTGCGGCTTTGTCCGGCCGATCTGCTCTCTACGGTGTGTGGCACGCCGTTCCACGCGAGAGAAAGGAGCCGGCGATGGATATCGGCCTCCCGGAGACGGAGCGAGAGATCGAGATCGCGCCGCTTGAAGAACCACTCCCCGACCCCGCCCCGATCGCGGAGCCGGTCGAGGAGCCGGTACCGGCGTGAGCGAGCTCTCGACCGAGCCCATCCTCGGCTGGCGGCTCTGGCATGTCCGCCTCCACGGAGACGACTACCGGCTGGAGTCCTTCACGTGGCACCACGTGAGCTGGCCACCCAGGAAGCGATTCGAGGCCAGCTGCGCGCTTCATCGGGATGCGGCTCCCGTCGGCGATCACGAATGCGGTATCTACGCATTCAAGGCGCGGGCGCTCGCGGAAGAGCTTCTGCGCCGGTACACCGGGATCCGCCAGCGCTACGGTCGCGAGTACCGTGAGCTCCCGCCGGTCAGACAGGGACGGCCCATCGCCCTGGGCAGCGTCTCGCTCTGGGGCAGGATCCTCGTCCGAGAGAACGGCTTCAGGGCCCAATACGCCTACCCGTACGAGCTCCATCTGATCGACGGCGACGAGCACATCGCTCGCGAGCTTCGCCACCGATACGCCGTCGACGTCTCGCGCGTCTGAGCGCCGAGCGCGCCGGGTCGCGTCCTAGCGCGTTGACTTCACGATCAGCATGCGAGATGTTCCCTCGCGCACTCTTGACCGTCAGAAGGGGGTGTCATGGAGATCTTCACGGCCGAAGTGGTCGGGACTGCGATCCTGATCTTGCTCGGAGACGGGGTCGTTGCCGGAGTCCTGCTTGCGCGCTCGAAAGCCGAGAACGCAGGCTGGATCGTGATCACGTTCGGATGGGGAATGGCGGTCGCGATCGCCGTGTATGCGGTCGGCCAGTTCAGCGGCGCGCACCTCAATCCGGCGGTGACGATCGGCTACGCGCTGACGGACGTCACGCCGTGGGACGACGTACCCAGCTACCTGGCCGGCGAGTTCGTCGGGGCCTTCATCGGTGCGATCCTGGTCTACCTCGCCTACCTGCCACACTGGCGACCGACCGAGGACCCGGGTCTCAAGCTCGCCGTCTTCTCGACCGCGCCGGCGATCCGGAACAAACCCGCGAACCTGCTGACCGAGATCATCGGGACGTTCATGCTGCTCTTCGGCGATCTTCGCAATCGTCGGGCACTTCGCCGACGTCTGGCTCGGGCGCCATCGGGGAAGAGACGCTGGCGACGGCTATGGGCCAATCCTTCCTGCCGCTCCTGGTCGGCTTGCTGGTGTTCGTCGATCGGCCTCTCGCTCGGCGGGCCGACC
Source organism: uncultured Actinomycetes bacterium (assembly GCA_963847235.1). GTDB lineage: Bacteria > Actinomycetota > Thermoleophilia > Gaiellales > Gaiellaceae > JACDAN01. Next base: position 261,292 of record CAWJYU010000009.1, on the reverse strand, counting down.
GGATACGCGATCAATCCGGCGCGCGACCTCGCGCCGCGCATCGCACACGCCGTGCTTCCGATTCCGGGCAAGCGAGACTCGGACTGGGACTACGCCTGGGTCCCCGTGGTGGGGCCGATCATCGGCGGCTCGCTCGGGGCGATCACCTATCAGGCGTTGGTCGCGCCCGGCACGGGCAACCTCGAGGTCGTCGGCAGGTTGACCGGAATCCTCTGACCTGAAAGGGGGTGAGCCAAGCGTGAAGAAGCTCATCAACCGGGCCGAAGACATCGTCACCGAGTCGCTGCAGGGGATGGCCGCCGCGCATCCCGACCTGCTGAAGGTGAACTTCGGGCCCGACTACGTCTATCGAGCGGATGCTCCGGTGCAGGGCAAGGTCGCCCTCGTCTCGGGCGGCGGCTCGGGGCATGAGCCGATGCACGGCGGCTTCGTCGGCATGGGCATGCTCGATGCCGCCTGCCCGGGCGAGGTCTTCACCTCGCCCACGCCGGATCAGATGCTCGAGGCGACGAAGGCGGTGAACGGCGGCGCCGGCGTGGTCCACATCGTGAAGAACTACACCGGCGACATCATGAACTTCGAGATGGCCGCCGAGCTCGCCCGCGGCGAGGGGATGGAGGTGGAGGCGATCGTGATCGACGACGACGTCGCCGTGCAGGACAGCCTCTACACGGCCGGCCGGCGCGGCGTCGGCACGACCGTTCTCGCCGAGAAGATCTGCGGCGCGGCCGCGGAGGAGAAGCAGTCGCTGCAACAGGTCGCCGACCTCTGCCGGAAGGTGAACGCGAACGGCCGCAGCATGGGCATGGCGCTGACGTCGTGCATCGTCCCGTCGGCCGGTACGCCGACCTTCGAGCTCGGCGACGACGAGATGGAGATCGGCATCGGCATCCACGGCGAGCCGGGGAGGGAGCGGCGGAAGGTCGCTCCCGCCGAAGACGTCGTCGAAAGCCTGGCGACACCGGTGATCGAGGACCTCCCGTTCGAAGAGGGCGACGAAGTGCTCGCGTTCGTCAACAGCATGGGCGGAACGCCGACGATCGAGCTCTACGTCGTCTACAACGAGCTCAACAAGCTGCTCGACGGGCGGGGGATCAAGATCACGCGGAACCTGATCGGGGCGTACATCACCTCCCTCGAGATGGCCGGCTGCTCGATCACCCTGCTCAAGCTCGACGACGAGCTCACACGGCTCTGGGACGCTCCCGTCCACACACCTGGCTTGCGGTGGCGTGCCTAGCAATGTCATGGAGGCAGTCGGCGTGACCGTCTCGTACCCCCAGGTTCGCGACTGGGTCGAGGCGTTCTCGTCGACTGTCTCCGAGAACAGGGACTACTTGACGCGGCTCGACTCGGCAATCGGCGATGCCGACCACGGCACGAACATGGACCGTGGGATGAAGGCGGTTCTCGGCAAGCTGGACGGGCTGGAGGATGAGGACATCGGCGCTCTGCTCAAGACTGTCGGCATGACGCTCGTCTCGACCGTCGGAGGGGCCGCAGGGCCGCTCTACGGGACGCTGTTCCTCCAGATGGGCGTCGCCACCGCCGGCAAGAGCGAGCTCGAGCCGGACGACTGGGCCGCTGCGCTCGACGCAGCGGTCGCGGGCGTCCAAATGCGAGGGAAGGCGGAGCCGGGCGACAAGACGATGCTCGACGCCCTGATCCCGGCGAGGGATTCCTTCTCGGCAGCTGTGGCGGAGGGCGCCTCGTTCGAGGAGGCACTCACGAGATCGGCGAAAGCGGCGGAGGACGGCATGCTCGCGACCATTCCGCTCGTCGCCAGGAAGGGACGCGCAAGCTACCTCGGCGAGCGAAGCGCCGGGCACCAGGACCCGGGCGCGACGTCGTCCCAACTGCTGGTCAAGACCGCCGCAGAGATCTGGGCTGCCGAGTGACGATCAGATAGGAGGTGTAGGGATGGCTCAATACGCAGGAGCGATTGACCAGGGAACGACCAGCACGCGCTTCATGGTCTTCGACCACGGCGGACAGGTCGTCTCGGTCGACCAGAAGGAGCACGAGCAGATCTATCCGAAGCCGGGTTGGGTCGAGCACGACGCGATGGAGATCTGGGAGCGCACGCAGGAGATGATTCGCGCGGGGCTCGGCAAGATCCAGCTGTCCGACCTGGCCGCCGTCGGCGTGACGAACCAGCGCGAGACGACGGTCGTCTGGGACCGCTCGACCGGACAGCCCGTCCACAACGCGATCGTGTGGCAGGACACCCGGACGGATCAGATCTGCAACGAGCTGTCCGCCGACGGGGGCCAGGACCGATTCCGGACCACGACCGGCCTCCCGATCGCAACGTACTTCTCGGGTCCGAAGATCAAGTGGATCCTCGACAACGTCGACGGCGTCCGGGCCAAAGCCGAGAGCGGCGAAGCGGTGTTCGGGAACATGGACACGTGGGTGATCTGGCAGCTCACCGGCGGGCCGGACGGCGGGGCCTATGTCACGGACGTGACCAACGCCAGCCGGACGATGATGATGAATCTCGAGACGCTCGACTGGGACGACGAGATTCTCGGCATCCTCGGCGTCCCTCGCGCGATGCTGCCTCAGATCCGCGCCTCGAGCGAGGTCTACGGCGAGGCGAAGGGCGACCTGGCCGGAATCCCGGTCGCCGGTGACCTCGGCGACCAGCAGGCCGCGCTCTTCGGTCAGACCTGCTTCGCCGTCGGCGAGGCAAAGAACACGTACGGGACGGGCAACTTCCTTCTCCTCAACACCGGCAACGAGGCCGTCCAGTCGAAGAGCGGCCTCCTGACGACGCTCGCCTACAAGATCGGCGACCAGCCTGCCGTGTACTGCCTGGAAGGCGCGATCGCGATCACCGGCGCGCTCGTCCAGTGGCTGCGCGACAACCTCGGGCTCATCAAGGACTCGCCCGAGGTGGAGGAGCTGGCGAAGACGGTGGAGGACAACGGCGGCGTCTACTTCGTCCCCGCCTTCTCGGGCCTCTTCGCCCCGTACTGGCGGAGCGAGGCCCGCGGCGTCATTGCCGGGCTGACGCGGTACGTCAACAAGGGCCACCTCGCCCGGGCCGCGCTCGAGGCCACCGCGTGGCAGACCCGGGAAGTCGTCGACGCGATGAACGCCGACTCGGGCGTCGACCTCACCTCGCTCAAGGTCGACGGCGGAATGGTCTACAACGAGCTGCTCATGCAGTTCCAGGCGGACGTACTCGACGTTCCCGTGATCAGGCCAACCGTCGCCGAGACGACCTCGCTCGGCGCAGCGTACGCCGCCGGTCTCGCGACCGGCTTCTGGTCCGAGGTCGAAGACCTGCGCGCCAACTGGGGCAAGGACAAGGAGTGGCAACCCCAGATGGATCCGGAGGAACGGGAGAAGGAGTACGGCTACTGGAAGAAGGCCGTCACGCGGACCTTCGACTGGTTGGAATAGAAAGGAACCCGGGGGGACCCGGCGGCCGGAAGGCGCCGCCGGGTCCCATTCCGCTAGTCCTCTGCCTCGATCCCTTCCGCGAAGTCGCCCTTCTTTTCGTCCTCGGGGTGATGCTCGATCTCCTCGACGCCCTCCGCGAAGGTGCGTTCGTGCCGGTGCTCGCCCTCTTCGACGCCTTCCGCGAAATCGCCCTTGGTGTCCTCAGGGTGGCGGGCGGTGTCCTCGATTCCCTCGGCGAAGTCGCCCTCGTGCCCGTGCTTCTCTGGGTCTCCTTGCTCCATCGAGCCCTCCTCCTTCGACGCGCCGAGTGTAGCCTCGCCCGGACCTCCTGATGAACCCTGGCGCGTAGCGTGGCGGCTCTCGAGACCGAAGTGTTGGTGATCGGCGGCGGCTCGACGGGAGTCGGTGTCGCTCGCGACGCCGCTATGCGGGGATTCAAGACCGTGCTCGTCGAACGCAGGGACCTGGCGGACGGCACCACCGGGCGGTATCACGGCCTCCTCCACTCGGGAGGACGCTACGCGGTCAAGGACCCGGAGGCCGCCAGGGAGTGCATCGTCGAGAACCTCATCCTTCGGCGGATTGCCGCCGACTGCATCGAGGACACCGGCGGTCTGTTCGTCGCGACGCCGTGGGACGACCCCGCCTACGGGGAGGCGTTCCTCGAGGGCTGCCGCGCGACCGGTGTCCCCGTCGAGGAGATCGCGGCGTCCGAGGCGCTGCGCCGCGAGCCGCGCCTTCATCCCGAGATCTCCCGCGCCTTCAGCGTCCCGGACGGCGCCCTCGATCCCTGGAAGCTGGTTTGGAGCTGCGCCCGCTCGGCGCAGGAGCACGGCGCGCAGATCCTGCTCTACCACTCGCCTCGTCGGGCTCGAGCTCGACGGCCAGAGGGTCAGCGGCGCGCTCGTTCGCAACGAGCTGACCGGGGAGGAGCTGCGAATCCACGCCGACGTCGTCGTCAATGCGGCGGGAGCGTGGGCCGGCGAGATCGCGGTGATGGCGGGATCGCGAGTCACCGTCGTGCCCGGCAAGGGGATCATGATCGCGATGAACCATCGGCTCGTGCACACGGTGCTCAATCGCTGCAAGCCGCCGGCGGACGGCGACATTCTCGTCCCGATCCGCACGGTCTGCGTGATCGGGACGACGGACATGCGGGTCGTGGACCCGGACGAGCTCGAGGTCACGCAGCCCGAGGTCGACCAGATGCTCGACGAGGGTGAGAAGCTCGTGCCCGGCTTCCGCGAGGCTCGGGCGCTTCGGGTCTGGATCGGGGCGCGCCCGCTCTTCTCGCCCGAGGAGGTGGAGGACACGCGAGAGGTGACCCGCTCGCACGCGCTCCTCGACCACCGCACGCGAGACGGCATCGACGGCTTCGTGACGATCACCGGCGGCAAGACCACGACGTTCCGGCTCATGGCCGAGGTGGCGGTGGACGCCGTCTGCGGTCAGCTCGGGGTCGAGCGGCCCTGCCGGACCCACGAGGAGCCCCTGCCCGGCTCGGAGGACGGCCGCTCCTACGAGCTGGGCGCGCGGCTTCGCGCGCGCGAGCCGGTTCCGCAGTCGGAAGAGATCATCTGCGAGTGCGAGTTGATCACGCGCCGGCGGCTCGAGGAGGCGATGAAGCGGCGGCGGACGGCGAACCTCGATGACCTCCGCCGCACGCTGCGGCTGGGAATGGGCCCCTGCCAGGGCGGCTTCTGCATCTTTCGGGCCACCGGGATCCTCCACGCCGTCGAGCGGCTCGACCACGAGGCCGCGAACGCGGCACTGCTCTCATTTCTGCAGGAGCGCTGGAAAGGCGTGCACCCGGTCCTCTACGGCGACCAGCTGCGACAAGCCCGGCTGGACGATTGGATCTTCCAGGGTCTGCTCGGCGTCCAGCACTTGCCCACATGACGCACGACACGGTCGTGATCGGCGCCGGGCTCGCCGGCCTGACCGCCGCGCTCCGGCTGGCCGACGACGGCCAACGGGTGCTCGTCGTCGCCAAAGGAGTTGGCTCGACGCATCTCGCGCCCGCGACGATCGACGTGCTCGGCTTCGCCGACGAGCGCGTGGACCGTCCGGCGCAGGCGCTGCCGAGGTTCGTAGACGCGTACCCGGGCCATCCCTACGCCCGCCTGTCCAGCAGACCTGATCGCGACGAGCATCGACTGGTTCAAGGGGCGCCTGCCTGCCTTCGGCTACCGAGGCGGGCTCGAGGAGAACGTCTTGCTCCCGACCGCCGTCGGGGTGGCGAAGCCCTCCGCGGTCGTGCCGGAGACGATGGCGAACGGTGATCTGCGCGCGGGAGGCGGGTTCCTGTTCGTCGGCCTCAGAGGGCTCAAGGACTTCTATCCCGCCTACCTGGCCGAGAACCTCGACCGCGTCTCCTCCGTGTCCGCGCGCGCGATCGAGCTCACGCCGCCCCTGGGAGGTGAGGCAGACGTCGGCAGCCTCGGCTTCGCCAAGCGCTTCGAGCAGCCCGCCTTCCGGGATGCCGTCGTCCGCGAGCTCGCGGGACGAGTGGAGCCCGGCGAGCGGGTCGGATTTCCCGCCGTACTGGGGATCGGGAACGCCGGCGACGTCTGGCGCGAGCTCGAGCTGCGGCTGGAACGGCCGGTCTTCGAGGTCGCGACCCTGCCTCCGTCCGTGCCGGGCATCCGCCTCTTCGAGGCGATGACCGACGCGCTGCGTCAGGCAGGCGGCCGCATCCTCCTCGGATCGCCCGTCGTCGGCACCGAGATCGAGAACGGCCGGCTCGAAGGCGTGGTCGCGAAGGCGGCCGCGCGCCGGACGATCCATCGGGCGCGCTCGTTCGTGCTCGCCTCAGGTGGGCTCGCCGCCGGCGGGATCCACGTCGACTCCTACGGCAAGATCCGAGAAGCCGTGTTCGACCTCGCTCTCACCGGGCTGCCGGCGGCCACCGGGCGGCCGCCGTTCCTGTCGACCTACCTGGAGGAGCAGCCGATCGACCGCATGGGGGTGCCGGTCGACGACCGTCTTCGCCCCACCGACGCGGGCGGACGTCCCCGGTACGAGAACCTCCACGCGGCTGGTGCCACGATCGCGGGCGCCGTACCGTGGCGGGAGGCCTCGGGCAACGGGCTCAGCGTCGCGACGGGCTACGCCGCCGCCGGCGCGATCCTGGAGGGTCAGCCGTGACCGAGCTGATCCGCGATTCGCTCGACCACTGTGTCAAGTGCACGATTTGCGAGACCTTCTGCCCGTTCTCCCGGGTGACGCCGCTCTTCCCGGGGCCGAAGTACGTCGGGCCTCAGGCTGAGCGGTACCGCGGCCCCGGCAGCTCCCCGGACGCCTCCCTCGACTACTGCTCGGGCTGCGGGATCTGCACGCAGGTCTGCCCGCAGGAGGTGATGATCGCCGAGATCAACTCCCAGGCGCGTGCACGGATGTGGGAGGACCGGGGCATTCCGCTCCGCAACCAGCTGATCGCGAGACCGAGCGTGCTCGGCCGGCTGGGCACGCCGGTCGCGCCGCTGGCGAACTGGGCGCTCCGGGAGCCGCTTGTGCGGGCGCTCGCCCACCGCCTGCTCGGCATTCATCACAAGGCGCCGATGCCGCGGTTCGCGGGCCGGACGTTCCAGCGCTGGGCGCGGAACCACCGCAGCCCGGCCACCGACCGGACCGTCGTCTACTTCCACGCCTGCGGCACCAACTACTACGAGCCTTGGGTCGGCGAGCTGGTGGTCGCCGTCCTCGAGCACAACGGCTACCAGGTGGTCGTCCCGCCGCAGGACTGCTGCGGGCTGCCGCTGCAGTCGAACGGCAACTTCGACGCCGCGCGGCGCTACAACCGGCGGCTTGTCGCCAATCTCGCCCCGCACGCCCGTGAGGGCCTGCCGATCGTGTCGAACTCGACGAGCTGCGGCCTGATGCTGAAGCGCGAAGCGGAGGAGATCCTCGGCATCGAGGACGACGATCTCAAGACGGTGAGTGCGGCGACCTACGACCTCTGCGAGTTCCTCCTGCTCCTGCACGAGCGTGGCGAGCTCCGCACCGACTTTCGGCCGCTCCCGCTGACGGTCCCGTACCACGCACCGTGTCAGCAGCGGGGACACGGAATCGGCAAGCCCGCCCTGGACCTGCTTGCCCTCATCCCGGGCCTGCGGGTGATCGAGCTGGACGCCGACTGCTGCGGGATCGCCGGGACGTACGGGCTGAAGAAGGAGAAGTACGGGATCTCCATGGCCGTCGGCGAGCGGCTCTTCAGCGACGTCAAGGCTGCAGGTGCCGATCTCGCCGCCTGCGACAGCGAGTCGTGCCGCTGGCAGATCGCCCACGGGACCGGTCTCCACGTCGTGCATCCCGTGGAGCTCCTCTACCGCGCCTACGGGCTCGATCGGCCGGGCATCGGTTAGGCCTTGGTCGGGCTCGTCATCGTGTCGCACAGTAGGACGCTCGCCGAGGGCGTCGCCGAGCTGGCGCGGGGAATGGGCGCCGAGGTGCCGATCGAGCTCGCCGGGGGGATCGATGCTCCCGAGCCGGCACTCGGCACCGACGCGACGCAGGTGCTCGAGGCGATCGAGCGAGCGGACCAGGGCGACGGGGTTCTCGTGCTGATGGATCTGGGGAGCGCCGTTCTGAGCGCCGAGATGGCGCTGGACCTGCTGCCGGAGGAGCGACGCGAGCGCGTCGTGCTGTCCGAGGCCCCGCTCGCGGAGGGAGCCGTGGCCGGGGCGGTGATGGCCAAGCTCGGCGCGTCGCTCTCGGACGTGGCCGCCGAGGCCCGCGGCGCCCTGGAGGCCAAGGCGACGCACCTGGGCTCAGGCGAGGCCGCCGCTCCGGTCGCCGCGGTCACCGGCAACGGGAGTCAGACGATCACGCTGATCGTGCGGAACCCACTCGGCTTGCACGCTCGCCCAGCCGCGCGCTTGGTCCAGACGGCGGGCGGCTTCGACGCCGATGTCACCGTGACGAACTTGACGGCGGGACGCGGCCCCGCGAGCGGGCGGAGCCTCAACGCGATCGCCACGCTCGGCGTGCGCCAGGGACACGAGATCGCCATCGCTGCGAGCGGCTCGCAGGCGGGCGAGGCGCTCGCCGCCGTGGAAGCACTGGCGGCACGCGATTTCGACGAGGAGGTCGCCGTCCAGCCGCCTGCACCTCCAACGGCGGGCCCGCAGACGGGGCCGCCCGGCGCGCTCGTCGGGCTGCCGGGTGCCCCCGGGATCGCGCTCGGGGCCGCTCGTCACTTTCGAGTCCCGGCACCCGAGATCCCGACGGAGCCGGCTGTCGACCCGGAAGCGGAGTGGGACGCGCTCCAGCGGGCCCTCGAGCGGGTCCGGGCCGAGATCCGCGCCACCCGTGACTCCGTCGCCGCCCGCGCGGGTGAATACAGCGCGGCGATCTTCGACGCCCACCTCCTCTTCCTCGAGGACGAGACGCTGCTCGAGCCTGCCCGCCGCGCGATCTTCGACCAGGGGCGCAACGCCGCCCAGGCTTGGCACGAGGCTGCCGAGACGGTCGCGGCCGACTACCGGAGCCTCGACGACGAGTACCTCCGGGCTCGGGCCGAGGACCTGGCTGCAGTCGCACGCCAGGTCGTCGCCGAGCTTGTGGGCAGGCATACGGCGGCTGCCGTTGTCGAGCCCGGGATTGTCCTCGCAGCCGACCTCACGCCTGCGGACACTGCGTCGCTCGATCGCGAGCTCGTGCGCGGCATCGCCACTGCCTACGGCGCGCCGACCTCGCACAGCGCGATCCTCGCCCGCTCGCTCGGGATCCCGGCTGCGGTCGGGCTCGGGGAGCCGCTGCTGGACGTGCCCGACGGCGCGCCGCTCGCCCTCGACGGGGACGCAGGCACCGTCGTCGTCGAGCCCGCCGAGGATCTCGTTCGCGACTACGAACGCCGGAACGCTGGAGCGTGAGGAGGAGGCGCGGCGGGCGCGCGCATCCGCGCAACGGCCGGCGCAGACGCAGGATGGGCGCCGCATCGAGGTCGCTGCCAACATCGGCTCGCCCGAGGACGGCGACGCAGCCGTGGCGAACGGCGCCGAGGGCGTCGGGCTGCTGCGCACGGAGTTCCTGTTCCTCGAGCGCGACTCCCTCCCGACCGAGGACGAGCAGTACGCGGCGTATGCCGACATCGCCGAGCGGCTGCAAGGGAGGCCGCTGATCCTGCGCACGCTCGACGTCGGCGCGGACAAGCCGCTTCCGTACGTGCCGCGGCGGGCCGAGGCGAACCCATTCCTCGGTGCGCGCGGAATCCGGCTCGGGCTGGCCCAGCCCGAGCTCCTGGAGCCGCAGCTCCGCGCGGCGCTCCGCGTGGCCGCCGAGCATCCGCTGAAGGTGATGTTCCCGATGGTCACGACCCTCGCCGAATACCACGAGGCGGTGTCGGTGCTCACCCGCGCCCGAGCGCAGCTCGAGCAGCGTGGGGAGACCGCGGGACGGATGGAGGTCGGGATCATGGTCGAGGTGCCCGCCGCGGCACTCGCCGCCGAGCTCTTTGCCCCTGAGGTCGACTTCTTCTCGATCGGGACGAACGATCTCGTCCAGTACACGATGGCGGCGGAGCGCGGAAACGAGGCGGTCGCGGCACTGGCCGACGGCCTGCATCCGGCGGTCCTGCGGCTAATCCAGGGCGTTGTCGCCGCCGCCGAGGCGCACGGAAAGTGGGTCGGCGTCTGCGGCGAGCTGGGGGCGGACCTGCTGGCCATACCTGTGCTCGTCGGCCTCGGCGTCTCCGAGCTGAGCGTCAACCCGCCCGCGATCCCGGCCACGAAGGAGGCGGTGCGGCACGTAAACACGCAAACCGCCGGGCGCCTCGCCCGCGAGGCGCTGCGCATGTCCTCCGCCGGGGATGTTCGCGCTCTCGCCGCCGGCGAGGCGCCCGAACCCGAGCTCACGATGTCGGAGACCTCGACGCCGTGAGCGGCCGGGTCCTCCTAGGCCTCACGTACCTACGCATCGTGTTGATTCCGGTCGTGATGGGCCTGATCCTCCTTGGGCCGAACCGAGACTGGGCCTACGTCGCTGCCGCAATTCTCTTTGCGATCGCGGCGACGACGGACTTTGTCGACGGCTACCTGGCCCGGCGCTGGGCCCTTACGACCACGTTCGGCTCCTTCCTCGACACGACCGCCGACAAACTGCTCGTCTCCGGAGTGCTGATCGCCCTCGTCGACGTCGACAGGGCTTCTGTCTGGGTCGCGATCGTCATCATCGGGCGGGAGCTCCTGATCCTCGGGCTCCGAGGCGTCGTCGCGGCCGAGGGAACCGTGTTCGCGCCGTCGATCTGGGGCAAGCTGAAGACGAACGTCCAGTTCGTGGCCATCCTGCTCGCGATCCTTCGTTACGACGAGCCGCTGGGCCCTCTGCTTCTGGACGAGTGGGCGATGCTGGTTGCGGCCGCGATTACCGTGTGGTCCGCCGTCGAATACCTGAGCCGCTTCGGGTCGGCCCTGTCCGAAGGGCCCAGCTGACCGACGCCGTCCTGGTCACCGGGGGCACCGGGTTCGTCGGTGGAGCGATCGTCGAGCGCCTCCTCGCGGACGGACGCGAGGTCAAAGCCCTGGCCCGGTCCGGCGACTCGGCGCATGCCCTCCGCGCGCTGGGCGCGGAGCCCGTCCGCGGCGACGTTCTCCACGCCGAGGCGCTGACGGCCGCGATGCGCGGCTGCGGGGTCGTCTACCACGCCGCCGGCGTCAATGCGCTCTGCTTCCGGGACACCTCGCCGCTGTTCGAGGTCAACGTGCGCGGCTCGCGTAACGTCGTGTACGCCGCGGCGGCGGCCGGTGTTCGGCGTGTCGTCTACACCTCGTCGGCCGCCGCGCTCGGAGAGGCGCGCGGGACGGTTGGCTCGGAGACCACGCCACACCGAGGCTCGTTCATCTCGAGCTACGAGCGCTCGAAGTTCGAGGCCGAGCAGGCGTCCCTGGCCGCAGCGCGAGAAACGGGGATCGAGGTCGTCTGCGTGAACCCGGCGTCGGTCCAGGGGCCGGGCCGCGCAACCGGCTCCACACGGCTCCTGCTCGACTACCTGAACGGAAGGCTGAAGGCGATCGTGGACTCCACGGTCAGCCTCGTGGACATCGCCGACTGCACGGAGGGGCACCTGCTCGCCGAGCTGCGAGGCCAGCCCGGGGAGCGGTACGTCCTCAGTGGAGGGACTCTTACCGTGCGTGAGGGCATCGAGCTGCTCGACCGCTTGACCGGTGTCAACGAACCCGTCCGAACCTTGCCGCCCGCAGTCGCCACCGCGGCCGCCGCCGTCGTCGAGACCGTCGCGCGGATGCGACGGACGAAGCCGCGCATCTGCCGTGACCTCGTCCGCACCGCGCTGCATGGCCACGCGTACGACGGATCGAGGGCGACGGGCGAGCTCGGGCTCAGCTACACGCCGCTGGACGAGACGATCCGACGAACCCTCGACTGGTTCCACGAGGAAGGGCTCATCGACCGCCGGGCGCCGTCAGCGCGCTCATGAGTCGCCCCCCGTCCGGGGAGTAGCGGTCGTCGCCCGGGGGAATACCATGCGGGCAATGCGCGGCGTGTTGGTCGTCCTCGTCTCGATGCTGGTGCTCGTCGCCGCGGGCTGCGGCAGCGAGGACGTCGGCGCGGGCGAGTCCGCCGGCGCGGAGCTGCTCAAGCCAGGAGCGCTGGTCTACGTCGATCTCGACAGCGATCCCGAGTCCGACCAGTGGAAGCAGGTCGAGGAGCTCGTCCTCAGGTTCCCCGACGGCGAGAAGTGGCTGGCCGAGCTGAAGAAGGAGATCGAGAGCGGCAGCGGCATCACCTGGGACGAGGCTCACGAAACGCTCGGAGGCGACTCGGCGGTCGCGGTCTATGCGAGCTCCATGACGGACGTCAAGGTCGTCGCCCTCCTGCGCCCCGACGACGTCGACGAGGCGCTGAAGCTGATCGAGCGCATCAACAAGAAGGAGCCCAACGATCCGCTGATTACACGCAGAGTCGGCGACTGGATCGCCGCCTCCGACAAAGAGGCGTCGATCGATGCGGCGCTCAAGGCCGAGGGCGGGGAGGCGCTCGCCGACGACCAGGCCTTCCAGGAAGGCATGGCGGAACTTCCGGAGGACGCGCTGGGTCGCGTCTACGTCGATGTTGCGACCGCGTTCGAGACCTTCGGTCGGGGTCCAGAGGCGCAGGCGCTGCGGATGTTCGGCCTGGACGAGCTCGACTTCGCCGGCGCCTGGGCCAAGGCGCGCGACGATGGCGCAGAAGTCGCAGGCGTGCTGCGCGGCGAGGGCGCCGACAAGCTGTTCGGCGCGTCGGAGGAGTACTCGTCCGAGCTGCTCGACCTCGTTCCTGCGGACGCCTTCGCGTTCACGACGTTCATGGGTACAGGTATCGGCAAGCAGGTCGGCGCGCTGCGCGACAACCCGCTCTACGGCTCGGCGCTCAAGGAGTTCGAGCAGGAGACCGGCGTGACGGTCGCCGAGGTCCTCCGTCTCATCGACGGAGAGGTTGCGTTCTATGCGGCGCCCGGTGCCCCGATCCCCGAGCTGACGCTGCTCGTCCGCCCGGACGATCCGGCGCAGGCTCGCGAATCGGCCGAGCGGCTCCTGCGCGCGCTCGCCGCGGCGGCGGTCGGCGAGGTGACAGAGGACGGAGACGTCACGACCGCGGTCGTCGACGGTTTCACGGTCAACCTCGGGACGGTCGACGGCACCCTCGTGCTCACGACGACGAAGGGCGCGATCGCCGGCCTCGGCTCCGGCGACAAGCTGACGGACACCGACCGCTACAAGGACGCGCTCGAGGCGGCGGGCGCGCCGGACCAGTACACGAGTCTCCTCTGGATCGACCTCCAGGAGGCGATCGCTCTGGCGATGGGCTTCGCCTCGGTATCGGGCGAGAGCATCCCGCCGGAGGTCTCGCGCAATCTCGAGCCGCTCCGCTCGCTCGTCGCATACGGCGAGAAGGACGGCAACCTCGTCAAGTCGCTTCGCCTTCGTCGGCATCGAGTAGGTAGCGTTCGCGCGCACTCATGGCGGCCACGCGCGAATTTCTTTTCACGTCCGAGTCGGTCACCGAGGGCCACCCGGACAAGATCGCCGACCAGGTGTCGGACTCCGTGCTGGACGCGGTGCTGAAGGACGACCCCGGCGGGCGGGTCGCGTGCGAGACGCTGATCACGACCGGTCTCGTCGTCGTGGCGGGGGAGATCTCGACGGAGACGTACGTCGACATCCCCGCGCTCGTCCGCGCACGGATCTCCGAGATCGGCTACACGCACTCGGAGTGGGGGTTCGACGCGAACACCTGCGGCGTCGTCGTGGCGATCGACGAGCAGTCGCCTGACATCGCGCTGGGCGTCGACCAGTCGTACGAGGTGCAGCACGACCCCGGCGACGACGACCCGATCGACAAGATCGGCGCGGGGGACCAGGGGATGATGTTCGGCTACGCGTCCAACGAGACGCAGGAGCTGATGCCGCTCCCGATCATGCTCGCGCACAAGATCGCGCGGCGGCTGGCCGGTGTGCGCAAGTCCGAGCAGCTCAAGTACCTGCGGCCGGACGGCAAGGCGCAGGTGACCGTCCGGTACGAGGTGGACGAGCACGGCCGGCAGAAGCCGGTCGAGATCGTAAGGCTGCTGGTGTCCACGCAGCACGAGGAGAACGTCGATCCGGACACGATCAAGGAGGACGTCATCGAGCACGTCCTCCATCCGATCCTCGATCCGCGCCTCTACGACGAGCGCCGGCTCTACGACGACCGCGACTTCGTGTACGTCAACCCGACCGGGAAGTTCGTGCTCGGGGGGCCGATGGGCGACACCGGGCTGACGGGACGCAAGATCATCGTCGACACCTACGGCGGGGCGGCGCGGCACGGCGGCGGCGCCTTCTCGGGCAAGGATCCGACGAAGGTCGACCGCTCGGCGGCATACGCGGCGCGGTACGTGGCCAAGAACGTCGTCGCCGCGGAGCTCGCCGACCGCTGCGAGGTGAACGTCGCCTACGCGATCGGCGTCGCGCATCCCGTCTCGGTCGCGGTTCGGACGTTCGACACGGAGAAGATTCCGGTCTCGCGGATCGAGGAGCTCGTCAAGGAGCACTTCGACCTGCGGCCGGGCGCGATCATCCGCGACCTCGAGCTCGGACGGCCGATCTACGCGAAGACGGCGGCGTACGGGCACTTCGGCCGCGACGACCACGACTTCACGTGGGAGCGGACGGACAAGGCGGCCGCGCTGAAGGCCGCCGCGGGCATCGGCGAGAAGGCGGCCGTCTAGCTGCCTTCGCAAGCAGGAACGTCAAGCGCTGCCTCCGAACGTTGAGGCCCATGACGAAGCAAGCTGCTCTGATCGCCCTCGCCAAGAACCGCGGCGAGCTCGACGCTGCCGCGCTCGCGCGGCTCCTGGCCGTTACGAAGGCCTGACGAAGAGCCCCGCGGCGGCCTTTTCCGCGACGGTCTCCTCGCGACCGTTCAGCTGCACGCGGAAGCTGCCGGCGGCCGGATCCGCGGCGGTCAGCCGCAGCTCGCGGCCGGGCTCGAACCCCTGGTCGTAGAACCAGTGGAGGAGATCGCCGTCGTGCTCCGCGAGTCGGACGATGGTCGCGGCCTGCCCCTCGTCGAGCTCCGCCAGCGCCTTCAGCTCGTCGTTTTCGGCCTGCTCGAACGCGGGATCGACCGGCCAGCCGTGGGGGCAGCGCTCGGGATTGCCGAGCTTCCGCGCCATCCGCTCGACCATGTCGTCGGAGAACGAGTCGCCGATCTCGTCGGCGTGGATGTGCGCCTCCGCCGGTGTGTAGTCCATGAAGTCCGTCAGCAGCCGCTCGATCAGGCGGTGCTTGCGGACGACCTTCTCGGCCCGGGCGCGCCCTGTCTCCGTGAGGACTGCCTCCTTGTTCTCGCCGCGGCTGATCAGCCCCTCGCCCTCCATGCGCTTCAGCATCTCGCCGGCCGACGCGCGCGAGACGCCGAGCATCTCCGCGACGCGTGAGGCGAGCGTGGGCGACGTCCCTCCGGTGAGCGGCTTGTACTCGCCGATCGGGAACGCGAGGAAGTAGATCGTCTCCAGATACTCGTCGACCGAATGACCGGCGTGCGCCATCGCCTGCGAGGCTATCGCAGCCTGGCCGCGCGCCGGACGGTTGCGCGTGCTTCCTCGGCCGCACGCTCCACTTCCTCGGTCGCCGCGCTCTGATCGACCAGCGTCGCGAGCCTCTCGATCGCTTGCCCCGCGTCAGCCGTCTCTTCCGGCGAGAGCAGTTCGAGCTCGGGCCTGACCTCTTCGAATGACTCCTCGGCACGCAGCAGCTGTTGTCGAGCGGCGGCCTCGGTCGTCTCGTAGTGGATGGCGACGAGCTCCAGCGCATCCGCGGTGGCGCCGGCATCCTCCTGGACGCTCGCGACGGCCTCCTCGACCGTCGGCTCCTCGGTCGTCGCGCGGGACACGGCAAAGCCGATGCCGAAGCCGACCAGGAGCGCAACGACGACAGACGCTGCGAGCCACCCGCTCCGGCGGCCTGCCTGCCGGTAGAGCGACATCAGCGCGCGAGGACGGCGACCGCTGTGCCCTGGGCGCCCAGCGCGCGCTCCGCCGCCGTCAGCACGTCCTCGGCGCGGCGGGCGTCGGAGAGGTCGAGGATGCGCGACCCGGAGACGAGGACGACGCGCGGGAGCATCGTCGCGACGCCGAGCTCGCGTGTGTGCTCGCGCAGCTCGATACGCAGGCGCTCGAGGAACGCGGTCCCTTCGCCGGCAAAGACGCAGCGGGCGTCCTCGGCGATCGGGATCGCGGCGCGGGCGTCCACGACGGCGACCCGGCCGGAGCCGTTCTCGGAGAAGACGCGGTAGAAGTCGTTCGCGGCGAGCAGCGTCAGGTCGGCGGGGGCGAGCTCGAGCGCGTCCGCCGCGGCTTGGAGCCGCCGGCGATCGTCGGCCGGCTCGGCTCCGACGGCACCGGTCTCGAGCGCCGCGGCACCGGTGGCGACCGCGCGCAGGATCCGGTCGGACTCGTCGTAGCTCGTCTCCACCGTGATCGATGCCGGCGCCGCGCCCGCGGCGATGCACGCGGCCTCGGCCTCGGTGGCCAGCCCGGGCACGTCCAGCGCGGAGACGCCGTTGCGATCGAGCTCGACCCGCACGAGCGAGAGGGCGGCGCCGATCGACGACAGTACCTCGGGATGCTCCGTGCGCACCATCGGCCTGCCGAGCTGCTCCGCGACACGCGCGACCAGCACGTCGCCTGAGCCCCCGAGCGCGACCAGCGGGACGTCGTCACGCAGCGCATGCTGTTTTGCGGCCTCCGCGGCTGCATCGGCGATCCGCCGGGCGGCGCCGTCGAGCACGCGCGTCGCCGCCTCGTCGACGGTCGTCCGCAGCCGCTCGGCCAGCGGCCCGAATGCGAGCCGAGCCGCGTCGCGGCTGCCTGCCGCGTACGCACCGTCCGCGAGGCCGAGCGCGTTCGCGGCGCATGTCGCGGTGAGCGCGAAGTCGCCGCCCGCCGCGCAGATCACCGCGTAATCGGCCGGATCGCCCGCCCGCGGCGCGCGGAGCTCGAGCCGCGCATCCGCCAGCTCCTCCGGCGTCGCGAAGCACGCGTACGGAAGGTCGGCGACGTGCGCGCTCCGCGGGCCGACGTCCTCGAGCCTGCGGCGCCCGACGCGGGCCATGCTTCCCCCCGCGGCGCCGACGACCCAGCTGTCGATCGAGCGGACGCACGTCGGGCGGCCCATCACGCGCAGCGTGCGCAGCAACGGGCGGCCGTTCTTGATCACCGAGACGTTCGAGCTCGTGCCGCCGCACTCCACGACGATCCCGTCCCTGATCTCGAGTTGATGCAGGGCCGCGGAGACACCGGCTGCAGGGCCGGAGCCGATCGTGAACGACGGCCTCCGGCGGAACTCGCGTGACGCTCATCGCCCCGCCGTCTCCCCGGAGCACGAGGAGCGGCGCGTCGAGCCCGGCCTCGGCGAGCGCGGATGCGACGAGCGTCGTCGTCCGCTCGACGACGGGCAGGATGCTCGCGTTGATCGCGGCGCTGATCGTCCGCGTCTCGAGCCCGTACGCGCCGGACAGCTCGTGCCCTGCGCACGCCGGGAGGCCGTGAACGGCCGCCCGTTCGGAGACGAACTGCTCGGTGTCCGGATCGTCGACGGCGAATGCGGCGCTCACGGCGACGGCACGACACCCTTCGCGCGCGAACGCGAGCAGCGCCTCATCGAGCGTGTCCCGGTCCACGCCCCCCGTCGCGTCCAGGAAGGTGTGCGATGTCTCGAGCTTCCGGTCCGGCGCGAGACCGATCGCCCCGACCCGGGTGCGCTTGCGGGCAGGCCGCAGATTCGGCTCCTCGCCGAGGCCGACCACGCCGACGCGGCCCACGTCGCCCTCCAGGAGCGCGTTCATCGCCTGCGTGGTCGAGAACGCGACCAGCTCGATCGAGTCCCCGTCGACGCGGGTCAGCAACGACCGCAGCGCGTCGGCGACGCCCTGCGCGACACCGTGGTCGTGCGCATGCGTCGTGGGAACCGTCGCGTGTGCGCGCAACTCCCGAGTCGCCGGGCAGACTGCGACCGCCTTCGTGAACGTGCCGCCGACGTCGATCCCGACGCGAAGCCTGCTCATGCCCGTGCCGCCTCCGGGCGCGCTCGGCCGAACCGCTTCCAGCCGAAGAGGTAGCCCGCACCGGCCACGTAGACGCTGAGCAGCGCGACCTGCACCACGATCCCCTCACGAGTCGGGTGGATGCCGGTCAGCTCGGCGAGGAAGACCTGCAGCCGCGCCCACTCGCCTTGGATCGGCGTCACCGGGATCCAGCCGGCCTCCTGCAGCGAGCGCACCGCGTTCCCCGCAAACGCGACCGAGAGCAGCAGCAGCGTGGAGGCGCCCGCGAAGAGGAGCTGCTTGAAGGGCAGCTTCTTGCCGAGCCCGATCACGGCGTACGCGGCCAGGCCGAGCGCGACCGCGGCGGTCACGGCGCCCAGCACGACCCACAGCTCGAGGCCTTCCGCGAAGATCGCGAGCGCCTGGTAGAAGAGCACGGTCTCGAAGCCCTCCCGGAACACGGCTGTGAAGCCGAGACCGGCGAAGGCCAGGGTGCTCCCGGCAGCGATCGCCGAAGCCACCCTCGCCCGCATGAACTCGAGGCGGCGCTTCTGCTCGAGCTGGGACACGAGCCAGAACGAGACGAGGAAGAGGACGACCACCGCGAGCACTGCTGTCACGCCTTCGAGGAGCTCGCGCTGGACGGGGGCGAGGTCGAGGACGAGTGTGGTGAGGAGCCACACCAACACGGTGGCCCCGAGCGCGGCGAGGATGCCGAGCCCGAGTGGGCGGCGGTAGCCCGTCGCGCGGCCCGAGGCCAGCGAGCCGAGCAGGATCGCGATCACGAGCACCGCTTCCAGGCCCTCACGGAAGAGGATCCCGAACGAGAAGAGGAACGCGAGCAGCGGCGCCGCGATCCCCTTGTCCGCCAGCGTGCGATCGGTGTCGCGCAGACCGGCGAGGATCTCGTCCTTCGTCTCGCGGAGCTCGCCGATCGGCTCTCCGTCGCGAATGCCGTTGCGGAACTCGGCGAACGCGAACTCGACGTCGAGCACGAGGTTGGGATCGCGCAGGCGGAGCGGCACCTCCGCATGCTCGAAGTGGTCGAGGTAGGCGGTGCGCGCGAGCTGGTATCCCCGCTCGCGGTCCCCGGCCTTCGCTGCGTCGTACGCCTCCTGCGTCAGCTGCCGCGCCGTTTCGACCTGCGCCCGCGCTTCCGCGAACTGCGCGTCGTCGGCGCGAGCGGCCGCCGGCGCGAGGAGCGCGGCGGCCGCGACCGCGAACAGCAGGAGGAGCCTCACGCCTACTGGGCCTCCTGGAGCTTCGCCTTGGCCGTGTCGAGGTCGGCCTTCGTCTGCTCGACCAGGGCAGCGACCTCGTCGGCCGATGCGCCCTCCTTCATCTCGTCGCGGATCTCGGTGCTGATCCGGTGCTCGAGATCCTCCATCAGCTCGTGGTCCTGCTCCTCGAGTGGGTGCTCGACCTTCTCGAAGTGCTCGAGGTAGGCGTCTCCGACCGTGGTGTCGGCTGCTGCCGTGTCGCCGTCCTGGTACTGGGCGAGGCCCTCGTCGAGCATCCGCTTGATCTCGTCGATCTCCGCCGCAGCCTCCTCGGCCGTGACCTCGCCTTCCTCCTCGCCTTCCTCGGTCGCCGTTGCGGCGGACGGCGACGAGTCGTCGTCGGAGCCGCAGGCCGTCACCGTGAGAGCGACGAGGCCCAGCAGGACGATCAGGAGCAGAAACGTCTTCCTCATGTGGTCTCCTTGCAGGGTTGGCTTACTCGGTTAGTAAGGCACACCTTACAAGGACTGGACAGGTCGTATCTCTCCCATTGGCAGGTGAACCTTACAAGGACGCCGCCGACCTGCTCTGAGGCTACGGTCAGCCGGTGCCCTACGCCTCCGTCTACCCGCTCGTCTCGTCGCGGGCGGTGGCGCGGCCGTTCACGTACGAGGTTCCGCCCGGTGTGGGCAAGGGAGCGGTGGTCACGGTTCGTTTTGGCGGGGCCAAGCGGCGCGGCGTGGTCGTCGGCCTGGAGGAGAGCCCGCCCGAAGGCGTGAAGGCGGCGCCTGTCGGCGACGTGGTCGACGAGCTGCCGGAGCCGCTCGTCGATCTTGCGCTGTGGCTTGCGGACTACTACGGCTCGACCCCGGCGCGGGCGCTCGAACTGGTGGCGCCGCCCAAGCGGAAGGCTCGCGGTGAGCGGCCGCAGCCGGCGGAGCGGGACTCGCTGGGCGGCGAGGCCGAGCCTGCACGGTTGAGCGAGAGCCAGCAAGGCGCGCTCGCCCGCATCGTCGAGGCGCTCGACGGAGGCGGCGGCAACGTCCTCCTCCACGGAGCGACGGGCAGCGGCAAGACGGAGGTCTACCTCCAGGCCTGCGCCGCGGCGCTCGAGCGGGGAAAGGGGGCGATCGTGCTCGTGCCGGAGATCGCGCTCGCCCCGCAGACCGTCGGCCGCCTGCGCGCACGGTTCGGCGACCGCGTCGCAGTGCTGCACTCGTCCCTGACAGAGGCGGAACGGCGGGACGAGCGCGTGCGGATCGCGAGCGGGGCGGCGCCGATCGTCGTCGGCGCCCGATCGGCGGTCTTCGCGGCGGTCGCGCCGCTCGGCGTCATCTGCGTCGACGAGGAGCACGACCCGTCCTACAAGCAGGACGCCGACCCGCGCTACGACGCGCGCACAGTGGCCGCGAAGCGGGCGGCGCTCGAAGGCGCCGTGGCGATCTTCGGCACAGCGACGCCGAGGCCGGAGAGCTGGGAACGGCTGGAGCGGCTCGAGCTGGGTGGCCGGCTCGCCGGTCCGCTTCCTCCGGTCCGCGTCGTCGACCTCCGCCGGGAGGCCGGCTACCCGCTCTCGGCGCCTCTTCTCGCGGAGCTCGGGGGCCTGGAGCAGAACGGAGGCAAGGCGATCCTGCTCCTCAACCGCCGAGGTGTCGCTCCGGCCGTCCACTGCCGCGCCTGCGGGCTGACGCGCCGCTGTCCCAACTGCGACGTCGCGCTCGTC
Organism: uncultured Actinomycetes bacterium; assembly: GCA_963847235.1. Classification (GTDB taxonomy): domain Bacteria; phylum Actinomycetota; class Thermoleophilia; order Gaiellales; family Gaiellaceae; genus JACDAN01. The sequence goes on along the minus strand of CAWJYU010000009.1, from coordinate 240,415 downwards.
CTCCACGCCGACGGGCAGCTCCACTGCCATCACTGCTCGCACGTGGAGGAGACGGGCGAGGCGTGCCCCGAGTGCGGGTCGCCGGAGCTCGCCCGGATCGGTGCCGGCACCCAGCGGCTGGAGCACGAGCTCGCCGAGCACGTGCCCGGCCTCGAGCGGATCCGGCTCGACGCCGATGCCGTTCGCCGCCCGGCGGAGCTGACGGCGGCGCTGCGGCGTTTCGCGGAGACGGACCGGACAGTGCTCGTCGGCACCCAGATGGTCGCCAAGGGGCACCACTTCGCCGGAGTCGCGCTCGCCGCTGTCGTGGACGCCGACACGGGCCTGGGAATGCCCGACTTCCGGGCCGAGGAGCGCACGTTCCAGCTCGTCACGCAGCTGGCTGGGCGCAGCGGCCGTGACGCGCCGGGCCGGGTGATCGTCCAGACGTTCCAACCGGACGCCCGCCCGATCGTCCATGCGGCCCGCCACGACGTCACGCGCTTCCTCGCCGAGGAGCTGGAACGCCGCCGAGAGCTCGGCTACCCGCCGTTCCGCCACCTCGTCCGGGTCGTCGCCTCCGGGCCCGATGCCCGGGACCCGATGCAGCTGCTGGGCGAGATCGGCTCGGGGCTGGACGGAGCCGACGTACTCGGTCCGGCGCCGCTCCTACGGCTCCGGGGCAGGCATCGCGCACAGCTCCTCGTGAAGACGGATCGTGTTCGCCCGGTCGCCTCGAGGGCGGCGTCGCTGCTGTCGTCGGCCGCACCGGCGATGAGCCGCGCCGGGGTCACGGCGACGGTGGACGTGGACCCCCAGGGCCTGTGAGCCCTTTGATTACATAGGCCCGCCGTGGAAGAGGCCGGACAGATCAGGACCGACGAGCTCGACCCCGAGGCGGAGGCACGCCGGCGGATGGCGCTCGGGCAGATCCGCCAGTACCCCGATCCGGTGCTGCGGATGCCGGCACGGGAGGTCGAGTCGTTCGACGACGACCTGCGGCGGCTCGCCGAGCGGATGACGAACCTGATGCGCGACGCCAACGGCGTGGGCCTCGCGGCCACCCAGATCGGCGTCATCCGCCGGGTCTTCGTCTTCCTGCCCGACGCAGAGTCGGACCCGGTCGTCGTGGTCAACCCCGTGCTCGCCGAGAGCTCCGATGAGAGCGTCGTCGACGACGAGGGCTGCCTGTCGCTCGTCGGCGTGCAGATGCCGGTCGAGCGGCCGGTCTCCATCAAGGTCGAGGGCCGCGACCTCGAGGGAGGCGAGGTTTCGCTCGAGCTCAGTGACCACCCGGCGCGGGTGGTGCTGCACGAGCTCGACCACCTCGACGGCGTCCTCATCCTCGACCGCACGACCGACGAGGCGAGAAAGGCGGCACTCGCGGTCCTGCGGCCGAAGGCCGTCCTCACGCCGTAGTGAGGCTGGCAGTCGCGGCGACCGGCAAGTTCGGCGCCGACGTCCTCGCGGAGCTCGCCGCGCGGCGGCCGATCGAGTACGTCCTGACCCGGCCCGACCGCCCCAAGGGTCGGGGCCGGAAGCCTTCGCCGCCTCCGGCCAAGGAGATGGCGCAGCGGCTGGGGATCCCGGTGCGGCAGCCCGAGCGGCCGGCCGGGCTCGAACTGGGCGTCGACGTCGTCGTGCTCGTCGACTACGGGGCGCTGATCCCTCGCGAGCTGCTCGAGCAGGCCGACTGGCTGAACGTCCACCCGTCGCTGCTGCCGCGCTGGCGCGGGGCGGCGCCTGTGGAGCGGGCGATCATGGCCGGGGACCGCGAGACGGGCGTCAGCATCATCCGGCTCGTCGAGGAGCTCGACGCCGGGCCGGTCGGCGCCGTGGCCGCCTTTCCGATCGAGACCGATGACGACGCCGGCGCCGTCTACGGCCGGGCCGCCGACCTCGCGGCCGACCTCGTCGAGGAGGCGCTGGCTGCGGAGTTTCGCCCTCAGGAGGGCGAGGTCACCTACGCCGAGAAGATCGGGCCGGAGGACCGACGTCTCGACTGGTCCCGGCCGCCCGAAGAGCTGCACGACCGGATCCGAGCGCTCTCGCCGCACATCGGCGCGCGCGGCGAGCTCCACGGCCGGCCCGTGCTCGTCTGGCGCTCGCGCCTCGACGATGATCGTCTGGAGATCCTCGAGGTGCAGCCCGAGGGTGGCCGCCGCATGACGCTGGACGAGTTCGAGCGTGGCCTCCGCTAGCCCCGCTCGCCGCGTCGCGCACAAGGTGCTGATGCGCGTCTTCGAGGAGGACGCCTACGCAGACCGGGCGTTCGCGTCCGAGGCGAAGGAGCTCGACGCCCGCGACCGGGCGTTCGCGCAGCGGATCGCCTATGGCGCGATCCAGATGGTGCGCACTCTCGACCACGCGATCGAGCAGCTTGGCGGTCGACCGGTGAGCGCCATGGATCCGCCGGTTCGGGCGGCGATCCGCCTCGGGGCCTACGAGCTTGGATACCTCGGAGGAGTCCCGGCTCGGGCGAGCGTCAACGAGGCCGTCGAGCTTGTGAAGGCCACGCCCGCGAGGCGAGCGGCGGGGTTCGCGAACGCCGTCCTCCGCCGCGTCGCCGAGGGGATCCGCGACCTGATCGCGGGCCTGCCGGAGTCCACGCCGCAGGAGGCCGCGCTCGAGCACTCCTATCCCGACTGGGTCGCGGAGACCTGGTGGGAGGAGTGGGGCGCGGAGGAGGCGCTCGCGCTGATGCGGGCACAGAACGAGCCCCCCGAGACCGCGGTCCGCGTCGTCGCGACCGGCGAGGCGCGCGTCGTCGAGCGGATCGACTCCGGGGAGCTCGAGCGCGGCGAGGTGTGGCCGCAGAGTCGCGGGTCGCAGCTCGCCGGCGCCGCGGTGAACGTTCAGGCCGGAGAGCGGGTGCTGGATCTCTGCGCCGCCCCCGGCGGGAAGACGACCCAGCTCGCCCGCATCGCGTCCGAGGTGGTCGCCGTCGAGGTTCATCCCGGCCGGGCACGGGAGCTGGTGGAGAACGTGCGCCGGCTCGGCTTCGAGAACGTCCGGGTCGTGAACGCCGATGCGCGGGAGCTCCCGCTGGAGCTGACCGGGTTCGACCGCGTGCTCGTGGACGCGCCGTGCTCGGGGCTCGGCGTGCTCGCGGGTCGGCCGGACCTCCGCTGGCGCGCGAGACCGCTTCCGGAGCTGCAGTCGGAGCTCCTGCGCGTTGCCGCAGAACGTGTGAAGCCCGGCGGCACCATCGTCTACTCGGTCTGCACGATGGCCAAGTCGGAGAACGAGGACGTCGTGGACGCTTCCGGCCTGACCGTCGAGCCCCTGAACGGCGAGTGGCCGGAGTTCGCGCACCCGCGACGGCCCGAGTTCCTGCTCACGTTTCCGCACAAGCACGGCACGTCGGGGTTCTTCATCGCCCGCCTCCGCCGCGAGGGGACCTGATCGGTGTCGGACCCCGAGGGCTGTCAAGAGCAATCTGTGCCGAAAGTGTGAATCCTCGAACGCCGCGCGAGTGTCAGACACTCGTCGTGTCCGCGGCAGCCATGGCCGCTCGTAAGCTTGCCGCGTGCCCTGGCGGGACTGGATCCGGACTGTCGAGGTCGAGCCGTCGCTGTATGCGGCCGACTTCTCGCGGCTCGGCGAGCAGATCGAGACGCTGATGCGGGCCGGCGCGCGCATCTTCCACTTCGACGTCGGCGACGGACACTTCGTCCCGCCGATCACGATCGGGCCGATCGTGCTCCAGTCGATCGCGCCGCTGGTCCACCGCCTCGGCGGGCGGCTCGACTGCCACCTGATGGTGGAGGAGCCCCAGCGGCACTTCGCGGCGATCGCCGAGGCAGGAGGCGACAGCGTCACCTTCCACATCGAAGCCGTCCGGAACCCAGCTTCGGTCGCGCGGCTCGCGCGGCAGCACGAGCTCGAGGTCGGCCTCGCCTTCAAGCCGGAGACCGAGCCGGAGCAGGCGGCAGAGGTCGCGGAGCCGTTCGACCTCGTCCTCTGCATGAGCATCGAGCCCGGCTACTCCGGCCAGCCGTTCATGCCGGAGGCCTTGCCGAGGATCGAACGCCTGCGCCGCCTCCTCCCGGCGGAGAAGCCGATCCAGGTCGACGGAGGGGTCGGCCGGGACAACATCCGGCTCCTCCGAGACGTCGGGCGCAAGCCTGTTCGTCGCCGGCACGAGCACCTTCGGGCGCGACGACATCGCTCACGCCTACGAGGAACTCGTCCAAGAGGCCAGGTGAACGAGCATCTCGCGCGTGCCCTCGAGCTCGCGGAGCAGGGCCGCGGAACCACGCATCCGAACCCCGTGGTCGGCGCGGTCGTCGTCCGCGACGACGAGGTCGTCGGCCAGGGCTGGCACCGCCGGAAGGGGGAGCCCCACGCCGAGGTGCTCGCGCTCGAACAGGCGGGGGAGCGCGCTGCCGGCTCGACGGTCTACCTGACCATGGAGCCGTGCGCGCACCACGGAACCATGCCGCCCTGCACCGATGCGCTGGTCGCTGCCGATGTGAAACGCGTGGTCGCGGCGTCGCTCGACCCGAACCCTGAGGCCGGCGGTGGGCTCGAGCTCCTGCGCGCGGCGGGAGTCGAGGTCGAGCATGCAGACCTCTTCGAGGCCCGGATCCAGAACGAGGCGTGGCGCACCTGGGTCGCTCAGGGTCGCCCGTTCGTGACCTACAAGGCGGCGATGACGCTCGACGGCCGGCTGACGATCCCGGGCGAGCGCTGGATCTCCGGAGAGGAAAGCCGGCGGCTCGTCCACGAACTGCGGGCCATGTCCGACGCCGTCGCGGTCGGGGTGGGCACGGTCCACGCAGATCGTCCGAGCCTCGACGCACGGGACGTCGGCGCCGTCCGGCAGCCTCGCCGGCTCGCCTTCGGCCGGGCGCCGCTGCCCGAGGGGTCCGACCTCGAGCTCCGAACGGGCTCCCTGAGCGACGAGCTCGCCAGGCTCGGCGCCGACGGCGTCCAGTCGCTGCTTCTCGAGGGCGGCCCCCGGATCGCCGCCGCCTTCCTCCGCGAGAGCCTGCTGGACAAGCTCCTCGTCTTCGTGGCGCCCACGCTCGCCGGCGAGGGGCCCGCGCTCTTCGAGGGTGGCATCCCGCCGGTGCGCCTGAGCCGTTTCGCAAGCCGCCCCGTAGGAGAGGATGTTCTCCTGACCGGCTATGTCAACGAGCCCTGACCTGATCCAAACCCTCTCGCGCTGGCTTGCGGGACACGTCGATCTCGGCCAAGTCCGAGAGGCGCTCGCGGAGCCCGGTGACGTAGGGCCCGAGTCGCAGGACCTGATCGAGGAGCTGCGGGGAGAGCTGACCCGGCCGGACGTCTCCCGGCCGCAGCTCCAGCCGCTCGTCCGCGAGACGATCGAGGCAATCGCCCTCGGCCAATAGTGCCTCTCCAGGCAATGCACGCCTGCTTCTGGCCCGCGATCACGCGGCGCCAGAGCCCACCCTCCTCCTCACCAAGGCTGCCTAGCCTTGGCTCGTCGGAGTGCGGCCTCTGGCTTGGTGCTCGCGACCCAGAAGCGGGGCAGCATCACCTGAAGAGACACTAACCTGGCCGAGTGTTCACGGGGATCGTTCGGGAGCGGGCGCGGACCGTCTCGTTCGCCGACCGCCGCCTGGTCGTGGAGTCGTCGCTGGCGCCGAAGATCGGCGACTCGATCAACGTCGACGGCGTCTGTCTGACCGTCGTCGAGGCGCAGAACGGCAGCCTCGCGTTCGACGTCATGGACGAGACCGCGGCCCGCTCGAAGGGCTTCGGCGAGACGGTCAACCTCGAGCCGGCGCTCGCGGCCGGCGAGCCGCTCGGCGGGCACTACGTCCAGGGCCACGTCGACGGCGTCGGCCGGGTCCGCTCGCTCGAGGGTGAGCGGCTGACGGTCGAGGCGCCGCCGGAGCTCCTCCGCTATTGCGTCGAGAAGGGCTCGATCGCCGTGGACGGCGTCTCGCTCACGATCGCGGCGATCGACGACGAGACGTTCACGGTCGCCCTCGTGGCGCACACGTTGGAGGTCACGACGCTGGGGTCGCTCGAGCCGGGCGATCCGGTCAACCTGGAGGTCGACATCCTCGCCAAGTACGTCGAGAAGCTCGTCGGGGGTGCCCGCTAGCCCGGATACGATGGGCGCCGATGGCGACCACCGAGACAAACCTCTCGGCGATCGAAGAGGCGATCGAGGACATCCGCGCGGGCAAGTTCGTCGTCGTCGTCGACGCCGCGGACCGGGAGAACGAGGGCGATCTCACCATCGCGGCCCAGTTCGCGACCCCCGAGGCGATCAACTTCATGGCCACCCACGCGCGCGGGCTCGTCTGCCTCTGCCTGACCCCCGAGCGCTGCGACGAGCTCGCCTTGCTCCCGATGGTTCAGAAGAACGAGGCGCCGCTCCAGACCGCCTTCACGGTCTCGATCGAGGCGCGTGAGGGCGTGACGACCGGGATCTCCGCCGCCGACCGCTCGCGGACGATCCAGACGGCGATCGACCAGAACAAGGGGCCGGGCGACCTCGTCCACCCGGGTCACATCTTCCCGCTCCGCGCCAAGGCGGGCGGCGTCCTCGAGCGAACCGGCCAGACCGAGGCCGCCGTCGACCTCGCCCGGCTCGCCGGGCTCATCCCCGCGGGCGTCGTGTGCGAGGTGATGAACGAGGACGGGACGATGGCGCGCGTCCCCGACCTGCTGGGGTTCTGTGAGCGCCACGACATCAAGCTGATCACCGTCGCGGATCTGATCGAGTACCGCCGCCGCACCGAGAAGCTGGTCGAGCGCACGGTCTCCGTACGGCTCCCGACGGCGTACGGCGACTTCGAGGCCGTGGCCTTCCGCGAGACGCTGACCGGCAAGACGCACATCGCGCTCGTCAAGGGCGAGATCGACGGGGCGGAGGACGTCCTCGTCCGAGTCCACTCGGAATGCCTCACCGGTGACGTCTTCCACTCGTTCCGCTGCGACTGCGGGGAGCAGCTGGAGCAGGCGCTCGAGCAGATCGGCGCGGCCGAGCGCGGAGTCCTGCTCTACATGGCGCAGGAGGGACGCGGGATCGGCCTGCTCAGCAAGCTCAAGGCGTACGAGCTCCAGGAGGAAGGCCTCGACACCGTCGACGCGAACCTCGAGCTGGGCTTCCCTGCAGACGCAAGGGAGTGGGGGATCGGAAACCAGATCCTCGCCGACCTCGGACTGACGACGATCAGGATCCTGACGAACAACCCGAAGAAGATCACCGGCCTCGAGGGCTTCGGGCTCCGCGTCGTCGAGCAGGTGCCGATCGAGACCTCGCCGAACGCCGAGAATCGCCGCTATCTCGAGACGAAACGCGACAGGCTCGGCCACAAGCTCCACCACCAGGATCTACGGTTCGACTCGTGAGCGACCGGCTCGAGGAACGCAAGGAGAACGTCCGCCCCGAGCCGGAGCCCGAGCCCGAGAGCCGGAGCCCGAGCCCGAGCCGGAGGCCGAGCCGGAGATCCCGCAGCTGCGAACGGCAGAGGCCGAAGCGGAGCTCGAGGCCGAGGCGCCCGAGCACGCTCCGGGCCGGTTCGAAGTTCCGTCCGGCTACGGGGTGATGACCGGGTCGTCGGACGGCGAGGGCCTGTCCGTGGGAGTCGTGGTCGCGAAGTTCAACGGCGAGATCACGAGGCGTCTGCTCGCCAACGCGCTCGAGGAGCTCGAAGCGACGGGCGTCTCGCGCCAGTCGGTGACGATCGTGCCGGTCCCCGGTGCGTTCGAGCTGCCACTCGCGGCGATAGCGCTCGCGAAGACCCGCAAGTACGCCTGCATCGTCGCGCTCGGCTGCGTCGTGCGCGGCGAGACCTCGCACTTCGACTACGTGGCGGGCGAGGCGGCGAGCGGCCTCCAGCTTGCGGCGATCGAGACGGGTGTGCCCGTCGCCTTCGGAGTCCTGACGACGGACACGATCGAGCAGGCCGAGGCCAGGATCGACCGCGTCGGCGACGTTGTGCGCGGCGCCGTGGAGATGGCGAACCTCTTCCAGCAGCTGCGCGCGCGGCGCGGAACGGCTGAGCCGGCGGTGTGCACCGCGTCCGCAGCGCCGCCCGTTCGAGGCGAAGTCGTGCTTCAGCAGCGGGCGCCGAGGGCGTAGCTACACTGCCGCGCCGATGAGCAGGGTTTGCGCAGTTTGCGGGAAGAAGCCGGGCTTCGGTCACAACCGGAGCCACTCGATGGTCGCCACGAAGCGGCGCTTCGACCCGAACCTCCAGCGCGTGAGGATCCTCCTCAAGGGCAAGCCGACCCGCGCGTACGTCTGCACCCGGTGTCTCAAGGCCGGGAAGGTCGAGAAGGCGCTGTAGCCGTTCGCGTCGCCCTCGTGGAGGACAACCGTGTCTTCCGCGAGGCGCTCGAGATGTTGCTCGGCATGCGGCCGGACGTCGAGGTCGTCGCCGCGGTCGAGAACGGGAACGATGTCGTCCAGCTCTGCCGGGACCACCATCCCGACGTCGTGGTGATGGACTACCGGCTGCCGGGGCTCGACGGCGTCCAGGCAACCGCCGTGCTCAGGCGCGAATGCCCCGACGTCGCCGTCGTCTGTCTGACCGCATCCGCCAACGTCCGCGAGACGGAGGCGTTGATCGACGCCGGTGCCGTCGCCTGCCTGACGAAGGACGAGGAGCTCGAGGACATCGTCGCGGCCATCCGCAACGCTGCGGCGCGATAGGCTCGCCCCGGTGAACCCGACCTCCGGAGTGCTGGGCGAAGCGTGGGAGACCTTCAAGGCCCACTGGCGTCACCTGGTCACGATCGCCCTCGTCGTCTACTTGGCGGTAGCGCTGATCAACCTCGTGCTCGTTGCGCTGCTGACCTGGGTCGGCGCGATCATCGGTGCGATCATCTCGCTCATCGCGCTCTTCTGGGTGCAGGGTGCGCTCGTCCGAGCCGTGGACGACATCCGCGACGGACGCGCCGACCTAACCCTGGGCGAGACCTTCGACCGCGTGCGCCCGCAGCTCCCGGCGATCATCGTCGGCGGCTTGCTGGCCGGGCTCGGGATCGCCCTCGGCCTCGTGCTCCTGATCGTCCCCGGCCTGATCCTGCTGACCTGGTGGATCCTGATCATCCCGGTGATCGTGCTCGAGAACTCTTCCGCCGGCGACGCCTTCGGGCGCAGCCGCGAGCTCGTCCGCGGCTACGCGTGGAACGTCTTCGGCGTGATCGTGCTCACGATCCTGGTCGTGATCGCCTTCAACATCGTGCTGGGCCTCCTGCTCCTGCCGGTCAGCGACTGGCTCCAGAGCTTTATCTCGAACGTGGTCAGCGGCACAGTGGTGACGCCCTTCGTCGCGCTCACCTGGACGATCCTGTACTACCGGCTCAGGGCGGCGAAGGAAGCGCCGGCCGACGTCCCGCCTGCGCCCGAGGCTCCCGCCACTCCCGCGTAAGATCCATCCGAGACGGCCCGACGCCCGTAGGAGTCAGTGTCTCTCGACAGGAGGAGCCGTCGTTGAAACGGATGCTGATCTCGATCGTCATTCTCGCCGCGCTCGCGCTGCCGCTGGCGGCGCCGGCCGGAGTTGATGCAACCACGCCCACGAAGCTCACCGGCGTCACAGGACCCGGCTTCACGATCACCGTCAAGAAGGGGCGCACGAAGGTGACGCGCCTCAAGCCGGGCAAGTACACCTTCACGGTCTCGGACAAGTCCGGCTTGCACAACTTCGTCCTCACAGGCCCCGGAATCAGGAACCGGACGATCACGGGCCTCGGCTTCACGGGGACCCGGTCGGCGACCGTGACGCTGAAGCGCGGCCGCTACGAGTACTACTGCACGCCCCACCGCAGCATGGGCATGAAGGGCTTCATCACCGTCAGGTAAAGCGCGCATGCGCCCGCATGCACGCTTACGTCCCGGCAGTTCGGAGGTTCGGCCCGGGGTCCCTCGGGCCGAACCCGAATCGCTCCGCGGGGAGCTCCTCGCCGGCGATCACCCGCGCCGCGTACTCGGCGAGGGCGGGGCCGTGCTTGAAGCCGTGGCCCGACCCGCCGCCGAAGATCCAGTTGCGGTCGAGCTCCGGGTGCGGTGCCAGGAGGAAGTTCGTGTCCGGCGTCAGCGAGTACGGGCAGGCCTTCGCGAACGCCAGTGGCGCGCCGGCGAGCGCCGGGAACCGCTCCTCCGCGTACGCTCGGGCGATCGCCTCGTTGCGCCCGTCCGGCGTGCGCTCGTCGCTCTCAGGATCGAACGGCGGCCCTTCGACGTCCGGCGCGACCTTGAATCCGTGCCCGATCCGGCCCACGCCGTAGATCGAGCGGTGGTAGTCGACCCACGCGGGCACGCGGCCCGCGTCCCAGGTTTCGGGCAATCGAAGTAGAAGAGGTCCTGGCGGGAGACGCGCAGCGGGACGACGTCCGGGAAGAGGGACGCGAGCCAGGCGCCGCACGCCCAGACCACTGCGTCCGCCTCGACCTGTCCGGGCCGGGCCGCCTCATTGACCAGCCGGACCCCGGCCCGCCGGGCCGACTCGACCATCGCGCGGGTCGCGTCGGCCGCGCGGAGGATCCCGGCGCTCGGCTCGTAGAGGATGAGCTCGAGGTCGCCGGGCTCGAAGCTCGGGAAGAGCCGCGCGCCGTCCTCCGGCGCCAGCCGCTCGACCGGTATCCCTTCGTCTCGCAGGACGCGCTCGCTCGCCGCCTCCCAGCCTTCCTCGTTCCGGCCGAACCAGGCAACCCCGCACTCGCGGAAGAGCTCGCGCCCCGTTTCAGCCTCCAGTTCGCGCCAGAGCTCCCGCGCCCGCCAGGCGGAGCGCGTGTACCACGCGTCGCCGCCGTGCGAGTAGCGGATCAGCCGGGATTCGTCGCCCGACGCAGCTCGCTCGTGGCCTGGCTGGTGCCGTTCGTAGAGCGTGACGTCCCAGCCGTCGCGGGCCAGCCGGCGGGCGAGGGAGGCCCCGAAGATCCCGGCGCCGGCGACGGCAGCGGACGGCATGTCGCCGAGCCTAAGCGACTTCGAGCGGCTGGACGCCCGACCGCGTGATCTGCCAGCCGGCGAGCTCGCCCGTGTCCGCGCGGAGGATCAGGTACGGACGGCCCTCCCAGAGCCCGATGTTCTCCACGTCGGTGCGGGACGGGCGGGGCTCGCTACGAGGGTGCGAGTGGAAGACGGCGAGCTCGTACCCCTCGTCCTCGAGGAAGAAGTCGTCGGGATCGCGCGGGCGCAGCTCGAACCGGTACGGGCTCTCGAGCACGTTGTCGGCCGGGAGGTAGCGCTCGGCCACGCCCTCGCGGAACGCGACCAGTCCGCAGGCCTCGTTCGGCGCCTCCTCCTGCGCGTGCGCGAGGAGCTCGGCGCGGATCGCCTCGGGGACTACCACCAGATCGCGTGCTCCATCGCCTGCTCCACGTCCTCGGCCTCCCAGAGGGGCGCCGAAAGGTACTTCCAGCCGGCGTCGGCGAGGACGGCGACAACGACGCCTTCGTCGAGATGCTCGGCCACGACCTGGGCAACATGGAGGACGGCGCCGGACGAGACGCCCGCGAAGATCGCCTCGCGCTCGAGGAGCGCCCGCATCCCCGCGACTGCGTCGGCGTTGGAGACCAGGATCTTCCGGTCCAGCTGCTCCACGTCGAGGATCGGCGGGACGTAGCCGTCTTCGAGTGAGCGCAGGCCGAGGACGGGATCGCCGGGCAGCGGCTCCGCCGCCGCGACGACGACCTCCGGGAACTTCTCGCGCAACCGGCGGCCGACGCCCATGAGCGTTCCGCCCGTCCCGAGCCCGGCGACCACCGCGTCGACACGGTCCAGCTCCCCGGCGATCTCGGCACCCGTGGTCTCGTAGTGCGCCCGCGGGTTCGCGTCGTTGCCGTACTGGAACGGGAGGAAGTAGCGCGGCTCTCGCTCGCCCAGAGCCAGCGCCATCCGGACCGCGCCGTTCGACCCTTCTGCGCCCGGAGAGAGGATGACCTCAGCCCCGAACAGCCGGAGCAGCCTCAGCCGCTCTTCGGTCACGTTCTCGGGGACGACACATGTGAGGCGGTAGCCCTTCACGCGCGCGACCATCGCGAGCGAGATCCCGGTGTTCCCGCTCGTCGGCTCGAGCAGCTCCCGGCCCGGCCGGAGGTCGCCCGAGGCCTCGGCCGCCTCGATCATCGCCGTCGCGACCCGGTCCTTGATCGAACCGGTCGGGTTCTGCCCCTCGAGCTTCGCGTAGAGGCGGACCGCTCGATTTGCGTTCCGCTTCGGTGAGAGTTGCTTGAGCTCGACGAGCGGCGTGTTCCCGACGAGCTCGAGAATCGAGCTAGCAACCACCGGCCATGGCCGGTAGGAGGATCACGGCCGAGCTGTCCGAGACCTCGGTGTCGAGCCCCTCGCGGGTTCGCACGTCCTCGCCCTCGACGTAGACGTTCACAAAACGTGCGAGCTCGCCGTCCGGGTAAATCCGCTCGCGCAGCGCGGGAAAGCGGCCGGTCAAGTCGTCGAGCAGGTCGCGCACAGTCTCGCCGTTCGCCTCGACGCTCGCTGCGCCTTGCGTCTCGGCGCGAAGCGTCGGAGGAATGCGGACCGTGCTCATCGTCCGGAACAAAACTCGACGTAGTCGATGTACTCGGTGATCGTCGGGTCGTCGCCGCAGACCGGGCAGTCCGGGTCTCGGCGAACCTGCACCTCGTCCAGCCGTGCGGCGAGCGCGTCGAAGAGCAGCAGCCGCCCGACCGCGGGCTCGCCGATCCCGAGCGCGAGCTTCAGCGCCTCGTTCGCCTGGAGCGAGCCGATCACGCCCGGGAGCACGCCGAGCACGCCGCCCTCGGCGCAGCTCGGCGCGAGCTCCGGCGGCGGCGGCTGCGGGAAGAGGCACCGGTAGCACGGCCCGTCGTGCGGCTTGAACACGGTCACCTGGCCCTCGAAGCGGAAGATCGAGCCGTGGACGACGGGGATGTCGTGCCAGACCGACGCGTCGTTCAGGAGGTAGCGCGTGGGGAAGTTGTCGGCGCCGTCGACGATCAGGTCCCAGTCGCCGGAGAGGATCCTGTCGACGTTCGCGGAGGTCAGTCGCTCCTCGTAGGTGACGACCTCGACATCCGGGTTGAGCTCCTCCAGCGCCTTCCTGGCGGAGCGCGCCTTGAGCTCGCCGAGGCCGGCAGTCGAGTGCAGCACCTGGCGCTGCAGGTTCGAGGAGTCGACCACGTCGTCGTCGACGATTCCGATCCGGCCGACACCCGCAGCCGCAAGGTAGAGCGCGGACGGCGAGCCGAGCCCGCCGGCGCCGATCAGCAGGATGCTCGTCTCGAGCAGGCGTTGCTGCCCCTCCTCTCCGACCTCTGGGATCAGCAGATGGCGGCTGTACCGCTCCCGCTTGTCCTCCTCCAGGCGGCTTTCGGACTCCACCGGGAAGCCGAGCTCACGCCAGGCGACGATCCCGCCCGTCATGGAGATCGAGTCCTCGTAGCCGAGCGTGTCGAGCGTCGGCAGTGCGCGCAGTGAGCGGGCGCCGACCGCGCAGTACGTGATGATCGAGCGGCTTCGGTCGGGCACGAGCTCCGGCAGCCTCGTCTCGAGCTGGGACATCGGGACGTGGAGAGAGCCGGGGATGTGGGCGACCTTCCGCTCCTCGTCGCTTCGCACGTCGACGAGCAGCGCGTCCGCCTCGCGAGCCTCGCGCGGGCCGACCTCCCGGACCGTTGTCGACATGCGTTGAGGATAGCCGTGGCTCGTGGGGCTACCGTGGTGCCCCGATGTCCCGCCGTTCCCGCGTGATCCTGGTCGTCGCCGTCGCCGTCGCGGCGGCAGTGGGCGTCGCCGCAGGTGCGGCGTACTTCGGCCGCGGCAACGACTCCGAGGCGGCGCGCCCGGAGGGGAACCCGCCGGTCCTCGTCGACCTCGGGGTGCGCACGGATCCGGAGGCACGTCGCCTCCGCCGCGCGGCCGGCCTGCACTCCCACGGCGACCTCGCGGGAGCCAGGGTCGAGTTCGCCCGCGGACGCTCGCTCCAGGCGGAGGCCGGAGAGGCGATCTCCTCCTGGCCCGACGGGACGTTGGCGCGCCTCGAGGAGCTCGCGACGCTCCATCCCCGGAGCGGCGCTGCGCTGTTCCACCTCGGCCTCGCTCGGTACTGGAGCGGCGACACGCCCGGCGCGGTCGAGGCGTGGCGGACGACGCGAATGCGGGCGCCGGACACGGCCTTCGCAGTTCGGGCGGCGGATCTCCTCTTCCGCCGCACCCCGCCGGGGCTTCCGAGCTTCGTTCCCGGCTTTCCGGGGCCGCCCGAAGTGCGCGCGCTCGACGCCCCCGAGCAGCTCGTCGCACTTCGGAGGAGGGCCCGGCGGCCCGATCCCCGGGCCAAGCTCCTCTACGGGGTGGCGCTCCAGCGCCTCGAGCGCCCGATCTCGGCGCGCCGCGAGTTCTCCGCCGCCGCGAGGGTTGCGCCGAACGATGCCGACGCACTCGTCGCCGACGCGATCGGCCGCTTCGAGAAAGACCACCCCGAACGCGCGTTCTCCCGCATGGGCCCGCTCACCAGGCGCTTCCCCCGTGCGGGCACGGTCCGCTTCCACCTCGGCCTCATGCTCCTCTGGCTGGGAGACGTGGACGAGGCCAAACGCCAGCTACGGCGCGCAACCCGGCTCGGAGAACCACATGCGACGGAAGCAAAACGGCTTCTCGACCGTCTTGAGTGAATGCAGAACACCGACCGACACTAGGACCGACGAACCGCAAGATGGGCCGATCGGCCTATGGCGGTACAGAAGGTCCTTTGGAAGGATGCGCCATGTCCGACCAGGTTTACAGAGGTAAGCACCGAGCGGACAAGAGAGGGGAAGCGGTGGAGCAGGCGGGAACCGCAGGCCAGGTTGCAGCAGCCCCGGCCGAGGCGGTCTTCGAGGCACTGATCGCAAGTGCCCAGGAGTCGGGGCAGCTGGCCTCCGACGAGCTTGCCGTCGCGGTCGACGAGCTCGACTTGGAGCCGCAGCAGGTCGACGAGCTGTACCGCAAGCTCGAGGAGCTGCAGATCGAGGTCGTGGAGCCGGTCGAGGAGCAGGTCGACCAGCGCGAGGTCTCGACCGAGGCGCTCCAGCTGTTCCTCAAGGACATCGGCAAGGTCGACCTGCTGACTGCGGCGCAGGAGATCGAGCTGGCGAAGCGGATCGAGCGCGGCGACGATTGCGCGAAGCGGGAGATGGTCGAGGCGAACCTCCGGCTCGTCGTCTCGATCGCCAAGCGTTATCGGAACCAGGGGCTGCCGTTCCTCGACCTGATCCAGGAGGGGACGATCGGCCTGGTGCGCGCGGCCGAGAAGTTCGACCACCGCAAGGGGTTCAAGTTCTCGACGTACGCCACCTGGTGGATCCGGCAGGCGGTTGCGCGGGCGCTCGCCGACAAGGCGCGGACGATCCGCATGCCCGTCCACGTGGTCGAGAAGCTGAACAAGATCCTCCGCACCGAGCGGAAGCTGAGGGCCGAGCGCGGTCGGGAGCCCAGCTCGCAGGAGATCGCGCACGAGCTCGATCTCACCGTTGACGAAGTGGACCAGATCCGGCGGAGCGCGCAGACGCCGGTCTCGCTCGAGAAGCCGGTCGGCGACGACGAGGAGTCCGAGTTCGGGCACTTCATCACCGACGAGCTGGCGCCGCAGCCCGAAGAGGTCGCCGAGGACATCCTCCGCAAGGAGGCGCTCGTGAAGATCCTCGGGACGCTCTCCGAGCGCGAGCGGCGGGTGCTCGAGCTCCGCTACGGGCTGAACGGCGAGCAGCCGCGGACGCTCGACGAGGTGGGGCGCACCTTCCAGGTCACGCGCGAGCGGATCCGGCAGATCGAGAACCAGTCGCTGAAGAAGCTGCGCGCGCTCGCTGACTCGCAGAAGCTCCGCGTCGCGTAGGGCTTAGACTCGGCCGCCCGTGGCCGAGCTGAACGCAGTGTGGATGGAGGAGCTCTCGGAGCTGCTTCGCATCCCGTCGATCAGCGCCGATCCCGCGCACACGGACGATGTGCGGCGGGCGGCCGAGTGGGTGGCCGAGTCCGTGCGCCGGGCGGGCGGCGAGGCCGAGCTCGTCGAGACCGAGACCTTTCCGCTCGTCGTCGGCGAGGTGCCGGCTTCCTCGGGCCCCGATGCACCCACCGTGCTCTGTTACGGGCACTTCGACGTCCAGCCTCCCGGCTCGGAAGACGAGTGGGAGACGAGCCCGTTCGAGCCGGAGGTGCGGGGCGGCTGGCTGTACGCGCGCGGTGTCGCCGACGACAAGGGCCAGCTCTGGACGCTGCTGAAGGCGACCGAGGAGCTGGCCGCCGTCGGCGAGCTCCCTGTGAACGTCCGTTTCGTCTGCGACGGAGAGGAGGAGACCGGCGGCCAACAAGTCGTCGACTTCATCGAGGCGGACGAGCGAGGCGCCGAAGCCGCCGTGATCTTCGACTCGGCGATGCTCAGGCCCGGCGCGCCTGTGTTCCATGTTGCAACCCGCGGCATGATCTATTTCCACGTCCGCATCCGGACCGGCGAGCGAGACCTCCACTCGGGTGTCTTCGGCGGTGCGGGGCTCGCCGCGACGGAGGCGCTCATGCAGACGCTCCGTGGCGTCCTCCCGGGCGAGAACGGTTTGGCGCCCGAGCCGCTGCGCGTGGGAGTCGCGGCGCCGTCCGAGGAGGAAGCTCGCGCCTGGCGCGACCTGGACCCTGGGTCAGACGTTCTCGAGCAAGGCGGAGGGCGACCTTCCGACTCGAAAGCGGCCGAGGACTTCTACGTGCGCACGTGGGCCGAGCCCGCGGTCACCGTCCACGGGGTCATCGGTGGCGAGCCCCTCCTCCAGAAGACGGTGCTGCCGGTCGGTGCCGAGGCCAACGTCTCCATCCGGCTGGCGCCGGGCCAGGATCCCGAGGAGATCGCACCGGTCTTCGAGCGGCTGCTCCGAGAGGCGGCACCCGAGGCCGCCGACGTCGAGGTGGAGCGCTGGGCGAGTGCGGCGCCGGGGCTCGTTCCACCCGACGCCCCGGCGATCCAGCTCGCCCAGGACGCATTCGAGCGCGTCGTGGGGGCGAGACCTCTGCTGGTCCGGGTCGGTGGAAGCCTGCCGATCGTCCCGGCCCTGGCCGCCAAGGGGATTCCGACGATCATCACGGGCTTCGACCTACCCGAGGGAAACATCCACGCGCCGAACGAGCGCCTGCGCGTCGACCAGATCCCGCTCGCGGTCGAGGCGGCGAAGGAGCTCTTCCGAGCCTTCGCCTCGCTTCGCTAGTCCCACGGCGGCGGGTTGTGCGTCCAGCGGCCGCCGACCATCGTGGCGACCACCTGAACCTCCGCCAGCTCCTCGGGCTCGATCGCGAACGGGTCCCGGTCGAGGACGACGAGGTCGGCCTGGAATCCCGGGACGAGCTTTCCGCGCCGGTGCTCGTCGTAGGAGAGCCAGGCCGGAGTGACGCAAGTTGCATGGAACACTTGCTCGAGGGTCAGTGACTGCTCGGGGTGCCAGGCCGGACGGTCGTCGAGCGTGCGCAGGACGCCGGCGCGGATGCCGGCGAGCGGGTCGAGCTCCTCGATCGGCGCGTCCGAACCGTTTGCGACCACGGCGCCCGAGTCGACCAACGACCTGTACGCGTAGGCGCCGTCCGTCTTCCCGGCCCAGAAGCGGTCGGCGACGTCGCGGTCGGACGTGGCATGGCTGAACTGGACGGACGCAGCGACGCCGATCGCGGCGAAGCGTCCGACGTCCTCCGGTGCCAGCAGCTGCGCGTGCTCGATCCGGTGTCGGAGCCCAAGCGGCGCCCACTGGGCCCGGGTCTCCTCGAAGGCGTCGAGCGCCTCGCGGTTCGCCAGGTCGCCGATCGCG
This sequence comes from uncultured Actinomycetes bacterium, assembly GCA_963847235.1. Taxonomy (GTDB): domain Bacteria; phylum Actinomycetota; class Thermoleophilia; order Gaiellales; family Gaiellaceae; genus JACDAN01. The sequence continues at coordinate 222,706 of CAWJYU010000009.1, read as the reverse complement.
TGGACGGCGACCGGCCAGCCGGCAGGTGCCGCATGCCGCAGGATCTCCACGAGCGCCTCGCGGCTCGTGATCTCGACGCCTGTGCCGTCGAGCAGCCGCGCGGTCTGCGAGCCGAGCGTCCCGTCCATGAACGCCTTCAGGTAGCCGACTCGGAGCATCCCGTCGCCGAGACCGCTCCGGATGCCCAGCTCCGCGAGCCGGCCGACGTGGTCGGCTGGAAGTGACTGCCAGACCCGCACCGGCAACGTCCCCTCGGCGGCGAGCGCCTGCCAGTACCGCAGCGCTCCGATCCAGCCGTCCTTGTCGTGGACGGCGGTAACCCCTCGCGCGGCCGCCACCCGCAGGCCTTCGCGCATCGCGTCGAGGTACTCCGCGTCCGCGATCTCGACGTGCCGGTCGCGGAAGCTCCAGCAGGCCTCCTCGCGGAGGATCCCGGTCGGCTCGCCCGCGGCATCCCGCTCGACGACGCCGCCCTCGACCTCCAGGTCGCCGTTGGCCAGGGCGAGCGCGGCCGAGTTGAGCCAGAGCGAGTGCGAGTCGTGCGCGAGCAGCGCCACAGGCACCTCGCCGGCCACCTCGTCCAGCGCCTCGCGGCTCGGCTGCTCGGGCCACCCTGCATCCCGCCAGCCGCGGCCGCGGAGCCAGCCGCCCTCGCGCACCGACCCGAGCCCGTCCCGAACTCGTGCGACCGCCTCTTCCACCGACGCGACCCCCTCGAGGCGTACCTCCCGCCGCGCAAGCGCCCAGGTCGGGAAGTGGACGTGCGCGTCCGAGAACCCGGGAAGCACGCAGCGCCCACCAAGGTCGACCCGGTCGGGGCTCGGCAGCGCGTCCTCGTGCGTCCCGACCGCGCCGGCGATCCGGTCGCCCGCGATGGCAAGCGCCGAGGCGGTCGGCAGAGCGCGATCGAGAGTCCGCACGACGCCGCGTTCGAGGATCACGCCGGACAATGTAGTTTCCGATCGGCCGGCGAAGCCGCGCTAAGACCGGCGTTCGGGGCGTTCGCCCGCGAGCCCGGCGCGCGCTCGCTCCGCTGCCGCTCCGTAACCCTTGCGCCCGGCGACCTCGACGGCCTGGGCGAGCGCCGACTGGGCTTCGTCTTCTCGGCCGGCGACCTCCAGGACCTCGCCGAGGCTCGTGAGCGTGAACCATTGGAGGAAGAGGAAGTCAGTCCCGCTCGCAGTCTCGACAGCCTCGCGGGCGAGGCGTTCTGCCTCGTCCGTCTTACCCTGCCGGGCGCGGATCTTCGCCCGTACGCTCCTCAGCAGTGCCTGTGAGTAGGCGTCCTCGCTTCCGGCGGTCTCCTCTTCCACTCCGAGCAACTCCTCGCTCTCGTCGAGGCGCCCCTGTACGCGGACAGCCTCGGCGAGCATCCCCGCGACCGTCGAAAGCCACGCCAGCTCGCCGATCTCCCGCAGCGTCTCGAGCGCCCAACGCAGCTGCCGCTCGGCCGCCGCCGGGTCGCCTGCGAGCAGCTCCGTCCATCCGTACAGCTGGCTGAACGGACCTGCGAGCCACACGGGCAGCGCGATCTCTTCCAGGGTCGCGCGCGCGCGCTCGGTCAGCTCCCGGGCCTCTTCGAAGCGGCCGAGCATCGCCTCGAAGGCGCCCCACGTGGCGAGCGCGGTCGACAGCGCCTTGCGGTCGCCTCCCGACCGGTCCACGATCGAGCGGCAGCGGTCGATGCCCTCGTCGACCGGCGTCGGACCGGCCCACACGGTCAGCGGCACCCACGCCAGCGCCTCGAAGTGCTCGCGCTCGTCGCTGGCCCCCGCTGCGTGCGCCGCCGCGCGCTCCCACGCCTCTCCGGCGGCTTGGAACTGGCATGTCGTCAGGTGGAACAGGCCCAGGAGGGACCACGCCTTCGCCAGCCCTCGCTCGTCGGCCTCGCGTTCGAAGATCGAGATCGCCCGGGTCGCTTCGCGCTGCGCTTCCTGGGCCCACCCCTCGGGGTCGGTGAAGAGCCTGACCCAGAGGCCGAGGATGACCGCCTGCGCCTCCAGGCGCGCCTCGGCTTGACCGTGCGCGGCCTCTGTCGTCTCGGCGACGACCTCCTGCAGCCGCCCGAAGTCGCCCGTCTCGAGCAGGGCGAACGCGAGCTCAGGAAGGATCTCTTGGCGCAGCGGGTCGTCGTCCGGTGCGACACGCTCTGCGCGGGTGAGCAGGTTGACGGCCGCGGGCATGTCGCCGCGCGCGAAAGCCCGGCGCCCTGCCGATGCGAGAGTCGCGGCTGCGCGGCGGCCGAGCGAGACGGCGCGCTCGCTCCGCTGGCCGAGCTCGGACAGCGTCGTGTGCGCACGTTCGAGGTGGAACCCCATGATCTCCTCTCGCTCTCCCATCCCCTCCCGGGTCTTGAGCTCGATCCACGCCGCGAACCGCTCGTGCAGGTGCGCGCGGGCGGCCTTGGGGATCCCGCCGTACGCGGCGTCGACCGCGAGGATGTGCGCGAAGCGAAAGGCATCCTCGCCGCTCAGTGCCGAGCGGTCCGGAAGGATCAACTGTTTCCTGGTCAGCGCCTGGAGGTGGCTGCCGACGTGAGCCCGCTGCTCCTCGGGCGAGAGCGCGGCTACGGCTCCCCACCAGAAGACTCTTCCGATGACAGACGCGCGCTCGATAACGGCCCGCTCTTCGCCGTCGAGCCGGTCGAGGCGCGCGGTGAGGAGCGCGTGGATCGTCGGCGGGATCCGGAGGCTCGACAGATCGCCGATGACGACCCAGCTCCCGTCACTCCGCTCGAGCAGGCCGTCGTCGACGAGCATCCGCAGGGTCTCGCCGACGAACAACGGGTTCCCTTCGGCGGCCTCGGCGATCCGCGCGCGCGCGTCGTCGGCGAGCTGCCCCCCGCCGAGCAGGTTGCTGATCAGGCCGTCGGTCTCGGCGTCCGTCAGCGGCGGGAGCGAGACGAGCGACTGGTTCGCCTTGCCGGCGAGCCAGCTCCCGCGCGCCTCCACCAGCTCGGGTCGCGCCAGGAAGAGCAGCATGACCGGTACTCCGCGAATCCAGTCGGCGAGGTACTCGAGCAGGTCGAGGAACGTCGGCGCCGCCCACTGGATGTCGTCGAAGACCACGAGGAGCGGCCGTCGCTCGGCGAGCGTCTCGAGGAGCTTCCGAACCGACCAAAACGTCTCGTGGACGCCCGGGGTTGCCGAGTCAAGCCCGAGGAAGCCGCCGAGCCGGTCGGCGACGAGCGCCGCGTCGGGCGCATCCTCGAGGAGAAGATCCAGCTTTCGTCGGGCCTCGCTCGGAGGATCGGAATCGCTGACGCCCGCGGCACCTTGCAGCAGCTCCGTGATCGGCCAGAAGGTGATTCCCTCCCCATACGGCAGGCAGCGCCCGCCGACGACGGTCGCGCGCTCGCCGATCGTCGCGACGAGCTCGCCGGTGAGCCGTGACTTTCCGACGCCGGCCACGCCCATGACGGTCGCAACGTGACATTCGCGGCTCTCGACGCTCCGATCGAAGACCGTCCGCAGCACGTCGAGCTCGTGCTCGCGTCCGACGAGCGCCGAGTCGAGGCGGCGCGCCCACCTCGGGCCCACCGGTGCCATCTCGAGCACGCGCCAGGCCGCTACCGGCTCGGGTTTTCCCTTGAGCGTCAGCGGCGCCAGTGGCTCCGCCGTCACCGCGTCGCCGACAAGCCGGTATGTCGTCTCGCCGACGAGGATCTCGTCGGGAGCGGCAGCCTGCTCGAGGCGCGCTGCGACGTTGACCGCGTCGCCGGCGACGAACGACTGACCTTCCGCGGGATCGCCCGCAACCACCTCGCCGGTGTTCACGCCGGTGCGGATCCGGAGCTCGACGCCCCAGTCCCGCCGGAACTCCTCGTTCAGCTCGGCGCGCGCATCGCGGATCTCGACCGCGGCTCGTACCGCCCGGTGGGCGTCGTCTTCGTGCAGATGCGGTACGCCGAAGACGGCGACGACCGCATCGCCGATGAACTTCTCCGTCGTCCCGCCGTGGCGGTCGACGATCGTCTGCACGCGCTCGAAGTAACGCGCCATGAGCCCCCGAAGTGACTCCGGGTCGAGCTCGTGCCCGATGCCCGTGAACCCGACCACGTCTGAGCAAAGGACGGTGACCACCCTCCGCGTCTCGGAGCGCACCGGCGGTTCCGACGGAAGCGCTGCGCCGCACGACGCGCAGACGCGCGCCCGGGGCTCGTTCTCGAACCCGCAGGCAGAGCAGACGTGTCCGTCAGTCATTCCGCATATCCGGGGTCGCCACGGCGAGCGTGCGCGGCGGCGGCCACGGACATTCTCGCGCGCTCGTCCGGATTGGACAAGCGCGACGACCGGCCTGGTCGTGTCGCCGCCGGCTCGGGAGCGGCCATGTCGCGTTATCTCCGGTACCGGGTATGGGCATAGCGCTATCGGCATGAATGACCTCGACGACACGCCCGACCGCCCGCGCGAGCAGGGCACCGGCCGCGGCGGTCCGTCCTTCTGGATCGGCACGACGCCGGAGACCGACTATCCGCAGCTGACCGACCAGATCTCGGTCGACGTGGCCGTCGTCGGGGCCGGGATCACCGGAATCACCGCGGCCGTCCTGCTCAAACGGGCAGGCAAGACCGTCGCGCTCCTCGACCTGAAGCGGATCGTGCACGGGGCGACCGGGTACACGACCGCCAAGGTCACGTCCGGCCACGGGCTGGGCTACTCGAAGATCCGCGAGGCCTTCGGCGAGGAGGGGGCCCGCACCTACGCGGAAGCGAACCAGGCGGCACTGGAGCAGATCGCGCAGTTCGTCGAGGAGGACGGGATCGACTGCGACTTCGAGCGCAAGGACAACTACGCGTACGCGGAGGACGAGGAGCAGGCACAGCAAGTGAGGAAGGAGGTCGAGGTCGAGCGGGCCGCAGGGCTGCCGGCATCGCTCGTGCGTGAGACGCCGCTGCCGTTCCCGGTCGCCGCCGCCGTCCGGCTCGAGAACCAGGCGCAGTTCCATCCGCGCAAGTACCTCCTGGCGCTTGCCGCGGCCATCTCCGGGGACGGGAGCCACGTCTTCGAGAATTCCCGCGTCCACTCGGTCAAGCACGGCGAGCCGTGCGAGGTGGTCACGGACGAGGGACGAGTGCGGGCCGGCGACGTCGTCGTCGCGACGCACCTGCCGATTCTCGACCGCGGCCTCTTCTTCGCCAAGACCTACCCGCACCTGAGCTACGCACTGTGCGCGCCGATCGATCCGTCGGCGGCGCCGGACGGGATGTTCATCAATGCCGGCGCGCCGACCCGCTCGATGCGGACGCTCCGCGACGGCGACCGGCTCCTCCTCAACGTCGGCGGCAACGGGCACAAGGTCGGCGCCGAGGACGACACGCCGTCCAAGTACGACGAGCTCGAGGACTTCCTCCGCGAGCACTGGCCGGGTGCCGGCGAGGTCGAGTACCGCTGGTCGACGCACGACTACATGCCGCACGACCAGGTTCCGTATGTGGGGCGCGTCGCCCGCACGACGCCGCACGTCTACACGGCGACGGGGTTCAACAAGTGGGGCATGACGAACGGGACCGCGGCGGCGATGATGATCGCGGACTCGATCCTCGGGCGGGCCAACGCGTGGCAGGAGCTCTTCGACTCGAAACGGCTCCCGCCCCGGTCGTCCCTGACGAAGCTCGTCCAGGAGAACGCCAGCGCCGGCTTCCACTTCTTCGCCGACCGGGTGGCGGCAGGAGACGTGTCATCGGCTGACGACCTCGGACCAGGCGAGGGCGCGATCGTCGGCCGGGTCAGGAAAACGGCCGTCTACCGGGACGACGACGGCGCCGTCCACGAGCTGTCACCGGTCTGTCGACACCTCTGGTGCATCGTGGACTGGAACCCGGCCGAGCGGACGTGGGACTGCCCGTGCCACGGCTCCCGCTACGCAGCCGACGGCCGGGTCCTCGAGGGCCCGACCACGAAGGATCTGAAGCCGAAGCGCTAGTCGCGCGTCAGGAAGGCGACGCGGCCCTGCTGCGCCGGCGGCCCAGCAGGCGAACCCGCCGGCGCAGTCGACCGTGTCGAAGCTGCCCTCGTCGAACCCGCGCCAGGTGCGGCCCTGGTCGGTCGAGACGTCGCTGCCGCCCTCCCCGACGATGATGACGTCGCGACCGGTGACCCAGTGGGCGCCGGACCGGAGCCCGTCCGGCGTATTCTGGTTCAGCTGCCAGGTCGCTCCGCCGTCGTTCGTAAGCGCGAGCGTGTCCACCGAGGCGGCGCCTGGGGCAAAGTCGCTGCCGACTGCGATCCCGTGGCGCGGATCCCGGAAGGCAAGCGCGGAGATCCCGCCGCTCGAAAGGCTCCGAATCGGTGTGTTCGCGACCGTCCAGGTGCGTCCGCGGTCGTCCGAGTGGAAGACCCGCGCGACCGCGTCCCCACCCGTCCCGAACCACGCATCCCGTCCACCCGCAGCGGTGAGGCACTGCCCGCTGGCGGCGAACGCGAACTCGCCTGGCAGTGCCGGCGGCATGTCGGCGTCGACGATCTGCCAGCTGCGCCCGCCGTCGTTCGTGGCCAGGATCCGGAACCGTCCGTTGATCGGATCCGAGAGCGCCAGGCCGCGGTGCTTGTCGAAGAACGCCATGCAGTCGTAGAAGGCGGTCGGTTCGGTGTTCTGGAAGGTCAGCGTCCAGGTTTGGCCGCCGTTCGTGGTCCGGTAGATCCGGAACGCATCGGGCGTGTTTCCGATCGACATGATCACCGCGGTGTTCGCGTCGAAGGCCTCGATGTCCCGGAACTGGAGACCCAATGCACCGGGTGGCCCGACCGACTGCCAGGAGGCGCCCTTGTTGGTGGTGCGAAGTACCTTGCCCTCGAGTGCCGCTCCAGCCCCCTGCCAGCCGCTCACCCAGGCGGTCCGTTCGCTGACCGCGGACGCCCCGCGGAACCTCGCGGTCGCGTCGGTCGGCGTCGGCGTCAGCTGCCACCCGTAGTCGCGGTGTCCACCCGAGGCGAGCGCCATCGAGGTCCCGACGAGGCTGAAAAGGGCGATGAGGACGGCAACCCGCTTCGCCATGGCGCGGAAACTAACAGGGTCGCTCTAGGATTGCGCCGATGCCGACCGAGCCGCTGACCGAAGAACAGCAGGAGATCCGCGAGCTGATCCGCGAGCTTGCGCGCGAGCGGATCGCGCCGCGCGCGGCCGAGATCGACAAGTCGGCCGAGTTCCCGTGGGACGTCGTCGAGGTCTTCCGCGAGCACGGGATCTTCGGCGTGCTCTACGACGAGGAGTACGGCGGGCTCGGCGCCTCCGCTCTCATGACGCTCGTTGCGGTCGAGGAGGTCTCGAAGGTCTGCGCGACGAGCGGGCTGATCGTCGCCGTGCAGGAGCTGGGCTCGCTCGGCCTGAAGCTGGCCGGAACGGACGAGCAGAAGGAGCGCTTCCTCCCGAAGCTCGCCTCAGGCGAGTGGCTCGCCGCGTACGCGCTGACCGAACCCGGCTCGGGCTCCGACTCGGCCGCGATGCGGTCGGAGGCGCGGCTCGACGGCGACGAGTACGTCATCAACGGCTCGAAGCGCTTCATCACCAACGCCGGCGTCGCCGACCTCTACACCGTCTTCGCGAAGACCGACCCCACACAGGGCCACGGCGGGATCTCGGCGTTCGTCGTCGAGGCGTCCAGCCCCGGCTTCGAGGTCGGCCGGATCGAGCCGAAGATGGGGATCAAGGGCTCGACGACCGGCGAGATCTTCTTCAACGACATGCGGATCCCCGCGAACAACCTCCTCGGCGAGGAGGGGGAAGGCTTCAAGATCGCGATGCAGATCCTCGACCGCTCGCGGCCCGGGATCGGCGCCCAGGGCCTCGGCCTCGCGCAGGGCGCCACCGACTACGCGCTCGAGTACGCCAAGGACCGCGAGACGATGGGGAAGCCGATCGCCCAGCACCAGCTGATCTCGGCCACCCTGGCCGACATGGAGACGAAGTGCGAGGCCGCGCGGCTCCTGCTCTACAAGTGCGGCCAGATGATCGACGACGGGGTCGACGGCTCCGAGCTGACGAAGATCAGCGCGATGGCCAAGCTCTACTGCACGGACGTGGCCATGGAGGTCACGACCGACGCCGTCCAGATCCTCGGCGGCTACGGCTACATGCAGGAGTACCCGGTCGAGCGGATGATGCGCGACGCGAAGATCACGCAGATCTACGAGGGCACGAACCAGATCCAGCGGCTCGTGATCGCGCGCGAGATGCTGCGCGAGAACCGCGCGTTCCTGCTCGCGGGCGTCGGCTAGCGGCGAACCCGGACGCGGACGCGGTCGATCGGTCCGGCGCCGTCGTCATCGATCACCGTGACCCGCACCATGTAAGTGCGGGCGCGGCGGAACCGGTGCGTCACGACCGCGCCGGACGCACGTCGTCCGTCACCGAAGTTCCAGAGGACTCGCAGCCGGTCGCGGCCCGGGTCCGTCGCGCGAACGAGGAATCGGACCCTGGCCCGGCGCCTCGTCCGGCGATCCGGTCCGGCATTCGCGCGCGGCGGCGCATTCGTCACCCGAACGGTCGCGGCCGACGTACTGCAGCCGCCCGCGCTGTCGCAGACCCGAAGCGATCGCGGTGCGCGTGGACGGCCCGTCGAGGTGCAGCGCCGAGAACGAGGTCATCTGACCGCTCACCTCGAACGTCCCGTCGCCGTTCAGGTCCCAGGAGTAGGCGAGCGCCTGGCCCTCCGGGTCCGAGCCGCTTCCGCTGACGCTGGACGCTTCCACCCTCGCGCACCGAGTAGCCGTTCGGGCCTCCGGCGACGGCTGTCGGACGACCGTTCACGACGATTCATCCGGCGATGTTCGCCGTGTGCCGTCGGGGCGGCTGGCCTCGAGTCCGACTGTGACTGCGCCGCCGGCGGAAAGACTGAAGACTGCGCTCGAACCGCTTCCGTCGTCATACTGGCCGTCCCCGTCGACATCCCAGTCGAACGCTGTGAGTGGCTCCGGGCTCCGGACGGAACGACGCTGCGTAAACCTCACTGGCTAGACCCGAGTGGCATGACCGACAGACGTTGAACGACGCCCAGGTGTGGCGCTGCATCACCCACTGGTTGAGGGCGCCGCCGAGACGGGCGTAGACGCCCGGAAACTGCGGATCGGCGCAACCGTTGCCCCATGAGGTCACGCCGACGAGCACGAAGACACCTCCGTACGGGACCATCAGCGGGCCGCCGCTGTCGCCCTGGCAGGTGTCGGTCGCGCCGTTGCCGGCGCAGACCATCGTGCTCGGGTCGAATCGCGCTGCCGTACAGGCCACAATCGTTGTCGGCTCGAATCGGTGCGTTCGCTTCCAGCAGGTGATGCTGAACGGCCCGCTCGGCGAGGTGGTGCCCCAGCCGATGATCGTCGCGGTCGTGTTCGGCGCCCAGATGGCGTTCTCATCGGTGCGGACGATCCGCAGCGGCGTATACGGCGCCGGCCGATCGAGTGTGAGCATCGCGAGGTCGTTCAGATGGAGCGGGCCGTTGTAGCCCGAGGTGGACCTCGACGTTCGTGACGCCGTAAACGTCCATCAAGGGGCCGACCTCGATGTTGTTCAGTCCGACCTGAAACGCGCTCGAAGGCAACGGCGCGCTGAGCTCGTCGACGACACAGTGCGCCGCCGTGAGGAAGTGGCGGGCGTCGAGCAACGTGCCGCCGCACTGCCAGACGTCCGTGACTGTGTCGACCTCCAAGTACCCCTGCGCCGGATACTCACCGGGACTTGCGGCTTGACCGCCCACGATCCGGTCACCGCCGGCGAGCCGATCGCTGCCGGAGCGGCCACGAGCAGCCCAATCGCGGCGACCGCAGAGATCAACCGATGTCGCTTCAAGCGGTGACGACCCCCTCTCTGAATAGAGCAAAGCACGTCCGCTGGACGGACTCAAGGGGTCAGGAGGGCGGAGGTTGCTCGTGTCCACGACCTCGAACGCCGATCCGGGCACACGCTTCAGTGCGCGGAGCTGCTCGTTCGACCAGCGCGGGTCGGCGCCGACGAGGAGCGATCCCGATCACGGCGAGGAGGGCGACCCTCACCCGGCTCTTATCGGCCGTGATGGCGGAGTCGCCCTCCCTCGTTCTCGTTAGACCTCAGTCGAAGTGCCCGCGGGGCACGACGGTGAGGTTGTAGACAGCATCGATCGTTCCCCCTGCGGCGGGTGCTTCGATGTGGACCACGATCCTGTGGTCGCCCGGCGGTAGCGGCCTGACAATGACTGCCGTGCCGTCCGAGACCGCCAGCGCATTTGCGGGCGGCAGGCCGTACAAGTTGTCCGGCGGGAGCGTGTAGCCGAACAGCGGCGTCTGCGTCCGATAGCGGTCGAGGCCGGACACGGTGACACCGTCAACGGTGATCGATTGTGTGGCGTCCCCGAAGAACGCCTCGAGTCCTGCAGCGGCGCAGGTGCGCAGCTCGGCCTCGGTCGCGCCGAAGAACGGAGGCGGCTCGACATTCGAGCACTCGTTTCCGAGGCCTAGTACGAACAGACCGGTGCCCGTGGGGACCGTGCACGCCCGCGTCGTGGTCCCCGGATGCGCAACGGGCGCCAGGAACCAGACCGGACCGCTCTGGTTGGTGCCGCAAAGCGCTCCCGTTTCGTCGAAGAGCGGGTTGACAGGCGCTGGGATCTCGATGAACCATTCGAACCACCTCGCCTGCCATTCGCCGTAGCTCGCCCCGAAGGGGTGTGCGTTCGGCGGGAAGACGTGGGCATTCTGTGCTGATGCCGCAGTCGGAGCGAGGAAAACTCCAATCAGTGATGCAGCGGCAAGGACGACGAGCAGCCTTCGCATGTGGCTTCTCCTTATGTCGAATGACCTTGCCTGGGCCGAGCGATTGTCCAATATCGGTCGAAATCAGTCAAGACCAGGGTTTTCCAGCAGCCGATGGATCACAGGATTGCGCCGATTGAAGAGGCGCATGCCCGGCTCGATCACCTCCCAGCGGAACCGGAAGATGAAGCCGGCGTCGTCGCCGTCGCCCTGGACGACGTGATCCCATTCGTCGGGGAGCTCCTCGGTCGGGACGAGGTGGAAGCCGTGGTTCTCATATCTCGTCGGGTAGTGCTCCTCGAATCCCGGCAGCTCACGCAACAGCCGTAAACCGGTGAGGCCCGACTCCTCCTCGATCTCGCGGATGAGCGCCGGCTCGAGCTCCTCGCCGGGATCGAGGCGCCCGGCCGGCACCTGGACGCCCGAGCCCGGCTCGGCCGGGATCTCGAAGACGAGCAGCTCGCGACCCCGCGCAGACTCGCGCGTGATGTAGGCCACCACGCGCTGCCGTTTGAGTCCGGGGAGGAGTTCGCCGCGCCTCCCCCAGACGGCGACCTCGCCGTCGAGCGGCGCCCAGTAGCACCGCACCTCGTCGTCACCCAGAAACCACTCGTCCTCGGCGGGCTCGACGGGCATCGCCTGGAAGAAATGCGTCCCCTCGTCGACACCGAGCTCGCGAAGAATCCGCACCTCGAGACCAGTTTCCTCGAGCACCTCCCGCACCCCGGCATCCTCCGGCGTCTCGCCCTGCTCGATCCCGCCTCCCGGGACGATCGACTCGTAGCCCGGTTCGCCGACGACGTCGAACAGCAGCAGCTCCCACTCGAACGGGGCCGCGCGGGTGACGTAGACGATGACGCCGGGGCGGTCTCTCAAGCGCCGCGCTGCGCGCGCATCTTTGCCTTGTGCTCCCGCTTCAGCGCCTGGTAGTGCTCGAGCGCCTCGGGCGAGTCCACGTCGCCGAGTGTCGGGTGCTACGGCGTCAGCTCGCGAGCCGCCTCGACGCCGAAGCGCTTGTAGAGCACCGCCGAGAGCGCCTTGATCTTCATCTCGCCGAAGCCGGGCAGCGCGGCGATCCGGCGGCGGAGCTCGGCCGAGTCGGCGGCCTCCGACCAGAGCCGCGACGCGTCGCCGCCGTACTCCTCCTCGACGTGGGCGGCGAGGTCGCGGACGCGCGTCGCCATCGCGCCGGGGAAGCGGTGCACGGCCGGCTTCTCGCGGAACGCTCCTTCGAGCCGGTCGGGATCCATGTGCGCGATCTCGGCGGCGTCCAGCGTGCCGAGCCGCTCCTTCAGCTTCCACGGTCCCAGGAATGCCGTCGGCACCGTCACCTGCTGGTCGAGCGCGAAACCGATCAGCAGCGCCAGCGGATCGCGCGCGATCAGCTCGTTCGCCTCGTCGCTCGGCGTGTAGTGGAGCCGGTCGGGGGCTGCGACCGCCATGCCTTCAGCCTACTCCTCGGTCAGCAGCTCGGCGGCGTTGGGGAGGTACTCGAGGTCGGCCAACGCACGCAGGTATGCGTGCCAGCGCTCGTCCTGCCGCACGAGCTCGGCGACGAGTGCGCGGCCTCGTTCGAACTCACCCGCGCGAGCCGCGTCGAACAGCTCCGCGAAGTGGACGTCGAGCTCCGCTAGGCCGGTTCTCCGTGCGATTGCGGCGCTGTCGTCCACCTCGCCGAGCGCCGTGTAGCCCTCGTGGAGGTCGAGTAGGCGGCCCAGCTCGCCGAGTGGATCCACGTGGTCGTCGACCCTGAGGTCACACTCCGTGTCCCACGACTGGCCCTGCGCCGGAACGACGTGGATCGCGGCTGCCTGCCGGCCGCGCCAGTCGCCGCGTCGAGGGGTACGCTCGCGGCGAACGCAAGCCCGTCCACGCTGGCCCTGATGGTTGGGCCGCCCTACACTGAGTCTCGCGGCCATGGCGATCTGGACGTGTGAATCGTGCGGCGGCGAAAACCCAGAGGGGATGCGCTTCTGCGGCCACTGCGGGGCGCAAGCCGCGACAAACTGGACGTGCACGAGCTGCGGCGGCGAGAACTCCTCCGGGATGAAGTTCTGCGGCCACTGCGGGGCGCCGGCACAGCCGGCCGGGAAAACCCCGGCTGCCACGGAGCCCGAAGATCACGTCGCGGAGACGCTCCGGAGCTTCGTCGCGGGCCAGGTCGCCGACCAGCTGATCGAGGCCGGCGGCGAGATGCCGGAAGAGCGACGCCTGATCACCGCCCTTTTCGGCGACGTCTCGGGGTTCACGCAGCTGGCCGACCGGCTCGACCCCGAGCAACTGCTCGAGGTGATCGACCCGGTGATTACGAGTCTCAGCAGTATCGTCGGTCGCTACGAGGGCTACGTCGAAAAGTTCGCGGGCGATGCGCTGCTTGCCCTCTTCGGCGCGCCGGTCACACATGAGGACGACGCCGCCCGGGCGCTCATGGTCGCCCTCGAGATGCACGCAGCACTCGACCGGCTCTCGGGCGAGCTTCCCTACGAGGCCGAGCTCACGCTTCACGTGGGGGTGAACTCCGGACACGGAATCGCCAGGATCGTCGGCAGCGAGGCGAGGATGGACTACGCGGTCCTCGGGGACTCAGTGATCCTTGCTCAACGGCTCGAGTCGGCCGCGCCGTCCGGCGAGACGTACGTCAGCGAGCTGACGAAGAAGTTGACCGAGGATCTGTTCGAGTTCGAGGCGGTCGGGGAGTTGACGCTGAAAGGAATTGCGGAGGCCGTGCCTGCCTGGCGCCTGCTCGGCCGTCGGAAGGTTCGGGGGCCGCGCGGCGGCCACCGGGGCGGCGCCCTCGTCGGGCGGGACCGCGAGCTAACCGCCGTCGGCGACATCCTCGCCGCGCTCAGTGACGGTCGCGGGGGCCTCGTCACGGTCACAGGCGAGCCGGGAGTCGGGAAGTCTCGTCTGAGCGAGGCGGTCGAGGCGCGGGCCGAGGAGCTCGGCGTCCGGTGGCTGCAGACGCGGTGCCTCTCGTACGGTGCCGCGCTCGCCTACTGGCCGTACGCGGAGCTCGTCCGGTCGCTCGCCGGGCTCAGGCCCGAGGACGCCCCGGAGCAGTCGCAACGCCTCCTCGCCGAGACGCTCGAGCATTCGGGCGCCCCCACGGCGCTCCCCTTCTTCTCCCGCCTGTTGGGGCTGCCCGGCGTCACCGAGCAGGTCGCGGCCCTGGAGCCAGAGGCGTTCCGTCGCGGTCTCTACGGCGCGTTTGCCACGACGCTCGTCGCGCTGGCGAAGGAGCGGCCGCTGGTGCTCGCCGTCGAGGATGTGCACTGGCTCGACGGCTCCTCCGCCGAGCTGACGCGCGAGCTCGTGCAGCTGTGCGAGCGGGAACCGCTCGCCCTCTATCTGATCGCCCGCCCGGAAGCTGAACCGGCGTTGATCGAGATCGCCGGGGACCTGCCTCGGCGGGCGATCGACCTCGAGCCTCTCGACGAGGAAGGCGTGGGAGCGCTCGTACGCAGCCTGCTTGGAGGCCACGTCGAGGACGGCTTTGGCGCACTCGTCCGTGACCGGACGGCCGGCAATCCGCTCTTCGTCGAGGAGCTCTTGCGGTCGCTGCAGGAGACTGGGAGCCTCACGCGCCGGAACGGCGTCTGGCGAACAAAGCCCGGCTGGGACGCCGAGGCGGTGCCGCCCACGATCGAGGAGCTCCTCGCATCTCGAATCGACCTGCTCTCCCGGGCCGACGCGGCGATCCTGCAAACCGCTTCCGTGATCGGACGGCGCGTGCAGGTTTCGCTTCTGAAGGAAGTGACGAACGCGCCAGGACTGGAGGCCGCTGTCGATCGGCTCGTGACGGCCGGGTTCCTGGACTCCCTGGACGGCGACGGCGACCGTCTGCCTGATCTTCCACCACGCGCTCGTGCAGGACGTCGCGTACTCGCGCCTCCTCCGCAGGCGGCGCCGTGACCTGCACCGGCAGGTCGCGGAGGTCGCGGAGGCGATGTACGGAGCCGGCGACGAGATCATCGATCTCCTTGCGCGCCACCTCTACCTGGGCGAGGCCGGAGCGAAGGCGATCAACTACCTGATCCGCGCCGGCGAGCGGGCGAGGCGGCTGTTCGCGAACGACGAGGCGATCCTTCACTTCCAGCACGCCGCCGAGCTCGCGGCCGGCGACGAGACCGTCGCCGACCGTCTGCCCGCGATCAACCTGAGCCTTGCCGACCTGCACGAGTTCGTCGGCGCGTACGAGGAAGCCATGAAGCTTTACGGGACCGTCACGGATGCGACGAGCGACATTCGAGCCTGGAGCGGGATGGTGTCGACGCTCCAGAAGCAGGGCAGGTACGAGGAGGCGCTCGAGGTTGCGAACGACGCCTTCACGCATGAAGAGCTGAAAGGTGCAGACCTCACCGTGCTCTGGCTCGAGCAGGGACGCTGCCTTGCCATCGCGGGGCGCGTCAACCAGGCGATCGACGTGCTGGAGGCGGGTCTCGAGGCCGCGCCGTCACGGCAGTCTCCCGTCGTCGGACTGTTGCTCCTGCAGCTGGCACGGGCCCTGACGGTCAAGGGGAACTTCGAGGACGCGCTCGCCTACGGCCTCGAGGCGCGCGAGATCCTCGAGGAGCACGAAGACCAACGCGGCCTGACGACGACGCTGCGGATCATCGGCGACGCCTACCGACAGCTCGGGCGTCTCGACGAGGCTGCGGAGGCACTCGAGCAGGGCCTCGGGCTCGCCGAGCAGATCGGCAACGTCGAGGAGATCGGCGGCTGCCTGATCAACCTTGGGATCGTCAACATGCACCGGGAGCTCCTCTCCGAGGCCACCACGTCGCTGAGACGTGCGATCGACGAGTTCGAGCGCGTCGGTCACGGCGCCGGACGCGCGCTCGGGTACGCGACCCTCGCGGAAACGCTCGTCCACGCGGGCGAGCTAGACGAGGCGCTCGTGAACGCCCAGAAGGCGCTCGAGCTTGCCCGGGCGATCAAGCATCCGCTCGCCACCGCGGACGCGATCCAGGCGATCGCGGCGATTCGGCTGGGTCAGGGGCAGTTCGACGAGGCGGCCGCGAGGGCCGAGGAGGCCGCGGCGCTCTTCCTGGACGTGGACGCCGCATCTCTCGCCTCCGACGCGCTCGCGATCGCGGCCGAGGCGTGGGAGAAGGCAGGAGAGCGCGAGCGGGCCGACGAGACGACGGCGCGCGCCCGCGCTCTCGCATAGTGGTTAACCGAAGCCGCTCGCGCCGCCGCTGGTCGACAGCGGAATGACCCGACACCCTGAATCGGGTGCGTGGTCGGCGACCGAGTTGCTCTTGCTGTTCGGCCGGCTCGTCGCGCTGACGCAGATCTCCGACGGAGCGTTCTCTATCGTCAGGCTGACCGGCCATTCGTCGGTCGTACCGTCGCCGATAAACGTGAACGTGCTCGTCTGTCCCGAATGGGTGACGGTGACGGTGTAGACGGCCCCTTCGCAACTCGGGGCATCGGGAGTCGTCAATGTCGCTGCGAAGGTCGCCCTCTCGCCCGCCGCCCCCGTCGCCGACGTGTAGCCCGGCGACGTGACGAAGATGTTCATGCACGGCTTGCCGGAGTACTCCCTCGGCGCGGTCGTGCCGACGCCCGGCATCCCGAGCGCGAGGGCGACTAAGCCGGCGAGCGCCGCGATGCCAGCAATCCGTTTCCTCATCCTTCCTCCTTTACTTGGTGAGATTGAAGTAGGCGGCGTAGGTAGAGCCGTCGGTGAAGTGGACCGAGAGCACGTAGCAGCCGACCGTGCTCGGGGTCTGCCAGTTGTAGACGTACTGGTTCGACGCGGTGTCGTAGCGGAGAACCGTTCCGCCCGTCGCAGTCGTCTCGATCGCGTCGAGGACGGCTCCCGAGGTGCAGCTCGTCTGTGCGTGCCGAATGGCCGCGACGAGCCCGAGGTCGTTGAGGAACGCTCCGGTCTGATCCCGTGAGCTGCCACTTCACCGGATACGTCCTTCCGACCCGGCCCGAGTTGACGTTCGGCAGTGGATCGATTGGCGGCTGGAACCCGCTGAAGACGTACTCGACGACGTGGACGATCGCGGTCGTCTCCGAAGTGTGGCTGTCCGAATCGGTCGCGAAGATCCTGACCGTGTAGTCGCCAAGCGGCCAGCCGCCCAGGGGCGGCGGCACGTCCGCAAAATTGCCGGTAGATCCCCGAGATGACGTTGCTGCCGTTTCCGAGATCACTTCCCGCGGGACCTGTAATCGTCCAGTTCGGGAGCAGCGGCCCGTCCTCCGGATCGCTGACCTGGCCGTTCAGCGCGAACGGCTTGTGCACCGGGTCCCGGTAGTTGAGCTCGGGCGCGTAGATCGACGCCGTCGGGCTCTCGTCCGTCGCCGGCTGGCCACCCTCGCTTGACGTACCGCTCCCGTCGATCGCGATGATCTCCCGGCTCGCCCCGTCGGTGAAGGACACCGAGAGCGCGGGATCCGAGCCGTCCGCCTTCACACAGGCGTTCGTCGTGTCGGCGTTGACTACGAAGGTCGAGATGTTGCCTACCACGGCCGACGCGGGAATGGCCACGTCGCCGGCAGGCAGCTGCCCTTCGTCGCACTCGAGGAACATGTCAGCCTTGACCGGGCTCTGCGCGGAGACCCTGAGCTCCGTCGTCGACGTGTTTTCCACGGGGACGCTGATGGTCTGCGTGTCGATCGCCACCTCGTCGACGAGGTACTCGATCGTGCACGTCAGCTCTCCGCTCGCGCCTTCCGCAACGGTGAACGTCTGCTCCCAAGAGACGGGCTCGCCGCTCTCCACGGTCTGCGCGCCTTCGGGGTACAGGGAGAGGGAGAGCCCTTCATCGCAAGTGATTGAAGGCACGACGGTCACATCGAGGTTGCCGAGGCCGGCCATCATCGCGTTGACGAGCGTCGAGCTGTTCGTCCCCATCGAGTGGACGCTTCCGCCCGTGCCGTTCGCGAGCGCGGAGACGCAGGCGATCGGACTGGCAGTGCTCGGGATCAGGCCGATGACCGTGATGTTCTGAGCGGACAGCGCCGACGCCGTCGTCGCCGCACTCGGCCGTGCCGGCATCGCCGGGCCAGCCGCCGGCGTCGCCCTGCACGTGACATTCCGCGTCGGTTGCGAGGAGCACGACGCGCCTCGCCTGCGACCGCCACGTGGGCTGCCGGCCGGCGGGCGTGTCCTCGGGATCATCCAGGATCGGAGCCCCGAAGTCGGGAGTGAAGTTGCCGTTGCTGTTGATCGCCCCGTGCGAGGGGGTCCCCAGGTAGTGCAGGTTCTCCAGCTGGCCCTCCGGAAGATCGCCCCCGCCGCCGGCACTCAGGAGGGGTACGCCCGTCTGGAACCCGCCGCCGCCGGGCGTCACGTCGGCGTGGCGCCTGTAGACCCAGTCGCCTGCCTGGCCCCATGAGCTCTGCGCGAAATCGCGGTATCCGATCACGCAGGTCGCGTAGTTCGCGCCGGTTGCGTTCAGGGCCGGGATGAGCGTGCCCGTGTCCGGGTTGATCAGCGAGCTGAGCGTTGCGTGGTCATCGCCGAAGCTCCCCGACTCGTCTTCGTCGAGGCAGATGTCGATCTTGGGCGGGATCGGCGTCGTCGTGACCGTGTGAGTCTGCTCGAGCGTGCTCCCGGCGGCAGCGCTCACGCCGGTGATCTCGATCCCACTCGGGTGGAGGATCTCCTCGTGGAGGACGTTCGTGCCTTGGCGCAGCTGAACCTTGGTCACGCCTCCAGGTGACGGGAAGGCGCCTGCGATCGTCACCCTCGTTCCTCCGACGTCGCCTCCGCCGGTGATCGGGGTCGACGTGGGCACGTTGCACTGAGTCGTGCTGCTTCCGCCATGGAAGAACAAAAGGTTGTAGGTCGAGGCCGCCGTGAGGCACGGCACCTCGAGCACCGGGTGGTCGTCCAGCGACACGTCGTTCGGGCGCAGGAGCTGCGAGCTCGTGACGGCCGTCGTTGCAGCGGTGCCACTCGTGACCGCTGAGATGACGAAGTGCCCCGTCCCGGCGCCTGCGGGCGCGACACCGACCGTGTTCGTCGCCGTGCAGCCGAAGCTCACGAACGAGCCGCCGAGGTTGCAGAGGGCACGCCCGAAGGCGCCGAGCTCGAGGAGCGTCGTATTGTTGTTCCAGGGCGACGTGCTCGTGCTGACGAAGTTGAGCGCGGTGCGGTCGTTCGCGATGAAGCTGCGATTCGTGAGGTGGTAGCCGCGGTCGGGCGCCGTCCCGTCTGCCGTGGTGTTCGGCGAGTGGACGAGCGACGGTAGCCCCCCGACGTTCTCCTGGCCGAACGTGTGCAGCAGCTCATGCGCGATCAGCGCTCCGGTCATGGAGGGGACGCCGGGCGTGTTCCGGGAACCAGCCACGTCGGGGATCGCACGCACCCACGCCTCCGGGGAATTCGTCGATCCGAACCCCTCGGCGCAGCCGAGCGAGGAGGTGCTTCCGTCGCTGACCGTGCTGCTGACGACGCCGAGGACACGGTCGGCCGGATACTGCGCGTTCGCCGGGTTCGAGTTGTACGTCTGCAGGTACCAGGCGAGCTTCGCCTTGATGCCGTTGTCGAAATTCCCCTGCGTGCCGCAGAACTTCGTGCTCCCGGACGGGTATGTGCCGGCGATCCCCTTCAGATCCAACATCGCCGCGTCGTCGATCCAGTACCGGATGCCGCCCTCGGCCGTGCGCAGCGTGCTGCTCACACCCGTCCGCACCGGCAGCATCCGCGAGAGCGCGTCCATGCCGCTCTGAACCGCCGCCTTGGCCGCCGCCGGGAACTGCGTGCTGTATAGCTGGCTGCCGTCGCCCATCGGGATGACGAGGATTCGCAGGTCGTTCGCCAGCTTGCTGAAGTTCCCCGTGATCGGGTTCGTCGAGGCCGGCATCGTCGAGAAGTCGACGAGCGCCGGGGTGGAGCTCGCGCTCGTCGTGTAGTAGATGCGCGCCTTGAACCGGAGAGAGAACGGGGCCGTGAACGCGCACGACGTCGCGTCGCAGGCGGTCGCCCGCGAGGCGGGGACGACGAAGATCGGGTCGGCGTTCGAGTTGACCTGGACGCTGCTGGCCGTGATCGGGTGACCCGCCGACGGGTACGTCTGGTAGGGAGCAATCGGATTCGGGAGGTCGCCCGCGGGATCACCGTCGGTCGTGTCGGGATCGACGATCGTCATCCGTGTCTGCGCGCTCGGGGACGTGTTGATCACGTTGATCGAGCCGCTGCACTGCGTCCCGACGACGGACTTGAGCTTGAGGTAGAAGCGGACGAGCGTCTCCTTGCCGCGGGCAAGCCGCTCGTTCGCGTAGGAGCCGAGTCCCTGGTTGATCGTCACCGCCCCGAGCTCGGGGACCAGGTCAGCGGCCGCGCACGCAGGAAGTGTCGTCGGCCCTGCAGCAGCCTGTTCCGCGCCGATCGATCCCCCGAAGGCACCGATCAACGCCGCCACGGCTATAGCCGCAGCAAGACAGACAAGTCGCTTCCGCATTATTTCTCTCCCTCCCAGAGAGCCGCAGTCGGCCACCACCTTCGCAGATCTAGTAGCAGAGTTCAATGGAAGTTGTGTGAGATTTTTGCCCGGTTTGATGGCGACTGCGAGGCCGCCGAGCTCCGGGGTCGGTCGGGACGCTGCCAACCGCGCGCATCGAAACCCTGGCCCCTCCGAGGATCTAGGTCGAAGCTACGGCGCACCATGCGCGAGCGGAGAGCGTGAACGGCCCGCCAGGCGAGCCAGGGCGCTCGTGGAACCCCCGGCGGAGCCGCTCTTGCCTCTCTCCGTCAAGGGACTTCGCATAGGCGCCCGCCGGGCCGACGCCGGTCGGGAAAGGCGCCCAGAGGTCGTCGAAGTCCTCGTAGGACGCCTCGATGACGATCGGTGAAACCTCGACCTCGGCCAGCCCCGAGCTTCTCCACAGGTCGCCGAGTGCCTCGGGCTCGGCGAACGGCATCGTGTGGTCTCCATTGCCGGTCCTGCGCCGTCGGGGTCGAGCCGGCCGCCGCCTCCGAGTACGTTCGCAGCAACGTCATCTCTCCGGCGTAGTCCCAGACACAGCCGGCAACGACGCCGCCGGGCCGTGTCACCCGGGACATCTCCCGGAGGCCCTGGTCGGGATCGGCCAAGAAGTTGACGACGAGCTGAGAGAGCGTGGCGTCGAACTCGTCGTCCCCGAACGGGAGGGACTCGGCCGATCCGACGAGGATGCTCGCGTCGGGTACCCGAGCTCGAGGGCGCCGGCGATCGCGCCGACGAGGAGGCGGCGATCCTCTCGCTCCACTTCCTCGAGGCCGGCGACGGCCAGCGCGCCTGGCGTTACGCGGTCGCAGCGGCCGACCGCGCGGCGGCGGGCTTCGCCAACGTCGTGGCGGCCGAGCTGTACGAACGAGCACTCGCAGCTGCCGACCTCCATCCCGTCGACGTGAGCGAGTGCACGAGTGCTCGAGGCGCTGGGCGGCATGCGCGAGCGGTTCGGCGCCTTCGAGCCCGCCCTGGACGCGGAGAGCGACGCGATCCTTGCACGGCTCGGCGTCGTCGCCGTCCCCAAGGTCCCGCTGCCCTAGCAGGCCTCAGCGGAGAAGCTGTTCGGCGTGCGGCAGCTCGCCCGCATCGCCGAGCGCGTGGAGGTAGTGGAGCCACCGCTCGTCCTGGGCAAGCAGCTCGGCGACGAGCTCGCGTCCGCGTTCGATCTCGTTCGCGCGGGCCGCGTCGAAGAGCTCGGCGAAGCGGATGTCGAGCTCCTCCATGCCGGACTCACGGGCGACCGAGGCGCTGTCGTCGATTTCGCCGAGCGCGGTGTAGCCCTCGTGGAGGCCGATGAGCCGTTCCAGCTCGGCGAGCGGCTCCGGATGGTCGTCCACTCGCAGGTCGCACACGGTCTCCCAGCGCTGGCCCTGCGCTGGGACGACCCGGATGCCGGCGGCTTGGCGGCCGCGCCAGTCGCCGCCCGCCGCCTCGGCCGCCTGGAGCGCGGCGAGCAGTCGGCGGGCCATCGTCCCGGAGGCGCCCTGGAAGGCTCCCACCATCGACTCCCAGACCGCGGGCCCCTCCACGCAGTTGGCCTGGGCGGATATGCCCTCGCCGGTCAGGTGCCCGGCCGCCGGGATGCACTCCGCGCCGGTGTGAACGGCGACCTCCCCGGAGGCGTCGAGCATGGCGACCTGGCGCATCTCGGCCTGCGGGTCGGCGGCACGCAGTGCGGCGAGCGCCTGCTCGGGCGTCTTGCCGCTCCCCATCAGCTCGAGGCCGAGCGGCCCGTAGCTGCGTTCGCTGTAGGCCTGCGAGGCGACCACGCCGACGCCCGGCGCGGCCCAGGCCACCACGGCGCCCGCCCGGAAGGCGCGCGACTGCACAGCGGCTCCGAGCTCGCCGCTTTCCGGATCCCGGCGACGACGGAGTAGGTCAACCGAGCCGCCCGCGCAGCCAGGCGAGCACCTCGGCGGCGTTCTCGTCCGGCGGGAAGACCGGGTAGAAGACCTTGACGATGCGCCCTTCCTCGGCGACGAGGGCGAGCCGCTTGTAGAGCCGCCGTCCCTCGAACTCGAAGGTCGGAAGGCGCAGTGCGTCCGCGAGGCGCAGCTCGGGGTCAGCGGCGACGGCGTGGGGGAGGCCGAGCCGCTCGGCCGCCTCGCGCTGCTCGTCGAGCGTCTGCGCCGAGAGGCCGACGACGGTCGCGTCCATCGCGCGAAGCTCCTCGCCCCAGTCCCTGAAGCCGCACGACTGCGGCGTGCAGCCCCGCGCACCCGGCGTCTCGTCCCAGCCCGCCGGCGGCTCGACCCCGGGCCGGCCGGTGCGCGGATAGACGTAGAGGACGAGCAGCTCGGTTGCGGCGGCCGCCAGGTTCAGCTCCCCTTGCGTGGTCTCGAGGAACAGCGGCGGGACGAGCCTGCCCTCGAGGTGGTCGGCGGCGCCGTCGTCCACGGGAACGGGCAGCCCGGCGGGGAGGACGGTCGGGTCGTAGGTCATTCGAGCGCAGCCCGAAGTGCGGCGAGGTTCTCCTCCAGTACATCGTCCGGCAGCGGAGGGAGCACGTCGTCCCAGATCGCCGCGAAGCTGCCGGCCAGCTGCGGGATCCGTGCCGGTCGCGCCATGAACCACCAGTGGAGATGCTCGCTTCCGTCTCCCCACCTGCAGACGTGGACGCGACCGATCTCGCCGACCGACCGCACGGCGCGCTCGATCCGAGCCAGCTGAATGCCCAGATCCGCCGCGAGGTCGTCCGGCAGATCGCCGGGGTCCGCGTAATGCGCTCGGGGCATGAGCAGGACGATCAGCGGCAGGCCGTGAGGATCCTTCGGCGCCACCAAGCGCCAGCGCTCGTCCGTCCAGAGAAACTCCTCGTCCGACGCGTTGCAGGCCCAGCAATCCACGCCGCCGGCGCCTACCCGAGGCTTCTCTTCGGCGACGGGCGGAAGGAGCTCCCGTGGCCGGAGGTTCCCCTCGAAGGGCCAGGTGTCCCACTCCTCGAGCGGCGGCATGCGCAGGTCATCCTTCGCGCGCTCGTACAGCTGCTCGGGCGTCTCCGGCACAGCCTTGCGATGCTAACGGCGTGGAGTGGCCCGACTCCTTCTACGCGCTGAAGCGCGGCGAAGGCTGCCCGATGTGCGCCGGAAGGCCGGAGGAGGACGAGCACGGCGCCCGGGTCTTCGCCGGCGAGGTTTCGGACGCGTATCTCCAGAAGCGCGGAATCCAGCGGGGTTACACCATCGTCGTCTGGCGCGGCCGGCACGTGGCCGAGCCGACGGAACTCTCCGAGGACGAAGCCGGCTCGTACTGGCGGGAGCTGCTCCGCGTCGGACGTGCGATCGAGGAGCACTTCGAGCCGGTGAAGCTGAACTACGACCTGCTCGGGAACTCGCTGCCGCACCTACACACGCACGTGATGCCGCGCTATGCAGACGACCCGAGGCCGGGCTGGCCGTTCCCGTTCCCGGACTCCGATCCGCCGCCGCATCCCGAGAAGGCCTTCCGGGCGGACGTCGCGGCGCTCCGCAACCTCCTGGTCTAGTAACACTGTGTTACAAGCGCCCTGAGCGGCTCGCCGAGCGGCCTTGGGCACCTTGTAACACTGTGTTACTTGGGGCGGGTGCCGACCGCGCACCAGGCTCGGGCGGAGAGCGTGAAGCGACCGTCGGGGTCACCGAGCCGGCGGCGGAACTCCGCCTGCAGTCGTTGGCGCTCCTCGCGTTCGAGCGAGGCCGCATACGTGCCCGCCGGGCC
This sequence comes from uncultured Actinomycetes bacterium, assembly GCA_963847235.1. Lineage (GTDB taxonomy): Bacteria > Actinomycetota > Thermoleophilia > Gaiellales > Gaiellaceae > JACDAN01. The sequence continues at coordinate 198,837 of CAWJYU010000009.1, read as the reverse complement.
GACACCGGTCGGGAACGGCGCCCAGAGATCGTCGAAGTCCTCGTAGGACGCCTCGACATCGATCGGTGAGACCTCGACGTCGGTGAGCATTGCGTGACCCCACAACTCGGCGAGCTCGTCCGGCCTCGAAAAACGCATCGTGTGCTGCTCCATCTGTGCCGTCGCCCGCTCGGGATCGAGCGCTGCCGCCGCGTCCCAGAAGGTCTTCAGCATCGTCATCCCGCCGCCGTAGTCCCAGACGCTGCCGGCGACGACTCCGCCGGGCCGCGTCACCCGCGACATCTCCCGGAGGCCCTGCTCGGCATCCGCGAGGAAGTTGACGACGAGCTGTGAAAGCGTCGCGTCGAACTCGCCGTCGTCGAAGGGGATCGCCTCGGCCGGGCCGACCACGACCCTCGCGCCCGGCACCCGGAGCCTCGCTGCCGCGACGAACGGCTCGGACGGGTCGATCCCGGTGACGTTGTCGACGCCGAGCCGCTCGGCGAGCGCCTCCAGGAGCGCGCCCGGGCCGCAGCCGACGTCGAGCGCCCGCTGTCCGCCCGTGATGCTCAACTGGTCACACATGGCACGGGCGAGGGCCGGGCTGTACCGGCCCACGAACCGGTCGTAGACCTCGGCTGGACCTCGGAACATCGCGCCCTGATCGGCCAAGGCCGGGATTGTCTCACTGGCTACGCTGGAGCGATGGACGCGCTCTCCGTCTTCAGCCCCGCGACGCGCACCTGGTTCGAGCGCACCTTCGACGGCCCGACCCCCGCACAAGAGCTCGGCTGGCCGAAGATCGCCTCCGGCGCGCACACGCTGATCCAGGCTCCGACGGGGTCGGGAAAGACCCTGGCTGCGTTCCTCTACGGGCTCGACCGGCTGCTCGAGCAGCCCGGCGAGGGGACGCGCCTCGTCTATGTCTCCCCGCTGAAGGCGCTCAACTACGACATCGAGCGCAACCTGCGCGGGCCGCTCGCCGGGCTCCAGGCCGACGTCAAGGTCGCGGTCCGCACCGGCGACACGCCGCAGAAGGAGCGCGCGGCGATGCTCAAGCATCCGCCGGACCTGCTGATCACCACGCCCGAGTCGCTCTTCCTGATGCTCACCTCGCGGGCGCGGGAGACGCTGACCGGCGTCCGGACGCTGATCCTCGACGAGGTGCACGCCGTCGCCGGCACGAAGCGGGGCGCCCACCTCGCGCTGACCGTCGAGCGGCTCGAGCGCCTGACCGGCGAGCCGTTCCAGCGGATCGGGCTCTCGGCGACGCAGCGCCCGATGGAGGAGATCGGCAGGTTCGTCTCCGGCGGCCGGCCGATCGAGCTGGTGGACGCAGGCCGCTCGAAGGAGCTCGACGTCGAGGTCGTCGTCCCGCTCGAGGACATGCGCGAGCCGGACGTCAACTCGGAGATCACGGACGTCCTGGCACCGGGCGGCGACGCGATGCCGCAGTCGATCTGGCCGTCGATCTACCCGCGGCTGCTCGAGCTGGTCGAGCAGCACCGCTCGACGATCGTCTTCGTCAACAACCGCCGCCTGGCCGAGCGGCTCGCGTTGCGACTGAACGAGCTGTCCGAGAAGGAGATCGCGCGAGCCCACCACGGCTCGCTGGCGCGGGAGCAGCGGCTCGAGGTCGAGGAGCTCCTGAAGCGCGGCGAGATCCCGTGCCTGGTCGCCACGTCGTCGCTCGAGCTCGGGATCGACATGGGCGCCGTCGACCTCGTCGTGCAGGTCGAGTCGCCGAAGTCGGTGGCGCGCGGGCTCCAGCGGATCGGCCGCGCCGGCCACGACCTCGCCTCCGTCTCCAAGGGACGTGTCTTCCCGAAGTTCCGCGCCGACCTGCTCGAGTCCGCCGTCGTCGTCCGGCGGATGAAGGAGGGCGCGATCGAGGAGACGCAGATCCCGCGCAACCCGCTCGACGTCCTCGGCCAGCAGATCGTCGCGATCTCCTCGCAGGAGGAGATCGAGGTCGAGGAGCTGCACCGGCTCGTCCGGCGCGCGTACCCGTTCGCCGACCTCTCACGCGTTCAGCTCGAGAACGTCCTCGACATGCTGGCGGGCCGCTACCCGTCGGACGAGTTCGCCGAGCTGCGGCCGCGGATCGTCTGGGACCGGACGGCGGGCGTCATCCGAGGGCGAGGGGGTGCCGCGCGGCTTGCGGTCACCAACGCGGGGACGATTCCCGACCGCGGGCTCTTCGGCGTCCACCTCGTCGACGGCGGCGGCCGGGTGGGCGAGCTCGACGAGGAGATGGTCTACGAGGCCCGCGCGGGCCAGACGTTCATGCTCGGCGCTTCCACCTGGCGGATCGAGGAGATCACGCGCGACCGGGTCCTCGTCTCGCCGGCGCCGGGCGTGCCGGGAGCGATCCCGTTCTGGAAGGGCGAAGGCCCGGGCCGGCCGTACGAGCTCGGCGAGGCGATCGGCAAGGCCTCGCGCGAGCTGGCGTCGCTACCGGACGACAAGGCCGACGAGCGGCTCCGGTCCGACTACTCGCTGGACGCGCTGGCCGCCAAGAACCTGATGACCTTCCTCCGCGAGCAGGAGCAGGCGACCGGCGCAGTTCCGTCGGACCGGACGATCGTCGTCGAGCGCTTCCGCGACGAGATCGGCGACTGGCGCGTCTGCGTGCTGACGCCGTTCGGCGCCAGGGTGCACGCGCCGTGGGCGCTCGCGGCCTCGGCCCGGCTCCAGCAGTCGCTCGGGATCGACGCACAGGTCCTCTGGTCGGACGACGGCATCGCGTTCCACTTCCCGGACGCGGACGCGCCGCCGCCGACCGAGCAGCTCGTCCTCGACCCGGACGAGGTGGACGACCTGATCATGGCGGAGCTGGGCGGCACCGCCCTCTTCGGCTCCCGCTTCCGCGAGAACGCGGCCCGCGCGCTGCTGATCCCACGCCGCCGGCCGGGCGAGCGCACGCCGCTCTGGCAACAGCGGCTGAAGGCCCAGAGCCTTCTCCAGGTGGCGAAGAAATACGGGTCCTTCCCGGTCATGCTCGAGACCTTCCGGGAGGTGCTCCAGGACGTCTTCGACCTGCCTGCCCTGAAGCGGCTCTTGCACGGCGTCAAGACGCGGCAGATCGATGTCGTGGACGTCGAGAGCGCGTCGGCCTCGCCCTACTCGTCCTCGCTGCTCTTCGACTACATCGCGACGTACATGTACGAGGACGACACGCCCCCCGCCGAGCGGCGGGCGCAGGCGCTGTCTCTCGACCGCGACCTCCTGCGTGAGCTGCTCGGCCAGGAGGAGCTCCGTGACCTGCTCGATCCCGGCGCGCTCGACCAGGTCGAGACGTCGCTCGCGGGGCAGGCGAAGGACCCGGACGGCCTGCACGACCTGCTCCTCCGGCGCGGCGATCTGCGGCCGGGCGAGTTCGACGAGGCGTTCGGCGCGGTGCTGGAGGCCGAGCGCCGCGCCATTCGGGTCCGCGTCGGGGGCGAGGAGCGGCTCGTCGCCGCCGAGGACGCGGGGCGCTACCGCGACGCGCTCGGCGCGATGCCGCCGAGCGGCCTCCCCGATGCCTTCCTCGAGTCCAGCGAGGAGCCGCTGCGCTCGCTGCTCGCGCGGTATGCGCGCGGCCGCGGGCCGTTCACGACGCGGGAGGCGGCGGAGCGCTTCGGGATCGACGCCGAACGAGCCGACGCCGAGCTTTCCGCACTCGAGCGGGAGAACAAGCTCGTTCGCGGGGAGCTCCGGCCGGGCGGGACGGAGCGCGAATGGTGCGACCCCGACGTCCTCCGCCGTATCCGCCGCGCATCGCTCGCGGCGCTTCGTAAGGAAGTCGAGCCCGTCGAGCAGGTCGCCTTCGCCCGCTTCCTGCCGGGCTGGCACGGGATCGACCGGCGCGCGACGCTGCGGGAGGCGCTCGTGCCGCTACAGGGCCTGGCGTTGCCGGTCGCCCTCTGGGAGTCAGAAGTCCTGCCACGCCGCGTCCCGAACTACGCTCCGGCGCAGCTCGATCAGCTCTGCGCCACTGGAGAGCTCGTCTGGGTCGGCGCTGGGCTCGATCGCGTCGCCGTCTTCTTCCGCGAGGACGCGGCCGTGCTCGGGAAGCCGGAGGGGACCGAGCGTCCGGAAGGCGAGATGCACGACCGGATCCGGGAGGCGCTCGCCAAGAGCGCGGAGTTCTGGTTCGACCTGCTCGACACCACCGGTCTCGAGGCGGAGACGGCGCTGCCTGCCCTGTGGGAGCTCGTCTGGGCCGGCGAGGTCACGAACGACGCCTGGACGCCGCTCCGGGCCGGCCGCCGCTACGGCGTCCCGAAGCCGGAGCGACGGCCGCGCCGCTTCTCACGCCGCCGGGCGACCGCGATCACCGCGACCCAGGGACGGTGGTCGCTCACCGACCGCCTCTTCGCCGGCGAGCGGGATCCGCGGGCGCTCGCCGAGCTCCTGCTGGAGCGCCAGGGGATCGTCACCCGCGACGGCGTTCGGGCCGAAGGGATTCCGGGCGGCTACTCGGCCGTCTACGGCGAGCTGAAGGCGCTCGAGACGCTCGGCCTCTGCCGCCGCGGCTACTTCGTCGAGGGCCTCGGTGGGGCGCAGTTCGCGCTCGGCGGTGCCGTGGAGCGGATCCGGGAGCTGCGGCCGCGCGACGACGAGCCGGCGACCGACGTCTCGGTCCTGGCGGCGGCCGACCCGGCTCAGCCGTACGGCGCGGCGCTCGCGTGGCCGAAACGAGCGGGCGCGTCGTGCGGCGCGTGTCGCCGGCGCCTACGTCGTCCTGATCGGCGGCGAGGCTGTCCTCTTCGTCGAGCGTGGAGGGAAGACGCTCGTGCCGCTTCGCGACCCCGATCCCGAGTGGCTGCGCCCGGCGCTCGAGGCGCTCGTCGAGCACGTGAAGAGCCGGCGCGGGACGAAGCGACTGGCCGTCGAGCGGTTCGACGGCGAGCCGGTGGGGGAGACGGACGCGATGCCGCTCCTCGTCGAGGCCGGTTTCGTCGCCGGTCCGCGCCGCGCCGTGCTGCGGCCTTGACCGAGCTCGCGGACTTCTCCTATCCCGATGCAGGCGAGCGCGCGATTCGCGCGCTCGCCTACTCGTCCGTGTCCGCTCTAGGTGAGGGCGTCGCAGATGGCGTCGGGGAAGCCGACCTCGAGCCCTGAGACGGCCACGACCTCACCGGTATCGAGGTCAATCACGAATCGACCGATGACGCCGGAGCCGGTGGTCGAGCGGCCGGTGATCGCCAGCAGCAGATGGCCGGTCGTCGGATCGATCCTGAAGAGATCAGGCCCAGCGTCAACGATCGTCGTCGTCGCTCCAGTCGCGAGGTTCGTGACGAGCGCGTGAAACTCGTACGCATTGATCTCGAGGTTGCCACGCGCTTTGGGCTTGTCGAGGACGATGATGATCACCTTGCCGGTGGCGTCGACCCGGATCGGCGCGCCGCAGGCCTCCGTGAGGAACGCCGCCAGCTGCGCCTCGTTCGCGGGAGTTCCGAGATCGACCACGGACTTAACCGGCTTGCCCGCCACGGCCGGGAAGGCTAAGGCAAGCGCGACCAGGGCTAGGAGCGGGAGCGTCAGAATCCTCTTCACGTGCACCTCCTCGTGCCGCAGAGGCACGAGAATCCCACGCGCCGACGTCATGTGTCAAGAGGCACATCGGTCGTTGCATGTGGCGCGGGCGCTCTAGCCGGCACTAGCCATCGGGGCGCATAAGCTCGGCGTGGCCGTCCGGTCCCAAGAACGGAGGAGCGGATGACCTACCATTTTCGGCTCCAGTGCACGGACGGCTCGCTGCCGATCCGCCGACCTGGGCGTTCGGCTCGCCACCCGGCCCTAAGCTTCCCTCCATGAGCGACGAGCTTCCAGATGACCTGAAGTCGCCGCGCTACTGGTTTCTCGTGGCTCTCGGCCAAGCCATTGCAGCGGTCGCCGTCGGCGCATTCATGTGGTGGTACCTGACGGGCTGAACGCTAAGCGCTCGGGCGTTCGGATCGCGGACCGGCGGTAAAGGAAAACGCAACCTCATCCTTAGGCAACGCTTACAACCGTGCCCGCTTTCACCACCGTATTGCTAAGTGAAAAAGGAGGTGAGAACGTGACACTTTCGCGCAAGACGTTCTGGATCGGCGCAGGGTTAGTTGCCCTGGTTGTTCTCAGCGTCGTCCTCGTCGTCTCCTCCGGCGGCGGAAGCGGCGGCGTCGGCGGCGGCTACTAGTAGCTGCCCGTCCTCAAAAACCGTCCAGGCGGGCCGTTCAGCCTTTGACCCAGCGGCGCTGCGGGCCGGGGGTCGTGGGAAGCGTCCTAGGCGTTCGGCTCGCCGCCCGGCCCTTTATCGACGCACGTTTCTTGGGCTCCTCGGGGAAGATTGTCTCGTGCGTCTCTTTTGGCTCGTAGTCAGCCGACGGCGTCGCGCACTGCCTCCAGGTCCACGGCGCCGAGCACGAGCCTCGTGTTGGTCGCGAGATAGGCCAGATCGAGGTTGACGCCGCCGTTGGAGATTCGACGGGCGATCACACCCAGCGCGCCAGGCCGGTCTTCGATGTCGACGACCAGGACCTCTCGCTCGGACTGCACGTCCATCCCCGCGGCTTCGAGCGCGCCACGAGCGGCCGCGGCGTCGTCGACGAGAAGGTGGAGGATCCCCTTCCCCTCGCTGGTGTAGCCGCAGAAGCCCTCGATGTTGACGCCGGCGCCGCCGAGCGCCTCGCCCAGCTCCGCCAGGACGCCCGGCCGGTCCTCGAGCTCGATCGTCAAATCCTTCGCCATCTCCTGCTCCTTTCTAGCCTTTGTACGGTTCCTGCGTGAGATCGACGACGTCCGCCCTGGTGATCTCGAGCAGGTCGGCGGTCCGCACCCGCACCGACTGCTCGTGCGAGCCGGCCTCGAGCACGACCGTTTCGCGCCTCGCGAGCCTCGAGTCGAGAAGGACGCGGTCGCGGGTGCCCCCGAACGGCGGGACGGCGCCCAGCTCGAAGTCCGGGTAGTCGCGCCCGAGATCCTCCTCGGTGGCGAGGTGGATGCGCTTTCCACCCTCGACGTGCTCACGCACTTTGCGCAGATCGATGCGCTCGGAGGCCGGCAGGACCGCCCGGACGTAGCCGGCGGGGGTGGAGATGACGAGCGTCTTCGCCACTTCGTCCGGCTCGACACCAAGGGCCTCCGCCTCGGCTGCCGCAGTCTCGGTCCGCGCGTGCGGCAGCAGTTCATAGCCGAGTCCCGCCTCGTCGAGGCTGCTCGTGACGTCATTCTCGGCCGTAATGCCTCCTCGTTGACCACATGATCTCAAAGTGTGAGGAGCAGAGCGCCACCTCTCAGCGCGGGCGTGCGAGGCGGCCGAGCAGCACACCGAAGAGAGCGTGTCGCACGGTCGCCTGAGCGAAGGCGCGCGCGTTGGTGAAGAGCGGCGGGATCCCGGCCTCCCCGCGCGCCGGGTGGTAGCGGTCGACGAAGTAGGAGAACGGGTAGAGCGCGACGTGCTCTGCGAGCGCCATCCCGATCGCGACGCCTTCGTTGCGGTATGGGAGCTGGCGCCGCAGTCGATCGAACGCCAGGCCGAACAGCGCGCCGTTCGCAGCATGGATCGCAAAGCCGAGCGGCCAGGCCAGCCGGCCGCGCGTGAACGCCTTGCCCGAGCAGGAGCACGTCGGAGTAGTCGGAGCGCATGAGGCGGCGGTCGATCGGCTCCAGCACTCCCCAGACACTGGCGGCCAGGGCGCCCGCGGCCGCTGGATGAAGGCCTCGCTCGTCCACAATCCCAAGCATGCCCGAGGGTGACTCCCTCCACCGCGCAGCGCGGCGCCTCCAGGTGCTCGTCGGGGAGACCGTGGAGGTGGAGAGCCCGAACCCGCGCGCCGCCGCCACAGGCGTGGCCGAGCAGCTCGACGGTCGGCGGCTCGAGGGGGTGGAGGCGATCGGCAAGAACCTGCTGTTGAGCTTCGAGGGCGGGCTCGTGCTGCGGAGCCACCTGCGGATGTCCGGCAGGTGGACGGTTCGCGATCGCGGTTCCGCCACACGCGGCCGGCCGTGGCTCGTGCTGCGAGGGACTGGACGCGAGGCAGTCCTGTGGGGAGGCCCCGTGCTCGAGCTGAACAAGCGCGCGGTTCGCAGGCTCGGGCCGGACATCCTTGCCCGCCCCCCGGAGATCGACCGGATGGTCGCGAACCTCCGTGGCCACGCCCGTCGGGAGCTCGGCGACGCCCTGCTCGACCAGCGCCTCGTTTCCGGAATCGGGAACGTGTGGAAGGCGGAGTCCTTGTGGCGGGCGCGGATCTCGCCGTGGCGTCCCGTGGGCGAGACGACGGACGCGGAGCTGCGTCGGGTGCTCGAGGAGGCCGCGCGGCTCATGCGTGCCTCCGTCGACTCCGGCCGTGAGGAGCGTGCGATCTACCGTCACGCCGGCCGCCCGTGCCCGCGGTGCCGGAGGGCGATCGAGTCGCGCGGTCAGGGCGACGCGAACCGGACCGCGTACTGGTGTCCGAGCTGTCAGTCCTGATCGTGCGGAGAGGAGAGCGACGACCGGGCGCGTAAGCGGAACGGGTGATCCGGTCGCCGAATCTGCACCAGGCGCTGCGCGCGTTCTGCCTCGGCGCGTTTGCGGCCGTGAGCCGAGAGCTCGGGGAAGGCGGCGACGTCCCGTTCTCGTTCGAGGAGCACCAGGCGCCCGGGAGTCCGACGCTCTACGAGTACCGGCCGCTCGTGAAGCCGTTTCTCGACGCGCGCGCCGGACGGTTCGCCGCGCTCGCGGACGCGCAGCCGGCGCTCGCGGAGCTGGAGCGGGAGCCGGCGGCGGCCATCTTCGCGCGCGCACACTCGAGCGGCCGGCCGAGCTCCCGCGAGGCGCTGACCCGCACCGTCCTCCTGCCGCTCCTGGCCGAAACGGCCGAGGCCTGCGGCGGCTTCGACTGGGACGACGACGTGTTCTCCCGCGTGTATGCGTCGTTCGAGGCCTCGATCTTCGGTTCTCGGCGAGCGTACGGGGCGATCGCGCCGCTCGTGGGCGTGTCGGTCGGAGGGGTCGTCGACCTCGGCGGAGGGCTGCGCGTCCGCCATGTGGCTACGGGGGAGCTTGCGGCGCACTGGCCGCAGGCCGGTGGTTTGCTCCCGGAGGGATTCGAGCGCGAGCCGGACCGGCTCTGCGTCCTCGAGCTGGAGGCAGAGCTCGGCGAGTCCTCGGTGTCGGACGGCGTTCCCGACGCGCCCGGTGAGTTCGCTGACTCGATCACGGCCCTGCGGTTGGCGACCGCCGGCGCGATTGCGGCAGGCCCCGTGCTCTTCGAGCGGCTCGACTGGCGGCCGTACGGGATCCGTCCAGTGCTTCCGATCGCTGCGACCGGGCCACCCGGTGAGGGGGTCCGGCTGGACTCGGTGCGGGCTGAACGGGCTCGCCGGCTCCGCGATCGGCTCTCGGCGGCGGACGACGACCGCGATCTCGGAGATGCGCTCGACCGGTGGGAGCTCGCGCTCTTTCAGACCGATCCGTTCGCATCCGAGCAGTTGCGGGGGTCGCTGACCTCGCTGCTCGGCGGCGGCGAAGGACTGTTTGCCGCGTCGCTCCGTGCGGCCGCCGTACTCGGCGAGACGCCGCGTGAGCGCTCGGCGATCCTCGACCGGCTCCGGCTGCTGGCGGCGGGCGACGCGGCGGCGGCGACCTCGGACCTGGTTCGGTCGGCGCTCGTCGCCGTCCTCGAGCATGGCGCTCGAGCGGAGCTCCTGCGGACGCTCGACGAGACGCTGCTCGGCCTGCGGCCCAAGCCGACGGTGGCGCCGGAACCGGCGCTCGCGGTCGGCGCACTCTAGGCACACACGCGACACAGACACGCGCGCCCCGGCCGGGTACGTTCGTCCCATGGACGAGGCACGCGCAGTTCTCCACCGACTCGACAGGATCGAGGCTCTCGACCGGAACGCCGCCCCCGCCGGCGAGCTGCTGGACGAGCTGCGTGGGCTCCTTCGGGAGGCCGAGACCTGGCTGCGTGCGGAGCCCGAGCCGCATGGAGCCGTCGAGGCGCTCGACGAATGCCGGCAGGCGCTGGACGCCGAGCAAGAGGAGGGGATGCTTCTGGCGGCTCGTAGCTGAAAAACACAATCCCCGACGTGGCGCAGTCCGGCTTTTCCGGCACACTGAGACCGTGCAGGACAGTCCGGTCCCGGGCCGAACGACAGGCTGCGTATGCGCCTAGCCGGCCTCTTTTCCCGCCCGCCGACGGGCGATCCAGCCGACGGCGTTCCGGAGGAGGCCGAGGGACCCTCCGTGCCGGAGGTTCCCCCGACTCCTGACGTCTCGCGTGAGGCAGTGGTCATCGCCTTCGCGAACCAGAAGGGCGGCGTCGCCAAGACGACCTCGACGCTGAACCTCGCCGTCGCGCTCGCGGAGGAAGGCCACAGGGTCCTCGTCGTCGACATGGACCCGCAGGGCAACCTGACGATGAGCCAGGGGTTCAACCCCGATCAGATCGAGCAGTCGATGTTCGACGTGCTGGTGCACCGGCTGCCGCTCGACCAGGTGATCCAGGAGGCGGAGGTCGACCTTGCCGTATCGTCGATCGACCTCGCCGGCGCGGAACTTGCCCTGTCGAGCATGATCGGGCGCGAGCGCGTGCTCGAGAAGGCGCTGAACCCGATCAGGGAGCGGTACGACTTCGTTCTGGTCGACACGCCCCCGTCGCTCGGGCTGCTGACGATCAACGCACTCGTCGCCTCGAGCGGAGTGATCGTCCCCGTCCAGTGCGAGTACCTCTCGCTGCGCGGTCTCGTGCAGCTCGAGAACACGCTGTCGATGATCCGGGAGAACCTGAATCCCGAGGTCGGGATCCAGGGAATCCTCCCGACGATGTACGACGGCCGGACGCTCCATGCGCGCGAGGCGATCGAGATCCTGCAGGAGAACTTCGGCGAGCTCGTCTACAAGACGCGGATCAAGAAGACGGTGCGCTACGCCGAGGCGCCGGTGAAGGGAAGCTCGGTGCTCAAGTACGACCCGACCGGCCCGGCTGCAGCCGCGTACCGGGAGTTCGCGAAGGAGGTGCTCAATGGCGCGAAAGCGCGCAAGCATGCGTGAGGGCCCGCTAGCCGAGCTCTTTCGGGCAACGGAAGCCGCGCAGAAACAGGCCGAGAAGGAGGGTCGGTCCGTCCCGGGCGAGCCGCTCGAGGAGACGGTCGAGCACCCGCCGCCGAAGCTCGAGGTCGCTCCCGAGCCGGGGCACGACGAGCCAACAGCGCCGCGCGACGAGGCGGCGCCGTCCGCCCCTGCCAGCCCGCAGCCGGCGCAGCCTCGCGAACCGTCGCCCGACCGGGGGATCGCCCGGCTGCTCGAGCCGCTGCCCGAGCCGCCGCCGCGACTCCATCGCGCTCCGCGCTCCGACTCTGCGTACCTCGCGGACATCAAGGTGGTCGGAGTCGGCGGCGCCGGGCTGAACGCGGTCAACCGGATGATCGACGCAGGCCTCGCCGCGGTCGAGTTCGTCGCCGTCAACACCGATCTCCAGCAGCTCGCGCTCAGCGACGCGGAGCAAAAGATCCACATCGGACGCGAGCTCACGGGCGGCCTTGGCTCGGGCGCGGAGCCGGACATCGGCCGCCGCGCCGCCGAAGAGGCCCACGACCAGGTCAAGCGGACGCTCCGCGGCGCGGACATGGTCTTCGTCACAGCCGGCGAAGGGGGCGGCACCGGCTCGGGCGCAGCCCCGGTCGTCGCCCGGATCGCACGAGAAGTCGGCGCGCTGACCGTCGGCATCGTGACGATGCCGTTCCGCTTCGAGGGCACCAAGCGTCGATCGCAGGCGGAGGCCGGCGTCCACGCGCTTCGCGAAGCCTGCGACACTGTCGTCGTCATCCCGAACGAGCGGCTCCTCGAGGTCCTCGACAAGAACACCTCGATGCTCGACGCCTTCAAGATCGCCGACGACGTGCTCCGGCAGGGCGTGCAGGGGATCTGTGACCTGATCACCGAGCCCGGCCTGATCAACGTCGACTTCGCCGACGTCCGCACGATCATGCAGGGCGCGGGCACGGCGCTGATGGGAATCGGCTTCGCGACCGGCGAGAACCGTGCGGTCGAAGCCGCCGAGCGCGCGCTTCGCTCGCCGCTCGTCGACACCGAGCTGGTCAGCGCGCGCGGAATCCTGCTCTCGATCGCCGGCGGCAACGACCTCTCGCTGTACGAGGTCAACGAGGCGGCCGAGGTGATCAGGGCCGCGTCGACGGACGAGACGAACATCATCTTCGGCGCGACCGTCGACGAGCGCTTGGAGGGCCAGGTCTGGGTGACCGTGGTCGTCACCGGCGTGGGCCAGCGAGGCGGATCCCGTCCGTACGTTCCGAGGTCGGAAGCGTCACGGTCGCAGCCGGACGACCCACTCGAGCCGCCCTCGTTCCTCCAGAGCTGATCGCCGCGCCGTGAAAGGCGCGATCGCAGCGGGGCATCCGCTGACCGCGGAGGCGGGAGCGCACGTGCTCTCCGACGGCGGCAACGCCGTCGATGCTTGTCTCGCTGCCGCCTTCGTGTCGTGGGTCGCGGAGAGCCCGCTCACGGGCCCGGGTGGCGGCGGCTTCCTCCTCGTCCATCGCGCCCGCGAAGGCCGTTCGCGCCTCCTCGACTTCTTCGTCGCCGTCCCTGGAGCCGGTCTCGAGACGGAGCCGATCAGCGAGATGGAGACGATCGACGTCGACTACGACGACTCGAGCACGCAGGCCTTCGGCATCGGCGCCTCGTCCGTCGCGACTCCCGGCGTCGTCGCGGGACTCGAGACCGCGCACCGAGCCTACGGCCGGGTTCCGTGGGCGACCCTGTTCGAGCCTGCGATCGATCTCGCCCGTGAGGGCGTCGTCCTGACGCGCCAGCAGGCCTACCTCCACGCGATCCTCGACCTCATCCTCCGGCACACCGACGCCGGCAAAGCCGTCTACGGCCCGGCCGGCGAGCGGCTGGTCGCCGGCGACCGGCTGGTGATGAACGACCTGGCCTCGACCATGGAGGTGCTCGCCCAAGGCGGCAGGGACGCCTTCTACGAGGGCCCACTCTCCGAGCGCATCGCGGACTGTGTCCGCGCGGACGGCGGCCCGCTGACCGTGGACGACCTCCGCAGCTACCGCGTGATCTGGCGGCGGCCGATCACCGCCGATTTCCTGGGACGACGCTTCGTGTCGAACCCACCTCCGTCCAGCGGCGGGGTGCTGATCTGCTACGCACTTCTCCTGATGGACCGCGCCGGCCTCGGCGGCCCGCCCGGAAGCGCCGACGCGATCGCCCGGCTGGTCGGCGTCATGGGCGAGCAGGTGCTCGCGCGCGGCCCAGGCTTCGCGCGCCAGCTGCACGGTGGCGGCCTCGCGCGGCGCCTCTACGACGACCAGCGCCTGTCCGAGGCGGCGGCGCGACTCACGCAGGAGCGGCCGCCGCCGGTGATGCCCGAGCCTGTGGAGCCCTCGCGCACGACGCACATCTCGGTCGTCGACGCGGACGGCAATGCCGCCTCTTTGACGGCCTCGACCGGATCCGGGTCGGGCGTGATCGTCCCCGGAACCGGAATCCACCTGAACAACATGGTCGGCGAGCACCACCTGAACCTGGCACGGCGCCGTCGCCGGCCCGGCGGTCGCCTGACGAGCATGATGGCGCCGTCCATCGTCCTCCAGGACGACCTGCCGCGCCTTGTCGTCGGGAGTGCGGGCTCCGCCCGGCTCCGCGGGGCGATCCTCCAGACCGTCGTGAACGCAGTCGGTCACGGGCTGCCGCTGGACGAGGCGATCGAGGCGCCCCGCGTCCACCTCGAGGAGGGACACGTTCATTGCGAGGGTGGGTTCGACGCCGCCGAGCTCGACGAGCTGGACCGGCGCGGCTATGACGCAGTCCGCTGGAGGCGGCGGAACCTCTACTTCGGCGGCGCGGCGGCCGTCGAGCTGCGCCCGGACGGCACGCGTGCCGCGGCGGGCGACCCGCGGAGGGGAGGCCATGGAATCGTCGTCGACGGCTGAGCGCATCGTCGTCCGGCGTGCGCAGCCAGGGGATGCCGGAGCGCTCGTGGAGCTCGGCGAGTCCGTCGCCTCGGAGCCGGAAGGCTGGCTGATCTCGGACGGCACCTGGCGGACACCGGGCGAGGAGCGGCGGTACCTGCGCGCGCTTCGGCGCTACGAGGACGCCGCGGTGTTCGTCGCCGAGATCTCCGAGGGCTCGGATACGCGCATCGTCGGCCGGCTTTCGCTCGGCCGCGACCCGCACCCGGCGAGCAAGCACGTCGCGGACCTCGGCCTGATGGTCGCCGCCGGCCATCGGCGGCGCGGAGTCGGAACTGCCCTGCTCCGGGAAGCCGTGGAGTGGGCCAGGGGGGTCGACGTGCGAAAGCTCGAGCTCCACGTCTTCCCGCACAACGAGGCCGCGATCCTGCTCTACGAGCGCTTCGGCTTCCGCCGGGAGGGCTTGCGGCGCGGCCACTACCGTCGCGGCGGCGAGTACCTGGACGCCGTGCTGATGGCCCTCGACGTCGTCTGAGAGCCACTAGATTCCGCTGGTGGCCTCGCTCGCCCAGATCGCGGACAGCTTCTTCAAGCCGCCGGTTCGCGATCTCGTCCCGTACGAGCCGGGCAAGCCGGTCGAGGAGGTCCAGCGGGAGCTCGGCCTGGACCGCGTGGTCAAGCTTGCGTCGAACGAAGGGCCGTTCGGGCCCTTCCCCGAGGCGATCGACGCGCTGGCGGCCTTGGCGCCCCAGCTGAACCGCTACCCGGACGGCGGCGGCTACCGGCTGCGCACCGCCCTCGCCGAGCGCCACGGCGTCCGGTTCGAGGAGATCGCGCTCGGCGCCGGAGCCGACGGAATCGTCGACGCGCTGTCGCAGCTCTCGCTCGACCCGGGCGACGAGATCGTCTGCGGCTGGCCGAGCTTCCCGAGCTACGTGATCGGGGCGGTGAAGCTCGGCGCCGTCGCGCGGACGATCCCGCTCGCCGACGGCCGCTACGACCTCGACGCGATGCTCGCAGCGGTCACCGGCCGCACGAAGCTCGTCTACGTCTGCCACCCGAACAACCCGACCGGGACGATGAACACCCGCGCCGAGCTCGACGCCTACTTCGAGCGCGTTCCCGACCACGTCGTGACCGTCCTCGACCAGGCGTACTTCGAGTACGTGGACGATCCTGACTACGCCGACGGCATCGAGGAGTACGTGAAGGCGGGGCGCCGGGCAATCGTGCTCCGCACCTTCTCGAAGATCTTCGGGCTCGCCGGGCTGCGGGTCGGCTACGGCGTGGGGCCGGCTGAGCTCGTGACGGCGGTCGGCAAGGTTCGGCGCGCGTTCGACATCACCTCGCCCGCACAGGCGGCCGCACTCGCCAGCCTGGCGGCGCCGGGCGCGAAGGAGGAGCTGGAACGACGCCGGCGCCTGAACGCCGAAGGCCGCCCCGCGATCGTGGAGGCGCTGAAGGAGCACGGCTTCGAGCCCGTCGAGCCGGCCGTCGCGAACTTCGTCTTCGCGGAGGTCGGCGACGACTCGCGCCCGCTCTTCGAGCGGCTCCTGCGCGAGGGCGTGATCGTCCGGCCGACGGCAGGGTTCGGCGCGCCGGGCGCGATCCGGGTGACGGTCGGCACGCCGGAGGAGAACGCGCTCTTCCGTGACGCGCTCTCCCGGGTGAGCGAGCCCGCGCGGACCTAGCTCGCAAGGGTGATTTGCAGGCGCTTTCGGGCCGTAGCCCTATCGCTTGCGCCGTCGCGACCGCCCGGATCTAGGCTTCGGCCATGGCGAGCAACTGGACGGCGGAGCGCCTGCTCGAAGGCGTGCGCAGCGGGGACCGGCGCGCGCTGGCCCGCGCGATCTCGCTCATCGAGGACTCGGACCCGCTTGCCTACGAGCTCGTCCGCGAGCTCTACCCGAACACGGGCCAGGCGTACGCGCTGGGCATCACAGGCCCGCCGGGTGTCGGCAAGTCGAGCCTGATCAGCGCGCTCGTCCGCCATGTGCGTGGGGAGGGGAAGACCGTCGGCGTCATCTCCGTCGACCCCTCGAGCCCGTTCTCCAAGGGCGCGCTCCTCGGCGACCGCATCCGTCTCTCGGACCACTTCCTCGACCCCGGGGTCTTCATCCGCTCGATGGGCACGCGAGGCCACCTCGGCGGCCTCGCCGAGGCGACGCTCCAGGCGCTCCTCGTGCTGGATGCTGCCGGCCGCGACCTCGTCTTCCTCGAGACGGTCGGGACTGGCCAGAGCGAGATCGAGGTGATCGGCGTCGCGGACACCGTCGTGCTCGTCCTGATGCCGGGCTCCGGCGACTCCGTCCAGGCGCTGAAGGCGGGGATCATGGAGATCCCGGACGTGATCGTCGTCAACAAGAAGGACCATCCGGCGGCGAAGACGATGCTGAACG
Source organism: uncultured Actinomycetes bacterium (assembly GCA_963847235.1). GTDB lineage: Bacteria > Actinomycetota > Thermoleophilia > Gaiellales > Gaiellaceae > JACDAN01. The sequence goes on along the minus strand of CAWJYU010000009.1, from coordinate 182,557 downwards.
AGGTGCGCTCGATCCTCGCGCTCGACACCGAGAGCGACTGGAAGCCGCAGATCGTGCTGACCGAGGCCGTGACGGGCGAGGGCGTGCCCGAGCTCTGGGAGAAGATCTCGGCTCACCGCGCCTACCTGGAGACGGACGGCCTCCTGGACGAAAGGCGCCGCAAGAACCTCGCCGGAGAGGTCTTCACCGTCGCGTCTGCCCGCGCCAAGACCCATCTGGAGCAGGCGGTCGCCGACGATCCGGAGCTCCGGCGGCTGCTCGACGAGGTCCAGCGGCGCGAGCTCGATCCTCTGACCGCGGTCCGGGAAATAATGGTGCGGGTGTTCAAGGTTGAAGCTGACGGAAACAGCACCGACCGCAGCTGACATCCGCGGCGCGCGCGAGCGGATCGCGGGCGTCGCCCGCGAGACGCCGGTGTACAGCTCCGAGACCCTCTCGCGCATCGCCGGCAGGGACGTCTGGCTCAAGGCCGAGAACCTCCAGCGCACCGGCGCGTTCAAGGTGCGCGGCGCGGTGAACCGTCTCGCGCTCCTCTCCGACGCCGAGCGCGAGGCCGGGGTGGTGGCGGCAAGTGCCGGAAACCACGGTCAGGCGGTCGCCTGGGCGGCCCGACAGGCCGGCGTGAAGGCGCGGATCTTCGTGCCCCAGGACGCGCCGATGGCGAAGATCGAGGCCTGCCGGACCTACGGTTCCGAGCTCATCCTCGAGGGGGAGCGGTTCGAGGACGCGATGGACGCCGCAAGGGCCGACGTCGAGCAGCGCGGCGCGACCTTCATCCACCCCTATGAGGACCCGGTGATCATCGCCGGCCAGGGAACGCTGGGGCTCGAGCTCGCCGAGCAGGTGGCCGACGCCGAAACGGTCGTGATCCCGGTCGGCGGCGGAGGGCTGGCGTCGGGGATCTCTATCGCCCTGCGCGAGCTGAAGCCCGGCATCCGGATCGTCGGCGTCCAGGCCGGCCTCTCGGGCTTCACGATCGCCGACGGGGTGTTCGTGAAGAAGCCGGGCGAGCTGACCATGTCAATCCTCGACGACCTGCTCGACGACATGGTGGATATCGACGACGAGGCGATCAGCGAGGCGATCGTCCTGCTCCTCGAGCGCGCGAAGCTGGTGGTCGAGGGCGCCGGCGCCGTCGGCGTCGCTGCCCTGCTCGCCGGCAAGGTGGGAGGCGCGTCGGGCCCGGTCGCGATCGTCCTCTCGGGCGGGAACATCGACCCGTCGCTCCTGATCTCGGTCATGCGCCACGGGCTGACGGCCGGCGGCCGCTACCTCGTCGTCCGCACCCGCGTGCCCGATCGGCCGGGTGAGCTGGTCAGGCTCCTGACGCTGATCGCCGACGAGCGGGTGAACGTCGTGTCGGTCGAGCACCACCGCGAGGGGATGGACATCCCTGTCGCGCAGACCGAGATCGAGCTGACGCTGCTGACGCGCGACCAGGAGCACGTCGCACTCCTGCTCGACGCGATGGCCTCGTGGGGCTACGAGGTCGAGCGCCTGAAATAGCGGCAGGAAGATTCGCGGCTACACCGGCGTCTAGTGCCTGAGGCCGGCGGACGGGAAGCGGCACCCGGATGCCGGCCGGATTTATTTCGGGTTCTAGACTCGGATCATGACCGAGGCACGCAGGGAGCGGAAGGTCGTGAGCGTGCTGTTCGCCGACCTGGTCGGGTTCACCGCTCGCTCCGAGTCGCTCGACCCGGAGGACGTCGAGGCGATCCTGCGGCCGTTCCACGACCGGCTTCGCAGCGAGCTCGAGGTTCGCGGCGGCACGGTCGAGAAGTTCATCGGCGACGCCGTGATGGCGGTCTTCGGCGCACCGATCTCGCACGAGGACGATCCCGAGCGTGCGGTTCGGGCGGCTCTCGCCATCCGCGACTGGGTTCGGGAGGAAGAGGAGCTCGAGGTCCGCATCGCCGTCAACACGGGGGAAGTCCTCGTCGCGCTCCAGCCGAGCCCCGGCGCAGAGCGCGGGCTCGTGGCGGGAGACGTCGTCAACACCGCCTCTCGGCTGCAGAGCGCCGCGCCGGTGAACGGCATCCTCGTCGACGAGACGACCTACAACGCGACGGCACGCGTGATCGAGTACCGGGAGGCACCGCCGGTCGACGCGAAGGGCAAGACCGAGCCGGTGCAGGTCTGGGAGGCGGTCCAGGCCCGCTCCCGGTTCGGAACCGACATCACGCGCCGCCCGAGCACGCCGCTCGTCGGGCGGGAGCGCGAGCTCGCACTCCTGATCTCGACGCTGGCGCGCGTGGAGCACGAGAGCTCGCCGCAGCTGATCACGCTCGTCGGAGTGCCGGGCATCGGCAAGAGCCGGCTCGTCCACGAGCTCTTCGTCGCGGTCGACGAGCGACCTGAGCTCACCTTCTGGCGGCAGGGCCGCTGCCTGCCGTACGGCGACGGCGTCGCGTTCTGGGCGCTCGGCGAGATCCTGAAGTCGCACGCCGGCATCCTCGAGGGAGAGCCCGGAGAGCGGGCCGAGGCCAAGCTGCGCTCCGCGGTCGAGGACGTGGTCCCGGAAGCCTCTGACGCGGCATGGGTCACCCGCGAGCTCCAGCCGCTGCTCGGACTCTCCGACGGCGCCGAAGCGGGAGCGTCGGGGGATCGGCGCATCGAGAGCTTCGCAGCGTGGCGGCGGTTCTTCGAGGGGCTCGCAGAACGGAGCCCGCTCGTCATCGTCCTCGAGGACCTCCACTGGGCGGACGAAGGGCCTGCTCGACTTCGTCGACCACCTCGTGGACTGGGCGACCGGGATCCCGATTCTCGTCGTTGCGACCGCACGGCCCGAGCTCCTGACCAGTCGCCCGGGCTGGAGCGGCGGCAAGCCGAACGCGACGACGATCTCGTTGTCGCCGCTGACCGGTCAGGAGACGGCGACGCTGCTCCACGGCCTGCTCGAGCAGACCGTTCTGCCCGCCGAGGTCCAGTCGGCGCTCCTCGACCGGGCGGGCGGAAACCCGCTCTACGCCGAGGAGTTTGCCCGGATCGCGCTCGAACGGGACGCGCTCGGCGGCGGCGAGCTTCCGTTGCCGGAGTCCATCCAGGGGCTGATCTCCGCCCGCCTGGACACCCTCACCGACGAGGAGAAGGCGCTCGTTCAGGACGCGTCCGTCGTCGGCAAGGTCTTCTGGCTCGGATGCGCTTGCTCAGCTCGGCGGGAGAGTCGAACCGTCGCAGCGTCGAAGAGCTCCTCCAGGGGCTCCAGCGCAAGCAGTTCGTGCAGCGGGAGCGCGGTCCTCGATGGAAGGAGACGCTCAGTACTCCTTTGCCCACACGCTCGTCCGCGACGTCGCGTACAGCCAGATCCCGCGGGCGGAGCGGGCGGAGAAGCATCGCCGAGCTGCCGCGTGGATCGAGTCCCTGGGCCGACCGGACGATCTTGCAGAGCTGCGCGCGCACCACTACGCGAGCGCGCTGGGGGCGCTACCCGCGGCGGCCGATGACGAGGACCTGCGGCGGTCGGCCCGGCTCGCACTGAGAGACGCCGGCGATCGCGCCTTCTCCCTCAATGCCTTCGGCGCCGCACTGCACGAGTACCACCGAGCGCTCGAGCTGTGGCCGGAGGATGACCCCGAGCGGCCCAGGCTGCTTCTCGCGACAGCTGTGGCGCGGATCGAGACCGACGTCATGAACCAGGAAGAGCTCGCGGCCGCCCGAGACGCCCTGCTTGCGGTGGGGGACCGGGCCGGCGCTGCGGACGCGGAGCTCCGGCGGGCGGAGACGTTCTGGAACCTCGGCCGCGGCGACGACGTCCTCCCAAGCTTGGAGCGGACGGTGGAGCTGGCCGAGGACCTGCCGGTCTCGGCCGTCAAGGCGGGTGTGTACTCGGGCATCTTCCGGCTGCACTGGCTTGCGAACCGCGAGGAACTGGCCTCGAGGTTCGGCAACGAGGCGATGCAAATGGTCGAGGAGCTCGGCCTCGACGAGGTCCGCGCCCAGCTGCTGAACACGTTCGGGAGCTGGCGGGCGATGGAGGGCGACAGGCGGGGGCTGGACCAGATCGCCGAGAGCATCGCCATCTTCGAGCGGCTGAAGTCGGCCGCCGCCCAGCGCTCGTACAACAACCTCGCCGACGGCTACTACAACCTGGGCGAGCTCGGGCGGGCGGCCGAGGTGACGAAGCGGATGATGCATGCGTGGAAGCGCTTCTCGCACTTCGACTGGCTCCGCTGGGGCGACAGCCAGGAGATCAGGCTCCACTACATGGCCGGCCGCTGGGACGATGTGGTTGCGATCGCGGATCGGTGGATCGCCGACGCGGAGACGAGGCACGGCCACTACCTCGAGCCGCTCTGGAGGGGGCTGCGCGGGCGGATCGCCCGGGCGAGGGGTGACACGGCCGTCGCGCTCGCGGAGAGCGCGGCTGCGCTCGAGCTCGCACGAACCGCGGGCGACTCGCAGCTCCTGACTCCGACCCTCGCCTTTCGCTGCCGGGTGCTCTGGGAGCAGGAGGACGACGGTGCCGAGATGCTCGCTGCGGAGCTTGCAGAGGTCGCGCGCAGAGCGCCGCTCCACATTGCCGCCGAATGGTTCCCGGAAGTGGCAGTGGCGCTGGCCGGCCTCGGGCTCTCGGCGGAGCTCGAGGCGATTGCGGAGAGCGTGCCGACTGCGACCCCATGGCGGGAGGGCGGCCTTGCTCTCGGCCGCGGAGATGCCCCGGCGGCAGCCGCGATCTTCGGTCAGGCAGGCGCCAGGCCCCTGGAGGCGGAGGCGCACCTGCTCGCTGCGAAAGACGAGCTCCCCGCCGATCTGCCGGCCGCGATCGAGTTCTTCCGCGAGGTTGGAGCGGTCCGGTGGCTCCGCGAGGCGGAACCGCTGCTCGCTAGGTCCCGCAGCGCCTGAAGCTGACGGTGTCGCCGCCCCGCTCGGCCCAGTCCTCGACACCTGCGCCGAGCACGGGCCGTGCCTCGATCCCGGCCGTCGCGAGCACGCTCGCGGCTACCACCGCGCGCGAGCCGCTCGAGCAGATCGTCACCACGGGCTTGCCGCCCTGGAGGTCGTCCGCCCACTCGCGGACGAGCCGGTACGGGATGTTGCGGCTGCCGGGGATGTAGCCCTCGTCCCGCTCGTGCGGCTCGCGGACGTCGAGCACCTCGACCTCGCCCGCCTCCATCAGCCGGTCGAGCTCGTCCAGGTCGACGGCAGGCATCGTCTCCTCCGACGGCGGGCCCACGAGGTAGCCGGCCAGGTCGAAGATGCCCACCGAGCGGAGACCCCGCGCCGCCCGCTCCGCCTGGTCGTCCGACCCGGCGTGGATGACCACTCGTTCGCCGGCGGGCAGCGCGAACGCAGCCTTGGTGGCGAAGCCGCCCCCGTCGACGGCGACGCCGAGAGCGCCGCGTGCGTGTCCCGCCGCGAACTCGCGCGCCCGCCTCACGTCGAGCACGACTCCGCCGCCGCCGCCGTTCAGCGGCTGGATCGGCTCCGGCGCGGCGACGAACGGTCCGCGGTTCAGCTCGACGATCCGCTCCATGTTCGGCGGCCTCACACCGGCGCGGATGGACTCCGCCACGAACTCGTCCTCGTCCTGGTGCGCAAAGGCCCGGTTGAAGCGACGCTCGAACCCGATCGTGGTCGACCGCTTGTGGTCCATCCCGGCGCCGCACAGCGAGCCGGAGACGTGACCGGGGTGAACCTCGACGCCGTCCGGCAGCTCGAGCAGGCGGTGGAGGCTGTGATAGAGCTCGCGCGCGCCCTCGGCCGCCTCGACCGCGAGGTCGGGCCGGGCCGCTTCGCCGACGAACAGCGAGTCTCCGGTCAGCGTCAGCCAGGGCTCGTCGCTTCGCGCCCGGTCGCTGACCGTGAACGCGCAATGCTCGGGCCGGTGGCCGGGCGTGTGGACGACGCGGATCGAGACCGAGCCGACTGCGATCTCGGCGCCGTCCTCCAGCGGGTCGAAGTCATACTCGGGCTCCGCTGCCGGATGGATCGAGATTGACACGTCGTGCTCGAGCGCGAACCGACCGTGGCCGGACACATGGTCGGCGTGCGTGTGCGTTTCGAGCACACGTTGGAGCCGCACCCCTTCCCGCTTGGCCGATTCGAGATACTGCTCGATCGCGAAGGCCGGATCGACCACGACCGCCTCGCCGGAGGAGTCGTCGCCGATCAGGTAGGAGGCACAGCCAAGATCGTCGTCGACGAACTGGCGAAAAAGCACGAAACGGAGCCTAACAAGGGGTCCTTACGGAGCTTAAACAACAGTTAATCGCTGTAATGCGTCCGAATGGGTACAGAGTCGGGTATTAAGGATCGCCCGGAAGAGCTAGGCAAGGAGGAATCGCACATGCTGAGTCGGACCCGCTGGTTGTCGGCGCTCCTGCTCTCGCTCGTTGCCGTCCTGCTGGTCGTCGGCTGTGGAGGCGGCGACGACGAAGGTGAGGACGGCGGCGGAGGGGCAGCGGCTGCCGACCAGACGCTGAAGTGGGGGCTCGGAGCCGAGTACAACCTCGATCCCGGCCTCGCGACGGACACGACGTCCGCGAAGCTCGTCCTGAACATCTTCGATCCGCTCGTCAAGCTGGACGACGAGCTGAATGCCGTCCCGTCGATGGCCGACAGCTGGGACGTCAACGGCAAGAAGGTCGTCTACCACCTGAAGACCGGCGCCAAGTGGTCGAACGGCGACCCGGTGACGGCGAAGGACTACGAGTACGCGTGGAAGCGCGCGCTCTCGCCCGAGCTGGCGAGCGACTACTCGTACCAGCTGTACGGGATCCAGGGCGGCGTCGAGTACAACGAGTGCGAGAAGAACTGCGCCGCGCTCCGGGACAAGGTCGCGGTCAAGGCGACCGACGACCAGACGCTCGAGGTGACGCTCACCTCGACGCAGCCCTGGTTCATCCAGCAGTCGGCCCACTCGGTGTTCCTGCCGGTGCACCAGAAGACCATCGACCAGTTCGGTGAGCGGTGGACGAGGCCGGAGAACATCGTCACGAACGGCCCGTTCAAGGTCGAGGCCGCGCAGCCGAGCGCGTCGATCACCCTCGTGAAGGACCAGGACTGGCGCGACGCCGCCAACGTGAAGCTGGAGCGCGTCGAGGGCAGGATCATCGTCGACGGCACGACTGCCGTGCAGTCGTTCGAGGCCGGCGAGGTGGACGTGCTCGACGAGCAGCTGCCGGCTGCCGAGACGCCACGCCTGAAGGAGACGCCGGAGTACGAGCTCTACCCGGGTCTCGGAACCTCCTACTACGGCTTCAACGTCAAGGAGAACATCACCGACGTGAACCAGCGCCGCGCGATGTCGCTCGCGGTCGACCGCCAGTCGATCATCGACAACATCACCCAGGCGAACGAGAAGCCGGCCGACAGCTTCACGCCGGAAGGCATGCCCGGCAAGGCGGAGGTCGTCCCCGAAGCCTCGCCGTGGACACCGGCCGCCGGTGACGTCGAACATGGCCAAGGAGTACATGGCCAAGGCCAAGAACGCGAAGAAGAAGATCACGATCTACTCGAACGAGGGTGCCCCGAACAAGGAAGTCGCCGAGGCGCTCCAGAGCATGTGGAAGCAGATCGGGATCGACTCGTCGATCAAGATCCTCGAGTGGCAGCAGTTCCTCGAGTTCCTGGGACCGCCGCCGCCGAAGGCCGTCGACATCTACCGGCTCGGCTGGGTCGGCGACTTCGTCGACGACATCAACTTCCTCGAGCTCTGGACGTGCGATTCGGGGAACAACAACACCGGCTTCTGCGACAAGGAGTACGACGCCCTCGTCGCCGAGGCCAAGAACACGCCGGACAACACCGCCCGGTACGACATCTACAAGCAGCTCGAGGACAAGCTGACGGGCCAGAACGGCGCGCTGCCGTTCATCCCGCTGTGGTACATCACGTATCCGAACCTCGAGCGCGAGTCGGTCAAGGAGACCTTCAACATCAACCTGCTCGACCAGGTCGACCTCACCAAGGTCGAGATCAAGGGGTAAGCACGCCGGGTATCTGCAGCACGAGGGGCGGGGCGCGAAAGCGCCCCGCCTGCTTTATCCGGCGAGTATTCGCGGGTAAGGCGAGACTCGTGACCGCATTCATCATCCGCCGCCTGCTCTGGACGATCCCGGTCCTCCTGCTGGTGATCCTCCTGACGTTCGTCCTCATGCGGCAGATCGAGGGCAACCCGTTCCGCCGCACGAGCAGGGCAGTCTCGCCGGCGGTGCAGCAGAACCTCGAGCGCAAGTTCAACCTCGACGAGCCCTGGTACGTCCAGTACGCCCTCTACGTGAAGGGCGTTTTCACGTTCGACCTCGGGCCCTCGCTCGTGACGCGGGACCGGACCGTGAACGACATCATCAAGGAGCACTTCCCGAAGTCGCTCGAGCTCGGGCTGCTCGCCTTCATCTGGGCGATCGTGCTCGGGATCCCGATGGGCGTGATCGCGGCGTTACGCCAGAACACCGCCTACGACTACACCCTGATGTTCATCTCGAACGTCGGCTACGCAGTGCCCGAGCTTCCTGGTCGCGACGCTGCTCATCTACTACGTGTCCCTGAAGGCCGGGCTGCTGCCGACGAACGGCTGGGAGGGCTGGAAGTACAAGATCCTGCCGTCCTTCGCGCTCGGGCTCCTTCCGATGGCGTACTTCGCCAGGCTCGTGCGCGGATCGATGCTGGAGACGCTCCAGCAGGACTACGTGCGCACCGCCAAGGCGAAGGGACTTCGGCGCCGCCGGATCGTGATGGTGCACGTGCTCCGGAACTCGCTGATCCCGGCAGTCACCGCGATGGCGCCGTTGCTCGGCTTCATCATCACCGGCACCTTCGTGATCGAGATCATCTTCTCGATCCCGGGCATCGGCCGGTACTTCGTCACGTCGATCTCGTCGCGCGACTACTCGGTGGTGATGGGCATCACGGTCCTCACGTCCGTCATCATCATTCTCGCCAACCTCGTCGTGGACATCCTCTACGGGATCCTCGACCCGCGGACCAGGGACGCGCGAACGTGAGCGCCGATCCCCGTGAGGCCTACGCCTCCGGCACCGCCCTCCCGGACGTCGTCCCGGGCGCGGCCGCTCCCGGCGCCGGCGCACCGATCCAGCAGGCCAACCTCTGGCGAGACGCGTGGCGCCGCTACGTCCAGAACAAGGGGGCGGTCATCGCCGGCGGGATCTTCGTGGCGTTCGTCGCCTTCTGCGTGATCTGGCCGGTCGTGAGCCCGTACGACGTCAAGAACGACCCGCTCAACTTCTCGGAGGCCTACGAGACCCCGTCGCTCGAGCATCCGCTGGGAACGGACAAGCTCGGCAAGGACATGCTGACGAAGCTCGCGCTCGGCGGTCGCATCTCGATCGCGATCGGCGTCGGCGCGACCCTGATGATTCTTCTGATCGGCGTGGTCTACGGCTCGATCGCCGGCTTCGCGGGCGGAGTCCTCGACAACATCCAGATGCGGTTACTCGATGCGCTGTACGGGCTGCCGTACCTGCCGTTCGCGATCATCGTCCTGGCGATCATCGGCGAGAACAACATCTGGACGATGGTGATCGCGCTGTCGATCGCCAGCTGGTTCACGGCGGCGAGGATCGTCCGGGGGCAGATCATCACGCTGAAGGAGAACGACTACGTTCGCGCCGCGAAGGCCGTCGGTGCGCGCTGGTACCGGATCCTGACCCGGCATCTGCTCCCGAACACCTTCGGCGTGCTGATCATCGCGATCTTCCTCGAGTTGCCCGGCGTGATCCTGGGCGAGGCGTTCCTCTCCTTCATCGGGCTCGGGATCAGCCCGCCCGACGCCTCGCTGGGCTCGATGGCGCAGGAGGGCCGTGAGGTCTACCGCGTCCACCCGTACGTCATCGCGATCCCCAGCATCGCCATCGCGATGCTCGTCCTCTGCGCGAACTTCATCGCGGACGGCGCGCGCGACGCGCTCGACCCGCGCACACGCGAGACGAAGGAGCATTAGTGCTCCTCCCGGCGATACATGTCGGTTTCTGGCCCGCGATCACGCGGCGCCAGAGCCGACCCTCCTCCTCACGAAGGCTGCCCAGCCTTCGCTCGTCGGAGTGCGCGCTCTGGCTTGGTGCTCGCGACCCAGAAATCCGACGGCATCACCGGGAGAAGCACTGATGGCGCTGCTCGAGGTCGACAACCTCCACACCCACTTCTTCACGCGCGAAGGCGTGGTGAAGGCGGTGGACGGGATCAGCTTCACGGTCGAGGCCGGGAAGACCCTCGGGATCGTCGGCGAATCCGGGTGCGGGAAGTCGGTGACCGCGCTGTCGCTGATGGGCCTGATCCCGAAGCCGCCCGCGCGAATCGTCGAGGGCTCCGTGATGTTCCAGGGCCGCGACTTGACGAAGCTCTCGGAGCGGGAGCTCGAGGACGTGCGCGGCAAGGAGATGGCGATGATCTTCCAGGATCCGATGACGTCGCTGAACCCGACGCTGAGGATCAAGACGCAGATCACGGAGGTGCTCGACCGCCACTACGGCTACTCGAAGGACGAGGCCGTAAAGAGGGCGATCGAGTTGCTCGAGGAGGTGCAGATCCCGCGGGCGGCGGAGCGGCTCAACGACTACCCGCATCGCTTCTCCGGCGGGATGCGTCAGCGCGTGATGATCGCGATCGCGCTTGCGTGCAACCCGAAGCTCCTGCTCGCCGACGAGCCGACGACCGCGCTCGACGTGACCGTCCAGGCGGAGATCCTCGACCTCCTCGAGGAGCTCCGGCGCGAGCACGACATGGGGATGATCATCATCACTCACGACATGGGCGTCGTCGCCGAAACTGCAGACGACGTCGCGGTGATGTACGCGGGCCAGATCGTGGAGCAGGCGGAGACCCAGGAGCTCTTCGACCACCCCGAGCATCCGTACACCGAGGCGCTGCTGGAAGCGCTGCCCCAGCTCGAGGGCGAGGGCATCCGGCAGGGACGGCTGCGGTCGATCCCCGGCCGGCCACCGGATCTCATCTCGCCGCCGCCGGGCTGTCGCTTCGCGCCGCGGTGTCCGCACGCGGGCCTCGGAGACGGCTGTGCCGAACAGCTTCCGGACCTGAAGCCGATCCGTCCCGGGCACCTCGTGCGCTCCCGGCATCCGGCCAGCCAGCGTGAGGCGGTGGTGACGGCGTGAGCACGAACGAGGCCTTGCTTCAGGTTCGCGATCTCCGGAAGGAGTTCCCTGTCAAGTCTGGCTTCGTGCTGGAACGGGTGACGCATTCCGTCAAGGCCGTCGACGGCGTCAGCTTCGACATCACCGAGGGGACGACGCTCGGCCTCGTCGGCGAGTCGGGCTCGGGCAAGTCGACGACGGGCTACTGCGTCCTCCAGTTGATCAAGCCGACGGCGGGGTCGATCCGCTTCAAGGGCAAAGAGCTGACGGAGCTCGGTCGCGAGGCGATGCGGAAGATGCGCCGCGAGATGCAGATCGTCTTCCAGGATCCGTACTCGTCGCTCGATCCGCGGATGACGGTCGGAGACATCGTCTCCGAGCCGCTGGAGGTGCACGGTGTCGGCGGGAGGAGGGACCGGCGCTTGCGTGTGCGCGAGCTCCTGGACGTCGTCGGCTTCAACCCCGACTACTCGAACCGCTACCCCCACGAGTTCTCGGGCGGCCAGCGCCAGCGCGTCGGCGTGGCACGGGCACTTGCCCTGAACCCGTCCTTGATCGTCTGCGACGAGCCGGTCTCGGCGCTCGACGTCTCGATCCAGGCGCAGATCCTCAACCTTCTGAAGGATCTCCAGCGGGATTTCGGCTTGACCTATCTCTTCATCTCCCACGATCTCGCCGTCGTCCGCTCGATGAGCGACCACATCGCGGTGATGAAGGACGGAAAGATCGTCGAGGCCGGGATGGCCGACGAGGTCTACGAGCACCCGAAGCACGAGTACACGCGCGCTCTCCTCACCGCGGTGCCGGTTCCCGATCCGAAGCGGATGCAGGAGCGCCGCGTCGAGCGGCGCAAGCTGAAGCACGTCCTTGCCGAGACGTAGTTGGGCGCTCTTGCTCGTCCTCCTCGCAGGGTGCGGTGGAGGAGGCGGCGACGATCGGCAGGCAGCGTGGGAGTTCGCGCCGTCGATGGCGAACCGCCGCAGCTACGTGGCTGCCGGGGAGATCGGCGGGCGGATCTACGTGGCCGGCGGGATGATCGGCAACACTGGCCGGCGGCTGGACGTCGTCCAGGTCTTCGACCCCCAGCGGCAGGCGTGGTCGACCTTGCCACGGCTGCCCGAGCGGGTACGTGCCGCGGCCGGCGCGACGCGGGGCGGGGAGTTCCTCGTTCTCGGCGGAACGACGCCGGAAGGAGGCGGGCGCCAGGTATTCGAGTACGACGTCGCGGCAAAACGTTGGCGTGAAGGGCCGCGGCTCCCCCGCGTGCTCTACAACCACTCGGCGGTGACGCTGGGCGGACGTGTCTACGTGCTCGGCGGGTACGACACCGAGGGCGAGGAGCTGCGTTCCGTCTACGTGCTCGACCGTGGGCGTTGGCGGCGATCGACCGCGCTCCCGCGTCCGGTGCACGCTTTCGGCGCCGTGGTCTTCCGGGGCGAGATCTGGGTGATCGGCGGCCGGCGGGGCGCGGAGAAGCTCCGGGAGGTGTGGATCTTCGACCCGCGTACGGGTCGCTGGCGCGCGGGCCCGACGCTGCCGAAGCCGATGGAGCTCCTCGGCGCGACGGTCGTCGGAGACGAGATTCACGCCGTCTGGGAGCGGACGTACCAGATCTACGACGCCTCAACCGGCCGTTGGCGGGACGGCCCGCCGCCGCTCGAGCCGCGCCATGCACTCTCCTTGTTCGAGGTCGACGGCTCGCTCTACGCAGTCGGCGGCTGCACACCGAAGCTCAGAGACACGGCGGTCGTCGAGCGCCGCGTCGTGTCCTGAACGGACACGACGAGTGTCTGGCACTCGCCCTGTCCCTAAAAGCCCAAGTGCTTGGCGATGACCATCCGCTGGACTTCGTTCGTGCCCTCGCCGATCTCGAGGATCTTCTGGTCGCGGTAGAGGCGCGAGATCGCGTACTCGTCCATGAAGCCGTAGCCGCCGTGGATCTGGAGCGCCGCGTTCGCCGCGCGGTTTGACAGCTCGCCGGTGTAGAGCTTCGCCATCGCCGCCTCTCGCCCGAATGCGCGGCCTTGATCCTTGAGCCACGCGGCCTTGTAGACCATGTTCCGGCCGGCCTCGATCTCGGTGGCCATGTCCGCGAGCTGGAACTGGATCGCCTGGAAGCTCGAGATCGGCTTCCCGAACTGCTTCCGCTCCTTCGCGTACGACGACGCGAGATCGTAGGCGCCCTGCGCGAGACCGAGGCCCATCGCGGCCACCGAGATCCGTCCGCCGTCGAGGATCTCGAGGAACTGCTGGAAGCCCTTCCCGCGCGGCCCGAGCAGGTTCCCCTCCGGAACCCGGACGTCGCGAAAGGACAGCTCGCGCGTGTCGGACGCGCGCCAGCCGAGCTTCTGCATCGGCGGCGCGACCTCGTAGCCCTCCGTCCCGTTGGGGACGACGATGTTCGAAATCTCGTCCTCGCCCGTGATCGCCGTGATCGTCACGCAAGCGGTGATGTCGGTCCCAGCGTTCGTGATGAACATCTTCGAGCCGTTGACGACCCACTCGCCGTCCCGAAGCTCCGCCCGGGTGCGCGCGGCGCCGGCGTCGGATCCCGCCTCGGGCTCCGTCAGTCCGAAGGCGGCGAGCTTCTCGCCCGAGGCGAGCTGCGGCACCCACTCGCGCTTCTGCTCCTCGCTTCCGAACATGTAGATCGGCAGCGTCCCGAGAGAGTGGTGCGCGGCCATCGTGATCGCGACGGACGAGTCCACTCGGGTCAGCTCCTCGACCGCGATCGCATAGGAGACCGTGTCGGTCCCGGCGCCGCCGTACGCCTCCGGAATCGTCATGCCCATCAACCCGAGCTCGGCCATCTCCTTCACCAGCTCGTAAGGGAAACCGGTGCTCCCGGTCGAGCTCCTCGGCGACCGGCGCGACCCGCTCGACCGCGAAGTCGCGCACCGTTCGCCGGAGCAGCTCGTGCTCGTCGGTGAGGTCGAGGTTCACGGAAAGGAGCGTGCCAGTTCGGCGATCAGCCGCACGCCGTACCCGGTGCCGCCGACGACGTGGAGGTAGTCCGGCCGCGGCCAGCGCAGAAAGGCCGGCCCGGCCAGGTCGATGTGCGCCCACGGGCCCTCGCCGACGAACCTCTGGAGGAAGCCCGCGGCGTACGCCGGGATCGCCTGGGCGCGCACAGACGAGTTCTTCAGATCCGCGAAGGCGGAGTCGGTGTACCGGTGGAACCGGCGATGGATCGGAAGCCCCCAGGCGAGGTCGCCGCTGCGGTTGCCGGCGGCGACGACCCGGTCGCGCCACTCGTCGTCGTTGCCGAAGACGCCGGCGTAGAGGTCGCCGAGAGCCCTTTCCATGGCGCCGGTCAGCGTCGCGAAGTCGACGAGGTGCGTCGCTCCTTGCTGACGTGCGTACCAGAGGACGTCGGCGAGGACGAGTCTCCCTTCCGCGTCCGTGTTGACGATCTCGATCGTCGTGCCGTTCATCGCCCGCACGATGTCCCCCGGCCGGTAGGCGCCGCCCCCGACCATGTTCTCGGTGGCGCCCACGACACCGATCGCGCGAACCGGCAGCCCGAGCTCCGCGATCGCGCCGAGCCCCGCGAGGACCGCGGCCCCTCCGGACATGTCGCCCTTCATGTCCTCCATGTACAGCGCCGGCTTGATCGAGATCCCGCCCGTGTCGAAGGTGACGGCCTTGCCGACCAGCCCCAGCGTGGCGTCGCTGGACGCGTCGGGCGGGTCGTAGCGAAGCACGATCGTGCGCGGCTCCTGCGCACTTCCCTGCGAGACGGCGAGGAACGAGCCCATGCCGAGCTCGGTCATGCGCTCGCGGCCGAACGAATCGGTCCGTAGCCGCCCGTCGGACTCGTCGGCGATCCGCTCCGCGTGCTCGGCGAGCCCGGCGGGGGTCAGTTCGTTCGGCGGCTCGTTCGCGAGATCGCGCGCACGATTCGCCCAGCGCGCGACGATGACGGCGCGCTCGGCTTCCGCCTGAACCGCATCGTCTCCACCGACGAAGACAAGGTTGTGAACCCCGTCCTTTCGCCCCTCGGTCTTCCGAATCCCCGGGTCGTACCCACCCAGGATCAGCCCGTCGACGACCGCGCGCGCCTGCTCCGTCGCCGCCAGCGGCAGAGAGTCGTCGAGAATCCAGGCGAGGGTCCCGCCGATCGGCTCCACGAGCCTGGCGATCCCGCCGGCCGCGGTTCGAACGGCGTCGGTGTCGATCTCGGCGCCGAGGCCGCCGACGGCGACGCGCTCCGCACCGGCCTCTGCGGGCAGGTGCAGGAGCACAGCACTGCCCGCCTTGGCCTCGAAGCCGTCCTCGTCGAGGAGCGCCCGTACGCGCTCGCCGAGGTCGCCAGGGGGCGCTGTTCCGTCGCGAACCGCAAGCGCAACAACCTGGCCCTCGACGGCAAGGGAGTCGGGGCCCGATACCGAAACCTCCATGGGACGGGCGATGCTAACTCAGTCACACCTTCGAAAACTCTTTCCTCCGCTTAACCAATTCCTGATTCGTGCCGATGACACTGGGGACATGAGCACCTCGCTGCTGCCCTCTGTTCCTACGCGCCCCGACTCGGAGCCCACTGTCGAGGATCTGATCGGCCGGATCGCCGACCTCGTCCTCCTGCGCCAGTCGCTGCGGGCGATGGAGTCGGACCACCTGAGCCTCGAGCAGAATCGTTGCGAGCTCGTCGCTGCCCACTGGGATCTCTCCCGCGCGCTGATCGCGCGCCACTGTCGGCCCGGCGCCGACACCGAAGCCGCCGCGGCCTAGGTTCCGAGTCTCCGGCGTCCCCCTTCGAGGGGATGGCTAGCCTGCCGGCGTGAGGCGCGAGGTCGACAGGAAGGCGATCGCGGCCCTCTCCGCCGGGCACCTCGCGACCGACTTCGCCAACGGCGTCCTGCCCGCGCTGCTCCCCTTCCTCGTCTCACGCTTCGACCTGAGCTACCTCCAGGCGGGCGGGCTGGTCTTCGCGTCGGCCGCCGCGTCCTCGCTCGTGCAGCCGCTCTTTGGCCACTGGTCCGACCGGCGCGGCGCGGTATGGCTCTTGCCGACCGGCGTTTTTCTGGCCGGCTCGGGGATGGCGCTCGCCTCGGTCTCCGCCTCCTACTCGGTGTGCGTGCTGTTCGTCGTCGTCTCCGGGCTCGGGACTGCCGCGTATCACCCCGAGGGCACAAAGTTCGCCTCCTACGTGAGCGGCCACCGCAAGGCGAGTGGTATGTCGCTCTTCTCGATCGGAGGGAACCTCGGCGTCGCGCTCGGTGCCGTCTCGGCCGCGCCGGTGATGCTCCTCTTCGGACGCTGGGGCGGCCTCCTGCTGGCGCTGCCGTCTGTGGTCGTCGCTGTCTTGCTGCTCCGCTCGCTCCGTTACCTCCAGAGTTTCGCGCCCGAGCGGCGGAGCGGGCAGATGCGGGTCGGCGAGGATCGCCCCGGCGCCTTCGCGCTCCTCCTGGGCGTCGTGACTGCGCGGACCGTCGGCTGGTTCGGGCTCCTGACCTTCGTCCCGCTCTGGGCCGTCGAGCTCGGACGCTCCGAGGGCTATGGGAGCAACCTGCTCGCGCTGATGCTCTTCGCGGGCGGCGCGGGAACACTGGCCGTCGGACCGCTCGCCGATCGCGTCGGGCGACGGCCGGTGCTGCTGGCCAGCGTCGTCAGCGTCCCGCCGCTCACACTCGTGTACGTCGCGATCGGAGGGACGGTCGGCGTGGTGGCGCTGGCGCTCGTGGGCGTGTGCGTCGTCGGCACGTTCGGCCTGATCCAGGTGATGACGCAGGAGTACATGCCGAACCGGCTCGGCCTCGCCTCCGGAATCTCGATCGGGTTCGCGATCGGCCTGGGCGGGGTCGCCGCGGCTGCGCTCGGCGCGATCGCCGACGCGGTCGACCTCGAGACCGCGCTCTACGTCAGCGCTGCCGTTCCGGCGCTCGCGATCCCGTTCGCGCTGCTGCTGCCGTCGCCGCGCGGAGGTCGAAGGCGCAAGCTCACGGCCGAGCCGGTCGTGTAGTCTCGCCGCCTCATGGGGAGCACACGCGAGTTCTTCGAGAGCCTGGAGACCCGGCTCGACCCGTCCAAGACAGCCGGGATGACCAACTCCTACGTCTTCGAGATCGACGGCGCCGGCACGTGGAAGGTCGACGTCGACGACGGGACGGTCAAGGTCGCCGAAGGCGGTGGAGACGCCGACACAACCATCGCCGCGTCGGACGAGACCTTCCAGCAGATCGCGTCGGGAGACCTCAATGCCACCACCGCCTACATGACCGGGAAGCTCAAGGTGCGGGGCGACATGGGTGCCGCGATGAAGCTCTCACGCCTGTTCTGAGCGCCCCGTGACCTGGTACGAGTTTCTCCTCTTCGCCCACATCGCGATGGCGGCGATCTGGGTCGGCGGGGGCGCGATGATCCAGTTCTTCGGGCTGCGCGCCATCAATGCGTCCGACCCGATGCGCCTGGCGCAGCTCGGCCAGGACATCGAGTGGATCAGCACCCGGGTTCTCATTCCCGCGTCTGCCCTCGCCGTCGTGTCCGGCGTTCTGCTCGTGATCGACAGCGAGTTCTGGGGCTTCGGCGACGACTGGATCGTGATCGGGATCGTGCTCTTCGCGATCACATTCCTGGCGGGGGCGCTCTTCTTCGGCCCCGAGTCCGGGCGGCTCGGCAAGCTCGTCCAGGCGGAGGGACCGACCTCGCCGGCCGTTCAGGAGAAGTTGCGCCGCCTGCTGGCGCTCACCCGGGCCGACCTGATGCTGCTCTTCCTGCTCATCTTCGACATGGCGGTGAAGCCGGAGTGGGGAGATGCCTCGCTCTGGATCGCCGTGCTGGCCTTCGCTGCGCTGGCGGCGGTGCTCGTGCGGAACGGGCTGAACGCGCAGCTCGGTGGTCCCGCCGGCGCGTCGGCCTAGCTACTCCTCCAGCTCGACAAGAAGCGCGCCGCCTGCGACGCGGTCGCCCTCCTGGACGTGGACGGCCTTGACCGTGGCGTCATACGGCGAGACGAGCGGCGTCTCCATCTTCATCGCCTCGAGGACGAGCAGCGGTTGGCGGTGTGCGACGTGGTCGCCCTCCTGCGCCAGGACCCGGATCACGGTGCCGGGCATCGGCGCCGTGATGGTGCTCTCGACGGCGCCGCCGGGACCGGTCGCGTGAGCCGCTTCGTCGACGTCCGGCGGCGAGTGGGGTGGAGGGGCCGGCAGGTTGAGCCGCCAGGCGCCGTCCCACGGCCCGGTGGGCATTCGCACGGGCGGCTCGGAGAGCGGCGGGTAGTCGGTCAGGAACGCGGTCGTCGTCCGGCCGGCGTGCACGGCCGGGTGCGAGACGAGCCAACGAAGGAAGGGGAGGTTGGTCGTCACGCCGGCGACCTCCGTCTCGGCGAGCGCGTCGGCGAGCCGGGCGAGCGCCTCGCCGCGTGTCGGGCCGTGGGCGATCAGCTTCGCGATCATCGGGTCGTAGCCGACGCCGATCTCGTCGCCCTCCTCGACACCGGCATCCACGCGGATCCCGGTCGGGAGCCGCAGCCGCTCGAGCCGCCCGGCCTGAGGGAGAAACGTTCGCGGATCCTCGGCGTAGAGCCGCACCTCGACCGCGTGGCCGGTTAGTAACAGAGTGTTACTTGATCTCGACGCGGCTCCAGGAGCGCCCTCCCGGGCTTGTAACAGACTGTTACTTGCCTCCAGGGGCCCGCCGCTCGCGATCCGGAGCTGGGCCGCGACGAGGTCGATGCCCGTGACGAGCTCGGTCACCGGATGCTCGACCTGGATCCGGCCGTTCAGCTCGAGGAGGTAGAAGTCGCGACCGGCCAGCATGAACTCCGCCGTGCCTGCACTCGCGTAGCCGATCGCCTCGGCGAAGCGGACGGCGGCGTCGCTCATCTCCTTTCGCAGCGCGGGGTCGAGCGCGGTGGAGGGCGACTCCTCGAGGACCTTCTGGTGGCGCCGCTGGATCGAGCACTCGCGCTCGCCGAGAGCAATGACACGCTCCCCGTCGCCGAGCAGCTGGATCTCGACGTGGCGCGGCCGCTCGACGTACCGCTCGCAGAAGACGCGGTCGTCACCGAAGGCGGCCCTGGCCTCACGCCTCGCAGCCTCGAGCGCCTCCTGGAGCTCGGACGGGTCACGGACGACCCGCATCCCGCGGCCGCCGCCGCCGGCCGCCGCCTTGATCATCACCGGGAAGCCGACCTCGTCCGGCTCGCCCGTCGGCACAACCGGAACGCCGGCCTGAGCAGCGATCCGCTTCGCCTCGAGCTTGTCGCCGCCCAGCCGGAGCGCCTCGGCGCTGGGGCCGACGAACCGGAGCCCGGCGGCCTCGACTGCCTCGGCGAAGTCCGGGTTCTCAGCCAGGAACCCGTAGCCAGGGTGGATCGCGTCGGCACCGGTCTCCTTCGCGGCGCGGACATGTTCCTCCGAGTCGAGGTAGCTGCGGATCTCGACGGTCTCCCCGGCCGAGCGAGCGTGGAGCGAGCCACGATCGTCCGGTGCGACGACCGCAACGGTCTCCATCCCGAGCTCGTCTGCGGAGCGGAAGATCCGCAGAGCGATCTCGCCGCGGTTCGCTACGAGGAGCTTCTGAATCGCCACAGGACCGCAAACGTAAGCAGGCAGGCCGCGGAGATGAGGAGGTAGGGAACCGCGTCGCCGGTCACGTAGGCGAGCGCACCGCCGCCAGACGAGCCGAGCGCCTGGCCCGGAGCCCACGCCAGGTTGATCAACGCGAAGACGTACGCGTACTCCAGTCCACGCTGCTCGGCCTCGTCGGACAGGAGTGCCATCGCCGGCGTCCAGAAGCTTCCGAAGGCGATCCCGCCGGCGACGACCAGGGCAGCCAGGAGGTATGCCTCGCCCGGCCAGGGAAGGAGCGCGGTGACGATCGCACCGGCAAAGACGGACCGGCGCATGGGCGTGAAGCGGCCGATGCGATCCGAGATCCGGCCGACCCACGGGTTGACGATCGCCTCGAGCCCGGCCGTGCAGAGCCACAGCGTCCCGATCGCGACCGCGCCGAAGCCGAGCTCCTCCAGCCGGAGGGGGGCGAGCACCGACAGCGACCCGAAGAAGATCCCCGGCAGGACGACGAACCAGATCCCGACCGCGATGCTCCGGCTCCGAAGCGCGCCGAGCAGGTCACGAAGCGGCTGCGGCTTCTCGGGCGGCGGCGCGGGCGTCGAGGCCGCCCAGACCCCGAGCCCGAGCGCCGCCAGGCCGGCCGCGCCGAACGTCACCGCCTGGCCGGCGACCGAGGCGACCCCGCCTAGCACCGGCCCGAAGAGCGCGCCGACGATCGCTGCCGCCATCGCCGATCCGATCGTCTGCCCGCGGCGTGCCGATGGCGTCTCTGTGACCAGCCAGGTGAGCCCGGCCGTCCAGGCGAACGCACTCCCGAAGCCCTGCACGAAGCGGGAGACGTCGAGGACGACGATCGAATCCCCCGTCGCGAACACGAACGTGCTGACCGCGATTGCGACGAGCCCGAGGATCGCGGTCGGCCGGGCGCCGATTCGCGCGGACGCGATCCCGCCGGGGATGCCGCCGGCGAGCGCCCCGAGCGGATACGCGGCCGAGAGAAGGCCGGCGCCGGCTTTCGAGAGGTCGAACTCCTCGGCGTAGTCGGGCAGGAGCGGCGTCAGCGCCGCAAAGAACATCGTGTCGACGAAGACGATGCCGCCGACGAGCAGCAGGAGGCGCCGCACGGGCGCGTCAGTCCGGCCAGTCGGCTTTTCGTCGCTCCAGGAATGCCCGCAGGCCTTCCTGTCCCTCCTCGCTCGCGCGCATCCGCGCCGCCCACTGCGCCGTCTCCTCGCCCTGGGGCCTGGTGCGGATCAGGCGCTTCGCCTCGCGCGCGGCCTGTGGGCCGGAGGTCAGCAGCTCGCCGACCAGAAGGTCGACCGTCGCGTCGAGGTCGGGCGTGACCTCCTGGACGAGCCCGATCCGAAGTGCGGTCTTTGCATCGAATCGCTCGCCGGTGAGGAAGAAGCGCCGCGCCGCACCCTCGCCGATCTTCGGGAGGACGAACGGCGAGATCACCGCGGGGACGATCCCCAGCTTCACCTCCGAGAAGCCGAAGATGGCGTCCTCGGCCGCGATCGCGATATCCACGGCGGCGGCAAGGCCCGATCCGCCCCCGAGCGCATACCCCTGGATCCGGGCGACGACCGGCGCTGGACAGCCGTCGATCGCCTGCATCATCGCGAAGAGCCGCATCGCGTCCTCGGCGTTCTCGTCGAAGGAAAGGTCGATCGCCGACCGCTGCCACTCGATGTCGGCGCCGGCGCAGAAGGTCTCGCCCGCGCCGGAGAGCAGGACGACGCGGGCGTTCCCGACGTCGGAGAAGGCTTCGCTCAGCTCGGCGATCAGCTCGGCGTCGAAGGCGTTTCGCCGGTCCGGTCTGGCGAGCGTCACCCGCAGGATCGGTCCGTCACGCTCCACCTGCAGCCCGGCCATCGGGCCGGACTCTAGAGTCGTGCCATGCTCCGAGGCTCACTTGCCGCCGCGGTCACGCCGCTCCGCGACGGCGGCGCCGCGCTCGACGAAGACGCCGTCGCGCCGTACGTCGACTTCCTCGCCGCGCCCGGACGGCTGGAGGGCATCCTCGCGCTCGGGACGACGGGCGAGGGAATCCTCCTCTCGGTCGACGAGCGGAAGCGTGCGGCAGAGCGCTTCGTGGAGGCAGCGGGAGGACGGCTTCAGGTCGCGATCCACTGCGGCGCCCAGACCACTGCGGACACCGTCGAGCTGGCCGCCCATGCGGCGGACTCCGGCGCCGACGCGGTCGCAGTCATCGGGCCGCCGTACTTCACGTACGACGAGGAAGCGCTCTACCGCCACTTCGCCGCGGCCGCCGAAGCGAGCCGGCTCGCTGCCGTTCTACCTCTACGAGTTCAAGGGCAGGGCGGGGTACTCGATCCCGCTGTCGGTGGTCGAGCGGCTCGGCGACCGGGTGGCCGGGCTCAAGGTCTCGAACCAGCCGTTCGAGGCCGTCGAGCCGTACCTCCTCGAGGGGCTGGACGTCTTCATAGGCGCCGAGTCGCTGGTCGACGCCGGGCTCGAGCGGGGCGCCGCCGGAAGCGTCTCCGGCCTCGCGGCCGCCTTCCCGGAAGGGGCGGACCCGGCCAGGCGCGCCTTCCTCGAGCGGTTCCCGTTCCAGGCGGCGCTGAAGACGGTGATCGCGCTCCGCGGCGTCCCCGTGCACGAAGTCGTGCGTCCCCCGTTACGGGGTCTGACCCCGGAAGAGCGCGCCGAGGTGGAGCAGTGGCTCGAATCGTCGTAGCCGGCGCGGGCGCGATCGGTGCCAGCATCGCGTACCACCTCACGCTCGTCGAGGGCGACCACCAGGTGACCCTCTGCGACAGGAACGGCGTCGCATCGGGAGCGACGGGCAAGGCGATGGGAGGCGTGCGCCAGCAGTTCACGACCGCGCCGGAAGTGCGACTGGCGCAGGCGAGCGCCCGCTTCTTCGCGGAGCTGGGCGCGCCGCTCTTCGAGCAGGTCGGGTACCTGTTCCTGGCGACGACCGAGGCCGGCGTCGAGGAAATGGACGAGCGCGTCCGGCGCCAACGGGAGCTCGGCGTGCCTGTGGAGGACGCCGATCCGGGCGTCGTCCGGGGGCTGCGCACCGACGACGTCCTCAAGGCCGTGGTCTGCAGGGAGGACGGCGTCGCCGATCCGGCCGGCGTGACCCAGCGGCTCGTCCGCGAGGCGAGGAGCCGCGGCGTTCAACTCCGCGAGTACATGGACGCGCGCGACCTGGACGCCGACGTCCTCGTGATCGCCTGTGGCGCGGCATCGCCTGCGCTGGCGTCGCGGTACGAGGTCGAGCTTCCGATTCGCCCGCTCGTACGGCAGCTCACCGATACCCGCCGGGTCGAGGCGCTGCCGGAGGACCTGCCGATGGTGGTCGAGGCGGAGTCCGGCTTCCACTTCCGGCGGGTCGACGGCGGCCTGCGCCTGGCCATGTCCGAGCCAACGTTGCGCTGGGGCGACAACGCGCAGGTCGACGAGGCGCTCGTCGCGGACTGGCTCGAGCGCGCGGCGCACCGGTATCCGCCCGCCGCAGGCGTGCGCGTCGCCCGCTCCTGGGCGGGCCACTACGACATGACCCCGGACGCGCATCCGATCATCGGCTGGGTCGCGGACGGCGTCTACGCGGCGTGCGGCTTCTCGGGCCACGGCTTCATGCAGGCGCCGGCGGTCGGCAGGGCGGTCGCGGAGGAGCTCCTCGCCGGCGAATCGTCGTTCGACTTGAGCCCGTACCGGCTCGAGCGCTTCTCCGGCGACGAGATCTTCCCGGAGACCCTCGTCCTCTGACGCCATGACGAGTGCCAGACACTCGTCATGTCAGCGCGGGACCTGGCTCGGTGCCTGGCACCAAGACGCGGCCGGAACAGCTCGCTCCGGCCTCGACCCTGGGTGGGAGGAGGCCGAGACTCTTGTCTGCTCTGGCCATGGCCTGGTGCCTGGCACCAAGACGGGGCCGGAGGCGACGGTCAGCGTTCAAACGCGAGGCCGAGGCGCGACAGCTCCTCGATGTCGAAGCGGCCCTCGATCGTGGCCTCGACGTCGAACTCCTCGGTGATGTCGGGCTCCTTGCCGATCAGCTCGCGCGCCCGGCCCGGAAGCGGCTGCCGGGCAGCTTCGACCGATTCCCAGACGTAGATCGCGCCCCAGCGCTCGGTCGCCTCGTCGGAGATCCAGAGCTTCAGCCTCAGGCCCTCCAGCTGCTCGAACTCGTCGACCGACTCGTCCACGAGGTAGCGGCGCAACTCGGCGATCGACGTCTGCGAATCGGCCAGATTCCAGAGGACGAGC
The DNA here is from genome assembly GCA_963847235.1 of uncultured Actinomycetes bacterium. Taxonomy (GTDB): domain Bacteria; phylum Actinomycetota; class Thermoleophilia; order Gaiellales; family Gaiellaceae; genus JACDAN01. The sequence goes on along the minus strand of CAWJYU010000009.1, from coordinate 158,748 downwards.
CGGACGATCACTCGGTCTTGTCGGGACGGTCGGCCGGCTTGCGGCGGTTCAACCGGTCGAGGAAGGCGTCCCGCAGTGCCTCGCCGCTCACCTTCAGGTGGTACCGCGGCCGCCGAGGCTCGACCTTGATGACCTTCACCAGGCCGGTCTGGTCGCCGTACGAGCGTCCATACGCCTCGGCTTCGCCGATCTCGTGAAGCCTGGCGTCGGACCTCCGGCGGAAGAGGCGCACCGGGAGAGACTAGGACGGCTGGGGGAGCTTCGCCAGCACCTGCTTGATGCTGCGCAGGATGTCGGCCTCGTCGTGGCCGAAATCCTCGAGAAACGACTGCAGCGCGTTGCGCACGAGCCGCAGCTCTTCCTCTGTCAGTTCGATCGTGTGCATGGGGTGAGCCTAACCCCAGTCGGGAGGCGTGTACCCACTATCAGCCCTTCGAACGCTCAATGTCGTCCGCGTATTCGCCGATCGCCCGCTCGTAGCCCGAGCCGTCGCCGAGGCGCCGGGCGAGGAGGGCCAGTGCCTCGGCCCCCCGGCCGGCCGACCAGAGGGAGAACGCAAGGAAGACCGGCAGCGACTGGTGGTCGGGAAAGCGTCGGACCGCGTCCTCGAGCACCGAGACCGACTCGCCGATCCGGTCGACGTTCCTCAGGGAGCTGCCGAGGCCCAGCATCGCCTTCTGGAGCTGCTCGTCGTCCAGGCCTGCCGCGATCGCCTGCTCGTAGTGCGGGATCGCCTCTGCCTCGTAGCCCTCGCGGTCGTACGCGAACGCCTGCTCGAGCTCCTCGCTTCCGCTCACATCCGGAAGATGCCGAACTGGGTGTCCGGGATGGGCGCGTTGAGCGCGGCCGAGATCCCGAGCGCCAGGACGCGCCGCGTGTCCAGCGGGTCGATGATCCCGTCGTCCCAGAGCCTGGCCGTCGAGTAGTACGGGTTGCCCTCGGCCTCGTACTTGGCGCGGATCTCGTCGGGATCGGCGTCGCCGACGATCGTCAGGACGGTGGCGGCCTGCTCGCCGCCCATGACGGAGATGCGCGCGTTCGGCCACATCCAGAGCTGCCGTGGCCCGTACGCCCGCCCGCACATCGCGTAGTTACCGGCGCCGAACGAGCCGCCCGTGACGACGGTGAACTTCGGTACCGCCGCGCAGGCCGTCGCCATCACGAGCTTGGCGCCGTCGCGTGCGATCCCTCCCGTCTCGTACTCGACGCCGACCATGAAGCCGGTGATGTTCTGCAGGTAGACGAGGGGCACCCGCCGCTTGCACGCGAGCTCGATGAAGTGCGCGCCCTTCTGCGACGACTCCGCGAAGAGCACGCCGTTGTTCGCGAGGATCCCGACGGGAAAGCCCTCAATGCGAGCGAAGCCGCAGACGAGCGTCTCGCCGTAGTTCTCCTTGAACTCGTGGAACCGGCTCCCGTCGACGATGCGCGCGATCAGCTCGCGCGGATCGACCTGCTGGCGGAAGTCCTCGGGGATCAGCCCGTACAGCTCGGACGGGTCGGCGACGGGCTCCTCCGGATGAGCCACGTCCCACGGAGCCTCCTTCCGCCGGTGCAGGTTGCGGACGACGGAGCGGACGATGGCGAGGGCGTGCTCGTCGCTCGTCGCGTAGTGGTCGGCGACGCCCGAGCGCCGGGTGTGCACGTCGGCGCCGCCCAGCTCCTCCGCGGAGACCTCCTGGCCGGTCGCCGCCTTCACGAGCGGCGGCCCGCCGATGAAGATCGTCCCCGTTCCGCGGACGATGATCGTCTCGTCGCTCATCGCCGGGACGTAGGCGCCGCCGGCCGTGCACGAGCCCATCACGGCCGCGATCTGCGGAATCCCCTTCGCCGACATTCGCGCCTGGTTGAAGAAGATCCGCCCGAAGTGCTCGCGGTCGGGGAAGACCTCGTCCTGAAGCGGAAGGAATGCGCCGCCGGAGTCCACGAGGTAGATGCAGGGCAGGTTGTTCTGCTCCGCGATCTCCTGCGCGCGCAGATGCTTTTTCACCGTCATCGGGAAGTACGTCCCGCCTTTGACGGTCGCGTCGTTCGCGACGATCACGCACTCCAGGCCCTCCACGACGCCGATGCCGGTCACGATTCCCGCGCCGGGCGCCTGGCCGTCGTACAGATCCAATGCCGCGAGCGCGCTGAGCTCGAGGAACGCCGTGCCGGGATCGACAAGGCGATTTACGCGCTCGCGTGCGGTCATCTTCCCGCGGGACCGGTGGCGCTCGACGGCCTTCTCTCCGCCGCCTCGCGCGACCTGCCCGGTCCGCTCGCGGAGCTCGGCGACGAAGGCTTCCATTCGGTCACGCCGCTGCGCGAACGACTCGGACTCGCGTTCGACCTGCGACGTCAGCAGCGCCACGGGAATGAGCCTATCCATGCGATCGGACTCTGAAGGTCCGGACTTGTGCGTTTCGGATGCGTCACAAAGAGTGAGAGGCATGCACGTGCGGCTCAGTGACCCTCGTCTCGCCGAAGAGCTCCTCGGCTTCCTTCGGCGCGCGGAATGCATCGCCGACGTCGGTGAGGTCCACGCGCACGCGGAGGGCATTGCCGTCAAGGTCGAGGTTCCGCGGGCGTTTGACGACGATCAGGCGCGGATGGAGGTCTCGCTCTACCTCAGAGTCTGGGACGCCATGCACCCCGGCTCGGGCGTCGAGCTGCTCGAAGCCACCTAGTCAGGGATCCTCTCGGGCGCCGCTAGCGCGGCGTCGATCCGCGCGCCGAACGCGGTCGCGCCCGAGGCGTCCGCTGCCTGCTTCGCCTCCTCGAGTAGCCGGCGCGCGTCGTCTGTGCGGCCTTCCTCGCCGGCGACCTCCGCCAGCGTCAGCAGCCCAGCGGCGACGCCGGGGAGGAAGCCGTCCTTCCGCCGGAGCTCGACGGACTCCTCCAGCCCGCGCCTGCCTTCCTCCCGGTTCCCCTGCTCGTACCAGGCGAAGCCGAGATGCCGGATCGCGTACGACTGCAGCAGCGTGTCGTCGTGCGCCCTCGCCCAGTCGTAGGCGGCCTGGAAGTGCGGCAGGGACCGGTCGTGGTCGTCGCGCACGACCTGGTGGACGATCCCGATCCAGAACTCCGCCCAGCTCTCGATCCGCTCGTCGCCGGCCTCGCGGGCCAGCTCGAGCGAACGGCAGAAGAGCTCCAGCTCGTGGCGATCCTCCTTCCGGTCGGAGAGAAAGGCCGCATGCAGGATCCGGCCGCGCTCCTGGAGCAGCCGGGCCTCCGCGCGGAGCAGCTCCCGCCCGGCCGCCTCGCGTGCCTCCGCGGAGCCCGTGAAGAGCGCCTGCTCGTTCAGCAGGTCCGCACGTTCGAACGGATCGTCGGTCAGCTCGAGCGCCTCGTTCCACCGCCCCTGCCCGCGCAGCGCGCGCGTGTCGTCCACGGGGAATAAGACGTCACGTCGGTTCCGGAGTTGACCGCAGTGCGCGACAAGCTCACGATTACGGGCTTTGGCGGAGCGATGAGTTTCCCACCCGATCTCAGTCCGAAGAGAGGACGCAACGAGTCCCGACGAAGGGAGAATCGACGTTGTACGAGGGCGCGCCTGTCATGAACTTCCTCGCCTGGCCGGCCAGAACGACGCTCGTGTTTCTCGGCGCCGCTGCGGCTGCGTGGGTGGTCACCGTCGACCGAATGCGCGGGATGGATGCCGGGCCGGGCACCGATCTCGGCGGGCTCGGGTGGTTCCTCGGCGTCTGGGCGGCGATGATGGCCGCGATGATGCTGCCGTCGGCGGTGCCGGCGGCCGTCGCCGTCACTCGAGCCCTGCCGACAGCGCTCTTCGGCGTCGGCTACCTCGCCGTCTGGACCGCCTTCGGCGCCGTCGCGTACGCGCTGTTTCGTGTTGTGACGTCGTTCGAGCTCGGTCGGTTCGCCTGGGACCGGGATGGTCCGTACGCAGCGGGCGCAGTCATCGTTCTGGCCGGCATCTACGAGCTGACGCCCGCGAAGGAGCAACTGTTGCGCCGTTGCCGCAGCCCGCACGATCCGGGTGAGCGTGGAGCCCTCCGGGCCGGAATCGTGAACGGCCTGTACTGCGTCGGGTGCTGCCTCGGCCTGATGGCCGTGTTGTTCGCGCTCGGCGTGATGAGCGTGTTCTGGATGGTGGTGATCGCCGCGGTGATCTTCGTCGAGAAGGTGTTCCCCAACGGACCGCAGCTGAGGCGTGCCGTCGGGATCGGCCTGATCGCCCTTGGGCTTTGGGTCGCAGTCTCGCCTTCGACCGTTCCGATGCTGACCGAGCCTGGGCAGTCACCGTCCATGGAGATGGAGATGCCGTCCTAGCGGATGCTCTCCAGAACCTTGACGACCTCGGCAAGCACCCCCCGCTGGGATTGTCCTCGTGGATCACATGTCCGCCGTCGAGCACGACCTGCCTCGGTTTCGAGCTGCCCTTCAGCCGACACGTTGCTCCTCGGGGTCGGCTGACTGGCCTTCCAAGGCGAGGCCGCGTGCGCGGACTCGTACACGCTGAGGCGCGCATTTCTAGAGGTGCTCTCCCGCAGCGCGCGGCTGACCGGTTCAGACTGGACGCGTGCTCGACCAGTTCTGGGACTGGATCGCCGGCGTTTTCGGGCGGATCGGCGACGTCTCCTTCTACTGGCTCGTGCTCGCGCTCGCGCTCAAGACGGCAGAGTCGGCACTGATCGGTGTGGGCTGGCGCAACATCCTTCGGGCTGCCTACCCGCGCTCGGGCCTCTCCTTCAAGACTTCGTGGGGCGCCTCCCAGGGCGGCACTGCGATCAATGCGTTCACTCCGGCGCAGGCCGGAACCGCGGCCATGATCGGCATCTTCCGAACGAGCATCCGCGGATCATCGGTTGCCGGGGTCACGTCGGCGACGGTCGTCCAATCGCTCTTCTTCACCGGCGTGAGCGTCGTCATGGTGATCCTGGCTCTGATCTTCCGTCCGCGCACGGTCTCGAAGGGGTCGCCGTCCGACGAGACAGGCGGCTTTCTGGCCGAGCACCCAGTCGTGATCGTCCTGATCGTGGTGGCGTTCCTCGTCGCCCTGCGCCTGCTCTGGCCGCAGGCTGAAACCGCGGCTGGAGAAGACCTGGCACCAGATCAAGGCCGGTGGGGCCATCTTGCGCGACTGGCGCCGCTATGCGAGGGAGGTCGCGCTTCCGTGTGGCCTTTCCTACTGCTGCCGCATCGGTGTGAACGTCGTCTTCATGGCCGCGTTCTCGATCCCGGTCACGCCCTTCACCGTCTTCATGGTCGCTGCCTCACACATGCTGTCCGGCTTGTTTGCGATCACGCCCGGGGGTGTGGGCCAGACCCAGGCGCTGGACGTGGCCACTTTGCGAAGCCACGCATCGGCCGAAGACATCGCCGCCTTCTCGATCACCCAGGACGCCATCCTCACGATGTGGAACGTCGTCCTCGGCGTCATCGTGATGGTGTGGGCGTTCGGCTTCGGCGCCGCCAAGAACATGCTCTTCCGCCGCGACAAGCAACCCGCCACGGCCTGACTTGGCGCTGGCATCATCGGGCCGGATGGGTCAGCTGCTCGGCTTCAAGAATGTGGTCTTCCCGGCCCGGGACCTTGTGACGAGCGTTGACGCGTGGACGGCCGTGCTCGGGCAAGAGCCGGCGTTCGTGGGCGACGACTTTGCCGTGTTCACGGGCGCCGGCGCAGAGGTTGGCCTGTCCTCGGCGCCGTGGGTCGACCATCCGCTCGTTTTCTGGGAGGTCGCGGAGATCGAGGAGGCGCATCGAGCGCTCGTTGCGGCCGGTGCGGTCCCGTTGGGCGAGATCGCCGACGGCTCGCTCGCCGAGATCGGCACGGCCGACGTCACGAATGGTGACCCGGCGACAGGAATCGTCGACGTCCCGGGTGGGCGCCTTGGTGTGCTCAGGGCCGCAGACGGCAATCTGGTCGGCCTGCACCAAGCCGTTGCCTTCGGCTGATTCGCCCAGCAGGATTCTTACAGACTGTTTACTGAACTTACCGTCTCGTCGTTACAAGTGGTGACGATACTTACCACTGCTACTTGAGACTTCGACGCGAGAGGGACACAGCACGATGGCCGACCCCCTGACAACGGTGAAACGAGCGACAGCGCGCCGCTCCGAGGCCAACGCCTCCTGGCGTGAAGCGATCCGCCAAGCTCATGCCGAGGGCTCGAGCCTTCGCCAGATCGCCGCGGCTGCCGGCGTTTCGCACGTGCGCATCCTCCAGATCGTCAAGCAACGATCAAGCGCCTGAGCCGAGACGCTGCCGCATCTTGGCGGTGGTGGACACACCCACAAAGAAAGGGACGATGAACTCGAAGAACACAGCTCGCCGAAGCAGGAGGCGATTGCAGGGCCTCGTCGTCCTGTTTGCCCTGTCTGCGCTCACGTTCACCGGTGGCGCTTCTGCCGCGCTGCGCGTCGGCGTTTCCGACGACCTCGGCAGGTACCCGGACCAGAGCGCCTGGTTCCTCGACAGCATGGGCGAGCTCGGCATGACCGAGAACCGAATCTCGGTCAACTTCGACCCCGCCGCGCCGACCACGATCCCGGACCAGTGGCAGCTCGATCTCTACGTCCCCCTCGCAACCCTTCGCGGTGTCCGCCCGGTCTTCTCGGTGTCCCCCACGAAGGCGAAGGCCGTCGCCGAGAATCCCCACGCACCGGCGCTCTACGCGCAGTATGTCGCGCTCCTGGCGCGCCGATACCCCACGGTCAAGGACTTCATCATCGGAAACGAGCCCAACCAGCCGCGCTTCTGGCAACCGCAGTTCGGGAGCTCGGGGCAAAACGTCTCCGCCCGCTCGTACTACAGGCTGCTCGCCGCGTCCTACGATTCCCTCAAGGCTGTCGACCCCAGGATCCGAGTGATCGGTCTTGGGCTCTCACCGCGCGGCGGTGACCGGCCGGGTGCTGCGAACAACGTCTCGACCTCCCCCGTCCGCTTCATCAACGCCCTCGGAAAGGCGTACCGGGCGAGCGGCCGCAAGCGGCCGATCATGGACGAGCTCGCGTACCACCCGTATCCGGATCACGACCGGGACCCGCTGATGAAGGGCTACCGCTGGCCGAACGCCGGCGTGCCCAACCTGGGCCGCATCAAGCAAGCGTTCTGGGACGCCTTTCGCGGCACCGCACAGCCGCGCTTCCCCGAGGGAACAGGATCGGGCGGAATGAAGTTCCGGCTCGACGAGCTCGGCTGGCAGGCCAATGCCGTCCCCTCGGCCGCGTTCGCGTACTTCGGCCGGGAGAGCATCCGGCCGACGAACGAAAACGCGCAGGCGAAAATCTACGGCGACGCCGTCCGCTACCTCGCGTGCGACGCCTCCGTGCATTCGGTGCTCTTCTTCCTGCTGCGCGACGAGCCCAACCTCGATCGCTGGCAGGCTGGTCTTGTCCGTGCGGACGGCACGCGCCGGCCGTCGTTCTACTCGGTCAAGGCCGCAACGGCACAGACACGCGGCGGCTGTCAGAGCAAGCTGCGCCCCTGGCGCCACACGACCCGCGTAGACGGCGCCCGCGTGAAGTGGCCGCGCAAGCGGACCCAGCCGGCCCGGAGGGTGGGCCTAGAGCTCGTGCTGAACGCCAAAGAGGACGCGCTCTTCGAGGCCGGCCTCTACAACGCGCGTGGGAAGCGAGTGCTCAAGCGGGTCGGCAGCATGGACGCCTACCGGTCACGCGTCGTGCGTTTCAACATGCGCTTCCGCCCCGGTCGCTACACGCTGCGTGTCCAGCTGAAGGCGGAGATGAACCGCGCCCGCGCGAACAGGTTCTCCACGCAACTGCGCTTCACCGGCCGGCGCTAAACCCGTTCGAACTGAGCGGCCGGCCGCTGAGGAGTCGGTTGTCGGCGCCCTGGCCGGTTGCATCGGGAGCCGATTCTTACAGACTGTTTACTCAACTTACCGTCTCGTCGTAACAAGTGGTGACGATACTTACCGCTGAAAGTGCGCGATCACCTGACAACCGTGAGACAGCGGCTTCGCCCTTCGCCGGTGATGGTCGGCGCCCTCGCGGCTCTGGTCGCGCTGAGCTTGGCGCCGGTTGCGTCGGCGGTTTCGACCCCGCGCGACGCCGCCCTCGTCGCTCACAGCTGTCTACGGGCCCACGGGTGGGACGCTGTCCTGGTCGATCGAGGCGTCACCGTCAATGCGGGGGCGCTCCGCAAGCTCTCCGGCTACCCGTACCGGCCGTGGTACTCGGTCTCGTTCTACAAGAGCGGCGGGCGCGTCTATTCACGCGAAGTTCGCATGAAGATCAACCAGCACGAGGGCAGGATTGCGACGGCCTGCCGTAGTCGCGGCAGCGTGACTAGGTAGGTCACCGGCCGCGTCGACCTCGCGGAAGCGGGACAGCCTCAAGAACGCGCTTCGACGAGCCCGGCGCCCCACGTGGCGATCGCGGCGAACGGCCGAATCACCCAGCCGGCCGCCGCGATCACGAGGAGCACGAGGAAGAGCCCGACCAGGAAGAAGCGCGTCTTGAGCCTGCTTCCTTGCATCGCTAGACGCTTTCGGTGACCGTTTCGGTGACCGGCTGCGCGCTGTCCACGCCGGCCGGGACATACGTCGCCTGGTAGCCCAGCATCCGGCCGACGGGCGCACCGAGCGCAAGGCCCAGCCGCTGCATCCACGCAGGCGGGAACGGGAGGCGGACGTCGTCGAAGTGGTGCCGTGCGACGACTGCAAGTCGCAGCGGATTCGGCATCCCCTTGCGGTTCGTCTTGCCGTCTGCCGCGAGCCCGAACATCGTCTCGATCAGCTGCTCGAACTGGAGCGCCGGGCGCACCTCGCAGACGAAGTGTGCTTCGTCGTCGCCCGCGTTCCAGAACTTGTGCGCCGTCCCGGCCGGAACGGTCACGCGCTCGCCCGGGCCCGCGACGATCTTCTCCCGACCGAGGCGGAAGCCGACGGTCCCGCGCAGGACCTGGAACCGCTCCTCCTGGTGCGGATGGACGTGGGCGGCCGCGACGAAGCCGTTCGGCTTGACGAAGGTCTCGAGCACGACTGCCTCGCCGTTCGTCTCGCGCGAGGTCTTGCGGAAGACGAGCCGCTCGCCGGTGACCGGGTTCTCGATGACGTCTCCTGCCTGAATCATGTGGTTCTCCTTTCGCCGAATGAAGCCTGAGACGATCGGAGATCGCGCTTACCGTTGGTTGACGGCAGACCAATGACGAGCTTTCAGGCTGCCGCAGCCCCGCGCGGCACCGTCCGACTGTAGGGCGGCGCGTGTTTCGAGTCGATCCTCCAAATGGGGGAAAATCCGAGCGAGCGCCGAGCCCTGCTCGCGGTCTGGCACTCGCCCCGCTTGGGCGAGCAGATCACGGCCTTCAACGTGGAGCGCGACTCTGGTCGCGCACGTCGACGACGCGAAGGCCCGGCGCCGCTCGAGGAGAAGCGGCGCCGGGCTCGCGGTTTAGTTTGCGGCGAGCAGCGGGCAGAGATCGACGCTGTGGCCGATACGGCTGATGAACGAGCCGTCGGTCAGATCGATCTCGATGCGGCCGTTGTTCGTGCTCAGCTCTGGCGGCGATCCGGGCCCGAAGAACCCTGCCTCGCCGAAGAAGAGCCACGGCCCCGTCCCAGTCAGCACATCCCCTGCGGCAGAGATCTTGCCCGGCCCGGAGATGTTCAGCGCGATCGTCTTGCCCGAGTCGAGATTCGTGACCTCGACCTTCAGCGAGCCCGTAAACATGATCGCTCCGCTGCCGAAGATCTTCGTTCGCCCCTTGTTCGTCGTCGCATGGACGAGCACGTCGAAGTCTTCGCAGTACCGGCCGGTCGCATCCGGGAACGGCGACGGCTCGATCACCGGCTTGTCTGCGAATGCGGTCGGAATGAACAACGCGGCGGCCGCAGCCGCAGCTACGCCGGCGGTAAGTGCCTTGCGAAACATCCGCGGTCCTCCCTCTCCCCCCGAGAACGGAAAAGAGGCGCTCCATGCCCGCCTCTCAGTAACGGGGAGTGTCCTCCAGTTTTCGCGGCTAGTCAACGGTCTCGACGACCAGCACAGCCAGAAGGACCCATGGCCTGCCGAGCCCAGCGGCGACGATGGGTAGCAAGTTGAGGAGCACGTTCGCCCGTGCAAGAACGAGGAGGAGCGGGATCCGCTCTCGTCGCTGCCGGGGAGGGAGGGAAAGCCAGCGAGGACGATCCTTCAATTCAGACCGCAGGCACCGCCCGGCGCGAGCGGACGATCAGCAACGCCATCCCGGCGAGGAGCAAGGCGAACGCGAAGCCGACCGCAGCGCCCTCCCCGGCGTGGAGCCAGCGGTAGCCGCCGTTGTCGTGGACGACGACCTGCACCGGGTTCGGGTTCAGGTTCGGCTGGATGGAAACGACCGCCCGGCTGAACGCCCGGTCGTCCGGGCTTGTGCTGTGAGCGCGGTCGTTGAGAGCGAGATCGCTCTGGACGCCCATCCGGCTGAACGCCCGGTCGTCCGGGCTTGTGCTGTGAGCGCGGTCGTTGAGAGCGAGATCGCTCTGGACGCCCATCCGGCTGAACGCCCGGTCGTCGGGCGACATCGACTGCGTCGGCCGGGCGGCGTCGGTGAGGGCGCGGGCGTCGCCAGCGCCGTTCGCGGCGCTTGCGGTCACGGCGAGCGCGACGACCGCCGCCGCGATAAGTGCTCTGCTCATAATGCCCTTCCGGTAGTCCGCGAGGTGCGGCTCCCGGCGGGGTGGTCGGCGGGCCTAGCGCCTGCCTGCCCCACCGTAGCGCACGGCGTTAGATATTCCTAGCTGAACGCTTGGGGGTTGCCGGGTCACACCTCGCTCCACGCGCAGTCGGACGGCGCGGCGCGGCTGCTGCTGGAACGTCCCCTGAGGATGCGAGCGTCCGGCCGGGTTAGTTCGCATAGCCGACGAGGTGCCCGTTGCTGCGGTGGCCTCGGTCGGCAAGGGCTGACTATGGACTAAGGATCCGCGGGCGGCGATCATCCTGGCATGCGCCCCCGGCTCCCCAGCGCGACCGTCACCTTCCTGTTCACGGACGTCGAGGGGTCGACGCGGCTGCTGCACGAGCTCGGGGCGGAGGCGTACGCGGCGGCGCTGGCAGAGCATCGGCGAGTGCTTCGCAAGGTCTTCGCCGCCGAGGGCGGTGTCGAGGTGGACACGCAGGGTGATGCGTTCTTCTACGCGTTCGCCGATGCGCGGGCGGCAGTCGCTGCTGGGGCGGCGGCGAATGTGGCGCTCGAGCCGGGTCTGATCCGGATCCGAATGGGGCTGCACACCGGCGAGGCGCTTCTCACGGGGGAGGGTTACGTCGGCGAGGACGTCCATCTTGGGGCGCGGATCGCGGCCGCAGGTCACGGTGGGCAGATGTTGTTGTCGGCGGCGACGCGGGAGTTCCTGGACGGCGGCGTGACCGACCTCGGCGAGCATCGGCTGAAGGACTTCGCCGAGGCGGTGGCGATCTTCCAGCTCGGCGAGGCGCGCTTCCCACCCCTCAAGACGATCTCCAATACGAACCTGCCGCGGCCGGCGTCCTCGTTCGTCGGGCGTGAGCGGGAGACGGCTCAGGTGGCGGAGCTGGTGCGCGGGCACCGGCTCGTCACGCTGAGCGGGCCGGGCGGGTCGGGCAAGACGCGGCTCTCGATCGAGGCGGCTTCGGAGCTGGTCGGAGAGTTCAAAGCAGGGGTGTTCTGGGTCAGCCTTGCGCCGGTGCGTGATCCGTCACTTGTCCTCGAGACGGTCGGGCAGACCCTCGGGGCGACGGACGGCCTTGTCGACCACATCGGCGAGCGGGAGCTGATGCTCCTGCTCGACAACCTGGAGCAGGTCGTCGAAGTCGCACCCGAGCTCGCCTCGCTCGTCGAGGTCTGCCCGAACCTCCACCTGCTCGTGACCAGCCGCGAGCTCCTCCGTGTGCGCGGTGAGGTTGAGTACCCCGTGCCGCCGCTCGCCGAGCCGGAGGCCGTAACGCTTTTCTGTGAGCGCAGCGGGCTCGATCCGGACGAGACGACGGCCGAGCTCTGTCGCCGCCTCGACAACCTCCCGCTCGCCGTCGAGCTCGCCGCGGCGCGCACCGGTGTGCTCACCCCGCCGCAGATCCTCAACCGGCTCGCCCAGCGCCTCGACCTCCTGAAAGGCGGCCGCGATGCGGAAGCGCGCCAGCACACGCTTCGCGCGACGATCGAGTGGTCGCACGACCTCCTCGCCGACGACGAGAAGCAGCTGTTCGCGCGGCTGTCGGTCTTCGCCGGCGGCTCCACGCTGGACGCGGCCGACGAGATCGTCGAGGCTGACGTCGACGGGCTGCAGTCGCTGGTCGACAAGAGCCTCGTGCGGCGGACCGGTGAACGGTTCTGGATGCTGGAGACGATCGGGGAGTTCGCCCGCGAGCGCCTCGCCGCCTCGCACGACGCCGACGCGATCGGTCGCCGGCACGCGGAGTGGTTCCTCGCGCTCGCCAAACACGCCGAGCCGTTCCTGACAGGAGCCGAGCAGCCTGTCTGGCTGCAACGCCTGGAGGACGAGCACGACAACCTCCGCACGAGCCTCGACTGGTTCTTCGACCACGGCGATGTCGATGGAGCTCTGAGGCTCGCGGGGGCGCTGTGGGTGTTCTGGTACACGCACGGCCACGTCACAGAGGCCCGCCGCTGGCTGCGGCGCGCGCTCGACGCTGCCCCGGACGAGCCGTCGGAGGCCCGCGCACACCTGCTCTACGGCGCCGGCTACCTCGCCTCCGAGCAGGGCGAGAACGAGGAGGCGCTCGCCCTGCTCGAGGCGAGCCTCGCCTCGGCGAAGGAGCTCGGAGACACCGCGGGGGCCGCGACCGCCGCCGCCACCCTCTGCGCCATCCGGGCCGATGCCCGCAGTAGCACGTCCGATCGTCGGGAGGCACTGGCCGCGGGCGAGGAAGCGGTCGCTCTCGCACGCGCGGCAGACGACGACTTTGCGCTCGCGATCGCGCTTAACAACGTGGGCGGGGTGATGCGGATGCTCGGAGAGAACGAGCGGGCGACAGCCTATTTGGAGGAAAGCCTAGAGCTGCGCCGCCGGATCGGCGACGTCTCGCGGATCGCCCTCGCGCTCTACAACCTCGCCGAGATGGCGCTCCTCGAGGGCGGCATCGACCGGGCGGCCACTCTGCTCACCGAAGCGGCCGAGATCGCAACCGCGATCGGCGACAAACGGCATGTCTGCTTCGCACACGGCGGGCTCGGCTGGGTTGCCTATCTCGAGCGGCGCTGGGAGGATGCGGACCGGCACGCGCGCGAGAGCCTGCGCCTCGCGCGAGAGCTCGGCCAGAAGCTTCAGATGGTGGGGGAGATCTCCTGCCTCGCAGGGATCGCCGCGGCCACGGGAGACACGATGCGGACGGCTCGGCTTGCAGCGGTGGCGGAGCTCCACTACTCGCGCCTCGCACTCGAACTGGCGCTCGCGGACGCCGGCTACCACCGAGCGGACATCGAAAGAGCGAGGACAGCCTGCAGCCCGGAGACGTGGGAGCGAGCCTCGGCGGAGGGCCTGGCGATGAGCCTAGACGAGGCCGCCGACTACGCGCTGTCCTCCGCGTGACCGCCTCCGCAGAGGCTGAGGGCGGCGCTCGCGTGGGCCAGCGTCCTGTCATCCGACGTGCGGCCCCAGCGATCGTAGTCGCGGCCGCAAGCGAGGCGGCCGCTGCTAATGGATTGCTAAGGAAACGCTCGCAAACGTCGTTCCGTCCGCCTCCGGCCGAGGAAGCCGCGAAGCTCGCAAACCCGCATGAGCAACCGGATTTACGGAAACACCCGGTCTCGAAACGATGATTAAACGGGGGCCGCCCTGGGTAGTGCGGGGAGTGGAGTGTGGTGACCGCCTCATCGAGTGCCAGTGGTGCAAGGGTCGGAGGAGGCGGGGCGCCTCAACGCCTACAGGGAGGACAGCATGGTTTCCCATGTACGCACTTCATTGATCGCAGTTGGGGTTCTGCTCATGTCGTTGGTGCCAGCCGGTGCCGTCTCGGCCGGCCAGGCGGCCCCAGTCACAGGCCAGTTGGCGCACCTCAACGCGGCGCCGGCTCGCCCGGCGTATCGCGACTCGGCCCAGTCAATCGGGCTGCGCGTCAAGGACTTGCTCAGCCGCATGACGCTGGAGGAGAAGGTCGGCCAGATGACGCAGGCCGAGCGCGGTGCCGTAGCCGGCGATCCAAGTCAGATCGCCACGCTGAGGCTGGGTTCGGTGCTGTCGGGCGGTGGCTCGACGCCGACGCCCAACACGCCCGCCGCCTGGGTCGACATGGTCAACGAGTTCCAGAGCCAGGCGCTCAACACACGCCTGGGTATCCCCATCATCTATGGCATCGACGCCGTCCACGGTCACGGGAACGTCTACGGCGCTACGGTCTTCCCACACAACATCGGGCTCGGCGCCACGCGCGACCCAGCCCTCGTGCGGAAGGTCGGGGAGGCCACGGCGGAGGAGGTACGCGCGACCGGAATCCCGTGGAGCTTCGGGCCGTGCGTTTGTGTCGCTCGAGACGAGCGATGGGGCCGCACGTACGAGAGCTTCGGCGAGGACCCGACGCTGGTCTCCCGGATGGAGACGATCATCGACGGCCTGCAGGGTCATGGGCGGGCGCCGATCTCAGGCGACCATGTCTTGGCCACCGCGAAGCACTATGCGGGTGACGGCGACACCGTGTACGACTCCGCGGCCGCCGCTGCCAACGTGGGCCTGCCGTGGTTCCTGCAGCGTTACACGATCGACCAGGGCATCACGGTGACCAGTCGGGACGAGTTCGCGAAGATCGATCTGGCGCCCTATACGACGGCGATCAGGCGGCACGGCGTGCGCAGCGTCATGCCGTCGTTCTCCAGTGTCGACTGGATCGAGGACGGCGTGGGCGACCCGGTCAAGATGCACGCGCACCAGGAGCTGATCACCGACGTGCTCAAGGGTCAGTACCACTTCCACGGTTTCGTCATCTCGGACTGGGAGGGGATTCACCAGATTCCTGATCCCGCCAACCCCGGATTCGGTGGCCTGACCCCGTACAAGGTGCGAGTCGGAGTGAATGCCGGCACCGACATGTTCATGGAGCCCTTCAGCGCCCAGCAGTTCGAGCAGCTGCTGCTTGCTGAGGTCAACGCCGGACGGGTCAGCCAGGCACGTATCGACGACGCCGTCAGCCGCATCCTCGAGGCCAAGTTCGAGCTCGGCCTCTTCGAGCAGCCGTTCGCCTCGGCGGACAACATCGACCAGGTGGGCAGCGCGGCGCACCGTGCGATCGCACGGCAAGCAGTCGCGGAATCTCAGGTGCTGCTGAAGAACAGCGGCAACGCCCTGCCGCTTTCTCCGAACGCGAACATCTACGTCGCTGGTCGTAACGCAGACAACATCGGCAACCAGGCCGGCGGCTGGACGATCCAGTGGCAGGGTGCCTCCGGCGACATCATTCCCGGCACCACCATCCTCGAAGGCATCAAGGAGGTCGCGCCGCAGGCCACCGTCACCTACAGCATCGATGCATCGGCTCCGATGACCGGCGCGGACGTGGGTGTCGTCGTGGTCGGGGAGACGCCATATGCCGAGGGGTTCGGGGACGTCGGCGGCCCGGAGTGCGGCTTCTGCACCCCAGCGCAGCTAGAGGAGAAGTCCCTGTCCCTGCAGCCCGGTGACAAGGCAGTCATCGACAAGGTGTGCGATGCGATCGAGACTTGTGTGGTGCTGGTGGTGTCCGGTCGCCCGCAGGTGCTCACCGATCAGCTCGTCAAGATGGACGCGCTGGTTGCCTCGTGGCTGCCGGGCAGCGAAGGTGCCGGGGTCGCGGATGTGCTCTTCGGTGAACGGCCCTTCACGGGCAAGCTGTCGATGACGTGGCCGCGCACCGAAGCGCAGGTGCCGATCAACATCGGCGATTCGGACTACGACCCACTGTTCCCGTACGGCTGGGGCTTGAGCACGGACTAGCTGAAGGTGCCAGACACGTTGTTGACGGTCCGCTGAGGCGGTAAGTCAAAGAGCCCTCCTCGGGGTGTGGCTTGTTCGGAGTCGCAACCAGAGGAGGGCTCGATGACTCTTCATGCTCGACCTCTTCCAGGGCGGCTCCTACGCGTTGCCGCGCGCGTGCGCCAGTTGCGCGCCAGTCGTACCCCCGCCAGAGCGGCTTCCAGCGGTTTCCAGCGGTGGTCCGCGGGGAGGCCCGGGAAGGGCCAAAACCCGCGTAACGATGCGGGTTTCGGCTTGGTTGCGCCCTACAGGGGCGACAGGACTCGAACCTGCAACCCCCGGTTTTGGAGACCGGTGCTCTACCAAATTGAGCTACGCCCCTGGGCTTAAGCTCGATTGTAGACACGCCTTTTCGGGCATCACCCACGCATGACCGACCAGCCGCTCGAGGATCGCGAGGACGCCGAGCCGGAGGAGCCCGAAGCCGAGGACGACAACGAGGACGACGAGTAGGCTCGCGGCGTGGCGAGGGCTTCGCAGCGCCGGGCGCAGGGCGTCCTCTTCGGCTTCCTGACTGTCTTTTTTGCCGGGATCGCGGCCGCCGCGTACGGCGCCGAGGCCTGGGTGATCGCGGTCGCCGCCGGTGTCCTGGCCCTCTGGATGGGCGGCCTCGCAATCCGCACGTTCCGCGCGGCTCGTGAGGAGATGGCGCGCTAGCGCCGTATCCTTCCCTAGCTCGTGGTCTCCCAAGTCGCAGACACCCGGACCCTCTGGCGCTCATTTCGCGGAAAGCCGGACGACAAGGCGCTGCGCGATCGCCTGATCCTCACCTATGCGCCACTCGTCAAGTATGTAGCCGGCCGGCTCGGCAGCGGGCTCCCCGCGCACGTCGAGGAGGAGGATCTCGTCTCGTACGGCCTCCTCGGCCTGATCGGCGCGATCGAGCGCTACGACCCCGATCGCGACGTCAAGTTCGAGACCTACGCGATCACGCGGATCAAGGGCGCGATCATCGACGAGCTCCGGTCGCTGGACTGGGTGCCGCGCTCCGTCCGCTCCCGCGCCCGCGAGATCGAGCGTGCGATGGCGGCGCTCGAGGCCAAGCTGCATCGCCCGCCAACCGACGAGGAGATCGCGAAGCACGTGGGGATCACCACCGATGAGCTCGACTCCAGCCTCACGGACATCTCCCGCTCCTCCATCGCCGCGCTCGACGAGCTCTGGACGATCTCCGGCTCGGGCGGCGACCAGGTGGCGCTGATCGACACGATTGAGGACACGGAGGCGCCCTCACCCGAGTCGTCGCTGAGTGCGACCGAGCTGAAGGAAGCGCTCGGCGAGGCGATCGCGCGTCTGCCCGAGCGCGAGAAGCTCATCGTCACCCTCTACTACTACGAGGAGCTGACGCTGCGCGAGATCGGCGAGGTGCTCGGCGTCACCGAGTCGCGCGTCTCCCAGCTGCACACGAAGGCGATCCTGCGCCTGAAGGCGCGGCTCTCCGGCGGGCCGCGAACCGCCGCCTAGCTTGACCGAGCGCGACCCGGCCGACCTCGCTGCGTACGAGGAGCAGCTGGCGAAGGTCACGATCGGCGGGCCCAGGCCGCTGCACGGTCCGGTCGAGATCCGCGACTACGACCCCGGCTGGCCGGGCTTGTACGAATTGGAGGAAGCGAGGATCCGATCCGTCCTCGGCGACCGGGTCCTCCGGATCGAGCATGTCGGCTCCACGTCCGTCCCGGACCTGCCGGCGAAGCCGCTGATCGACATCGTGCTCGAGGTGCCGGACTCGGCCGACGAGCCTGGTTACGTGCCTGCGCTGGAGGCGGCCGGCTACGTCCTGCGGATCCGCGAGCCCGAGTGGTTCGAGCATCGCCTGTTCAAAGGGCCCGACACGGACGTCAACGTGCACGTCTTCTCGGCGGGATGCGTGGAGGTCGGCCGCATGATCCTGTTCCGGGACTGGCTGCGGACGAATGCCGCCGACCGTGAGCTTTACGCCGCGGCGAAACGCGAACTGGCCGCCGGCGACTGGAAGTACATGCAGCAGTACGCGGACGCGAAGACGGCCGTCGTCCGCGAGATCATGGCTCGCGCCGAGGCTGCGACCTAGCGCAGGGCGCCGAACGAGCGCCGATAAGATCGACGGCTCAAACGACTCCGAGGAGGACCTGTTCGCATGGCCGCAGTCGAGCCCGGAAAGATCCGCAACGTCGCCGTCACCGGCCACCGTGGGACGGGGAAGACCTCGCTCGTCGAGGCGATGCTCTTTCAGGCCGGGTCGGTGAACCGGCTCGGATCGATCGAGTCGGGGTCCACGGTCGCCGACTGGGACGAGGACGAGCAGCGCCGGCAGATGTCGATTGCCGCGACCGTGTGCCACCTCGAGTGGCAGGGCAGGAAGATCAACCTGATCGACACGCCGGGCGAACCGAGCTTCCAGGGAGACACGATCGCGGCGCTGCGCGTCGTCGAAGGCACGCTGATCGTCGTCTCCGCCGTGATGGGCGTCGAGGTGCAGACGACCAGGGTTTGGTCGCGGGCGGAGGAGCTCGGCCTCGCCCGTGTCCTCTTCGTGAACATGCTCGACCGCGAGCGGGCGGACTTCTACCGCGTCCTCGAACAGCTGCGGAACACGTTCTCGACCCGCTGCGTCGCCGTCCACCTGCCGATCGGCGCGGAACACGAGGTCGGCGGGATCGTCGACCTGCTGCACATGACGGCATACACGAGCCCGGAGGGTGCCAAGGAGTCGGCGCCCGGCGAGATCCCCGCCGAGATGGCCGACCAGGTGGCGAAGTACCGCGAGCAGCTCCTCGATTCCGTCGTGGAGACGGACGAGAGTCTGATGGAGCGGTACCTCGACGGCCAGGAGCTCTCGGCAGAGGAAGTGGCGCACGCGCTGAAGGACGCTGTGACGCGCGGCGAGATCTTCCCCGTCGCGTGCGGCGTCGCGACCAAGAACCTCGGGACGACGGCCACGCTCGACCTGCTCGTCGAGGGAGTGCCGTCGCCGGCGAAGAAGGACTTCGACGTCCACATCGACGGAGCCTCGAGCGCCGCCTTCGTCTTCAAGACGGTGGCCGACCCGTTCGCGGGCCGCATCAACGTCTTCCGTGTGATCGAGGGCACGGTGTCGTCGGACTCCACACTCGTGAACGCGCGCTCGCACAACAAGGAGCGGGTCGGGCAGCTGCTGAGGCTCCAGGGGAAGGAACACGACCAGGCCGACGAGTTCGGCCCGGGCGATCTCGGAGCGGTGGCGAAGCTGAAGGACGTGCTCACCGGCGACCTCCTGCTGGACAAGGAGACCGGCGCCGAGCCGCCGTCGATCGAGTTTCCCGGAGCCCGTGATGAGCTTCGCGATCTCGCCGAAGGCGAAGGGCGACGAGGAGAAGCTCGGCACTGCCCTCAGGCGGCTGCACGAGGAGGACCCGACGCTGATCCTGCGCCGCGACCAGCAGACCGGCGAGCAGCTGCTGTCGGGCCTCTCGCAGATGCACGTCGAGGTCGCGGTCGAGCGCGTGAACCGTCGCTTCGGCGTCGAGGTGGACCTGCGTCCGCCGCGGGTGCCCTACCTCGAGACGATCCGCAAGGACTCAAAGGGCCACGGCCGCTACAAGAAGCAGACCGGCGGCCGCGGGCAGTTCGGCGACTGCCACATCCGGCTCGAGCCGCTCGAGGACCACACGGGCTACGAGTTCGTGGACAAGATCGTCGGCGGCTCGATCCCGCAGGGCTTCCGTCCGGCCGTCGACAAGGGGATCCAGGAGGCCATGGTGCACGGCGAGCTCGCCGGCGCCCCCGTCCAGGGCGTACGGGTCGTGCTCGTGGACGGGACGTACCACAACGTCGACTCCTCCGAGATGGCGTTCAAGATCGCCGGCTCGATGGCGTTCAAGGAGGCCTACGCCCAGGCCGACCCGGTGCTGCTCGAGCCGATCATGGAGGTCGACGTCACGGTCCCGGACGACGCCGTCGGAGCCGTCAACGGCGACCTGAACTCCCGGCGTGGGCGGCTGCACGGGATGGAGCCGACCGGCAGCGGCATGACCTCGATCAAGGCCGAGGTGCCGATGGCGGAGATGCTGACCTACTCCCAGTCACTGACCTCGATGACCGGCGGGCGCGGCGACTACCACATGCACTTCGCGCGCTACGAGGAGGTGCCGTCACACGTGGCGCAGAAGGTCATGGCCGAGGCGGAGAAGGAAAAGGAAGAGGTCAAGGTCTGAAGCACCGGCTGACGCATCGCGGAGCCGAGAAACGCGCCGAGCGAGAGCGGCAGGCCGGGCTCGACCCGGACGACGAGGCTGCGCGCTGGCTGGCGGAACACGATCCGCCGCCGGAGCCGAAGACGCCGAAAGCGGCGAGCAAGTCGAAGCACGTACACCGCTGGCGTCAGCAGCGCGAGCGCTCCTAGGGCGTCCGGCGCAGCGCGCCGACGTAGACGCCGATCAGGACGAGCGGTCCGCCGAGGAGCAGCCCGAGGCCCAACGGCTCGTCGTCGAGCCACGTGGACAGCGCCACGGTGACGACCGGGATGAGCACGAACTCGTACGCAGCGCGTGATGCTTCCCAGTACCGGAGCACCACGAGATAGAGCACGAAGACGATGACGGACCCGACGGGCACGAGGTAGGCGAGCGCGAGCCACGTTTCAGCTCGCTGCGGCAGCTCGAACGTCTCCCGCGCCAGCAGCGAACCTCGCCAGAAGCAGCACCGCACCCGTGCCCATAGCGACGGCGTTCATCGCCACGGGGTGGACCGGCGGAAACCGGCGGACGAGTATGGCGGCCTGGGCAAAACACAGTGCGCTGCCGAGGAGTGCGAGCAGCGAGAGTGCTGGGACGTCGTCCCGAACGGTGGCGCCGGACATGACGGCGACTCCGGCGAGCGCGAGCAGACCGCCGATCACCCCGCTCGAGCGGAGGCGCTCTTGGCGCTGAAGGACGACGAGAAAGAGGGTCGCGAGTGGGACGAGCGCCAGCACCGTCTGGCCGAGGCCTGCGTGAACGTCCACGAGCCCGTAGTAGGCGAGGGCGAATGCGCCACCGATGCCGAACGCGCCGTAGAGCATCGCGCCGGCCAACGCTCGTCCGCGTGGCGCGCTCACGCGCAGAACTGCCATCAGCGCCGCGAGGAGCGACGCGGCCAGCGCGAAGCGGAGACTCGCTCCCCAGAGAGGGTCGAGCTCGCGGTTGCTGAACCGAATCGCGACGGCGTTTCCCCCTGCGAGGAGGGACATGACGAAGAACGCGGCGAGCGCGGTGCGGTCGTCGCTGCCGTTCACACGCCAACACTACGAGCAGGCGCGAGGGCTCAGGGGCGGGCCGAGGCCCGCCCGCCAAACCTCGCTAGACCGTGGCGGTCGCCTCCTGCGTCTCGCCGGCTCCGCTGTCGCGCAGCCGCTTGATCAGATCCGAGACGTCCGCGAGCTCCTGCTCGAGGTCGCGCTGGTACTCCTCCAGCCGCTCGAGGACGCGCTCACGGTCGTACCAACCGTGGCCGATGCCGTGGTGGCGTCGAAAGCCGCGGTGTCGATGTCGTCTTCCGTGCATGGTCACCTCCTCTCTCCATATCTCGTGAGGAATCCACCCAGCCGCGTTTGCGAATCTCGCAACGCGCTAGCCCACTGGTCGAGGAGCGCGCGGCCTTCGTCCGTCAGTTCGTAGACCCGCTTGCTCGGCCCGGACGCCTTGTCGTCCCACTCGGAGCGCACGATCCCGTCGGTTTCGAGCATGCGGAGGAAGCGGTAGAGATTGCCCATGTCCACGCGCTCTCCGGTCACCTCGGGAAGCTGCTCCAACAGCTCGTAGCCGTGTACCGGGCGCTCCCGAAGGAGGAGGAGGACGGCCGGCTCGGCGAAGCGCTCGACCCTTGCCCGCACCTCGAAGTCGCCCGGCCCGACGCGCCGGCGGACCCGTGAATGACGATGCCGCCTCATACCTGTAAAACACACATGTAGAACGCCAGCGTAGCTGTCGGGGGCCGCTCTGCGCTGGGCTAAGATCGACGGCTCATGCAGATCACAGGGCAAGCGGCTACCCACATCTGCGCCATCTGCGACCGGAGCCTTCTCCAGGGTGAGCGCGCGGTCAGATACGCGCCCGACGGGCGCGAGTTCGTCGACGTCTGCCCGCTGTGCCAGGAGATCGCGGCCGAGTACGGCTGGACGAAGGAAGGGAGCCCGACGACGCCGACCGTGCCCGTTCAGCGCCGGCGCCGCAGAGGGCTGCTCCAGTCGATCTTCGCGCCGCTCCAGTCGGCACCGGAGGAAACCGTCGCCTCAGAGCCGATCCTCCGCAGGCTGAGCGAGCCAGAGCTCCAGACGGTCGAGGCGGCCGACCTCTACAACGCCAGCGACTACCGCCGCACGATCGGCGGCGTCGCAAAGTCCCTCGGCGAGCCCAGGGCGAGCATCCTCCCGCTCTCCGGCGTGAACCAGGAGCTCCTGATCACGATCGCCTGGGACATCACCTGGTACCAGTACCGCGTCTCGCCCGAGTCGGCCCAGCCCGTGAAGCTCGAGGCGCGCGGACACGAGCTCGGTGACCTCGACGGCGCCTTCCAGGGCTGGAACGCGACGATCCAGCCGGACGGCAGGATCGTCCCGCAGATCGCGCGGCTCTAGCGGAGCACGATGATCTACTGCGTCATCCCGGCCGAGCTCGCCGACGAGCTGTTCGACAAGCTGACCGAGTACTACGAGGACAACCCGAACGTCGAGGTGATCGTCGACCGGCGCACCGGCCCGGACCGGCGAAGGGGCACGCGCGGGGGCGGTAAGCGGGAGATCCGCGACCGGCGTCGGCCAAGGGCCCCGGGAACCTTCCTCGGCACCGACCCGCCTGAGTAACCTACGCGCCGTCATGGCGCTGATCGGGTCGAAGACCTTCCAGAACTCCATCGCCGGCGAGTGGGTCGACGCCGTCTCCGGCGAGACGTTCGAGTCCACGTCGCCCGCGAACGGCGAGGCGATCGGGACCTTCCCGCTCTCGGGCGAGGAGGACGTCAACCGCGCAGTCGCGGCGGCGAAGGAGGCGTTCGAGGAGTGGCGCCTCGTCCCGGCGCCGAAGCGCGGCGAGATCCTCTTTCGCTTCGGCGAGCTCCTGCGCGACCAGAAGGAAGACCTGTCGCAGCTGATGGCCCGCGAGATGGGCAAGGTGCTCGCCGAGGCGCGTGGCGACGTCCAAGAGGCGATCGACATGGCGTACTACATGGGCGGCGAGGGCCGGCGCCTCTTCGGCCAGACGACCCCGTCAGAGCTGCGCGACAAGTTCCAGATGAGCGTGCGGATCCCGATCGGCGTCATCGGCGTGATCACACCGTGGAACTTCCCGATCGCGATCCCGTCGTGGAAGACGCTGCCGGCGCTGGTCGCCGGGAACACGATCGTCTTCAAGCCCGCGACCGATACTCCGACACTCGGCCAGCGGTACGTGGAGCTGCTGCTCGAGGCAGGGCTGCCGCCGGGCGTGCGTGAACGTCGTCCACGGCGGCGGCGGCGCGGTGGGGGAGACCCTTGTCCGCCATCCGGACGTCCGCGTGATCTCGCTGACCGGTTCCCGCGAAACCGGCGTCGCCGTCCTGAAGGCGGCCGCCGACGGCCTCAAGCACGTCCACCTCGAGCTGGGCGGCAAGAACGCGATCATCGTCCTGGACGACGCCGATCTCGACCTGGCCGTCGAGGGCATCATCTGGTCGGCCTTCGGCACCTCGGGCCAGCGGTGCACGGCGGCGAGCCGCGTGATCGTCGAACGCGGCGTCTACGAGGAGCTGCAGTCGAAGCTCGTCGCAGCCGCGGAGAAGCTACGGCTCGGCTACGGCTGGGAGGACGACACCGACGTCGGCCCGGTCATCAACCAGCGCTCGCTCGAGAAGATCCACTCGTACACGGAGATCGGGAAGGACGAGGGCGCGAAACTGCTGACTGGCGGCGAGGTGGCGTCCGGGAACGGCCTCTCGGACGGCTTCTACTACCGGCCGACCATTTTCGGGGATGTCGAGCCGGGGATGCGGATTGCCCAGGAGGAGATCTTCGGCCCGACCACCGCGCTGATCCCGCTCGATTCGTTCGACGAGGCGATCCAGGCGGCGAACGGCGTCAAGTACGGCCTCTCGTCCTCGATCTTCACGCGCGACGTGAACAAGGCGTTCCGTGCCATGCGCGACCTCGACACCGGCATCACGTACATCAACGCCGGCACGATCGGCGCCGAGGTGCATCTTCCGTTCGGCGGGACGAAGGACACTGGCAACGGCCACCGCGAGGCCGGGCAGGCGGCCCTGGACGTCTTCACGGAATGGAAGTCGATCTACGTCGACTACTCGGGCCGGCTCCAGAAGGCCCAGATCGACGCGGCCGAGTAGCTCTGGACGAGGCCGTCGATCTCGCGCAGAAGCTGTCGACCATCGACGAGCACTTCCAGCCGCGCATCGTCGGCTACTACAACGAGAACAAGATTCAGGTCGGGAAGATCAAGGGCGAGTTCGTCTGGCATTCGCACCCCGACACGGATGACTTCTTCCTCGTTCTCAAGGGGCGACTGACGATCAAGCTGCGCGACGGGGAGGTCGAGCTCGGCGAGGGAGAGCTTTTCGTCGTCCCTCGCGGCGTCGAGCACTGTCCCGGTAGCGGACGAGGAGGCGCACATCCTCCTGATCGAGCCGCGGGGGACGCCGAACACGGGCGACTCTGGAGCGCAGGCCGCGCCCGAGCGCGAGATCTGAGCACATGGAAGTCCGCCTCCTCGGCACCGGCGGCTGGCTGCCGACGGACGTCCGCGAGACGTCGTGCGTCTACTTGCGCTCCGCCGCTGACGTCCTCCTGCTCGACGCGGGCACCGGAGCCCGGCGGCTGGTCACGGAGCCGGACCTCCTCGAGGGAGTCGAGCGGCTGCGAGTCGTGCTCTCGCACTTCCATCTCGACCACGTCTTCGGCTTCACCGCGCTGGCCGGACTCGAGCTCGACCGCGAGATCTGGATGCCCGCGCGCCTGCTTGCCGGAGTCCCAGCCGGCGAGCTCCTCGAGCAGCTGGTCGGTCCGCCCTTCTTCACTGTCATCGGCGAGGCCGGGGAAGCGCGCGAGCTCGAAGGCGACACCGAGATCGGCCCGTTCCGGATCGAGATCCGAGTCCAGCCCCAGCACCCGGGCCGCTCGGTGGCGATCCGGGTGAACGGTGAGCTGACGTACTGCACGGACACGCGTTACGACCCCGCGAACGTCCACTTCGCGCGGGGCTCGGCTGTCCTGCTGCACGAGGCGTTCCTGGGAGGGGAGACGACCGACGATCCCGGTCACACGGCCGCAGGCGAGGCGGGCCGTCTGGCAGCCGCGGCCGGCGTCGAGAGGCTCGTGTTGATGCACGTCAATCCTGACGGCGTTCCGGATGGGGAGCTCGTCGCCGACGCGCAAGCCCACTTCGCGGCGTCCGAGGTCGGCCGTGACGGGCTCGTCGTTATGTGAAGGTGCGGACGTGAACAGGAAGCTGGTCGTGTTCGTGCCCCGCGAGGCGCTCGACAAGGTGCGGACGGCGCTCTTCGACGCCGGGGCCGGGCGGATCGGCGAGTACGAGCACTGCTCCTGGTACGCGGCCGGAACGGGCACGTACCTCGGCGGCGAACGGTCGTCGCCGACGATCGGCGAGCGCGGGAAGGAGCAGCGCGTTTCCGAGCTCCGTCTCGAGACCGTCTATCCCGAGGAGCGGCACGACGAGGTCGTCGCCGCTTTGCGCGCCGCGCATCCCTACGAGGAGCCGGCGTTCGACATCTACCCGCTGCTGTGAAGGCGACGCTCTGGACGGACGGGGGCGCACGTGGCAACCCCGGCCCGGCGGCGTACGGCTACGTGCTCGAGGCCGAGGACGGGACCGTGCTCGCGGCTCACGGGGAGGCGATCGGTACGGCGACGAACAACGTCGCCGAGTACCGCGCGCTGATCGCCGGTCTAGAGAAGGCGGTCGAGCTGGCCGTCGACGAGCTCGAGGTCGTCTCCGACTCCGAGCTCCTCGTCAAGCAGATGCGACGGCGAGTACAAGGTCAAGAAAGAGACCCTCCGCGCGCTTCACGACGAGGCGTCCGACCTGGCGCGTCGGCTCGGCTCGGTGCGATACAGGGCGGTCCGGCGCGAGCACAACGAGCTCGCCGACCGTCTCGTCAACGAGGCCCTGGACGCCGCAGGAGGCTAGAGAAGCCGCGGCTATACTCGACGGAGTTCGCGGATGTAGCTCAGTTGGCTAGAGCGTCTGCTTGCCATGCAGAAGGTCGTGGGTTCGAGTCCCATCATCCGCTCTCCAAGGTTCCTGCCAATGAGCAGGTTCAGTCGTCTCCTCTGGTAAACGGAACCGAGCCGCGTGGCAAGGTTCGCTGTCGTCTGCAGAAGGTCATGCGCGGGGCGACGCGCAGGGTCGTCGGGCGGTGGTCCGACTTCCCGTCTGAGGCCGTGGCTGGTCGGGACCGGACATCGGGTGTCGGCGATGCTGAGGCGAGGCCGAAGGGAACTAGCCGGCGCTGCGTGCTTCGCGGAGCGGCGAAGCCAAGCCGCTCCGTCGGCTGGCTTGTTAGCCGCTAGCGCATCCCGGATCCGTCAAGCGAGAGAACGCTCGCACACCACGCGCAGGACCAGACTAGACGGAAGGTCGCTCGCGACGGATGATCAAGCCCCGTGCGTGGGGATCTTCCGACCGGGACCGTCACTCTTCTCTTCACCGACGTCGCGGGCTCCACGAAGCTCCTGCACGAGCTGGGGGACGGTGGATACGCCGAGGCGCTAGCAACGCACCGGCGGGTCATTCGCGAAGCGTGCGCCCGCCACCACGGCGTGGAGGTCGACACGCAAGGCGACGCGTTCTTCTTCGCATTCGGGGATGCACCCGCAGCCTTCACTGCCGCTGCCGAGCTGACAGAGGCGCTCTCGTCGGGTCCGGTGCAGGTGCGCATCGGTTTGCACACGGGGACTCCGCTGGTCTCGGACGAAGGCTACGTAGGCGTCGACGTCCATCGCGCTGCCCGTATCGCAGCGTCAGGTCATAGAGGACAGGTGCTCGTGTCCGAGTCGACGGCCTCGCTCGTGGACGGTGACCTTCGCGACCTCGGTGAGCACCGCTTCAAGGACCTCCTTGCCGCCGAGCGCGTGTACCAGCTCGGAAGCCATGAGTTCCCGCCCATCACGTCGCTCCGACGAACCAACCTCCCGATCGCGGCGTGGCCGCTGGTCGGCCGCGAGCGGGAGCTGGCCGAGATCCGCAGCCTGGTGGTCGACGGGCGGCGCCTCGTCACGCTCACGGGGCCCGGCGGGTCGGGGAAGACACGGCTCGCGTTGCAAGCTGCCGCGGAGCTCTCTGAGGACTTCCGTGACGGGACGTTCTTCGTTGCGCTCGCTCCGCTCCGCGATAGCCAGGCGGTGCACCCGACGGTCGCCGAGGCGGTGGGCCTGCGACCCGACGACGACCTCGTTGGCTGGCTCGCGTCGAGACGTGTGCTGTTGGTGCTCGACAACCTCGAGCACCTGGAGGGAATCGCCGCGATCATCTCCGAGCTCCTCGTGGGCGAGGTCGTCGTGCTCGCCACGTCACGGGCATCGCTTCACCTGAGCGCCGAGCGAGAGCTGCCCGTCGAGCCTCTGCCGGACGAAGCCGCCGTCGAGCTCTTCGTGAGCCGCGCAGCCGCCGCCGGGCGCCACCTCGCTGCCGACGAGACGGTCGCAGCGGTCTGCCGGCGCCTGGACAACC
The DNA here is from genome assembly GCA_963847235.1 of uncultured Actinomycetes bacterium. GTDB lineage: Bacteria > Actinomycetota > Thermoleophilia > Gaiellales > Gaiellaceae > JACDAN01. Next base: position 131,195 of record CAWJYU010000009.1, on the reverse strand, counting down.
TCCCGCTCGCGATCGAGCTGGCTGCGGCGCGGTCGAAGCTCCTGCCTCCCGTCGCCCTGCTGCAGCGCCTCGACGAGGCGTTGCCACTGCTGGCGGGCGGTTCCGTCGACCTGCCCGAACGGCAGCGAACGCTGCGTGCGACGATCGAATGGAGCCACGACCTCCTCGACCCGGACGCGAAGGCCGCTTTCCGCCGTCTCTCAGTCTTTCGCGGCTCCTTCACCCTCGACGCCGCCGAGGCGGTCACGGGAGCAGACCTCGACGAGCTCGCAGCGCTCCTCGACCAGAGCCTGCTGAAGACCCTCGGCGACGAGCGCTTCTTCCTGCTCGAGACCCTGCGCGAGTACGCGCGGGAGCGGCTCGACGAGGCCGGTGAGACTCCCGACTACGCACTCCGCCACGCTCGCTGGTACCTCGAACGCCTGCAGGCGAACTATCCGGACCGGCTCGGAGCCCGGCACGCCGAGATCCTCGCCTGGTACGACGACGAGGAGGACAACCTCCGCGCGATGCTCGATCGCCTGAGCGACGCAGCCCCGATCGAGGCCGCGGGTGCCGCATACATGCTCCACTTCTTCTGGAGGGCGCGGGGAGCGGTTGCGGAGGAGCAGGAGCGGCTCCGAGCGCTCCTCGCGCGCGACGACCTCGTTCCGCAGTCGCGGGCGGAGCTGCTGGTCCGTCTTTCCGACGTCGACATGCACGAGGGCCGGGTGGACGCGTCGGAGACCGCCGCTCGAGAGGCGCTGGCGCTCGCCGAGCCCGGTACGCAGCCCCGCTACCTCGCTCTCGCCGAGTTGGCGTTCTCTTCGATTCATCGGGGCGAGACCGAGGAGGCGGTTCGGCTCGGCCGACAAGCCGTCGAGGAAGCAGAGATGCTCGACGACGCATCGCGTATTCAGGCGATGGGCAACCTCGCCGGCATCCTCGCAGGCGTCAAGCGCACCGACGAGGCGCAGGCGCTCCTCGAGCGGTCCGTTCACGAGGCTCGCCGGAGCGGGCTGGTGGCTCCTGGAGACCATCGATCTCGCCGACCTCGGCTGGTACAAGCTCGTCGCGCACGACTACGAATCCGCCCGTGCCGCCTACGCGGCTGTGCTGACGCGGCTCCGCAGCAGCGCCAGCAAGTACTACGAGATGGAGTCGCTGAGGGGACTTGGGCTCGCGTTACTCGGTTTGGGGCAGCGCGTCGAGGCCCGCGCCGCGTTTTCCGAGATGCTCGACCTGGCGCTCGCCGCGACAGGGACGCACTCCCTTTACGTCGCCAGAGCCCTGTCCGGCATGGCCCTCGGCGCCGAGCCAGCGGACGCCGACCGCGCGGCCCGCCTCCGCGGCGCCGTCGACCAGCTCAACAGCGACGTCGGCGTGGTGATGAATGCGTACGACGAAGCAGCCGCGGAGCTCGAAGGTGGCTTCGAACGCGAGCTCGTGGCGGTGCTCGGCGAGGAGGCGTGGGAGCGGGAGAAGGCCGCTGGCTCCACGATGACGCTCGAACAGGCGCTCGCGGTTGCGCGGTTCCTGTGCGGCCGTCCGGCATCAGCCGTTTCGGCCGACTCCTGACCACGCCGGTCAAGCGACATTCTTCCTCGGGCACCTGCGTGACGCTGGCTGCGGGCGACGAAGCGGCCAAGCCTGACAGCCGAGACGTGACTGAGTCCCGTGGCAAGAATGGCAAGGTTCGACGTTCGCTCGCGTTCGCGTGCGTCGCTTGCTCCCACCGAAACCGCTGCAAACGGCCAGTTTGAGCGAACGGGAGCGAACGGGCCCGAGCGGTCGCTTGCACTTGCCATGCAGAAGGTCGTGGGTTCGAGTCCCATCATCCGCTCTCACGGAAAACCCCGCAGAGACGGGGTTTTCGTTTCCTCACTTGGAGACGCCGGGCCTCGCGGGTCAGCGTCCGGGTCAGCGTTCGGTTAGCCTTGGCCTTCTTCGAATGCACGATGGCTTGCGAGAGCGTTATCTAATGAGCAAGGCGGCTCGCAACATCGTGCTGGCGGTCGTGGCGGCGCTGGTCCTACTGACCGTCTTCGCCGTTTTCTGGGCGAGCACAGTCTCGTCGGAGAACGCCCCCGCCGCGATCTTCTAGGCGCCGAACCCCGCGAGCTGCGCCCGGTCCAGCACGTCCGCCAGCTTGACCTCCGCAGGACTCGGCGAGATAGTCGCCGCGACCCAGCCGCCCACCAGGGGAGGGTGAGATGAAACGACTTGCTGCCTGCCTGCTCGTTGCCGCCTGTGCGCTCATCGCTACGCCCGCCGGGTATGCCGGCGACGACGATCGGCCGAAGGGCAAACGAAACGCTCTCGAGCTCAGCGTCGTCTCGAGCCCGGCGCACCTCGTGTCCGGCGGAGACGCCCGCATCGAGGTGGCCGTGCCGGCGAGCGTGCCGCTCTCGGCCGTGACCGTCACGTTGAACGGCACGAACGTGACCTCTGCGTTCGCCGCCGATCCCGAGGGAAACCACCAGCTGGAGGGCGTCGTGACGGGGCTCCCGCTCGGCAGGAGCGAGCTCGTCGCACGCGCGGCCGGCCCCGGCAAGTCCCGGCGGCACCGGGACTCGCTGACGCTCACGAACCACGACATCCAGGGGCCGATGTTCTCGGGCCCGCGCCAGGTGCCGTTCGTCTGCGCGACGCCGAACAACGCGGGCGGCTTCGGGCTGCCGACGATCGCGCAGTCCGAGACGTGCGAGACGGCGACCGTCGTTTCCTTCCGCTACCGCTCGACGACGAACCAGTGGCTGGACTACAACCCGGCCTCGCCGCCGGCGCCCTCCACCATCCAGCAGGTGACCACCCTCGACGGCGAGACAGTGCCGCTGATCATCCGCTGGGAGCGCGGCGTCATCAACCGCTTCATGTACTCGATCGCGATGCTCTCGCCGGCGTCGCAGGGACCGGCACCCGACTTCAGCGCCTGGAACGGCAAGCTGCTCTACAGCTTCTCGGGCGGCGTCGCGATCGGGCGCACCCAGGGCGCCGCGAGCAGCGGCGACATGCTCCACCTCGCCGGCCTTGGCCTCGGCTACGCCGTCATCTACTCGTCCGGTAACCGGACGAACACGCACTACAACCTCCAGCTCGGCGGCGAGACGGCGATCATGGTCAAGGACCGCTTCGTCTCCGCGCTACGCCGAGCCCGAGTACACGATCGGCGTCGGCGGCTCCGGCGGCGCCATCCAGCAGTACGTCTACGGCCAGAACCACGAGGGTCTGCTCGACGGCGGCGTGCCGCAGTACTCGTACTCGGACATGGTCACGCAGACGATCCACGTCGCCGACTGCGAGCTGCTCGAGCGCTGGGCGGACTCCAAGGTCATCGCCGACCCGCTCTCGATGTGGAGGACCTGGGTCAACCGGTCCCTCATCGAAGGGCTCAGCACCTCCGCGACGTTGCCGAACCCGTTCGCCCCGTTGATGCCGTACATGCCGACGCCCGGCTCGAGCGAGTGCATCAACGGCTGGCGCGGGCTCTCGCCGCTCGTGCTCAACCCGCACTTCGGCACGGCGCCCGGGCTACAACCTCGCCGTCCACGGTCCCGTCGAGTGGACGCACTGGGCCGACCTCGTGAACATCTACGGGCGGGACGAGAACGGCTTTGCGCGCTCGGCCGTGGGACAACGTGGGCGTGCAGTACGGCCTCACGGCGCTCCGCGACAGCACGATTACCCCGGCGCAGTTCCTCGACCTGAACGCCAACGTCGGCTCGTGGAAAGGGACGGAGGACATGGTCCAGGAAGGTTGCCCGTACGTGGCGGCGGCCTGCCCCGGCTCAATTGACGTCTGGAGCGCGCGCAACATGAACCTCTCGCCCGACGGCGGCGCCACGCCTGCCGCCCGGCGCGAGGGCGACCGCGCCGCGCAGCACGCCGCCTACCGCTCCGGGATGGTGTTCCGCGGCAAGCTCGACATCCCGGTGATCGACTGGCGTCACTACCTCGAGCACCGGCTCGACATGCACCACACGCACCAGTCGTTCGCCACGCGGCAGCGGCTCCTGAACTACGACGGCAATGCGTCGAACCAGATCATCTGGTTCACCGACGCCCGACCCGGCACGCCGCAGTTCGACCAGACGCCGCAGGCGTTCCGCGTGCTCGACCAGTGGCTCGAGAACATCAAGGCGCACCCGGAGCGCAGCGTCGCCAAGAACAAGCCGGCCGACGCCGTCGACGCCTGCTTCGCGACGAACGGCTCGCAGCTGGCGAAGGGCGACGGCGTCTGGAGCGGGATCCTCGACGACGGCCCGAACGGTGCCTGCACGAACGTCTTCCAGCTCAACTCGAGCTCGCGGATCATCTCGGGCGGCCCGATCGAGGGAAGCGTCTTCAAGTGCCGGCGGCAGTCGGTCAAGCGGGCAGTTCGGCGCGGGGTCTACGGCGCGTGGCAGCCGACGGACGCCGAGGTCACGCGTCTGCAGGAGATCTTCCCGACCGGCGTCTGCGACTACTCCAAGCCGGACGCGGGCCTGCCGCCCGAGCTCCGGCGCGGAGACGACGACGACTAGCGTCCTGGCGGGGCGGCCGCAGCGGCCGCCCCGCCTCGCGCAGAGGTCATGCGAGCAGCCGCACGAGGCCATCGACGACGAGCGCAGCGCCGATCCCGATGGAGAGCCACACGCGCAACGCCGCTGCATGCTCGGTCAGCCACGATTGGCCGCGGCCGAGGATCACGGCCGCCCGCTCTCCCGCGACGATCACGATGCCCACGGGCACCCAAACCAGCACCGTGGCAACCGCGATGTAGCCGACGACCAGCGTGCCACTCTCGACGTCGCCAAGAATGGCTTCACTGATCGACGCCATGGCGAGAAACGTGAGCACGAGCCGCTTCGGCCCTCCGAAGCCGAGGAGCCCGGCCATCGAGAACGCTGCGGTCGGCCGAACGTTGCCGAGTCCCGCAAGGATCGCACTCGTACGGCTTCCCTCGGGCTTCGGGCCGGCCGACTCGTGGCGCGCCCGGAGGCCGGCGGCCAGCAGCCCGATGCCGAGGAGGAGCGCGAGAGCCGCTTCCAGTGTCTCGTGCGAGTCGAGCCGCTCGACGGCGGTCTGGCCGAGGAGCAGGCCGAGACCGGACGCGATCGCCGTTCCGAGCATGAAGCCACTGAGGAAGGCGATGCCGTTCGTGCGCGGGCGCGCGCTCCGAATGACGACAAACGTCGCCGTCAGCGCGAGAGGGCTTGCGGCCGCGGCGAGACCGTAGAAGAGCACGCGTCCACCCGCGTCGATCACACGTCGTGCCGGTCACGCGTTGGAACGCGTCGCATCCGGCCCTTGCTCATCAGTTACGCCGTGGCGACAGACCGGCCCAGCGCGTCCGCGGCGGCGTCCTGTTCTGTGGTCCCACGCGCGAGCGAGATGACGACTGCGCCGACGAGCGCGAGGCCGAGGCCGACCACCGCGACCAGGATATGCCAGCCCGGGCGGCTAAGACGCTCGTCGAGCAGGAGGATCCCGATCAGGATCCCGACGAGGGGGTTGGCGACCGAGACAGTGGCGACGGAGGGCGCGAGACGACCCGTTCCGAGTGACACCTGCTGCAAAACGAACCCCAGCACGCCGGCAACCGCGAGGGCGTAGCACTCCCAATGGGAGAGCATGGTCCCCACGCTCTCGTGGAGGTAGTTGAGCGTGGGCTTCGTCAGCGCAGACGAGAGCCCGAAGAGGACTCCCGCGACTGTGCCGTACACGGCCGCCTTCATCGCGAGTGAGCCGCCGCTACCGAAGACGAGCAAGAGGACGGAGAGCACCAAGAGCAGGCCGATCGCGATCGCCCACTGGGAGTTGGGCGCGTTCTCGTTACCCCCGGCCGGGTCGCCGAAGTACACGAACAAGCCAAGCCCGACGATGATGACGACCGCGCCGATCACCTCCCGACGACCCACGTGCTGCCTCGTCAGGAAGTAGCCGAGCGGCAGCGCGAACACGACCGTCGTGACGAGCAGCGGCTGGATGATCGACAGACGGCCGCGGTCGAGCGCGCCGGCCTGGAACAGGTAACCCGTGAACAGCGCGAGCGTGCCGATCAGCCACGTCGTCTGGCCCGCGAGGCGCACGAGCGACATCGGGTCGGCCAGCGAGATCGTCGGGAGGTTCAACGCCCCCTTCTGCTGGAGCGTCGCAGCCAGCGCGAAGAGGAACGCCGCTACGAGCGCGAGACTTGCAGCCACGCCCGAAACACTATGGCGTGGGTCGGCTACCGCTACCAGCTCATTTCACACCGTTGGCACGACCACGTCGCGTCTGGCGGAGCCCAGACTCGGCACTGCAATCACGTTCCGCGCCCTTTCGACAAGAGCTCGCAGCAGAGCGATATTGAGGAGGTGAGCTAGCTGGCCAACCGCGACACGTCTGCGTTCGAGCCACCAGGCCGACGCCCGCCAATCCGTCTGCGCCGCTTCTCAAAAGCCCCCGCTCAGAGGGCTTTTTCGTTCTCGGCCTATCACCGGTTGATCGGCACGGAGGAGTAGAATCGCCGGCGTGTTCGCTCGTCTTACTACATGGCTCCGGCGCAGGCGCGGAACACCGCCAGAGGAACTTGATACGCCGGAGGAACTTGAAGCCCGCGAGGAAGGTCGGCGGCTTCTAGAAGACAAGGACACGTACCGGACGCTCGGCCGGTACGGGCCTGACATGACCGCCGGTACGCGCCGCGACGCCGGGCGCTAAGTCCACCCTGCTGTGGAAGAGGGCCCCGCACAGGGGCCTTTTTCGTTGCCGGAACCCCCTGACGTCTGCGTGAGCCGGGCATGAGCGCCGTGTGAGCGCGCCGCGCGACCGTCGTACCCATGACGGTCACGCGCTTCAGAGGGTTTCTCGTCCTGCTGACCGCAGTCCTGGCGGCCGGCGCACAGCTTGCGATCGACGACGCGCGCTCCTCGTCTTCCCCGTGCTCCGCCGCCGCGTGCCACATCGAGGGGCGAGAGCACAGGCTCCACCTGCCCCGGGTGCTCCCGTCCCGCCGGGTCGTGGTTCCGATCCTGATGTACCACCGGATCAATCTCGTGCCCTCGTCGGCGCCCGCGATCACACGCCGCCTCACGGTGCACCCGGCCGACTTCGCCCGTCAGATGAGGTGGCTGAAGCGTCACGGCTACCGGACCGTGACCCAGCGCGAGCTCTTCGGCGCGCTCGTTCGCGGCAGGCCACTCGGACGGAAGCCGATCCTGATCACGTTCGACGACGGGTATCGCGACGCGTTCTACAGGGCCGCTCCCGTGCTCTCGAGGCTCGGGATGCAGGCGACCGCCTATGTCATCACCGACCGCATCGTGAACGGAGATCGGACCTTTCTGAGCTGGGGGCTGCTGCGCAGGCTCGAGCGCCGGGGAATCGAGATCGGGTCGCACAGCGTCTCGCACGCAGACCTCACGCAACTCGGCGATCGCGAGGCGCTTCGTGAGCTGGTGAGGTCGCGCCGCGTGCTCGAAGGACGGCTGCACCACCCTGTCCAGTGGTTCGCGTACCCGTTCGGTGCGTACGACGAGCGAGTGGAAAGGCTTGCTCGACGGGCCGGCTACGTCCTCGCCGTGACCACGGAGCAGGGCACCCTTCAGTCGGCGAGGCAACCGCTCGCGCTCCGGCGTCTGCGTGTTCTCGACACGACGGGTGTCCGCGGGCTCGCCTCGATGCTCGAGTCAGTACCCTCTCCCTAACGAAGCGACGTTGTCAGTCGAAGAAGGGGTCCTGTGGCACTCGTCTCCGATCTCCGTCGCCTCGCGCTCGGCGGCACACTTGCCGCCGCTGCCTGCGGGGCGCTGATCGCCTCCCCATCGGCGGGGTCGGCGGTCTGCCCGACTGGCGGTAGCACGCTCGCCGTTATCGACTGCGCGGACCTGCCGCGCGTCGCGTCGCTCGATCCGCGCTACCGCGCCGGACAAGCGCGGTTCCGGCTCAACGCGACGACCGCCACGCCGTGCCGTTCGGCCGAGCTCGTCTTCTACGCCGCCCGCGACTGGCTGCGCCTCGCGCCGAAGCTCGCCGAGCGCGCTTCGCCTTGCGCGGACTACTACATCTCGGTTCCGCCGCTGGTCTCCGACAAGGCGAACCCGCGGCCGAACCAGGCCACTCGGATCCGCGCGCTCGGCCCGCGATTCCACGCGATGGCCGAGATCCACTGGGCGACCTGGCAGCGCTGGGTGCGGGATACGGGCCGGACGTGGTTCGACGCCGGCGTCGAGGCGCGGCGGCGCATGGCCGCGGCCGGCTACGACGTCGCGCGAGGAGACACCTGGGCGATCAACGAGTTCCCGTCCAGCGTCCGGCGCGACCTCGGCACCGCGCGGGAGGATGCACGCGCGTTCGTCAGCGGCCTGTACGAGGGCGACGGCCGGCCGGCGCAGGGTGCCGTCTTCGTCATCGGCGTGATGCACGGGACGCAGGACGCGTCCACCTACAAGGCGACGATGAAGTCCTGGCTCTCCGACGCGCCGTTCTGGCTCGACATGCAGCGCACCGTCCGCTTCTGGGCGCAGGAGGTCTACGGCGACGCGCGCCGCTGGGGCGTCCCCGGCGCCGCGCCGGAAGCACGCCGCGAGTACCTCAACGACTTCCTCCAGCACGCCGCGAAGCTCGGCGCCGTCGCACCGAACCCGTTCGGCGCCGCTCGTGCCTTCCTCTCGTACGCACACACGCCGATCGGGAACGCCGGCTGGCAGTGGCCGGCCGGCCTGGGCTGGACGATGGTCTCAGGCGACCAGATGCGGCACTTCGTCTCGTCGCAGACGTACGCCTTCCGCAACTTCGCGGCAACCAGGCCCGGGCCCGATCGCTTCGGCTTCGCCTGGGCGCCCAACAACGAGACGGGCCTGTCGAACGCCGCGTTCGTCTCGCAGACCGGTCAGCTGCTCGACCGCCTCGGCACCGCGCTCCGCGACTCGAGCAGCGAGTGGCGGCTCGACCCCGGGATCTACGCCTGCGCGGCCCTGGGGCTCGACTGGTGCCGCGCCGATGTCGAGGGCGCGACGTTCACCCAGGCCTGGCGGATCTTCTCGGCGTGGAGCGACCTGCGCGCGACCGGTCCGGGCGTCCACCGGCGGCTCGTCACCACCGTACGGACGCTCGTGAAGCGCACGAAGCCGCCGCGCCGCCGCTAGCCGCCAGTTTTCCCGGTTCCTCCTGTGGGAACATGAGAGGCGAGGCAAATGCGAGGTCGCTTCATCGGGTGGAGTGCGGCGGTTTGTGCAGTCGTCCTCGGCTGCGCGACGGGGAATCAGCCGAGCGCCGCGAGCGAGGCCCAGAAGTGGCGCACCCTGGAGAACGACCGCGTCGGCTACTCGCTTTCCTACCCGCGAGCCTGGCGCATCACCGGCAAGGTGGTGGCGACGCAGTTCTCGGCCGGGGCTCCATGCCAGACCGTTCGGGTGGTCGACTACACGTCCCCGTCGCTCGTGCGCCAGTCCTTCGTCCAGCTCTGCTCGAAGCGAATCAACGACGGGTCGTCTCTCGCTGCGTTCATGCGTCGGACCTACGGGACGAGGCTCTCGGGCTTCTTCGAGCGCACAAGGCTTGGCGGCGTGCCCGCGTACCGGTCGAAGACCGCGAAGACGAACAGGACGTTCTTCCTCCAGAACACCGCCTACCGGATCCAGATCGTGACCGGCGTGGTCGCGACTCCGACCAGGCGTACGGCGCGGCTCGCCCAGGTCAACAGGATCCTGAGGAGTCTCACAGTCACCTCCTGAGCCCGGCCATTGTCGGCAGGCCTCCGGAGTGGGACAATCGTCGCAAGCACCTGAGACCACGGTCGGCGCCTGCTGCGGTCGCCTTCGAGAGGCGGAAGTGCCGTTGGAGGAGAAGCCATGACCCGCTCGTCCCATGCCCGCCGTTTTGCTCTCGGCGTCACGCTGGCGCTCACCATCCCGATGCTGTACGCCGCAAACGCCTCGGCCCAGACAGTCCTGGTCGACGACACCAGGGTGAATACAGCCGCCGGGGACCCAGGTGACAACACGACGCAGAGCGAGACGAGCCTCGCAGTCCGTGGCGCGACGGTCTGTGCCGGCTTCAACGACTCGGGGCCCGGAGCAGGGATCTCCGGATTTGCCCGTTCGACGAACCGCGGCCAGACCTGGACCGATCAAGGCGAGCTCGGAGCGGGAAACAACGGCGACCCGACGCTGGCGGTGAACCTGGGGACGGGCACGTTCTACTACGGCGAAAACGCGACGATCGGCGGCAACCCGGCGATCGGGATCCTGCGGTCGACGGACGACTGCCAGACCTTCGGGAACCGCGTTGATGCGTCTGCTGCTTCATCGGGGCTCAATGCCGCGGGGAACCTGACCACCCTGAGCGACAAGCCGTGGGTCGCGGTTGACAACTCCGGCGGCGCGAACAACGGCAACGTCTACGTCTGCTGGACGAGGTTCTTCGACACGAGCAACCCCTCCGACGGCATCGCCGACACGAGCGAGCTGCGGTTCTCCCGCTCGACCGACGGCGGTGTGACGTTCGTGAACGAGCAGATCCTTCAGGCGCAGGGCCCCGCTCCCTTCGGGTGCAGCACGAAGGTCGGGCCGAACGGCCAGGTGTACGTGGTCTGGGCCGACCGGGCCGGCGCGACTCTGGGTGACATCCGGTTCCGCGTCTCGACGGACGGTGGGCAGACCTTCGGCGCGAACGTCCAGGTCTCGACCGGGAACCGCCTTCCGGGCATCGATCGCGTCGTCAACTGCGGCCCGAACAACAACCGGACGACGCTGAACGGGAACATCCGCATGCTTCACCAGGCGTGGCTCGCCGTCGACACGACGGGCAGCGTGAGCAACGGAAACCTGTACGCCGTCTGGGCCACCGACCCGGCAGGCAACGTCGACAACAGCGACGTCTTCTTCAGTCGGTCGACGAACAACGGGGCGACGTGGGGGGCGCCCGTTCAGCTCGGCGGCGGCACGACCACGGACCAGTTCGAGCCGTTCGTGGCGGTCGGCGGCGACGAGGGCACCGTTTCCGTCGCCTGGTACGACCGCCGCAACGATGCTGCGAACAACTTCAACGTCGACGTCTTCAAGGCGTTTTCCACGGACGGCGGCGTCACGTTCGGCGCGCTCCAGCGGGTGACGAACCAGAACTGGGGCGTCCCGCAGCTCAATCCGAACTTCGACAACGCGATCGCCAACTGCTACATGGGCGAGTACATCGGGATCGCGGCCGACGCAGGCAGGTTCTACTACCTCTGGGGCGACAACCGGAACACGATCACGAACCTGAATTGGCCGGCCGGCCGGCCCGACCCCGACATCTTCTTCGAGACCGAATCGGCGCCCGACCAGCCGATCACCGCCACCGGCACGACGATCAACGTCGTCGAGGGTGCACCGTTTACCGGAGTCGTCGCGACCTTCACCGATCCCGACACCACGGCAACGGCGAGCGAGTACGGGGCGACGATCAACTGGGGCGACGGAAGCCCGCCCACGACCGGGACGATCAGCGGCCCCACCGGCGGGCCGTTCACCGTCAGCGGAAGCCACACCTACATCACGGAAGGGACCTTCCCGATCACGGTCGTGATCACCGACGTCGACAACCCGATCACGACGGCCACGGCGCTCTCGACGGCGATCGTCTCCGACGCGCCGAAGACGGCAACGTGCACCAACCAGGTCTCGAGTCAGTTCTTCGCCGGCGTGGTCGCATCGTTCACCGATGCCAACCCGTTCTCGACGCCTGCTGACTTCAGCGCGTCAATCGACTGGGGCGACCTCACGCCTCCGTCGCCCGGCATCATCACGACGAACGCGTCCGGCGGCTTCGACGTCAACGGCATGCACGCGTACACGTCGACCGGGCCGTTCACGGTCACCACCACGATCAACGACCCCGGCGGGAGCCCGGTCTCCGCTTCCTGCACGTTCCTGATCGGGGCGGCGACGGCGGGCGGCTCGTTCGTCGTCGGCGACCTGAATTCGGCCGTCGGCAGCTCCGTGACCTTCTGGGGCGCTCAGTGGGCGAAGGAGAACTCGCTCAGCGGAGGGTCGGCTCCGTCGGCCTTCAAGGGCTTCTCCTCCAGCCCGAGCAGCAGCCCGGCGTGCGGTCAGACGTGGTCGACCGAGCCCGGCGGGAGCTCCGGCCCGCCGGCGACGCCGCTACCGGCCTTCATCATCGTGCGGGTCGCCAGCTCGATCTCGAAGGCAGGCTCGACGATCACGGGCAATACGCCGCAGCTCGTGGTCGTCAAGGTGAACCCAGGGTACGGCCCCAGTCCCGGCCACGCCGGCACCGGGACCGTTGCCGGAAGGCTGTGCTGACCCGTCCCTGAGCCGCTTGCGCGGTCAGTTGCCCGGCATCCGCGACACGCCCGTGTCGCCCCTCGGCACTCCAGGGTCGCCGGTCCCGTTGATGAGGAAGTAGAGGATCGTCCCGAGGACCGGGAGGATGAGGACGATGAGAATCCACGCCGCCGTCTTGCCGGCCGTCCGCGAATGCCTCCGCCGAATGATGTCGACGATCGCCGCGATCCACATGATCAGGACGAGGACGCCGAGCAGCCACCAGAACCACGACATTTTGCGCTCCTTCCGCTAAGGAATCCGGAACCAGGGTACGGGCCCGACCGGACGCGCGCCTCACCCGCCTCGGATGAAGAGAAAAAGAGGTCAGATAGCAGGGATTTTCCTCCTCACCAGCTGCCAACAAGCTGGATACCAGATCGAGTCCCATCCGGGCCGAGATGCGCTGTTAGCAATCCCCTGACGCGCCGCACGAACCCAGGGTGCGGCGCCTGACCAAGGAGGTTGCATGTTGACGCGCAGTGGCCGAAGACGCCTGCTCGCGCTCGGAGCCGCGGGAGCGGCTCTCCTCACGACGATCCTCGTTTCAGCAGTTTCCGCAGGTGCCCACTCGTCCCCGTCGTCCGGGTCGAGCCGCGGGCCGAACTCGGCGACGGACCCCTACGTCCTTCCGGTCGCGAAGGGCGTCCATACCAAGGCGCTGCTCACCGTCGGCGACTCGGAGTCGGCGAGCAACGGGTTCGAGATGGTCGGAATCCCGGACGGCCTGGGCGCCCGCCCGGGGCCGGGCCACGACCTGACTCTGTACATGAACCACGAGCTGGTCGCGACCACCGGCGCCGTCCGTGCGCATGGACAACAGGGCGCCTTCGTCTCGAAGCTGGAGATCGACGAGCGGTCGTTCGAGGTCGAAGAGGGCTCCGACTTCGTTCAGCCCGGGACGACGTACTGGGACTACGTGACACAGACATACGGCCCGACTCCGTCGGCAGGAGGGCCGAACCCGCGGCTTGCCGGGGATGTCTTCCCAGCGCAACTCGCCGCGTTCGGCCGCTGGTGCTCGAGCAGCCTCACGGACGAAGGACAGCTGTACAACAAGAAGACGAGGCGCGGCTACAAGGGCCGGATCTACTTCGGCAACGAGGAGATCGGCAACGAGGGACGCTCGTTCGGCGTCACCGAGGACGGCCACGCGCAGCAACTCCAGCGCCTCGGCCTCTTCTCCTGGGAGAACACGCTCGTTGCGCCGAACCAGAGCGACACCACCCTCGTTCTGGGCCAGGAGGACGCTGCGTTTGGTCAGCCCTGGATCTACGTCGGGCACAAGCAGAGCAACGGGAACCCGTTCGACAAGGCGGGCCTGACCAACGGCGTCGACTACGTCCCCGACCTGCTCGACGAGACCGTCACCACAGACGCCGGTTTCCGGACGAAGTTCGGCAAGGGCACGGCTGCGCGCTTCGACCTGTCCGAGATCGACTGGGATCAGTCGGGCAACCGGCAGAACATCGAAGCGTCGGCCGACGGCCTGACTCTGAACCGGATCGAGGACGGTGCCTGGGACCCGAGGAACCCCGACGACTTCTGGTTCGTCACGACGGAGGGCGGCAAGGGTGCGGATGTCCCGACGGGTCTGACCGGCCGTGACGGCGGTGGTCTCTGGAAGATGTCGTTCGACGACATCGAGTCGCCCTGGCTCGGCGGGACGCTGACCCTGATGCTGGACGGCTCCGAGGCTCCGTTCCTGAACAAGCCGGACAACCTCGACATCGACGGCAGGGGCAACATCCTGATCCAGGAGGATCCGGGCAACAACGTCCACGTCGCACGGATCGTCGCGTACGACATCGACACCGGCGACCGTGGCGTCGTGGCCGCAGTTCGACCCGGCGCTGTTCAAGCCGGTGACGCCGGGCGGCACGGACGCGTCGATCACGATCGACGAGGAGTCGAGCGGGATCATCGACGCCCGCGAGGTGCTCGGGCGCGGCTGGTTCCTGTTCGACGCCCAGGTGCACAAGACGCATCCGGACCCGGCGCTCGTGGAGCACGGCCAGCTGATGGCGATGTACGTCCGCGACTTCGACGACGTCTACACGATCAGCGACTGATCGCTGAGTGAGCCGCGGGGAGGGCCGGCGGGCCCGGCCTTCCCCGCGTTGCTCTGCGTAGGCTTCGTCAGCCGTTGCCGTCCACCGCCCTGACCATGAGCCTCCTCGTCGGCATCTTGCTCAGTGCCTGTGGCGGCGACGGCGATGGACGGACGTCTCTGGACGGATCCTCGTGGACGCTCGTCGAGGGAGCCGGGATCTCGATTCCCGACGGCGTCACGATGACGATCGGGTTCGAAGGCGGCAGAGCCTCAGGAACCGGCGGCTGCAACAGGTTCACGGGCTCGTACGAGGAGGACGGTGAGTCGGTCTCGCTTGGGCAAGTCGCGTCGACCCGGATGGCATGCCTCGACGACGTCATGAGCGCAGAGACCGCGTACCTCTCGGCGCTCGAGTCGGTCTCCTCGTCGTCGGCGAGCGAGGGGGAGCTCGTGCTCTCTGACGGCTCGGGCGGAGAGCTCCTCCGGTACGAGTCGACCAGCGCGTGACACGGGCCGTGCGCGTCGTGACCGACCTCGAGGCCCTGCGCGTGCTCGGCTGAGCTCAGCTGCAGGTGCGGTCGAGGCCGGCGAGCGCCTCGCGCTCCAGCGCCGGCAGGCCTTCGTGGTGGCCGAAGAGCGCGAGCGTGCCGCACAGGAACAGCGAGAGCACCCGCGCGCGCAGCAGCTGCTCGTCCGTCACCTCGCCGTAGGCGTCCAGGAAGACCCCACGAGTGCCCGGCGGCAGGGACGACCAGAAGAGCGCGAGGTCGACCGCCGGGTCGTTCCGTGAGAGGTCGATCCAGTCGATGACCGCTGTTGGCCGCCCGTCGTCTCCGACCAGGAGATGGCGGAGGTGGAGGTCGCCGTGGCAGACGGTCACGGGCTCCGGCGGCGGGATGCGCTCCGCCTCGACCAGGAGCTCCTCGACCAGAGGCGGCGGCTGCCAGAGGCGCTCCTGCTACGAGCCTGCTCATGCGGTCGCGGGTCCACTCGACGCGGAAGGGCATGTCGGCGCGGCGGACCGGGTCGAGCGGGAGGTGGGCGTCGAGCTCGAGCCCGTGGAGCGCCCGGAGGAACTCGGCGAGCGGGAGAGCGAGCCCGGCACGCGCTTCGTCGTCCAGATTGGCTTCCGCGAGCTCTCGGCCGGGGAGAAACGGCGCTCCGTAGAACGGCCAGCGGAATGCGTCGGACGGCTCGCCGACGAGCGTCGGCACCGGGATCGGCAGGGGCAAGAGCGGCGCCAGCGTGGGGAGGTGGGCGATCTCGTTCCGGAATCCCGGTATGACCATCTCTTTGCGCGGGAACCTGAAGGTCCAGCGCTCGTCCACGCGGTAGACCGTGGTGTCCCAGCCCTCGCCGAGGAGCTGGAAAGACCGCCCCTCGACCTCGGGGAACTGCTCGCCGATCAGCCGCCGGGCGAGCGGCTCGTCGACGCGGATCTCCGGCGCCCACTCGTGCACCGGGCGATCCTAGGGCCCGGTCTCTGCTCCCTCGACGGGCGGGCCCTCGATCTCGAGGACGTCGGCGAGCCAGTCGAGCTGGTCGCGCTGCGCCTTCGGGACCGCGAGGTCGTGGCCGGCGTCGTACCAGCCGACCTTCTTCGGCTCGCTTCCGGCCTTGATCAGCGTCTCGAGCGCGTCCTTGGGAACGACCGAGTCCTTCCGGCCCGCCTGGAAGAAGAGCTTCGACGGGCTCGCCTGCGCGATGTACGTCAGGCCGTCCGTGTCCTCGAGGAGCGGTCGGACTTCGTCGCGCTGCTCCGGCTGGACGAGCGTCATGAACTCGTCGACCGAGTCCTCACCTCCCGACATGAGCACGAACGCCTTGATCCGCGGCTCGACGCCGGCGAGGATCGCGCCGGTCCGCGCGCCGGCGCTGTAGCCGACGAAGCCGATCTTGTCGTCGTCCACCTGAGGCAGGGACTGGAGCAGGTCGACGGCGCGCCGCAGCTCGACGACGCTCTGCACGGTTCGGTTCCGCTCCTTGCGCAGGCCCTCGACGCCCGGCCCGAGCTCGATCTCGCGGTTCGGCGAGTAGGGAGACTCGACCGTGAGAGCGACAGCGCGCCTGCCGGCAAGCCAGCTCGCGGTGTAGAGCATCTCCAGCCGGTCACCGCCCTGCCCGTGGAGGTAGATGACCGCCGGATACGGCCCCTCGCCCGGTGGGAGGAGCAGGAACGCCGGCACCCGCTCGGCGCCGCCGTCGAAGCTGATGTCGTGGATCTTCACCGGGTAGTCCGAGTTCGCCAGCCCGGCGTCCTGCTTCGCGATCGGCTCGTCCTCGTCGTAGGCGTAGACGGGATCCGACGCCTCCTTGCTTCCGCCGCCGCAGGCGGCGAGGATGAGCACGGCGAGGCAGGCAAGAGCTTGGCGCATCGAAGGCCTGTACCAGTGGACGCTCTGTGGGCGCTCTTGTTTGCGACCGCCGGTCTGATCGCGATCACGTACTGGCGGCTGCCGCCCGAGGAGCTCTACAACGTCAGCGAGGAGGGGTTTGCCGCCGGCCTGGGCCGCGCGCTCGTCTTCCTCAACTATCCCGTGTCGCTGATCGCGATCTCGATCGCCTGGCTCGCCGCCGACCGGATCGGGACGCGCTGGCGCGCTGTGGGCCGCCGGGATCGCGACCGCTGCTCTGCGGCGTGACGGCGCTGCCCGGCGTCGTCGATCAGCACGACCTGGATGCGAAGCCGATCAACGTGGTGCCCGCGATCGGCGTCGCGATCGCATTCGCTCTCAGCCTGAAGGCGCCGTGGGAGCGAGTGGGACGGCTCCGACTCGACGCGCTGCGCGTGGTGATCGGTGTCGTGGTCTGGCTCGCCGCGCTGGTGTGGATCGCTGCGGCTGCGGGCTTCTTCTTCCCAGGCGACGTCTTCCTCGGCGAGGAGATCCGGCGCGGCGGCGACGGTCGGCTCGCGCCGGCCGTCCACCTCGGCGACCACGAGGGCCTCGACGCGACACTGCTCGTCACCGCTGCGCTCGTGCTGACCCGGTTCGCCGCACGACTGGCCGTGGGATTCCTCCTCGGGCTGACGCTGGTCTACGGCCTCGCGGTCGGGTGGCGCGACTTCTGGTTCGAGCAGCTCGTCAAGCGCGACTGGACGTCATGGACGCCGCCGAGCGTCCTGACCCCACGCGCGAGCGTCGCGTGGGCTGCTCTCCTGCTGCTGGCCGCTGCGGTAGCGCTCGCGGTCAGGCGGCTCGAAGGGCCTCCGCGACCCGCCGGAGATCCTCCACCAGCAGAGCAGTCTCCTCCTCGCGGTTCTCCGACCGAAGAATCGACGACGGGTGCACGGTCGCCATGACGACGGGCGCGAGGTCGGACTCGACCGGCACGCCGCGGTCGCGGCTGACTCGGAACTGCCGGCCGAGCAGCGCCTGAGCGGCGGTCGCGCCGAGGCAGACGAGCACCTTCGGACGGAGCAGCTCGAGCTCGGCGTCGAGCCACGGCCTGCAGGCGGCGATCTCGGCCGCATTCGGCTTCTGGTGGATGCGCCGCTTCCCGCGCGGCTGCCACTTGAAGTGCTTGACGACGTTGGTGACGTAGGCGAGCTCGCGGTCGATGCCGGCCTCCTCGAGGGCCTTGTCGAGCAGCTGCCCGGCGGGGCCGACGAACGGCCGGCCGGCGAGATCCTCCTGGTCGCCGGGCTGCTCGCCGACGAGCATCAGCCGGGCCTCTGGGCGTCCCTCGCCGAAGACGGTCTGCGTGCCCGACTTCCAGAGGTCACAGCGTTTGCACCCACGGGCGGCTTCGCGGAGCTGCTCGAGCGTCTCGTACTCGGTGGCGAAAAGCTTGTCGGCCACGGGTGGTACGTACCCAGCCACCGTTACCATGCAACGTCGCCCGGCGCGGTGGCCGAGTGGTTAGGCAGAGGCCTGCAAAGCCTCGCACACCGGTTCGACTCCGGTCCGCGCCTCTCAGACTCCTTCGGAAATGGCCGCCGGAAATTGGTCCGCCCGCGGCCGGGTCGTGCCTGGCGGACGGGCCTATGCCGTCCAGCGGAACCCGGTCGGCGCCGGGCTCGGCGCCAACGGGCTGGCCGGCAGGCGGCCCGGCGGGTCGTCCTCGTTGTAGGCGCCCGGCGCCACGTCGTTGGGCGCGTCGGCGTGGAACAGCGCGGCGAGCAGCTCGATCTGCCCGCGGCCGACGCCCAGCTCCCCGAAACCTCCGCCGTACATGGGCCGCCGCTCCCGCGCGCAGCGCGCGTAGACCTCGAAAAGCCGTTGCAGGTCGCCGATGCGCGCGGGCTTGACGTTCACCACGCGTGCGGGGAGCGGCGTCGCGCCGATGTCCTCGGCGCTGCGGATCGGCGCATCGTAGGACACCCGTTCGACGTGGTCGCGGAGCCGCTGCGCGATCTCGGGCAGGTCGTGCGGGTCTTCGAGGTAGGCGTCCGGGAACGCGGCGAGGATGTGGTCGTACAGCGCGCCACAGCGCCGCGGGATCCTTCACCTCGAAGCCGTACTGGCCCTTGAAGTCGATCGTGTCGACCGCGCCGGTCGCCGCGACCTCGTCGACGAGCGCCGGCTCCCAGCTCGCCTCCGCGTCGAGCTTGAAGCGGACTCCGGGAGAGCGGGCGAGCCGCCGGCGCACCGGCTCGATCGACGGCTCCTTGCCGAGGCCGAGCGAGTTGACGAAGCGCACCGGCTTCGGCTCGAGCCCGAGCACGTCGTGCAGCGGGCGGCCGGCCTGGCGGAGCGCGAGGTCGAGGGCCGCCGACTCGAACGCCCAGCGACGGAGGCGCAGCGCCACGTCCCACTCCGGCGGCTCCGGCCACAGCGCGAGCCCGCCGAGCTGCTCGCAGAAGCCGGCCAGCGTCCACTCGCCCGCGAGGGGCAGCGACGGCTGGGTCTCGTGCAGCGTGGTGCCGTCCTCGCGGAACGCCGAGACGTCCTCGCCCAGCCCCTCCGTTCCGGCGCCCACGAGCCGCACGTGCGTCGTGATGCGGTCGAACTCGTAGGCGAGGACGGCGTGCAGGCGGTCGTACTCGCACGCCTCGACAACGAGCGGAAGCTCCGCGACCCGCGGCCACAGCGATTCCCCGTGCATATGGATCACTTCGAGCTGTGCGTTCGGCATCTCAACCCGCTAGCAAGACGCGCGGACGGGCCTAGTCGCCGTCTGCCCGCAGCTGCTTCGAGAAGTACTGGAGCGCCTTCTTCGTCTTGGTCTCCTGCTCACCGGTGAGCTCGACGCCCTTTTGCGTCAGGAATGCTTTCGATTCGGCGACGACCTGGAACGTCTCCGAGGGCGCGCATTTCGTCGACAGCTCGAGGATCATGGAGTTGTCCGGGTAGAGCCAGAGCTCGGCAACGAGTTTGCGGTCGAAGCCCTCAGGCGCGAACTTCAGCTTGAGCACGGAGAGCGGGCCGAGGATCGAGAGGTCGTCCAGCTCCAGCCCCGCGGGTGCGTGCGCCGCGTAGAGGGCCCGCTGCTCCTTGGAGTAGAGCTTGCTGAGCGGCCGCTTTCCGAACACCGCATCCCTGACGCGGGGTGTCTTCAGCGCGCGCTTCATCGATCCCGAGCAGACGAACCCGCCCGGCATGGCATCGACCTCGACGCCGAAGTTCGGCGAGCGGCGTAGCGCGGCCGGAAGCTCCTTCGGGACCACCGGGCGCAGCTTCACGACCGTATCGTCCCCCTTCCCCTGGACGCGGCGGGCACGGACGACGACGCCGCTCTTGTTGAGCGCGAGCTCCGGCGTGTCGAAGAAGTAGACCTGCCGAATCTGAGCGTCGAGGGGATCCACCCCGAGCGCCGCCGCTCCGCGACTCCGGTCTGACACCGGCACGGTCAACTTGAGCTCCACGCTGTCGGCGCCTTTCGTCAACGCGACCAGCTCGGCGAGGTCCTGATCGGAGAGCGTTGGGGTCTCGGTTGTGGCCATTGTCGAATCTCCTCGGTCGGGGCGGGCCGGTCGACGCCCACCTTTCCACAAGCAGGCGCATACGGAGGCTGGTCGCCCTCTTCTCCACAGCTTGAAAAAGGTCGTTACAGGCCTTGTAAGTCGGCGACCGGCGTGGCACTCTGTTCTCGGGGCTTGGTGGGTGCGTCTGCGGCCTGCCTAGGAGATCGACTCCGTACCTGGCTCGAAGCCAACCGAGGAGTACGGAACGCCCAGGATCCGGAGCCGCAGCAAGGGCTGGTCGCTGACTCTTCTGGCGATCGGGTTTTCCTATCTGATTGTTGCCACCGGTCAGCCGTCGGCGGCGGTGGAAGAGCTGGATGCGACCGATCCCTGCACGGTGAGCGGCACACCTGGGCCGGACGTGCTCACCGGGACGGCGCGGGACGACGTGATCTGCGGCTTCGGCGGCGATGACGTGCTTCGGGGCGGCGGGGGCAAGGACCGTTTGCTCGCCGGCTCGGGCGATGACCGCCTCTACGGCGGAGGCGGCAACGATCGGCTGCGTGCCGGCGCGGGGGACGATCGCCTGTTCGGGGAGGGCGGCGACGACAACCTCCGCGGGGGACATGGAAGCGATCGGATGAGCGGCGGGCCGGGTCGAGACCTCGGCGACTACCTCGCCCACGACACGGCCGTGAGCCTGTCGGCCGGGAACGGCGCGAACGACGGCAGCAGGGGGGAGGGTGACGAGCTCCGCTCCGACGTCGAGAACCTGCGCGGCGGGTCGGGCGACGACTCCCTGCAGGGGAATGGGGCTGCGAACTGGCTCCACGGCGGTCGGCGGCGACGACCGCCTGCGGGGCGGAATGGCCAACGACGTGCTCTTCGGCGGGATGGGCGACGACACCCTGGACGGGCGCGATGCCGCGTCGCTCTCCGACGATCTCTTCTGTGGCGGCGGCTCCGACGGGGCAATGGCCGACACCGACGACCGGGTAAGGGCCGACTGCGAGAACGTCGACCAGAACCGCGCACCGAGCGACCTTTCGCTCAGCCCGGCGAGCGTGGCCGAGAACCAGCCGGCGGCGACGACCGTCGGAACGCTGACGGTGACCGACCCGAACGCCGGCGACACGCACTCCTACAGCCTCGTCGCCGGCACGGGCTCTGGCGACAACGGCTCGTTCACGCTCGCCGGGAACGCGCTGAGGACGAACGCCGTCTTCGACTACGAGGCCAAGAGCAGCTACTCGGTTCGGATTCGCGTCACCGACGCCGACGGAGCGGGCTACGAAGAGCAGTTCGCGATCTCGGTGACGGACGCCGTCGAGAACACGAATCCGGTTGCCGTCGACGACACGGAAGGCGGGACGGAGGACACGCAGCTCGACCTGCCGGTCTCGGGCGCAGGCAGCCCGGCGGAGAACGACACGGATGCCGATTCCGACCCGCTGACGGTCACGGCTGTCGCGAATGCGACCGGCGGCGCGGCGTCGATCTCGGGCGGCACGATTCAGTTCGTCCC
The DNA here is from genome assembly GCA_963847235.1 of uncultured Actinomycetes bacterium. Classification (GTDB taxonomy): domain Bacteria; phylum Actinomycetota; class Thermoleophilia; order Gaiellales; family Gaiellaceae; genus JACDAN01. Next base: position 109,506 of record CAWJYU010000009.1, on the reverse strand, counting down.
GGCCCCGAACTTCTGCGGCGCCGGCGGGTTCGACTACACCGTCTCCGACGGGCGGGGCGGCACCGACGTCGGCCACGTGACGGTCGACCTCACCTGTGTCGACGACCCGCCCACGGCGGTGGACGACTCGGCGACGCTCGCGGAGGGCGACGGGGCGACGGCGATCGACGTGCTCGCGAACGACACCGACGTCGACGGCGGCCCGATGGCAGTCGACACGGTCACCCAGCCGGCGAACGGGACGGTCGTCGATCACCGGCGGCGGCACGGGCCTCACGTACGAGCCCGACCCGAACTACTGCAACGACCCGCCGGGCACCGCGCCGGACACGTTCACGTACACGCTCGCGCCGGGCGGCTCGCAGGCCACGGTCTCGGTGACCGTCGACTGCTTCGACGATCCCCCGACCGCGGTGGACGACACCGCCACCGTCGCCGAGGACTCCGGCGCGACGGCGATCGACGTGCTCGCGAACGACACCGACGTCGACGGCGGCCCGATGACGATCGACATCGGTCACCCAGCCGGCGAACGGCACGGTCGTGATCACCGGCGGCGGCACCGGGCTGACCTACGAGCCGGCGCGCGAACTTCTGCGGCCCGGACAGTTCACCTACACCCTGAACGGCGGCTCGACCGCGACCGTGTCCGTAACGGTCACGTGCGTCGACGACCTGCCCGTCGCCGTCGACGACAGCGCGACCGTGGCCGAGGACTCCGGCGCGACGGCGATCGACGTGCTCGCGAACGACACCGACGTCGACGGCGGCCCGAAGTCGGTCGACTCGGTCACCCAGCCGGCGAACGGCACGGTCGTGATCACCGGCGGCGGCACCGGGCTCACGTACCAGCCGGCCGCGAACTTCTGCGGCCCGGACAGCTTCACCTACACGCTCAACGGCGGCTCGACGGCGACCGTCTCGGTCACGGTCACCTGCGTGGACGACGCGCCGACGGCGGTCGACGACGCGGCGACGGTGGCTGAGGACGCCGCCGGCGACGGCGATCGACGTGTTGGCGAATGACACGGATCCGGATGGCGGCCTGAAGATGATCGGGTCCGTGTCGGATCCGGCGAACGGCACGGTCGTCGATCACCGTGGGCGGCGCGGGGCTGACCTATCAGCCGGATCCCGGACTACTGCAACGCCCCGCCCGGCACGACGCCGGACACGTTCACGTACACGCTCAACGGCGGCTCGACGCGCGACGGTCTCGGTCACGGTCACGTGCGTGGACGATGCGCCGACGGCGGTCGACGACGCGGCGACCGTTGCTCGAGGACGCGGCCGCGACGGCGATCGACGTGCTCGCCAACGACACGGATCCCGACGGCGGCCCGATGACGATCGGCTCGGCCTCGGATCCGGCGAACGGCACGGTCGTCGATCACCGGCGGCGGCACCGGGCTGACCTACCAGCCGGATCCGAACTACTGCAACAGCCCGCCCGGCACGGCGCCGGACACGTTCACGTACACGCTTGAACGGCGGCGTCGAGCGCGACCGTGTCGGTCACGGTCACGTGCGTCGACGATGCGCCGACGGCGGTGGACGACTCGGCGACCGTTCTCGAGGATGCCGGGGCGACTGCGGTCGACGTGCTGGCGAACGACACCGATCGCCGATGGCGGCCCGATGTCGATCGGCTCGGTCGTCGGAGCCGGCGAACGGCACGGTCGTCGATCACCGGCGGCGGGACGGGGCTGACCTACCAGCCGGATCCGAACTACTGCAACGCGCCGCCCGGCACCGCGCCGGACACGTTCACCTACACGCTTGAACGGCGGCTCGAGCGCGACCGTGTCCGTGACCGTCACGTGCGTCGACGATCCGCCGATCGCCGTCGACGACTCCGCCACCGTCGCCGAGGACTCCGGCGCGACCGCGATCGACGTGCTCGCGAACGACACCGATGTCGACGGCGGCCCGAAGACGGTCGAGGCGAAGACGCGATCCGGCACGAACGGCACCGTCGTGATCACCGGCGGCGGCACCGGGCCTGACCTACCAGCCGGACCGCGAACTTCTGCGGCCGCGGACAGCTTCACCTACACCTTGAACGGTGGTTCGAGCGCGACTGTGTCCGTGACGGTCACGTGCGTCGACGACCTTCCCGGTCGCTGTCGACGACAGCGCGACGGTGGCCGAGGACTCCGGCGCGACGGCGATCGACGTGCTCGCGAACGACACCGACGTCGACGGCGGCCCGAAGTCAGTCGACCTCGGTCACCCAGCCGGCGAACGGCACGGTCGTGATCACCGGCGGCGGCACCGGACTCACCTACCAGCCGGCCGCGAACTTCTGCGGCTCGGACAGCTTCACCTACACGCTCAACGGTGGCTCGACGGCGACGGTCTCGATCACGGTCACGTGCGTGGACGATGCGCCGACGGCGGTTGCTGACTCGGCGACGGTTCTCGAGGACGCCGCCGCGACGGCGATCGACGTGTTGGCGAATGACACGGATCCGGATGGCGGGCCTGAAGTTGATCGGGTCCGTGTCGCGATCCGGCGAACGGCATGGTCGTGATCACCGTGGGCGGCGCGGGACTGACCTATCAGCCGGATCCCGAGCTACTGCAACGCCCCGCCCGGGACGACGCCGGACACGTTCACGTACACGCTCAACGGCGGCTCGACCGCGACGGTCTCGGTGACGGTCACGTGCGTGGACGATGCGCCGACGGCGGTTGCCGACTCGGCGACCGTTCTCGAGGACGCGGCGGCGACGGCAGTCAACGTGCTCGCCAACGACACGGATCCGGACGGCGGCCCGAAGACGATCGGCTCGGCGCTCGGATCCGGCGAACGGCACCGTCGTCATTACCGGCGGCGGGACGGGGCTGACGTATCAGCCGGATCCGAACTACTGCAACGCCCCACCCGGGACGGCGCCGGACACATTCACGTACACGCTCAACGGCGGCTCGACGGCGACTGTCTCGATCACGGTGACGTGCGTGGACGACCCGCCCGTGGCCGTCAACGACAGCGCAACAGTGCTCGAGGATGCCGCGGCCACGGCAGTCTCGGTGCTGGCGAACGACACCGATTTCGACGGTGGCATGATCACGATCTTGTCGGCGTCGGATCCGGCGAACGGCACCGTCGTGATCACGGGCGGTGGGTTGGGGCTGACCTATCAGCCGGATCCGAACTACTGCAACGCGCCGCCCGGCACGACACCGGACACGTTCACGTACACGCTCAACGGCGGCTCGACGGCGACGGTCTCGATGACGGTCACGTGCGCGCCGGACAATCCGGTGGTCGACAACTCGGCCGGCAGCACGAGCTACACGGAGAACGCTGCGGCGACGGCGATCGACTCGGCGGTGACCGTCAGCGATCCGGACCCGGGCGCGACGATCACGGGCGCGACGGTTCAGATCACGGTCGGCTACGCGGGTGCTGAGGACATCCTGCGCGCTCGCCGGGCTCGCATCTGGGGATCACGCCCTCGGTCAGCGGCGACACGCTCACGCTCACCGGCAACGCCAGTCTTGCCGCCTACCAGGCGGCGTTGCGCGATGTGACCTACCGGAACAGCTCCGACGCTCCGTCGACGGCGGCGCGGACGGTCACGTTCACGGTCACCGACGAGACCTCGCGGACCGGCTCCGACACCAAGGGGATCACGGTCGTCGCCGTCGACGACCCGCCCGTTGCGGTCAACGACAGCGCAACCGTGCTCGAGGACGCCGCCGCGACCGCGGTCCCGGTGCTGACCAACGACACCGACGTCGACGGCGGCCCGAAGACGATCGGCTCGGCCTCTGACCCGGCAAACGGCACCGTCGTGGTCACCGGCGGCGGGACCGGGCTGACCTACCAGCCGGATCCGAACTACTGCAACGCCCCGCCCGGCACGACGCCGGACACGTTCACCTACACGCTGAACGGCGGCTCGACGGCCACCGTGTCGATGACGGTCACCTGCGTCAACGACGCGCCGACCGCCGGCGCCGACAGTTTCGACACGATCGGGAACACGGAGTTGCGGGTCGACCTCGCCGCGGTGACCACGCCGGCGGTGACGGAGGCCACCGGCCCGGCCAACGGCGTCCGCGGCAACGACGCCGACCCGGTGGAGGGCGACCCGATCACCGTGACCTCGATCGTCGGCTGCGCCGACACAACGGCGCCATACGACTGCACGGTCGCCGGCGGCACCGTGTCGATGACCGCCGACGGCGACTTCAGCTTCGTGCCGTCACCGACGCTCGCGACCGGGGCGCCGACCGACACGACGTTCCAGTACGTCGTGACCGACCAGCCGACCGTCGGGCACGCCGGCCTCGGCAACCGGGACCGTCACGATCCACGTCTACGACAAGGTCTGGTACGTGCGTCAGGGCGCCTCGGGCAACGGGACGTCGGCGAGTCCGCTCGGCTCGTTCACCGGCATCGCCGCCGGCAACGGCACCGACAGCGACGCACCGGGCGACTACATCTTCGTCCACAACTCGGGCGCGCTGACGAGCTCCATCGTCCTCGAGGCGAACCAGCGCCTCCTGGGTGAGGGCGTCGCGCTGTCGATCGACCGCAACCTGAACGGCAACGGCGCGCCGGTGAACCTCGTCGCGGCGGGCACGCGACCGCAGGTCAGCTCCGCCGCCACGACGGTCGGCGTCACCGCTGCGATGCCGGTCGAGATCCGGGGTCTGTCGCTCGCGTCCACCGGCGGCAACCCGATCGACCTCACCACCACCGCCGCGCTCACCGGCTCGAGCTCGCTGACGATCGCGAGCAACACGTTCACCCAGGCCGGCGCCGAGGGCGTCGACGTCAACCTGAACACCGGCACCACCGGCACGCTCGGACTCTCGATCACCGGCAACACCTGGACCGGCACCGCCGCAAGCCACGCCGGCAACGCCGTCGACGTCAGCCGCCAGGCGGGCACGCTGAACCTGGCCTTCAGCACCAACAACGCTTCGTCTCGAACGCGAGCGCGCTCGTGGTCTCCGGCGGCGGCGCGATCACCATCACCGGCTTCGCGAGCAACTCGGTCAGCGGCGACACCGCCGGCGCCGGCATGTCGATCAGCAACGTGATCTTCGACGCCACACCCGGCGGCGCAGTGCAGGCCGTCGACGCCGACACGCTCGCGATCGGGACCGCCGCCAACCCGGTCGGCCTGGGCGGGCTCGCCGTCGTCACGAGCACGGGCAGCATCGCCTTCGACGACCTCGACGTGTTCTCCGCCTCCGGGACCGCCCTCAGCGTGACGGGTCCCGGGCCCGGCCACGGCACTCAACCTCAGCGTCGCCCCGGTCGGCGCCCGCCGGCGCCGGCACGAGCACGATCCTCGCCCAGAACGGCCCCGCCCTGGTGCTGACCCAGGCCACCGTCGACCTCCGCCTCGCCGACCTCGACAGCACCACGACCACCTCCGCCGTCCAGCTCAACACGGTCGCGGGCCAGCTGAACGCACCCTCGGGCAGCACGATCTCGAAGACGAGCGGCGCAGGCGGCCCCGCCTTCTCGGTCGGCAGCAGCAGCGCGACCGTCACCTACGCCGGCACCCTCGCCGTCAGCTCCGGCTCCGGCGTCTCGCTCACGACCAACACCGGGCGGCACGATCAGCTTCACCGGCGGCATGACCCTCTCCACCGGCACCGGCGCCGCCTTCACCGCAACCGGACCAGGCCCGGCGGCTACGAGCGGCGGCACCGTCACCGTCACCGGCACGACCAACACGCTGACCACGACGACCGGAACTGCCCTCAACGTCGCCAACACCACGATCGGCGCCAGCGGCCTCACCTTCCGCAGCATCGCCGCGAATGGCGCGGCCAGCGGGATCGTGCTCAGCAACACCGGCACGACCGCCGGGCTGACCGTGACCGGCGGCGGCAGCACGACTCAGGGCGGCGACAACTCCGGCGGCACGATCCAGAGCACCACGGGTCACGGCATCTCGCTGACGAACACGACGAGCCCGTCGTTCCGGAACATGCATCTCCAGAACACCGGCAACAGCGGCGTCAACGGGACGCAGGTCAACGGGTTCAGCTTCACCGACGGCAGGATCACCGGCGCGGGCGACGCGAGCGACGAGAACAGCATCACCTTCGACGACAGCCTGACGGCGACCCCGAACCTCACCGGCGCGGTCACGATCACCAACAACGTGATCACCGACACGGAGGCCGAGGGCATCGACATCCAGAGCTTCGCCGGCACGATCACTGACGCCAACATCTCGACCAACGCCCTCGACGACACCGGCGACGTGGCGACGCCGGGGTCCGCGATCTCGCTGCTCGGCTCCGGAACCGCGACGAGCGCCGCCAACATCACGAGGGCGACGATCGCCAACAACACGATCGTCGACTTCCGCGCCGGCGTCGGCGTGCAGGTGCGGGCCGGCAACCCCAACGTCGGCGCTCCGACGGGCAGCGCGGGCACGGCCGGTAGCGCGACGAACGTGATCGCGATCACCGGCAACTCGATGAACGGAGGGAACGGCGGCATCGGCAACCAGCCCGACCGGTTCTTCACCGGTGGCGTCTCTGGGAACGGCGGTCAGGGCAACTTCAACGTCTCGAACAACGGGACGGCTGCGAACCGGCTCCGGATGATCGACTGCATCGCGATCGAGATGCAGGTCGACGGCCCGGTCACGATGACCTCGACCGTCTCAGAACAACTTCATCAACGCCAACAGCGCGGTCGGCTGCGCCGGGATCGCCGTCGGCACCGACGACCCGAATGACCTCGGAGCCGGAACCCACTCGCACGCTGATCCAGAGCAACAACGTCATGGGCACCGACGGGCAAGGCATCTTCGCGATCGTGCGCGACTCGGGCAGCACGATGACTGCGCGCGTGCTGAACAACACCGTGGCCGCGCCGATCGCCAACGCCGCGCGGTCCGGGATCCAGGCGAGCTCCGGCTCGGCGCAGGGCGACACGACGCTCTGCCTGGAGATCACCGGCAACACCACCGCGGGCAGCACCAACACCGGCACCGGCACCACCTCGCCGGGGATCGCCCTGCGCAAGCAGGGGACCAACCCCGCCGACAACACCTTCGGGATCGAGGGCATGGCCGCGACCGCGAGCCCCGGCGTCGAGAACTACGTCAACGGGCTCAACACCAGCGCCTCCGGCACCTTCGGCGTCGGCGGCACCACACTCCTTGCCGCGCAGTCCGGCTTCACCAACTGCACTGCGCCGTAAGCGCTGATCCGAGAGTTGGCAACATGACTCGGTGGTCCGCTTCGCGCTCAAGGGAATCCTGGGGCGAAAGCTCCGAGCCGCGCTGACCGCGATCGCAATCGTCCTCGGGGTCGCGATGGTGGCCGGGACGTTCATGCTGACCGACTCCATCGACAAGGCGTTCGACTCGATCTTTACCGACGTCAAAAAAGGGTCCAACGCGGTTCCCGCGTGATCGGGGCAGGTCTTGCCTTGCCGCATCATCGGGACGCCTGATCCCCTAGGGTCGGACCAGCGCGGAGGAGAGTAGGTGGACGGACCGCAGCCGTATCCAGTTCGCATCGAGGGAGAGCGCGACACGGAGCTGAGCCGCTGGCTCTGGCTCGTGAAGTGGTTGCTGGCGATCCCGCACTACATCGTGCTTGCGTTCCTCTGGCTGACGCTGCTCGTGCTGACGATCGTCGCGTTCTTCGCAATCCTCTTCACCGGCCGCTACCCGCGAGGCATCTTCGACTTCAATGTCGGCGTTCTCCGCTGGACGTGGCGGGTCGCGTTCTACTCCTACGGCGCGCTGGGCACCGATCGCTATCCGCCGTTCACGCTCGACGACGTGCCCGACTACCCGGCGCGCCTGGAGGTCGCGTACCCGGAGCAGCTCTCCCGCGGCCTCGTGCTGGTGAAGTGGTGGCTCCTCGCCATACCGCACTACATCGTCACGGGAATCTTCCTGGGAGGCGGCAGCTACGCGGCGTCCCGGGTCGACGACTGGTTCTGGGGCATCGGCTTCGAAACCGGGCTGATCGGCATCCTCGTGCTCTTCGCCGGTGTGGCGCTGCTCTTCACCACGCGGTACCCGGGCGGGCTCTTCGACTTCGTCGTCGGGCTCGACCGGTGGGTCGCGCGCGTCGCCGCATACGTGCTGCTCATGCGCGACGAGTACCCGCCGTTCCGGCTCGACCAGGGAGGTACCGAGGCGGACGGGCTCGCGGAGCCGACCTTCGCGGTCGCGGAGGCGCCCGTTCCCGTCGCCGGCGAGACGGCTGGCCGGCCGCCGCAGTCGCCGACGAGCCGGCTGAGCCTCCCGCCCGCAGAGGCTGGACCGGGGGACGAATCGCACTCGTGGTCGTCGGCACCATCGCGGGCCTGTTCGCGCTCGGGCTCCTAGCCGGCGGCTGCGCGCTCGTCGCCGTCGACCAGACGCAGCGAGACGACGACGGATTCGTCATGTCACCGACGCAGGACTTCTCGACATCGACGTACGCAATCGTGTCCGAGAGCGCCGACCTCGACACCGAAGGAGGCGAGTGGGCGCTCGACACATTCCTCGGCACGGTCCGGATTCGCAGCGAGAGCGACCGCCCGGTGTTCGTGGGGATCGGGCCGGCCGACGAGGTCACGCGGTACCTCGGAGGCATCGAGCGCGACGTGGTCGACGACCTCGATAACAGCGGTGACCCGGAGTACTCGCGACGTTCGGGCGGCGCGCCAACCGGCCGGCCGGGCGACGAGACGTTCTGGGTCGCGTCGACGGAGGGTGCCGGCGAGCGGACGCTCGAATGGGAGCCGGAGGACGGGGACTGGCAGGTGGTGGTGATGAACGAGGACGCGTCGCGCGGGGTCTCCGCCGAGCTGAGCATCGGCGCCGAGCTGGACTCGATCCTCTGGATCGGCATCGGACTGCTCGTTGCCGGCGCCCTCTTCGCCGCGGGCTCCGCGCTCGCAATCACCGCGGCCACGCGCCGCGGTCGCTGACCCGACTGCGACTCGCCCTGTCAGACGTACTTGCCCATGCCGCCCGCGACGTCGATCGACGCGCCCGTGATGTAGCTCGCCCGCTCGCTGAGGAGGAAGGCGACTAGCCCCGAGACCTCGTCGGGCGTGCCGAAGCGCCCGAGGGGGACCTCACGGGCGGCGAAGGAGGCGAAGAACTCCTCGCGGTCGAGCTCCGGTGCCCGCTTCTTGTGGATGTTGTCCCACTGGGGCGTGACGACGAAGCCGATGTTGACGCTGTTGACGAGGATGTTGTCCTTCGCGACTTCGAGCGCCAGGGTCTTGGTGAACGAGAGGCCGGCGGCTCGGTTCACCGACGTCGCGAAGAACGTCGGGTCCGGGTAGCGCCCGTAGACGGCACTGACGTTGACGATGCGCCCGCCGCCCGCGGCCCGCAGGTGCGGGAGCACCTCGCGGCAGCAGCGAAAGAGCGAGAACAGCTTGACGTCGAGGTCGTCGTGCCAGTCCGCGTCAGTGAGAGTCTCGAAAGTCCCGGGGTGCGCGCGCCCGGCGTTGTTGACGAGGCCGTCCACGCCTCCCAGAGCCTCGGCCGAGCGCGCGACGAAATCCCGTACCTGCTCCGGGTCGGTGACGTCGGCCCGCTGCGCGTGCGCGACCGATCCGTCCCGGCTCAGCTCGTCGGCGGCGGCGAGCACCTCGTCCTCGCTCCGTGAGCAGATCGCGACCGAGGCTCCTTCCCGGAGCAGCTCCTGCGCGATCGCGAAGCCGAGCCCCTTCGAGCCGCCGGTGACGATCGCCTTGCGGCCCTCGAGCCCGAGCTTCACTCGGGCTCGGCGAGGCCCATCGCCTCCAGCACGCCCCGCCTCGGCGGATGGAAGACGTCCACCTCGAGACACGGTCCGTCGTGCGTGCGCGCACCGTGCGGCACGTTCGGCGGAATCACGACTGCCTGGCCGCGGGTGAGCACCCGGGTCTCGCCGGCCACCTCGAACTCGAGCTCTCCGTCGACGACGAACGAGATCTGCTCCTCCTCGTGCCAGTGCATCGGCGCCTCGGTGTGCGGCTCGAACCGGACGAAGTTGGCCATCACCCGATCGCCGACCACGGGCTGGAAGAACAGCCCGGGCACCATCTCGATCGGATCGAGCTCGTCCCAGCGCACGAAGGAGCCGGAGCCTTCCTTCTGGGTGCCGGTGTCGGTCCCGAAGTACCGGGGTGAGTCCGTCATGCCCGCCTCCCTTCGTCGGCGACGAGGGCGGCGAGTCGTCCGATGCCCTCGTCGATGAGCTCGTCCTCGACCCTGCTGAACGACAGGCGCACGTTCTCACCGCCGCGCCCGTCCGGGAAGAACGGCGTGCCCGGAACGACCGCAACTCCCCGCGCTGCGGCGCTCCTCGTGAGCTCGGCCGACTCGAGCGCCGGCGGCAGGGTCAGCCACGTGAAGAATCCGCCTTCGGGCCGGGTCCAGGCGACGTCGGCCGGCATGTGACGCTCGAGCGCGCCCAGCATCCGCTCGCAGCGCCGCTGGTAGAGCCGGCGTGAACGCTCGAGCTGCTCGTCCATCAAGCCGCGGCGGGCGTATTCCTCGAATAGCCGCTGGCCCAGCGCGCCCGCGCACTGATCGGTGTTCTGCTTCGCCGCGACCAGCTGGGCGACGACGGTCGCCGGGCCGACGGCCCAGCCCAGTCGGACGCCCGGGAAGAACGTCTTGGAGGTGGTACCCGCCTGGACGACGACGTCGGGCGCGATGCTCCAGAGGCTCGGCGGCGGCTCGCGCCCGAAGCCGAGCTCGCGGTAGGCAACGTCCTCGACGATCAGGAAGCCGTGGCGACGCGCCAGCTCGACCAGCTCGGTCCTGCGGTCCTCCGCCAGGGTCAGGCCCGCCGGGTTCTGGTAGTCGGGGATCGTGTACAGCAGCTTGGGCCGGAGCCCGGCGGCGAGTCGGCCCTCGAGCTCGTCGACCTGCAAGCCCCCGCCGTCCATCGGCACGGCGACGACCTCGGCCTCGAAGCTCCGGAACGCCATGATCGCGCCCAGGTAGGTCGGGCCCTCGACGACCACGACGTCTCCCGCGTCCAGAAACGACTTGCCGACCAGCTCGAGCGCCTCGATCGTCCCGCTCGTGATCATCACCTCGTCGTCTGCAGGACGCCGCCCCTGGTGGGCCTCGAGCCGGCCGGCGACGACGTCCCGAGGGCCGGGCAAGCCCTGCGTGGGCGCGTACTGGAGGGCGCTCGCGTCTCCCGCGGCCACGAGCTCGGCGAGCAGCGTCGAAGCCGCGGCGCCCGGGAACGTCTGCGCGTCCGGGAAGCCGCCCGCGAACGGGATCAGCGTCGTGTCGCCGGCCAGGGCGAGGATGTCCGCCAGCCCCGCGCCGACGCCTGCGCGCGTTCGCGCAGCAAAAAGGTCGTTCCAGCTTCGCGCCTCACGCGTGACTGCCATCGGGCTCGCCGGGCCCAAACCTAACAAGCGCGCGCGTTTCGCCCGAGACGCTTCGAAGAAGGCGATGAACCCGCCGCGGTCGCATTCGAACGTTAGGCAACATGACCGGGTGGTCCGCTTCGCGCTCAAGGGAATCCTGGGGCGAAAGCTCCGCACCGGGCTGACCGCGATCGCAATCGTCCTCGGGGTCGCGATGGTGGCCGGGACGTTCATGCTGACGGACTCCATCGACAAGGCGTTCGACTCGATCTTCACCGACGTCAGGAAAGGGTCGAACGCGGTGATCTCCGGAAAGTCCGCCTTCGACCTGAGCGAGGGCAGCGGAACGAACTCGCCGACGCTCGACGAGTCGCTGCTACCGGAGGTGAGGCGCCTGCCTTCGGTCGCGGAGGCCGAAGGGAGCGTCGACGGCGAGGCGCAGCTGATCGGAGAGGACGGCAAGGCGATCGTCTACGGCGGCGCACCGAACCTCGGCTTCAGCGTCAGCGCCGGAGATTCGCCCTTCAACCCGCTCACGCTCGTCGAGGGCGCCTGGCCGAAGGCCGGCGAGCTCGTCGTCGACGAGTCGACGGCGGACAAGGAGGATTTCCGGCTCGGCGAGTCGATCGGCGTCCAGGCGGAGGGGCCGGCGCAGCGGCTTCGGATCTCGGGCCTCGTCCGGTTCGGATCTGTCTCGACGATCGGCGGCGCCACGCTGGCGGGCTTCGATCTCCCCACCGCCCAGGAGCTCTTCGGGAAGCGCGGTCGACTCGACGAGATCGCCGTCGCGGCGAAGCCGGGCGTCTCGGACGACGAGCTCGTGCGCGACCTCACGGCAGAGCTTCCGCCGACCGCACAGGTGAAGACCGCGTCCCAGCAGGCTCGCGACGACGCCGCGGAGACGAACAGCTTCATCTCGTTCCTGCGCGGCTTCCTCCTCGCCTTCGGCGGGATCGCGCTCTTCGTCGGCGCCTTCGTGATCGCGAACTCGCTCTCGATCACGATCGCCCAGCGGACGCGGGAGTTCGCCACCGTGCGCACGATCGGCGGGTCCCGTCGGCAGCTCCTGGCTGTCGGTCCTGATCGAAGCGCTCGTCATCGGCGTGCTGGCGTCGCTGGTCGGGCTCGCCGTCGGCGTGGGGCTCGCGAAGGCGTTGTTCTGGCTCTTCGACCTCGTCGGCTTCACGCTCCCGAACAGCGGGCTGATCCTGGAGCCGACCGCGGTCGTCATCGCGCTGGCTGCGGGAATCATCGTCACGGTCGTGGCGAGCATCCGGCCGGCGTTCCGCGCGACACGGGTGCCGCCGATCGCGGCCGTGCGCGAGGGCGCATCGCTGCCGCAGTCCCGCTTCGCCCGCTTCCGTGTCCCGGGCTCGATCCTGCTCACGCTCGCGGGGTTCGCCGCGCTCTCCTGGGGCCTCTTCGGCCCGGGATTGAGCACGACGGCGCTGCTCGTCTGGATGGGCCTCGGGGCGCTCCTGATCTTCCTCGGTGTCGCGCTGCTCGCGGAGCGTCTCGTCCGGCCGCTCGCGTCCTGGCTGGGCTGGCCGGGGGCACGACTCGGCGGCGTGGCCGGATCGCTCGCGCGCGACAACGCCCGACGCAATCCGCAGCGAACCGCCTCGACGGCGGCGGCGCTCATGATCGGCCTGGCGCTCGTCACGCTCGTCTCCGTGCTCGCCGCCGGCATCGTCTCGACCTTCCGGGATGCCGTCGACGAGCTCTGGAAGGACGCCGACTACGCGGTGACGGCCCAGAACAACTTCTCGCCGCTTCCGGTCAGCGTGGGTCAGGCGGCGAGCACGGCCCAGGGCGTCGACTTCGTCGGCAACGTCCGGGCGGGGGAGGCGCGGGCGTTCGGCGACACGTTCAACGCCACGGCGGTCGACCCGCCGACGAGCCGGATCTTCTCGATCGATTGGAAGGAAGGCTCGGACGCCGTGCTCGCGCAGCTGGGCGACGACGGCTCGTTCGTGACAGAAGGCTTTGCGGACGACCACGACCTGGCCGTTGGCTCGCCCGTCGAGCTGACGTTCGCGAACGGAGACCAGAAGCGGTTCGTCGTCAAGGGCATCTTCGAGCCGCCGACCGGGGGGTCACCGTTCGGCCCGGTCACCATCTCGGCGCAGACGTGGGACCGCTTCAACGAGCAGCCTCGCAACCTCTTCTCCTTCGTGATCATGGAAGGTGGTCAGACCGACGCCAACCGGGCCGCCCTCGAACGACAGCTGACGGAGTTCCCGAACGCGAAGGTGGCGACACGGAGCGAGTTCATCGACAACCAGATCTCGGGTCTGAGCTCCGTGCTGAACATCCTCTATGTCCTGCTCGCCCTGTCGGTTCTCGTCAGCCTGTTCGGCATCGTCAACACGCTCATCCTCACCGTCTTCGAGCGGACGCGTGAGATCGGGATGCTGCGGGCGATCGGGATGAGCCGGCGGCAGGTGCGCCGGATGATCCGTCACGAGAGCGTGATCACGTCAATGATCGGCGGCGCGCTCGGGATCGTCCTCGGCGTCGTTCTCGGGGCCTTGCTCGTGGCGCGCGTGGACTTCATCGACTTCACGCTTCCCGTCGTACAGCTGATCGTCTTCGCGATCGCGGCGGTCTTCGTCGGGATCGTGGCCGCGATCTTCCCGGCGCGTCGCGCCTCGAGGCTCAACGTCCTCGAGGCGCTGCAGTACGAGTAGCGCGCGGACGGCGCAGCCGCCTCGGCGGAGGACCTAACCCGTGAACGGCGGGAACACGACGGGCCGAAGCGTCACGGCTGCGGCCGCGGTTCGGCGCGTGATGTTGGCGCCCTGGACGGTCGCCTTGTTCGTGACGCGGGTGGTCCCGTCGACCTGGAGCACTCTGGTCGACAGCCGGTAGCGGGCCGTGGCGCCTGCCCGCAGGCGGGAGATCGTCCAGCACGCCCGGCCGTTGGTGAGCCTGGCGCCCCCGAGTCGCTGGAAGGCGAGTCGGCGGGGCAGCTGGTCGCAGACGGTCAGATTGCGGGCTGGGACCGAGCCGGTGTTGCGGACCGTGATCGTGAAGTCGACGATTCCGCCGCTGCGTGCAGACGTGGTGCCGGCCAGCTTGGTAAGCCGCACGGTCGCACGCCCGGCCTGGATGCGGATCGCCGCGCGGTCGACGTTGTTCGCCTGCGTGGTCTCGCTCTCCGCGGCTGACACCGACCCGGTGAGCTGGAGGCGGCCGAGCAGGAGCCGGCGAACGGGCACGACATAGGTGCGCTGCTGACCCGGAGCGAGCGTTCCCAGCTCACAACGGAGCGGCAGTCCCGTACAGCTCGCCTGAAGGAGCTTGGCGCCGACGCTGCTCGTGCCTCTGTTGGTTGTCCCGGTCAGGACGACGTTCGTCGCTGTGCCCGGGCCGCGGTTCACGACCCCGATCCGGAATCGCGCGGTCCCGCCTTCCCGATGAACGCCTCTAGGTGCGATCACGTTGACGGCAAGGTCGACTTGCGTCGCTTGTGGGGAATGCGGCGCCGTGATCTCGACCGGCGCCTCGGCGTGCGCCGGGCTGCTCGGCGTCTCGGCGGTCACCTCGACCGAGTTGACCAGCCTTCGGCCGATCAGGCTCGCGGTCGTATCGACCACGACGACCACCTGGGCGGTGCCGCCGGCCGGTAGGTCACCCAGGTCGCACGTCGTCCCCGTGCATGAGCCCTGGCTCGGTGTCACCGAGCGGAGGACGAGCCCTTCCGGCAGGACCTCCTCGAGGTTGATGCTTCCTGCCGCGCTCGGCCCGCCGTTGCGAACCACGACGGTGTAGGTGATCGGCGTGCCGGCGGGAACCGACGAGGCACTGGCGCTCTTGCTCACGGAGAGCGTCGAGAACGGCCCGATCGTCACGTCGGTCGATGCGCTGTTCGAGGCAGGCGCGACGTCCGGGTCGCCGCTCGTGACGGTGGCGAGATTCGTCAGCGTCTGCTCGGCGACGTGGACCTCGGCGCGCACGCGTATGTCGAAGGTCTCTGCGGCGCCCGGTCCCAACGTGGCGACGTCGCAAGTCACTGTCTGTCCATTGGCCGTACATCCGGCTGGCAGGCCGACGGGCGTCAGCCCTGCCGGCAGCTCGTCGGTCACGCGGACGCCCGTCGTCGCGACCGTGCCGTCGTTCGTGACGACCAATCGGAATGTCGTCTCCTGACCAACCGGCAGCACGCCGGTCTCGAGGCGGCTCTTCTGAAGCGTGAGATCCACCGCGCCCGGCGTGAACGAGGCCAGATCGTCGTTGTTGACGAGGTCGGGCTCGAAGCTGAAGACCCCGGTGACCGGCAGGGTGTTGCTCGAAAGCCCGAGGTTGTCCACCTGGGTGCCTGCGCTGTCGAGCGCCAGCGTGCCCTCGATCGTGATCACGCGATCCTCACCGGGGCCGAACTGGGGGATTTCGCAGAACACGATCGGGGACCCCGGAGGAAAGCCGCTGTTCTCCCTGGTCGGGTCGTACTGACAGATGCCTGTCCCGCCGGAGATCGAGATCGCAGTCGGGGGCTTCTGCAGCGCGTCCGGCAGGATGTCGGCCACCACCATGTCCACCGTTCCGGGCCCGTCGCTGTGGAGGGTCAGCGTGTAGGTGACCGGGCCGCCTGCGATGGGTTGGGCTGGCGAGAACTCCTTCGTGAGCGAGGTCTCCGCCCACGGCACCGTGGAAATCGCGGCCGACGCGCTGTTGTCGTCCGGGTTGATCTCGGTGCCGACCGGGGCGGACACGGTCGCCGTGTTGTTCAGCAGCTTGCTGCTCGGGTAATCGGCCCATGGGTCCGGCGAGAACTGGCTGCCCGCGCTTGCCTGTATGTCGATCGTGACCGGCGCCTGGCCTGCGGTGATCGTGCCGAGGTTGCAGTCGGGCGGAGATACCGAGCACGTGCCCTGCGAGGGAGTGATCGACTCGACGATCAGGGGCGCGTCGAGGATCTCCGTGAGCTGCACGTTGGCGGCGTCAGCGACGCCGTTGTTGGTCACCTCGATGCGATAGGTGATCGGATCCAGGAAGAAGAGGTAGCCGACCGGCGTGAAGTTCGGCGTGCTAGTCACGACCTTCTCGACGTGCAGGTCGATCGCCGGCTCGCTCACGGCGCCCTCGTCGGTGAAGGAGTTGTTAGCGGGGTTGCCGTCGCCCCCGCCGGTGAGCGACGCCGTGTTGCTGAGCTGAGCGGGCGGGCTCGAACTGACGAGCACCGGGATCGAAATCGGCGGATACTCGTTGCTAGGGGCGAGCACGTCCGGGTGGGTACACGTGACGGTCGTCCCCAACGTCGAGCACGACCAGCCGGCGCCCGTGACCGGGCCGTTGATGGTCAGCCCCGGCTCGATCGTGTCCGTCACCGTCACCGTCCCGGACGTTGGCCCCGCACCGACGTTGCCGACCGTGATCGTGTACGTGCTCGCTACCCCGGGCTGCAGCACCGGTGCGTGCGTCTTGCCGATCGCCAGGTCGGGGACGTTCACGCGGGTCGTCGCCGGAGCCGTCGTCACCGTGCTGGGAACTCCGGTCGTCGCGGCGCTGAACGCGAGGTCCGCCGTGTTCTCGATCGTCGCGCCAAGCAGCAGTCCTGTCGTGGCGACCGTGGCCTGGAAGCTCACCGTCGCGCTCGCGCCTGGAGCGAGCGTGCCACCGCTCCCGGCAGTAGCGCCCGCGCCGAGGCGCACCACCACCTGGCCGCCGGCGAACTCGCCGAGATCGTCGCCGGGCGCGTCGGTGACTACCGCTCCATTGAGGCGGATGCTGCCCGGAACGAAGACGACCCCAGGAGGAAGGGGGTCGGTGAACGTCGTGTTCGTCGCGCCGTCCTGCCCGGTGTTCTGCACGGCGACCGAGTAGGTCAACGTGTCGCCGAGATTCGCCGTGGCCTGATCGACGGTCTTCGTGGCGGTGATCCGGGGCGCGTACAGGTCGGTGGCGATCGTGACCACCCCCGGCTGGTAGGCGTCGCCGCTGGTCGAGAGCCGCACCTGCGTGCTCGTCTGCCCGTTGCCGAGCACGTTCGTCGTCCTGAACAGGTCTGCGTCGTAGCCGAGGTTGTTCTGATAGCTCGGCAAGCGCGACGTGACGAGTACGCCGGCATTCGAGATCGTCGAGTTGAAGACGTTCGAGTTCGACGCCGAGGTCGCCGGTGGACCCGGGTTGACGGCATTCGACAGTGCGGTGAAAGCCCCGGACGGCCCCTGGAGCTGCGCCCCGTCGCCAAGGATCCCCAGATCCCCCTCGTAGGTGACGATCCCGACCGTCGACGTCACCGGTCCCGACAGCGGCGTCTGGAACCCGCTCAGCGGGATCGTGACCGCGGCGCCGCTGACGTTCTGCATTCCGTCGAAGATCGAGAGGTTGCGGCTGGGGGCGTTCGGGTCCCCGTAGGCGACAACCAGGGACCACCCGCCGAGCTGCCCACCGCTGTTACTCCCGGTGCCGAGTTGCACGTTCGCGGTCCAGTAGGTGCCTGGGCCGGCCCCGTCGACGATCGCTGTCACATTGGCGAACCCCTGGTACTGGGTCGACGATTCGTCGATCTGCGACGCCGTGACGGTCCGATAGGCGGTGTCACCCGGCGCCTTGAGGCGGACCGTGTTGCGGGCGCCCGGGTTCGGCGGCGGCGAGCCGCCGTTGCCCGCGGACAGCTTGCCTCCGTAGTACAGCCCCGCGAACAACACCCTCGCCCCGGCTGGCAGCGCCAGGTCGGCGGAACTCGAGTTGAACGTCGCCGGATCGGTGTCGGCGTCGATCCAGGTCATCGTCCGGTCGTTGTTGTTGTTCGCTGATACTGCCCCACCGACGGCGCTGCGGATGCCCGCGCAGGCGGGCAGTGCGTCCAGGCAGGACTCGAGCGAGTTCGCCGCGATCGTGATGTCGCCCTGCGTGTTCACCGTGAACCGCGGGCCGAACGCACGATCCGCGACGGCGTCAGAGGGCAGCGAGGCCAGAGCCACCAGTGCGGCCGACAGCAGGATCCAGCGCTTGCCCGCAGCTGGCATTTTCACCCCCTGGGAGGTTCTCCTCCGGAACACTAGCCAGAGTCGGGCTCGCGGATCTGACAGCGTATGCCGGTGCTGCGCGCTGCCCTGAGCCCGCTCGCCGAGCGGGACTTCCGGCTGCTCTTCCTCGGGCGAACGGTGTCCCTCTTCGGGTCCGCGTTCGCGCCGATCGCGCTCGCCTTCGCCGTGCTGGACATCGGTGGCTCCGCGACGGATCTCGGGCTCGTCGTCGCCGCCAGCACGCTGCCGCAGGTCGTCTTCAT
The DNA here is from genome assembly GCA_963847235.1 of uncultured Actinomycetes bacterium. Lineage (GTDB taxonomy): Bacteria > Actinomycetota > Thermoleophilia > Gaiellales > Gaiellaceae > JACDAN01. The sequence goes on along the minus strand of CAWJYU010000009.1, from coordinate 90,946 downwards.
CCTCGTCGGAGGGATCTGGGCCGACCGGCTCCCGCGCCACCACGTCATGGTCGTGTCCGACTCGATCGCCGGGGCGGCCCAGGCGGCGATCGCGGTGCTCGTGCTCACCGGCGCTGCGGAGATCTGGCACCTGGTCGCACTCCAGCTCGTGCGCGGCACGGCGACCGCGTTCTTCTTCCCGGCGGCCCAGGGAATCGTCCCGCAAACGGTGAGCGCCCGGCTGCTCCAGGAGGCGAACGCGCTGCTTCGCCTCTCCCGCAACGGGACGCTGATCTTCGGCGCGGCCGCAGGAGGCATCCTCGTCGCCACGATCGGGTCGGGCTGGTCGCTCGCATTCGACGCGGCCACCTACTTCGCCGGCGCGGCGCTCCTCCTCGCGCTCCGGATCCCACGCGACCTGACGCTGCCCGATCGCGACTTCTTCCGCGAGCTGCGGGAGGGTTGGGACGCGTTCCGCTCGCGGTCGTGGCTCTGGGGCATCGTCGTCCAGTTCGCCTTCGTCAACGCGGCGATCGTCGGCGTCTGGTCGGTGCTCGGGCCTATCGTTGCCGAGAACGAGCTCGGCGGAGCAGCCGCCTGGGGCTTCATCGTTGCGGCGCAGGCGGCGGGGTTCGTGTTCGGCGGCGTCGTCACCCTGCGCTACCGCCCTTCGCGGATGCTCCTCGTCGCGACGCTGGCGATCTTCCCGACCGCCCTGCCGATCCTGCTGCTCGCCCCGCCTGCACCGGTCGTGGTCATCGCTGCGGCGGCCTTCGTGTCGGGAGTGGGAGTGGAGCTCTTCGGCGTGCTCTGGGACGTGACGATGCAGCAGGAGATCTCTTCGGAGCAGCTCTCGCGGGTCTACTCCTACGACGCCCTGGGGTCCTACGTCGTCATCCCGCTGGGCGCCGCGGTCGCCGGTCCGGTGGCGGACACCATCGGCACCGCCGAGACGCTCGTTGCATCGGCGCTTGTGATCATCGCGGCGACTGCGCTCGTGTTGTTGGTCGACGAGGTCCGCAGCCTCAGAAGGAGGCCGGTAGAGGTCGCGGAAGGCGTTTCCGCCTAACGCCCGATCTCGTGCCCGCCGCCTACGCTCGCTGAGCGGATCTTCGTCGTCGATCTGCCGCATGCCCATGACCGCCCCGGCGTCCGGTAGCGCGCGCAGCCGGGCACCGGACGGAATGCGAAGAGCTGGCCGGGAGTCATCGCGGTCTAAGCACATGGACCAACGGCTTCGGCCTGACAGCCTCAGCCAGGCCCCGACGACGGATGCGCGTCCACTGAGCAGTCGATGTCTCCTCGCGACGTGCGAGGGTTCGTGGATGGCCACTTCGGAGGTTCGCGGCCAGCTCGACGTCGCGACTGGGAGCGTCGGCACGATCTGGATCGAGCCGGTCGGGCCCGTGGCGTCGCTTGTCGTTGCGCATGGCGCCGGGGCGGGGATGGAGCATCCGTTCCTCGCCGGCTTCTGCCGCGCAATCGCCGAGGAGGCCGTGGCGACGATGCGCTTCAACTTTCCGTACGCCGAGCGCGGACGCCGCTCGCCGGACACCGAACGCGTGCTCCGCGAGACATGGCTCGCCGCCTTCGAAGCGGCGAAAGCAGCCGCCGATCGACCGGTGCTGGTCGGCGGCAAGTCGCTAGGCGGCCGGATCGCCTCGATGTGCGTCGCAGACGGGATGCCCGCCGACGGCATCGTGTTCCTCGGCTACCCGCTGCACCCGCCTGGCAGGCCCGAGCGAATCCGCGACGAGCATCTCTACCGGGTCGAGGTGCCAATGCTCTTTCTGCAGGGGACAGCCGACCCGTTCGCCAGGCCCGAGCTCATGGCGAAGGTCCTGGGCCGGCTCGGCGAGCGGGCGACGCTGGAGAGGATCGAGGGCGGCGACCACTCGTTCAAGCTCCGAGGCACTCGCACCGACCCGGCCGAGGTCGGCGCCGGGCTCGCCGGCCTCGCCGCGCCCTTCGTCCGGCGAGTGGCCGGGCTGCAGTGAGGTGCGGCTCTCACCTCGCTCGCCCGTACGGGCCGACCGGTGTGCGGAGGCGCTTAGCCTCGTAGCGACTCGTCAGCGCCCGATGATCTTGTTCCGCTGCCTGTACGACTTTGACATTGCCGCCCACTTCTTCCGCTCCTCCGACCGTAGCCGCGGGTCGAGCTTGCGCTCGAGGTGCGCCAGCTCGCGCTGGAGCTTGAGGTAGCTCTCCCACCGGTCGGCGGCGAGGCTTCCGTCGGCGAGCGCCGCGCGGACGGCGCAGCCCGGCTCGGTGTCGTGCGCGCAGTCGGAGAACCGGCACTCGTTGACGAGCTCGGCGATGTCCGCGAAGGCCTTGTCGAGGCCGCCGTCCGTCTCCCAGAGCTGGAGCTCGCGCAGTCCCGGCGTGTCGATGAGGACGCCGCCCTCGGGCAGGACGAGCAGCTCGCGGTGGGTCGTCGTGTGGCGGCCACGGCCGTCCGACCGGACCTCGCCGGTCAGGATCCGGTCGTCGCCCAGTAAAGCGTTGATCAGCGTGGACTTGCCGACTCCGGATGAGCCCAGCAGCACGCCGGTCTTCGCTCCCGCGAGGTAGGGGAGGAGCACGTCGACGCCTTCCGCGGCCACAGCGGTCGCCACGTGGACGGGCACACCGAAGGCAACGGACTCGGTCTCGGCGACCGCGCTGTCGAGGTCGGTCGCGAGGTCGGCCTTGTTCAGCACGATGACCGGTGTCGCGCCGCCCTCCCACGCGGTCGTGAGGTAGCGCTCGAGCCGGCGGATGCTGAAGTCGCGCTCGTCGAGGCCCATGACGAGAAATGCCACGTCGACGTTGGCCACCAGCACCTGCTCGGACACGTCCGTGAACGGCGTCTTGCGTGAGAACTTGCTCCGGCGCGGCAGGACGACGTCGATCTGCCCGTCGCGAAGGCCGACCCAGTCGCCGACGACCGGAAGCTCTCCGTGCTCGGCGGCATGGCGAAGCCGCCCGGTGATCTCCACCGTGACGTCGTCATTCTCGGTTGCGACCTCCCAGGCGCCGCGGTGCTGGACCGCGACACGTCCGGGCTCGAGGCCGTCGTGCGAGCTGAATTCCGCCGCGAGCTCGTCGTTCCAGCCGAGCTGCGCGAGTCGTGGGTACTGCAAGCTGTCTCCTTTCCTGCAAGGACGGGGAACTGCGTCTCGCAGGACCGGAGCTGAGCTAGTTCAGGCAGGCCCTGCGAGTGAAGAGGCGATCAAGCTCAGTTGTCAAGGCGCCTCCTTTCGTCGCGGGCCGGACGTCTCAGGGTAGGTGCAAGAGCCCTCGCCGCGTCAAGGCGCGCCCTGGAGCCTGGCGCGCCACGCCTCGCCGGCGGCGCGTCCCTCCGGCGTCTGGAGGAAGTGCTCGAGCGGTACGTGGGCCCAGGAACCTTCGGCGTGAGCGAGGAGCTGCTCGCCGTCCAGCAGGTCGGCCTCGATCTCGAGCCGGCGGCCGTCGTCGGCGCCGAGCTCGGCCCGGATCGTCAGCTGACGGTTGATGTGCGCCGGACGCCGGTAGGTCACGGCCAGCCTCGTGGTGACGGACGGGAAGCGGTACCAGGTCGCGAGCAGGCCTGCGGCCTCGTCGAGCGCTGCGGCGACGAGCCCGCCGTGGACGAATCCCGGCCCGGCCTGGTGCTGCTCGCCGAACGAACACCGCGCCTCGTATGTCCGCTCGCCCTCGCGCTCCGGGCTCGGGAGGTGGATTCCCGCCGGGTTGTCGCCGCAGCCCCAGCAGAAGGGGTCGTGATGAGGCGGGATCGTCACGCCGCGGGCGTGGGGTCAGACCCCGTCGCGAAAGCGTGCCGAGTTGTCCCCAGTTGGTTGTCCTGTCTGGCCCGGGCCGACCGTATGGATAGGCGAAACGCCGCCGTTGGTCGCGACGAAGTTGGCGCAGATTCTTTCGTCACTCGTATCGGGGTCTGACCCCAACCGGGCGTCAGCGGAGCCCGCCGCGCTCGAAGTGCGCCTTGAAGAAATTGGCCGAGCCGGCGGTGGCCATCGCGGCCGAGGCCGAGATCTCGAGCGCCAGCGTCGCGGCCGCAACGATCTGGGCGAGCCGGTAGACCTTTCCCGGGCCCGCGCAGTCCATGAGCCCGAGCCACGAGCGGGCGTAGGGGAGGGTGGTGCCACCGCCGACCGTGCTGACCTCGAGCCCCGGCAGGCGCAGCGCGACTTGCAAACCGTCCGCCACGCGTCGTCCGGTGCCGTGGCACATCGAGCTCGTGCCGACCATGCCGAGGTCCTGGCCGGTGGCGGCGAAGATGGCGGCGATCGCAGTCGCCGGCGTAAAGGCCACGGACTGCATCCCGGACGCCACGGCCCCGTGCGTGCCGGCCCAGGAGAGCTCCAACAGGTCGTCGATCGTCGTTCGCAGCACGCGCCGAATCGCGTCCTCGGTCAGCGTCGTCTCGGCGATGACCGTCTTCCCATGGCCGCTCTGGAAGTACTCGTACGAGACCTTCTTGTCGCCGCCCATGTTGGCCTCGAGCAGCGCGCGCTCCGGCTTCACGGGCGCGCGCTCCATCACGTAGCCCATGTTCAGGAAGTACGAGTTGCGGGTCATCATGTTCGCCCCGACGGCGTCGCCCGTCGTCCACCGCCAGAGGACGTGGCACATCGGGCCGACGACGTGCGTCTTGACCTCCCGCAGCTTCGCGTGACGCGAGACGGAAGGGTCGTCGAGCTGGGCGATCCATGCCCGCATCCCCTCGAGCTCGCCCTCGATCCAGATCGCGAGCGCGAGCGCCTCACCTGCCGACTTGCAGACGAAGCAGGATGCTCGGGTGATTCTGTCCTGCAGCACGTACGTTCGGAAGCCGCCCGGACTCCGCTGCGGCCCGCGCACCGCGAAACAGCGAGTCCGACATCGACCCTTCGGTGTGCGCGAGCGGCACGAAGACGTCCTCCGTCGTGCGCCCTCGAGCGACCACCGCGCCCTCGGGCTCGGTGAGCTCGTACTCGCCGAGCGAGATCGTGAGCGGCCCGATGACGGCGGTCGGGATCACCGAGACGCCGGTCAGTGCCTCCTGGGCCTTGGCCCACGGAGTCAGGTCGTGCTCGAACACCTCCGGGTCGACGCGGCCGTCCAGCGCCTCCTGGCGCGCCTGAATCGACGCTGGATCGTTTTTCCGCGGCCAGCGGCGAAGCTCCACGGCCGCAGGTTAACCTCGCCGCCGTGGCCGCACGACTCATGGACGGGAAGGGACTGGCGGAGCGACTTCGCGCCGAGATCGCGGAGGAAGTGCGCCAACTCGGTGACATCGGCCTCGCGACGGTCCTAGTCGGTGACGACCCGGCGTCGGACATCTACGTCCGGCGCAAGCACGACGCGGCCCAGGAGGTCGGCATCCGCTCGATCGACCACAGGCTGCCCGCGGAGACGTCGCAGGAGGAGCTGGAGCGCCTGGTGGGCGAGCTCAACGCCGACGACGGCGTCGACGGGATCCTCGTCCAGTCGCCCCTGCCGGACCACCTCGACGAGGAGGCGGCGGTCCGCCAGCTCGACCCGGCGAAGGACGTCGACGGCTTCCACCCCGACAACGCAGCGCGGCTCTACATGGGCGAGCCGCAGTTCGTGCCGGCGACGCCGGTCGGGATCATGCGGCTCCTCCAGGAGTACGACGTCCCGCTCGAGGGCGCGCGGGCTGTGGTCGTCGGCCGCAGCCTGATCGTCGGCAAGCCGATGTCGATGCTGCTTCTCGGCGCGAACGCGACCGTGACGACGACCCACTCGCGCACCGCCGATCTCGGTTCGCACACACGCGAGGCGGACGTCCTCGTCGTCGCCGTCGGCCAGGTGGACGTGGTGACCGCGGACATGGTCAAGCCGGGCTCGACCGTCGTGGACGTTGGCATGAACCGCACGGACGACGGGCTGCGGGGAGACGTGGATCCGGCCGCCGTGGAGGTCGCCGGCCTGCTCACTCCGGTTCCGGGCGGCGTGGGGCCGATGACGATCGCTTCACTACTCCGAAACACAGTCGAAGCCGCCCGTCTGAGGCGCTGCTAGGGTTCCGCCGTTGTTGCAGTTGTTCGGCGGCTCGGTGCCCGGGCCGTCGTTCGTAGTTGAAGGAGGAACGATTGCCTGAGGGCACCGTCAAGTGGTTTTCGAACGAGAAGGGTTACGGATTCATCGAGCGTGAGGACGGCGACGACGTCTTCGTCCATCACTCGGCGATCCAGTCAGAGGGCTACCGGTCGCTGACCGAGGGCCAGAAGGTTCAGTTCGAGGTCGTGCAGGGCGACAAGGGCCTGCAGGCGTCGAACGTCATGCCGGTCTAGGCACTCTCTCGTTTCGTTTCTAAGGCGGGCCGAGAGGCCCGCCTTTCTTTTTGGAAGGATCGTTCTGATGGCAATCACACGCGACGAAGTCCTCCACGTTGCTCGGCTGGCCCGGCTCGAGCTCACCGACGAAGAGGTCGGTCGGTTCACCGAGCAGCTGAGCGCGATCCTCGAGGCCGTCGCGAAGGTGGCCGAGCTGGACCTCTCCGACGTCGAGCCGACCGCGCATCCCGCTCGACCTCGTCAACGTGTGGGCCGAGGACGAGCCCCGGCCGTCGCTTCCCGTCGACGAGGCGCTCGCGAACGCCCCGGACCGGCACGGAGGCTTCTTCAAGGTGCCGCCGGCGTGATCGACACCCTGCGACTGACCGCCGAGGACGCGATGGGGCTCGTCGAGCGCGGTGAGGCGACCGGCGCCGAGCTGCACGCCGCCTACCTCGACGCGATCCGCGAGCGGGACGGCGAGCTGCACTCGTACCTGCGCACGGTGGACGAGGCCGACGGCGCCGGGGTTCCGATCGCGTTCAAGGACCTGATCTCGACGAAGGGTGTCGAGACGACGGCGGGGTCGAAGATCCTCGCCGGGTATGTCCCCGTGTTCGACTCGACGGTTGCAGCGCGCTGCCGCGAGGCCGGGCTGTCGCTGCTCGGCAAGACGAACATGGACGAGTTCGCGATGGGCTCGTCGACGGAGAACTCGGCGTACGGACCGACGCGAAATCCGTGGGATCCGGAGCGGGTACCGGGCGGATCATCCGGTGGCTCGGCGGCGGCAGTTGCCGCCGGTATGGCGCCGTGGGCGCTCGGCTCCGACACCGGCGGGTCGGTGAAACAGCCGGCGGCGCTCTGCGGGATCGTCGGCCTGCGCCCGACCTACGGAACCGTCTCCCGCTACGGGATCATTGCGTTCGCGTCGAGCCTCGACCAGATCGGACCGATGACGAAGACGGTGCGCGACAACGCGCTGCTCTACCGCATCGTCGCGGGCCGCGACCCTTGCGACACGACGACCGTCGAGCTGCCCGAGCCGGTCGAGATCCCCGAGCGTGAGGACCTGAACGGCGTCCGCGTCGGTGTCCCGCGCGAGCTGAACGAGGCCGAGGGCATCGAGCCGGGGGTGAAGGAGGCGGTCGACCGGACGATCGAGCTCTGCCGCGAGCTCGGCGCCGAGGTGGGGGAGACGAGCCTTCCGCGCTCGGTCGAGTACGGCCTCGCCTGCTACTACCTCGTCGCGCCGGCGGAGGCCTCCTCCAACCTGGCCCGCTACGACGGCGCCCGCTACGGGCTGCGCGTGGACGGCGCGAACGTCCGGGAGATGTACGAGAAGACGCGCGACGCAGGGTTCGGCGACGAGCCGAAGCGCCGGATCATGCTCGGCGCCTACGCGCTCTCGGCCGGCTACTACGACGCGTACTACGGCCAGGCGCAGCGGGTCCGGACGGTGATCGCGCAGGAGCACGCGGCCGCCTTCGAGCAGTTCGACGTCCTCGTCAGCCCGACCTCGCCGACGGTCGCGTTCAAGCTCGGGGAGAAGGCCGAGAACCCGCTCGCGATGTACCTCTCCGACGTGCTCACGATCCCGTCGAACATGGCCGGCCTGCCGGGGCTCTCCATTCCCTGCGGACTCTCGGACGGACTGCCGGTCGGCTTCCAGCTGATCGGCCCGCAGTTCTCGGAGAACCTGCTCTTCCGCACCGGCCACGCGCTCGAGCGGGCGATCGGCTTCGACTTCGTGCCCGCGAGGCTCGCATGACCTGGGAGCCGGTGATCGGGCTCGAGATCCACATCCACCTGAAGACGCGGACGAAGATGTTCTGCCGCTGCGAGGTCGCCTACTCGGAGCCCGAGAACACGCGCACCTGCCCGGTCTGTCTCGCCTTTCCCGGCTCCCTGCCGGTTCCGAATGCGAAGGCCGTCGAGTGGACGATCAAGCTCGGGCTGGCGCTGGAGTGCCGGATCGCCGAGCACGCGGTCTTCCACCGCAAGAACTACTTCTATCCGGACAATCCGAAGGCGTACCAGATCTCCCAGTACGACGAGCCGCTGTGCCTGGACGGCCGGCTGGTCGTCCCGGGCGAGAGCGACAAGGAGGTCGGGATCGTCCGCGCCCACCTGGAGGAGGACGCGGCCAAGAACGTCCATCTCGGCACCGCCGAGGGGCGGATCTCCGGCGCGAGCGCGACGCTCGTCGACTTCAACCGGGCCGGCACGCCGCTCGTCGAGATCGTGACTCGGCCGGATCTCCGCTCCGCGGAGGAGGCCCGCCGCTTCCTCCAGCTGCTCCGCCAGACCGTCGTCGAGCTCGGGATCTCGGACGCCGAGATGGAGAAAGGCTCGCTCCGGTTCGACGTCAACGTCTCCGTCCGGCCGGAGGGATCCGACGAGCTGCGGACGCGCACCGAGCTGAAGAACCTGAACTCGTTCGCCTTCGCGGCGCGCGCGATCGAGCGGGAGGTCGAGCGCCAGATCGCGATCTACGAGTCAGGGGGCGAGGTGGAGCAGGAGACGCTGCACTTCGATCCGGGCAAGGAGTCGGCCCCGCCGCTCCGCTCGAAGGAGGAGGCGCAGGACTACCGCTACTTCCCGGAGCCCGACCTCGTGCCGATCGAGCCGCCGGCAGAGCTGGTCGAGCGCGCCCGCAGCGAGCTCCCTGAGCTTCCGGGAGCCCGGATCCACCGCCTTGCCGCCGACCTCGACCACGCCGCGGCGGCGGACCTCGTCACGAGCGGGAGGGACTCGCTCTACGAACGCGTGCCCGGCGATCGGCGGGCGGTCGCGAACGTGCTGATGAACCAGTTTGCGGCGTCGGGCGTCGACCCGGAAGCCGCCGACGCCGACGAGCTCGGCAAGCTGATCGAGGCGCGGTCGCGCATCCCGCGCGACAGGTTCCTCGAGGCCCTCGGAAAGAGCGGCGATCCCGGCTTCTCCGCCGACACCTACCTCGGCGACGGCCTCGTCGCGGACACCTCGGAGCTGGAGCCGATCGTCGACCGGATCCTGGAGGCGAACCCCGGCCAGGTGGAGTCCTACCGCGGTGGCAAGGAGGGCCTGCTCGGCTTCTTCGTCGGCCAGGTGATGCGCGAGACGCAGGGCAAGGCCGACCCGAAGGTCGTCAACGATCTGCTGCGGCAGAAGCTGAGCGCCTAGGTCGAGGGCTGCTCGGCCTCCGAAGCGGCCTGCTCGAAGTGCAGCGTGACGAGCTCTCCCGCGGTCCGCACGTGCTCGACCATGGCCCTGCGCGCTTCGGCCGGGTCGCGGCGCTCGATCGCTCGAAGGACGGCCTCGTGCTGCTCGACGTTCTCCTCCAGCAGCGGGGAGCTCTGCGAGAGGGCGATCCACGTGAGGTCACGGGGAAATCGTCGATGGAGGTCGGAAATGGTCTCGCTCAGCCGGTCGTTTCCCGAGGCGTCCAGAATTGCCTGATGGAAGAGATCGTTCGCCTTCACCCAGACGCTCTCGTCCTTCCACGGCGCCGGGCGACTCGCACGCCGTGCGATCAGCGTGGTGACCGACTTCCGAAACAGGGTTTGGGCTTCGCGTAGGCGAAGGAGGTCGCGGTCACTGATCCGCTCGGCGGCCAGTTCCGCCGCGAGACCCTCGAGCTCGGCGCGCACCTCGTAGGCCTCGCGGATCTCTCGCGCCGAAGGCCCGCGGACCACTGCTCCTCGGTTGGGGAGCAGCTCGAGCAGGCCGGTCGTCTGCAGCTGGCGCAGCGCTTCGCGAACCGGCGTCCGGCTCACACCGAACTCCTCCGCGAGCGCCTCCTGACGGAGTCGGGCCCCGACAGGCACTTCGCCGCTCAGCACTCGAGCCTGGATCGCAAGTGCGAGCCGTTCGACCGTCGACTCGACTGTGTCGACCTGCCGGGCGCTCATTGGACCGTGCGCGCGTCCCGGATGAGACGTGCGCCGACGAGAGCGAGCAACGCGGCAAAGACGAGCCGCAGCACGTCGGCGTCGAGCGCGAGGGCGAGCATGACGCCGGCAATCGCACCGACCGCGCCGATGCTCCCCACGGCGAGCGCAATGGGCAGGTCGCCGACGTGACGCCGTCTGAGCGCCAGGCTGGCGGCGAGGGCTGTGGGGAGGATCACCAGCAGCGAGGTCGCCTCGGCTTCGTGCTGCGTCATGCCCACCGCGAGAACGAGGAACGGCACGAGGAGAATGCCGCCGCCGACGCCGAGCAGCCCGGCGAGCACGCCGGCCGTCGCGCCGAACGCGATCAGCGCCACGTAGAGCCCGAACGTGCTCAGCGCCCGACCGCCAAGAGCCCCGCAACGATCAGCATGAACACGCCGAAGGCGAGCTTGAGCTTCCGCTCGTCTGCTCGCGCCAGCAACCGGGCTCCGACCTGGGCTCCGACGATCGACCCCGCTGCCAGCGCCAGCGCCTCCCAGAGCCGGATCTCGCCTGCAGCACCGAAGACCAGCACGCCCGCGGCGCTGATCGGGATGATCGCGCCCAGTGAGACGGCGTGTGCGTCCCGCTGGCCGTAGCCGCCCCAGAGCACGAACAGCGGCACCATCACGACGCCGCCGCCGACTCCGAGCAGCCCGGAGAAAAGCCCACCGGCGAGTCCGATCGCCCCCAGGCGTCCGTAGTACGAACGAGACGACAGGGCGACGGCCACGGGCCAGAGGGTACCAACATTGGATCCAATCAGCCGTCAAATGGATACACCTGGTAAAGTCGGCGCCCGCTCAGCAGGGCGGGGACGCCGGGAGGGATCTGGCACCAACGTCAGGAGGGGACATGAACAGCATTCGCACCAGCCGGTCGCGGAGTGCCGCCGCCATCCTCGTGCTGGTGGCGACGGGCTTGCTCGCCACCGGAGCCGGTGGCTCGGTCGCGACCGAGTCGCGCGCCGGCGGGACGCTCACGATCGGTCTGGCCGAGGACCCCGATGCGCTCGATCCGACGCTCGCGCGGACCTTTGTCGGGCGCATGGTCTTTCTGCACATGTGCGAGAAGCTCTACGACCTGAACGCGCGGCTTCAGATCGTTCCGCAGCTGGCAGCCGCGATGCCGTCCCTTTCGGGCGACAAGAAGACGATGACGATCAGGATCCGCCGCGGCATCCGCTTCAACGACGGAACTCCGCTGAATGCTGCGGCGGTCAAGACCTCGCTCGACCGGCACAGGACTCTGTCCGGATCGGCCCGGGCGAGCGAGATCTCGCCGATCACGGCCGTCCAGGTCGTGAACAACTACACGGTTCGGCTGCGGCTCAACGCGCGCTTCTCGCCGCTGACTGCCCAGCTCGCGGACCGGGCCGGGATGATCATGTCGCCGCGGGCGCTCGACCAGCTCGGGACGCGCTTCGCATCGGCCCCGGTCTGCGTCGGCGGGTTCAAGTTCACGAGCCGGACGGCCGGAGACCGGATCGTCCTCGACAAGTCGCAGTTCTACTACGCACGGAGCCGGGTGAAGCTCAACCGGATCGTCTTCCGGATCATCACCGACACGAGCGCGAGGGCGGCGAACCTGCGCTCGAAGGACATCAACGTGCTCGACCGCATCGCGTCGACGGACCTGCCGGCGATCCAGCGGGACCGGAGCCTCCGTGTCCTGAAGGCGACCTCGATCGGATACCAGGGCATCTCGATCAATATCGGAAACAAGGACGGGATCGGGAAGCCGTTCGCGAACGTCGGCACGCCGCTCGCCGCACGCAGGGCGCTGAGGCAGGCGTTCGAGCTCTCGCTCGACCGGAAGGTGATCAACCGCGTCGTGTTCGGAGGGACCGTCCTGCCCGGATGTCTCCCCGTTCCGCCGGCGAGCCCCTACTACGACCCGTCGATCAAGTGTCCGGGGCGCAACCTCTCGCGCGCCCGTTCGCTGATCAGGAGCACGGGCATGTCGACGCCGATCCGTGTTCGGCTGATGATCGGCACGGACCAGGTCGCGGCCCGTCTCGGCCAGGTGATCCAGTCGCTGGCGAGGGAAGCGGGCTTCCAGGTCGATCTGCAGCCGACCGAGTTCGTGACCGCGCTCCGGCGGCAGGACCAGGGCAACTACGAGGCGTTCGCGATCGGCTGGTCAGGACGTGTCGACCCGGACGGCAACATCTACCAGTTCGTCCACTCGAAGGGCTCGCTGAACAACCTCGGGTGGGGAGCTGGACGGATGGACCTCCTGCTCGACAACGCCCGCAAGGCAGCGACGGAAAAGGCACGGAAGACGCTCTACCGCGCCGCGTTCCGCGTTCTGCGCACGGAGCTGCCGTTGATCTACCTCTGGCACCCGGTCAACCGCCACGGGGTGACTGCGAACGTGAAGGGCGTGCGACAGTACGGCGACGGGCTGATCCGGGCCTACTTCGCCGAGTACAGGTGATCTAGGAACTCGAGACGACGATCATGGGCGTCTTCATCCTGCGCAAGTCCGGAGCCGCCCTGATCGTCGTCTTCCTGGCCAGCGTGCTCGTCTTCGTGGGCGTGCGCGCGATCCCGGGCGACCCGGCGCTCGCGTACGCGGCCGAGGACCGCGATCCCGAGGTTCTCGCCGCGATCCGGGAGAAGTACGGGCTCGACGATCCGCTCCCGGTCCAGTACGTGCGCTGGGTCGGGCTCGCGCTCCAGGGCGATCTCGGAACCGACACGCGAGGGCTGCCGGTTGCGGAGACGATCGTCACCCGGATTCCGCTGACGCTGGAGCTCACCTTCCTGGCGATGCTGATCGGGATGGTGCTCGGGATCACGGCAGGCGTGATCGCCGCCGTGCGACGTGGAAAGGCGTCGGACTACGCGGCGACGACGACCGCCCTGCTCGGCCTCTCGGTGCCGCACTTCTGGCTCGGGCTGCTGATGATCATCGTCTTCGCGGTCAACCTGAACTGGCTGCCGGCGAGCGGCTACGTCCCCTTCCGTGAGGATCCGGTGGAGAACCTCAAGCACATGCTGATGCCGGCGATCGTGCTCGGCACCGGCCTGGCCGCGGTGCTGATGCGCCAGATGCGGTCGGCGATGCTCGAGTCGCTCGGCGCCGACTATGTGCGGACCGCTCGCGCCAAGGGGCTCAGCGAGTGGTCCGTCGTCGGGAAGCATGCGCTCCGCAACAGCCTGATCACGGTGACGACAGTGATCGGCCTTCAGCTCGGCGCCCTGATCTCGGGCGCCGTCGTGACCGAGCAGATCTTCGGCATCGCCGGATTCGGACGCCTGACCGTCGACTCGATCGCGCAGCGCGACTACGCGCTTCTCCAGGGTGTCGTGCTCGTCGTCGCCGTCGGCTACGTCGTCATCAATCTCTTCGTCGACGTGGCGTACTCGCTCATCAACCCCCGCATCCGGGTCGCGGGAACCTCCAATTGAGCTACGTCGAAGCGCAACCGCTGGGACCCAGGGCGCGGCGCCGCAGGATCATGCGCCGGCGCTTTCTGCGACGGCCCGCGGCCGTCGCTTCGCTCCTGATCGTCACGGGGGCGATCCTCGCCGCAGTGTTCGCGAAATGGGTCGCCCCGTACTCACCGGACGAGACCGACTTCAACGCGCTGCTTGCGAGCCCGTCGCGCGAGCATCTGCTCGGGACCGACGATCTGGGACGCGACACGCTCTCTCGGATCATCTGGGGCGCGCGGGCCTCGATCCAGGCGGGATTCCTGGCGACCGTCCTCGCGATGGTCGTGGCGGTGCCGATCGGGCTGATCGGCGGCTACTACCGAGGCTGGCTCGACACGGTGATCGCGCGGGTGACCGACGTGCTGCTCGCCTTTCCGTTCCTCATCCTCGCCGTCGGCCTCGCGGCGATCCTCGGCCCTTCCCTGTTGAACGCGACACTGGCGCTGGGAATCGCGGCCATTCCGCCGCTCATCAGGATCGCCCGAGGCGAGACGCTCGCGCTCCGGGAGGAGGACTACGTCCGCGCCGCGGTCGCCAACGGCGCGAACGACGCGGTCATCATCGGACGTCACATCCTTCCGAACATGACGAGCACGCTCCTCGTGCAGGCGACGCTGACGATCCCTGCAGCAATCATCGGCGAGGCGGTCCTGTCATTCCTCGGCCTCGGCGTCCAACCGCCCACTCCGTCGTGGGGCGTGATGCTGAACGCCGCCCAGCCGTACCTGAACGAGGCGCCCAGCCTTGCCGTCTACCCGGGCCTCGCGATCGTGATCGTCGCACTCGCGTTCAACCTGCTCGGCGACGGCCTTCGCGACGTCCTCGATCCCAAGACCGAGCGTTGACCGAGGCCCTCCTCGACGTCCGCGACCTCTCGGTCCGCTTCGACACGGACGAGGGCAGCGTCCATGCCGTCGACCGCATGTCGCTGACCCTCGAGCCGCGCGAGGTCCTCGGAATCGTGGGTGAGTCCGGCTGCGGGAAGAGCGTGACGGCCCTCTCGATCCTGGGCCTTCTCCCGAAGACGGCGAGCGTCTCCGGGAGCGTGCTCCTCGAGGGGAACGAGCTGCTCGGAGCGGCCGGGTCTCGCCTGCGGAAGGTCCGTGGACGGCAGATCTCGTTCGTCTTCCAGGAGCCGATGACCTCTCTGAATCCGGTGTTCAGGATCGGACGCCAGATCGAGGAGGTCGTGAAGGAGCACATGAACGTGTCCAAGCGTGAGGCCCGGGCGCGGGTGGTGGAGCTGCTCGATCTCGTGCACATCCCGGACCCGAGCCGCCGGGTCGAGGAGTACCCGCACCAGCTCTCCGGCGGGATGCGCCAGCGGGTGATGATTGCGATGGCGCTCGCGTGCGACCCGAAGATCCTGATCGCCGACGAGCCCACGACGGCGCTCGACGTGACCATCCAGGCCGGCATCCTCGACCTCCTGCGCGAAGTTCGAGAGCGGCTCGGCACCGCGATCATCCTGATCACGCACAACCTGGGCGTGGTCGCAGACCTCGCCGACCGCGTGGTGGTCATGTACGCCGGCCGGAAGGCGGAGGAGGCGCCGGTGCGAGACCTCTTCGCCCACCCGCAGCACCCGTACACGATCGGGCTGCTCGGCGCGGTTCCGCGGGCGCGCGCAGCGCGGAACGGCCGGCTCCAGGAGATTCCGGGCCGCGTGCCGTCGCTCGCCGAGCTTCCCGCGCACTGCGCGTTCGCCGACCGGTGCCCGCGCGCGGACGAGCAGTCCTGGTCCGAGGTGCCCGAGCTCCGCGAGGTTCGGCAAGACCACGCCGTCGCGTGTTTCCATCCGGGGGAGCGATGAGCGGGCAGCCGGTTCTCGAGGTCGACGGGCTCGTCAAGCACTTCACGGTCGGCCAGGGAGTGGCCGGCGGCGGCCGCGTCGTCCACGCGGTCGACGGCGTGTCGTTCTCGATCGCCCCGGGGGAGGTGCTCGGCCTTGTCGGCGAGTCGGGCAGCGGGAAGACGACGGTCGGCTACTGCGTCAACCGGCTCTACGAGCCGACGGACGGGACGATCCGGCTCGACGGCGCCGACATCACGCACCTGTCGCGCCGCAGTCTGCGACCTCACCGGCGCCGGATGCACATCGTCTTCCAGGACCCGTACTCCTCGCTCAATCCACGCATGACCTGCGCACAGATCGTGGGGGAGCCGATCCGCCTCCACCGGCTGGCCAAGCGCTCCGAGATCGACAGGCGCGTCGTCGAGCTCTTCGACTCCGTCGGGCTCCGACCGGAGCTGCGGTTCCGCTACCCGCACGAGCTCTCCGGCGGTCAGCGGCAGCGCGTGGGCCTGGCCCGCGCGCTCAGCGTCAACCCGAGCCTGCTGATCGCGGACGAGCCGGTCTCTGCCCTGGACGTCTCGGTGCAGGCCTCCGTGCTCAACCTGATGCGCGACCTGCGGAGTCAGCTCGGGTTCTCCTGCCTCTTCATCAGCCACGATCTCGCCACCGTCGAGTTCCTGTGCGACCGGGTCGCGGTGATGTACCTCGGCAAGATCGTCGAGGTCGCGTCGCGCGAGGAGCTCTTTGCGCGGCCGCAGCATCCGTACACGCAGGCGCTGCTCTCCGCAGCGCTCGAGCCGGACCCGGAGGTCCAGCGCACGCGGAGCCGCGTCGTGCTGGAAGGCGACATCCCGAGCCCGATCGAGCCTCCCTCGGGTTGCCGGTTTCGGACACGATGCCCGCTCGAGCACGAGTCGGCGCCCCGCTCGACGGACGAGGAGCCGCCCCTGGTCGACGTCACCGGGAAGGGACACCTGGTGGCATGCCATTTGGTCCGGCGCGGGGCCGAGGCGCCGCGCATCGTGGAGCCCTCGGCGGAGCTGGCAGGAGCGCCGGACTGAGCTTCACGACCCGACCCGAGCTGCGGGGCACCTTCGGGATGGTCGCCTCGACGCATTGGCTCGCCTCCGCCACGGGCATGGCGATGCTCGAGCGCGGCGGCAACGCCTTCGACGCCGCGGTCGCGACAGGCTTCACGCTCCAGGTCGTCGAACCGCACCTGAACGGGCCGGGCGGCGACCTGCCGATCGTGCTGTGGAGCGCCGAGCGCGGCGAAGCGCTTGTCGTCTGCGGCCAGGGCACAGCACCTGCCGCGGCGACCATCGAGCGCTTCCGGGAGCTGGGTCACGAGCTCGTCCCCGGGACCGGGCTGCTGGCGGCCTGCGTTCCGGGCGCCTTCGACGGCTGGATGCTTCTGCTCCGCGAGTTCGGGACGCTCGGCCTCGACGACGTGCTCGAGCACGCGATCGGGTACGCGGAGCACGGCTATCCGGTGATCCCCGGCATCACGGCGACGATCGAGCGAACGGAGCCGCTTCTGAGGACCTGGCCGGGGTCGGCTGAGCTCTATCTGCCGGCGCCGCGCCCGGGCTCGCTCTTTCGAAACCGGGCGCTCGCCGCGACCTACCGGCGAATCCTCGAGGAGGCGGGCACCGGGAGCCGTGAAGCAAGGATCGACCGCGCTCGGGACGCCTTCTACCGAGGCTTCGTCGCCGACGAGATCGATCGCTTCAGCGCCGAGAACGGCGGTCTCGTCGCCGGCGGCGATCTCGCTTCCTGGGAGGCGACGATCGAGGCGCCGGTCACCTACGACTACGAGGGTTACACGGTCTGCAAGACCGGGCCGTGGGGGCAGGGACCGGTCTTCCTGCAGCAGCTCGCCCTCCTCGCCGGCTTCGACCTCGCGTCGATCGGGATCGGCTCGGCCGAGTACGTCCACACGGTCGTCGAGTGCGCGAAGCTCGCATTCGCCGACCGTGATGCGTTCTACGGCGACCCGTCGTTCGTGGACGTGCCCCTCGAGCGCCTGCTGTCGCCCGAGTACAGCGACGAGCGCCGCCTGCTCGTCGGCGAGGAGGCGTCCGGCGAGCTCCGGCCGGGCGGCGGACGGCTCCCAACCGTGGTCGATGCGCCCGAGACGGTCGGCGCCGGCGAGCCGACGAGGGGCGACACCGTGCACCTCGACGTGGCGGACCGCTTCGGCAACCTCGTCTCCGCTACGCCGAGCGGCGGCTGGCTCCAGAGCTCGCCGGTGATCCCCGCGCTCGGGTGGCCGCTCGGGACGAGGGCGCAGATGTTCTGGCTCGAGGAAGGGCTTCCCGCGTCGCTCAGCCCGGGTAAGAGGCCTCGCACGACGCTCTCGCCGTCCATCGCGCTCCGAGAGGGCGAGCCGTACCTGGCGTTCGGGACGCCCGGAGGCGACCAGCAGGACCAGTGGTCACTCCACGTGTTTCTCGAGCATGTCCACGGAGGGCTCGACCTTCAGGCGTCCATCGACCGGCCCAACTTCCACACCGACCACTTCCCGGCGTCGTTCTATCCACGGCAGGTGGAGCTGCGCTCGCTGTCGATCGAGGACCGGTTCGGCCGCGACGTCCTCGACGACCTTCGAGACCGAGGGCACGATGTCGAAGCCGCGGGCGACTGGTCGCTCGGGCGCGTCAGCGCGGTCGGGCGCGAGAACGGGATGCTGAAGGCCGGTGCCAGCCCTCGCGGGATGCAGGGTTACGCGGTGGGGCGATGACCGTCGACCATGTGGTTCCGCGAGAGGACGTGATCTGGGCGTTCGGCGCCGAGCTCGAGTCGGTGCTCGAGGCGAGGCGGCTCCGGCTCCGTTCTCGCCGGTCTAGCCGGAGCTCGTGGAACGCCGGCGGCGCGGTGCCGCCGCCTTCTTTTCGGACGGGGCTGCCTTCGCCTTGTCCCGCTCCTTCTTCTTGCGCTGCCGGTCGCGCGCCCAGCGCACTCTCGGCCTGCTTCCGCGTCCCATCCCGCGGGATCCTATTCGACGCCGTCGAGCGGTACCTCGACGGGGAGGGAGGAAACGCATGACACAGCAGGCTCAGGAGGTCGTTCTCCGGATGAGCCGCCGCTTCGACGCACCGCGCGAGCGTGTGTTCGACGCCTGGACGAACCCGGACGTGCTCCTCGACTGGTGGCGCGCCGGTCCGCACTGGGAGACGCCAACCGCCGAGGTCGATCTCCGGCTAACCGGCTAGATCAGGCCGCATATGCGGGCCGTGCTCGGCCAGGGGTAGAACCCGCGACCGGCCCGCAGTGCGCGCTCCGCGACCCACATCTGCTCGACCGGCGTCCAGGTGTTCGCCCAGCCGCGGCGGAGCAGGTGGCGCGGCGCGTACTGCCGCATGAAGCTGCGATCCATCTGAAGGCCGCCCCAGTAGGGATCGCTCGCGTCCCGCCAGGGCCCCTCGTGCGACTGGAGGCAGCGCCAATGGCGCTCGTGCGGCGGGTTGTGCGCCCTGACCCTCGCCCGGATGGCGCGGCGGCGCCACTGGCTCAACACGAACCGTTTGTACTCGATGTTGCTCGTCCGGAGGTAGAGGCCTCGGTTCTGCGTCTTCGCCACGCCCATGAGCCGCTGCCACCGCCACGTGGCGCGCTGGAAGCGCTTGATCTTGCGGACGACGACCTTTCCGTCCGGCATTGCACGAACCTGTTCCGAGGCCTGACCCGAGGGCACGCTGGTCGCGGCGGCGAGGCCGAGCAGCATTGCGACAGCAGCGAGTAGTCCGACGAGTTTTCTGGGCAAGAGCTGAGCCTCCGTTCGTGCGGAGCCCGGGTCCGGATCGCGATGTTCCGCAGTGCGCTCCGGAGCCGACTGTGCTCCGTCGATTCCTGGGTCCGGACGACGCTGGCCGCCGGACGGCGCACATTGTTAGCAGCCAATATGCCTGGCCAGGCAACGTATCGGCCGTTTTCCGCTGGAAATCGTAAAACCTCCGTAAAGAAGGAGCGAAGAAATCACAAGAAATGCCGCGGTTTGCGCAACTCCGAGGCCCGCAACTGCGCTTCCCACCGCAGCGACAGCGACGCCGGCCATGATCAGGCTCATCGACAGGGGCCGGCGGCGAATCGAGGCCAGAGCCACCGCGAAGACGGCCACCGTGCCTGCGATGTTTCCGGCGATTGCGAGGATCCGCAGGGGGAAGTAGTCGAGGTGCTCCTGGGCCTCGGGGATCTCGTCGCCCGACACGGGGGCAGACAGCGGCTCCGCCACCACTGCGCCCGCCGCGATCCCGGCAAACACCAGCACCACCGGGATCACCCAACGGTGACCGCGCAGGAGCAAGGAGCCGGCGCCGAGCAGCGGGGCGGTGAGCAGGCCACCGAAGAGGTAGTAGAGCCGGAACGCCGCGTCGCTCCAGCCGGCTGCGGATCCCCAGGCGAGCGCGGCCGCGGCGAGCGCGAACGCCGCGAGGGACGCGGCCCATGCCAGGAGCTCGGGGGCACGGCGCGCACGCCAGCGGGCGGCAAGCCTGCCGGCGAGGCGGAGAGCGAGCAGGGCGGCCGCGAACGCAAGCAGTGCCTCCATTCCGGCGAGGGTAGTACGACCCACGCGCTAGCCTCCAGGG
Source organism: uncultured Actinomycetes bacterium (assembly GCA_963847235.1). Classification (GTDB taxonomy): domain Bacteria; phylum Actinomycetota; class Thermoleophilia; order Gaiellales; family Gaiellaceae; genus JACDAN01. The sequence goes on along the minus strand of CAWJYU010000009.1, from coordinate 70,966 downwards.
CAGTGGCCGCCAAGCGCTACCTCTTCACGCCGGGCCCGACGCCGGTGCCGCCCCAGGTGCTGGAGGCGATGAGCCGGCCGATCATCCACCACCGCAGTTCGGACTTCCGAGAGATCCTCGAGCGCACCCTCGACGGGCTCCGCGAGGTGTACCGGACCGAAGGCGACGTCCTCGTCTTCACGTCCTCTGGGACCGGCGGCATGGAGTCCGCCGTCTCGAACCTCACGCGGCCCGGCGACCGCGTCGTGGTCGTGTCGGCAGGGCACTTCGGCGAGCGCTGGGCGGCGCTGGCCGGCAGCTTCGGCTGCGACGTAAACACGATCGACTACGAGTGGGGCGCGTCGCCTTCGGCGGACGATCTCGCGACCCGGCTCGCCGAGCTCGGCGGCGCGAAGGTCGTCTTCCTCACGCATTCGGAGACCTCCACCGGCGTCGTCGCCGACGTCCAGGCGCTGGCCGCCGCCGCGAAGGAGGCCGGCGCGCTCGTCGTCGTCGACGCAGTCTCGAGCCTCGGCGCCGTCCCGCTCGAGACCGACGCCTGGCGCCTCGACGCCGTCGTCTCCGGGTCGCAGAAAGCGCTGATGACGCCGCCCGGGCTCGCCACCGTCTCGGTCTCGGCCGACGCTTGGGCCGCGGTCGAGAAGGACGCGCCCGGCCGGTATTACTTCGACTGGCACGAGACGCGCGACAGGCAGGAGGCGTTCGACCCGGCGTTCACGCCCGCCGTCTCGATCGTCGTCGGCCTCGACGTCGCGCTGGGGCTCCTCGTCGAAGAGGGACTGGAGCAGGCGTTCGAGCGACACACGCGCCTGGGCCGCGCCTGCCGCGCCGGCGTCAAGGCGATGGGCCTCGAGCTCTTCTCGCCGGACGACGACCGCTCCGCCGTGGTCACCGCGATCAACGCGCCCGACGGAATCGACTCGAGTGAGCTCGTGCAGACCCTCCGCGACCGCCAAGGAATCGTGCTCGCGCCGGGCCAGGGGCCGCTGAAGGGCAAGGTCTTCCGCATCGGCCACATCGGCTACTACGACGTCTTCGACATCACGACTGCGCTTGCCGGCGTCGAGCTGGTGCTCGCCGAGCTGGGCGCGGACATCGAGCGCGGGGCCGCGATCACCGCGGCGCTCGAAGCGTTCGAGCACACCAGAGTGTGAGCGACAGACTGCGGGTTCTCGTTCGAGAGCCGATCGCCGAGGCCGGGATCGAGCTGCTGCGGGAGCAGTTCGACGTCGACGTCGACGGCGACTTTCCGCTCGAGGAGCGGATCGGCGACTACGACGCGATCGTGATCCGCTCGGCGACGAAGCTGACCGCCGGCATTCTCGAGCGGGCCGAGCGGCTGAAGGTGATCGGGCGTGCCGGCGTGGGAGTGGACAACGTCGACGTGGACGCGGCCACTCGGCGCGGAATCGTCGTCGCCAATGCGCCCGAGTCGACGGTCGTGTCGGCGGCCGAACACGCCGTCGGGCTCCTCGTCGCGCTGGCGCGGCACATCCCGCAGGCGCACGCCTCACTCAAGCAGGGTCGGTGGGAGCGCGCCGCGTACGGCGGGATCGAGCTGGAGGGCAAGACCCTCGGCGTTCTGGGGTTCGGGCGGATCGGCCAGCAGGTCGCACGCCGCGCCGTCGGTCTCGGGATGGACGTGGTCGCCCACGACCCGTTCGTCGCCAAGGATCGGTACCGGGAGCTCGGGGTCACGAGGGCCGAGACGGCGGACGAGGTCCTGGCCGCCGCCGACTTCCTGACGCTCCACCTGCCGCTCTCGGACGAGACCCGAGGCTGCATCGACGCGGAAGCGCTCGGAAAGATGAAGCCGGGCGCGCACCTGATCAACGCCGCGCGCGGGGAGCTGGTCGACGAGGAGGCGCTGCTCGACGCTCTTCGGTCCGGACGGCTCGCGGGCGCCGCGCTCGACGTCTTCTCCGCAGAGCCGTACTCGGGGCCGCTGCTCGGAGCTCGACAGCGTCGTCGTCACGCCTCACCTCGCCGCCTCCACGGAGGAGGCCCAGGACCGCGCCGGCCTCATCGTCGCCGAGCAGGTCGCCGCTGCGCTCGCCGGCGGTCTCGTGGCCAACGCCGTGAACATCCCTGCGATCGGGCGGGACGACCTGGAGGTGCTCGGCCCGTTCGTCCCGCTGGCCGCGAAGCTCGGCCGCCTCGCGATGGAGCTGGCCGAGGGGCACGCGGAGCAGATCGAGCTGACGTACTACGGCAACCTCGCCGACTACGACACGCGGCTTCTGACCTCGGCCGCGCTGAACGGCGCCTTCCAGGGCCGCTTCGAGCAGCCGGTGAACTACGTGAACGCGCCGCTGCTTGCAGAGGAGCGTGGGATCGAGGTGGTCGAGCAGCGTCAGCGCGCCTGCCGCGACTTCACGAACCTCGTCCGCGTCGGCGTCGGCTCGAACGGCGAGCCGCTGCGAGTCTCAGGCACGACGATCGGCCGCGACGACCGCTTGTGGCTCGTCAGCGCCCTCGGCTTCGAGCTGGAGATGGAGTTCGCGCCGCTGCTCGTCCTGTTCCGCTACGACGATGTTCCGGGCGTGATCGGCCGGGTCGGGACGCTCTTCGGCGACGCCGGCGTGAACATTGCCAACATGGCCGTGTCCCGGACGCGGCGTGGAGGCAAGGCGCTGATGGTGCTCTCCGTGGACAGCGAGCCGGAGCCGAGCCTCGTCGAGCGCGTTCGGGCCGAGGGCTTCGACGACGCCCGGCTGATCAGCCTCTGAGTACGCTTCGGCGGTGGAGCGGCGGTGGCCAGAGGAGGTCGAGCGCGTCGCCGCGTTTCTCCGCCAGGGGGGTGTCGAGGGCCGGATCGAGGAGTTCGCGGCCGGCACGCCGACCGCCGAGGATGCGGCGCGAGCGGTGGGATGCAAGCTCTCCCAGATCGTCAAGTCACTCGTGTTCGACTGCGACGGCGCACCGATCGTCGTGATGGTCCCGGGCGACCGCCGGGCGGACTCGCAGAAGGTCGCGGAGGCCGCCGGGTGTCGGCGAGCCAAGATCGCGGACGCGGCACAGGTTCGGGACTCGACGGGGTTCGAGCCGGGGGCGGTCGCGCCGTTCCCTCTTCCGAAGGTCTCGAAGGTCTTCGTCGACCGTCAGCTCCTCGTCCACGAGCGGGTCTGGATCGGCGCCGGCTCGCCCAGCCACATGGCCACGCTGTCGCCGGGAGACCTCGTCCGGCTCGCGAAGGCGCAGCAGATGGACGCTGTCGTGGAGGCCGCCTAACATTCGGCCAGAAAAATCCGGAGGAGGCGCATGATCGCAACCGACAAAATCTGGATGAACGGCGAGCTCGTGGACTGGGGCGACGCCAAGGTTCACGTGGGGGCTCACGGGCTGCACTACGGCACGGGTGTCTTCGAGGGGATCCGCTGCTACGAGACGCCCAAGGGCCCGGCCGTCTTCCGCCTGACCGACCACATCAAGCGCCTCGACGCCTCCGCCAGGCTCCTCTACATGGAGCTCCCGTACTCGGTCGAGGAGATCCGCGACGCGTGCCTCCAGGTGATCGGCGTCAACGGCCTGCCCGAGTGCTACCTCCGGCCGTTCGCCTTCTACGGCTACGGCGAGCTCGGCGTCTCGACCGCGGGCAACCCCGTGGAGGTCGTGATCATGAGCTGGCCTTGGGGCGCCTACCTCGGCGACGACGGGATGAAGAACGGCATCCGCTGCAAGATCTCCAGCTGGAAGCGGGTCGGTGCGAACACGATCCCGCACGCGGCGAAGGCGACGGGCATCTATCTCAACTCCATGCTCGCGGTGATCGAGGCCAACCGGGCCGGCTACGACGAGGCGATCCTGCTCACCGACGACGGCTACATCGCGGACGGCTCGGGCGAGAACGTCTTCGTCGTCAAGGACGGGAAGATCACGACGCCGCCGCTCTCGACGTCGATCCTGCCGGGCATCACCCGCAATTCGATCATCCAGATCGCGCAGGATCTCGGGTACACGGTCGAGGAGACGAACCTGATCCGCACCGACCTCTACCTCGCGGACGAGATCTTCATGACCGGGACCGCGGCAGAAGTAACGCCGATCCGGTCGGTCGACGACCAGGAGGTCGGGCCGCCCGGTGAGGTGACGCTGAAGCTGCAGAAGGCCTATCTCGACACGGTGCGCGGCGGAAGCGAGCGCTGGTCGCACTGGCTCGAGTACGCGGCGATCCCGTCGCAGTCGCCGGCTCCGACGCCGGCCGCGTGACGCAGGCGACCCGCCGCGTGCCGCTCGCGCGGCCCTGGATCGACGAGCGGGAGGAGGAGCTCGTCCTCGAGGTCCTGCGCTCGGGGCGGCTCTCGCTCGGGCCGACGATCGACCGGTTCGAGGAGCTGATTGCCGAGCGCGTGGGCGCACCGTACGCGGCCGCCGTGTCGAGCGGGACGGCGGGGCTGCACATGCTGGTGCGCGCGGCGGGGATCGGCGAGGGCGACGAGGTCATCACCTCGACGCTCTCGTTCGCTGCGTCCGCGAACTGCTTCCTCTTCGAGGGCGCGACGCCGGTCTTCGCCGATGTCGACCCGCGCACCTGGAACCTCGATCCGGCGGCCGTCGAGGCGGCGATCACCGAGCAGACGAAGGGAATCGTCGCCGTCGACATGTTCGGCCTCCCGTGCGACCTCGACGCCCTGATGGAGATCGCCGCCAGGCATGGGGTCGCCCTGATCGAGGACTCCGCGGAGGCGCTCGGCGCCGAGTACAGGGGAAAGCCGATCGGCTCACACGGCCCGCCGGCCGTCTTCGGCTTCTACCCGAACAAGCAGCTCGCGACCGGCGAGGGCGGCGTCGTCGTCACGCACGACGAGGAGACCTGGAAGGTGGTCCGCTCGCTCCGGAACCAGGGCCGCTCCTACGACGGCGGCGGCTGGTTCAACCACGTCCGGGTCGGGTTCAACTACCGCTGGACCGACGTGCAGGCGGCGATCGGCATCGCCCAGCTCGAGAAGCTCGACCGGGCGCTCGAGCTGCGCGCCGAGGCGGCCGCCCGGTACGCGGAGCTGCTCGCGGACGTCGACGGCGTCGAGCTGGCGCCCGCGGACGACGCCGACCGGCGGCGTTCCTGGTTCGTCTACGTCGTCACGCTTGCGCCGGAGCTCGACCGCGCACGCGTGATGGCAGATCTCCGGGAGGGCGGGGTGGACGTGGCCGAGTACGTGCCGTGCATCCACCTCCAGACCTACATGCGGGAGCAGTTCGGTTTCGGCGAGGGCCTCTGCCCAGTGGCGGAGGACATCGCGAGCCGGACGCTGGCGCTGCCGTTCTTCCCGCAGATCGAGCCGGACGATCAGGAGTACGTGGCGGAAGCCCTCCGCGAGGCGGTGGCGCGCTGATGGCCGACAACCGCATGGTCTTCCTCGGCTTCGGGAAGTACGCGCGCGCGGACAAGATCTACGCACTCGAGCCGCTGACCGGCGACGAGCGTGGAGGAGGGCGGAGAACGCGCGTGTGGATCGAGGGCGTCCCCGACCCGATCATCGCCGGCCGCACCGAGCGGACGATCCTCCACGAGATGGGTCAGGAGGCCGCGGCGAACACGCAGATCATCGACAGCGCTCTCGACCTCGCCGAGCGAATCGCCAGCGGCGCGGAGAGCGGTCGCGTCGACCTCGCCGATCTCGGCCGGCGCGCGCGCCGCCTGCTGGAAGCGACGGCCAAGCCAGAGGACGACGAGAAGCTCTTTTAACGGGTGACCGAAGGCCGGGAGCCGCCGCCCGAGCGCGGCCTGTTCGCCCGCATCGCCGTCGACATCCGGCCGCTCCAGCAGTCGCGCGACTTCCGCCGCCTCTGGTTCGGGACCGGGATCTCGGCGGTCGGCAGCCAGATCACGACGGTCGCCATCCCCTACCAGCTCTACGCGGAGACGCGCTCCACGCTCCTCGTCGGGATGCTCGGAGTCGCGGCACTCGTGCCGCTGCTCATCGTCCCGATCTACGGCGGCGCAGTCGCCGACGCCGTCGACCGCCGGCGCCTGCTGCTGCTGTCCGACGTGGCGCTCCTGCTCGTCACCGGCGGGCTCGTCGTCAACGCGCTCCTGCCCGACCCGAGCGTCGCGTTCCTCTTCGCGGCCGAGGCGCTCGGCACCGCGGCGTACGGTTTTCAGCGGCCGGCGCGCAACGCGCTCACGCCGCGACTCGTCCGGGACGACCAGCTGCTGGCGGCGATCGCCGTGGAGGACGTGATCTTCACGCTCGCCCGCGTCGCCGGCCCGGTCATGGCCGGCGTCCTGATCGCGGTCGTCGGGCTCGCGACCGCCTACGCGATCGACATCGCCACCTTCGCGGCTTCGCTGGTCGCGATCTGGCTGCTGCCGCCCGTGCCGCCCGCACCGGACGCCGACCGACCGAGCCTGAGGTCGATCCTCGACGGGTTCCGGTACGTCAAGCGGAGGAAGGTGCTCCTCGGAATCTTCGTCGTGGACACGAACGCCATGATCTTTGGGATGCCGAGAGCGCTCTTCCCGGCGTTCGCGGAGAAGCTCGGCGGCGGCGCCGGCGTCCTCGGCGTGCTCTACGCGGCACCCTTCTTCGGCGCCCTGCTCGCGTCGCTCACCTCCGGCTGGATGATGACCCTGCGGCGCCAGGGGCTGGGGGTTTGCATCGCCGCGGCGGCGTGGGGCGTCGCGATCGCGGTTGTCGGCTTTGCCGAGGCCGTGTGGTTCGCCGTTGTCTTCCTGGCCGTCGCCGGTGCGGCCGACTTCATCAGCGCCGTGCTTCGCTCGAACATCCTCCTCACCGTTACTCCGGACTCGATGCGCGGCCGGCTCTCGGGGATCGAGCTCGCCCAGGTCGCCGGGGCTCCCGAGATCGGAAACGTCGAGGCGGGCATCGTCGCCTCGCTGACGAGCGTCCGCGCCTCGATCGTCTCGGGCGGGATCCTCACAGTGATCGGCACCGCGGTCGTCGCAGCGGCGATCCCGGCACTCGTCCGCTACGACTCTCGCCGGCCCCAGGACGAATGACGAGAGACTTCTTCGCGAGATCGGTGCACGAGGTCGCGCCGGAGCTGATCGGCGTCATGCTGCTCGTCGACGGCGTCGGCGGCCCGATCGTGGAGGTCGAGGCCTACGACCACGAGGATCCGGCCGCGCACGGCTACGGCGGTCGAACGGAGCGAAACGCCTCCATGTTCGGCGCACCCGGCCACGCGTACGTCTACCGCTCCTACGGCATCCACTGGTGCCTGAACTTCGTCTGCGAGGACGAGGGCATCGCGAGTGCTGTCCTGATCCGCGCCCTGGAACCCACGAGCGGGATCGAGACGATGCAGGAGCGCCGCCGCCTCGACGACCCCCGGCTCCTCTGCGCGGGGCCGGGCCGCCTCTGTCAGGCGCTCGGCATCACCCGCGACCTCGACGGCCTCCCGCTGGACACGCCGCCGTTCGAGCTCCTCCCGCGGCGAGACGAGCCGGAGATCGCCGTCGGCCCCAGGATCGGGATCACGAAGGCTGCAGACCAGCCGTGGCGCTACGCGCTGGCCGGCTCGCCGTATCTCAGCCGGCCGATGCGATCAGGCGGATCGGCATCCCCGGGGCGGCGGCGACGCGGCCGCCCTTCGGCACCTGCCTGACCACCTTGCCGACCTGTGAGCCGCCCACCACAGCGGGCTGGAGCTTCAGGCGCTCCAGCTGCTGGACGGCCCTGGACACCGGCATCCCGACCACGCTCGGCACGACGCCGAACCGCGGCTTGGCGAGGATCAGCGTCACCTGGTCGTGGGCGGAGAGCGTCCCTCGCGCGGGGATCTGGCCAAGGACGACGTCGAGCCGCTCGCCCGGCTTCGCCGGACGGTAGATCAGGTCGTACTGCAGCGGCTGGGACGCAAGCTGCGCCTTGGCCTCGGCGACAGTCGAGCCGACCACGCGCGGCACCTCGACCTCGTTCGGCCTGCAGGGCGCCTCCCGTTTGGGGCTCTGTCCGGAGAAGAACCAGACGCTCTTCGGCCCGCGGCAGAGACCGTTGTCGACGAGGAGCTTGCCGGAGCGCTGGACGACGTTCATCGGGACTGAGTAGGGGAGGTTCGGGGGGTCGAAGTAGGCCGGCTCCTCCTCGAGGTGATCCAGCGCCACGTCCATGAACGACTTCCAGATCAGGGCGGGAAACGTCCCGCCGGCGACCGACTCGCCCTCGTACTCGGTCAGCATCGGCGTGAGGTCGTTCGGGTACCCCACCCAGACGGCGACCGCGAGCTGCGGCGTGTAGCCGACGAACCACGCGTCGCCGTAGTTCTCCGTCGTGCCGGTCTTGCCGGCGGCAGGACGCCCGTCGCGGAGCGCGGCCTTTGATCCAGTCCCCTGGCGGACGACCTTCTGGAGGATGTCGTTCATCAGGTCGGCCTTCTCGGCGTCGAGGACAGGTCGCTGCACCGGTGCGTTCGCGCGCCGCTTCTGGCCGACGCGGTGGATCCACTGGATCGCCCGCGGTCGATTCCCGAAAATCGAGCCGTCGACGCGGCGGCCGCGGTTCGCGAAGGTCGAGAAAGCGCGGGCCATCTCGAGCGGGTTGACGGCCTCGGCCCCGAGCCCGATTGCGAAGTAGTCGTTCAACCGGCTGGTGACGCCGAGCTCATGGGCCGCCCGCCGGACGTTCTTCGGTCCGACGAGCGCGGTCAGCTGCGCGTAGACCGCGTTGTCCGAGTGGATGGTCGCCGTCTCGAGGTCGGTCGACCCGAGATAGGCGTCCTCGTAGTTCGTGACCGCCCAGTACTTGTCGCCGAGGAAGATCGTCTGCGGCTTGGAGACGAACTCCGTCGCCTGCGAGATCCCCTGCTCGAGCGCGGCCGCGAGCACGAACGGCTTGAAGGAGGAGCCGGCCTGCCGCTCGCCCTGGACGGCAAGGTTGAACTGGCTCTCGCGGAAGTTCGAGCCGCCGATCATCGCCTTGATCGCACCGTCTCTCGGATCGACCGCGACGAGCGCCGCTGCGGGGCCGTTCTCGTCCTTGAGCCAGCGGGCGATCGCCTTGTGGCCGAGCTTCTGCAGCTCGAGGTCGAGCGTCGTGTGGACGACGAGCCCGCCGCCGAAGACCTTGCGCGGCTGCTTGTAGTGGTCGAGCAGCTGCTGGGTGACGTAGTTCGCGAAGTAGCCGCCCGGGCCGCGCGTGTCCGGCGTCTGGACCTTGGTCGGCAGCGGCTCCCGGTCGGCCCGGCGGAACTGCTCGGGCGAGATCGTCCCCTGGCGGAGCATTAGGCGGAGAACGGTGCGCCGGCGGGCGCGGGCCGCCTTCGGGTTCGCGACGGGATCGAACCGGCTGGGGTCGGCCGGGATTCCGGCGAGAAGCGCGACCTCCCAGAGGGTCATCCGCTTGGCGTTGTGGCCGAAGTAGGTTCGAGCCGCCTGGTCGACGCCGTAGGCGCGGTTGCCGAAGTAGACCGTGTTCAGGTACTCGGTGAGGATCTTCTTCTTCGACCAGCGCTGCTCGAGGCCCCAAGCGAGCGTCGCCTCGCGGACCTTGCGGCCGATCGAACGGCTCGTATCACTGCACGAGTTCTTGATGAACTGCTGCGTGATCGTCGAGCCGCCCTGGACGAGCCGCTGCTCGGTGATGTCCGCCCACAGCGCTCGTCCGATCGCCTGCATGTCGACGCCGCGATGCTCGAAGTACCTGCGGTCCTCGACGGCGACGATAGCCTGCTTCATCAACGGGGAGATGTCGTCGTACTCGACGAGCACCCGGTTCTCAGACCCCCGGAGGACGGCGAGAATCTTGTTGCCGGTCGAGTCGTAGATCCGGGTGTTGACCTGGTGGCGCTGACGGGCGGGGTCGCACTTGGGTGCCTCACTGGCCACGGCCGTGACGAGGCCGAAGGTGAAGGATGAGAACGCCAGCACGAAGAGGGTGAATGTGAGGACCAGTAGGCGGAGCTTCCTGATCCTGCGCCTCTTGGCCGGCGCCGCGGTCTCTCTGCGGCGGAGCAAACGCAAGACCTGAGGAGTGTAGTGTCGCCAGCCGGACATGGGAGTCGCCGAGCTCACCCGAAACGCCGTCGACGTGCTGCCTGTTGGCGAGCTCGAGCGGAAGCTCGCGAGCGGGCGCCCGCTGCGCGTGAAGCTCGGGATCGACGTGACCTCGCCGGACATCCACATCGGCCGGGCGATTCCGCTCCAGCGAATGAGGGCGTTCCAGGACGAGGGACATACCGGCGTGCTGATCGTCGGCGACTACACGACGCGCATCGGCGACCCGTCCGGTCGGTCGATCGAGCGCCCGGTGCTCTCCGACGAGGAGATCGACGAGAACGCCAAGAGCTATCTCGAACAGGCGATGGTGGTCCTGGATCCCGATCGAACTGAGGTTCGGTACAACGGTGAGTGGCTGTCGAAGCTCACGTACGCCGAGGTCGTGCGGCTGGCGCGCACGATCACCGTCGCTCGAATCCTCGAGCGCGACGACTTCGAGAAGCGCTTTCGGGCGGGCGATCCGATCTCGGTCTCCGAGCTTCTCTATCCGCTGATGCAGGCGTACGACTCGGTGGCGATCGAGGCCGACGTCGAGCTCGGCGGCACGGATCAGCTCTACAACCTGCTCGCGGGGCGCGACGTGATGGAGGCGTACGGTCTCGAGCCCCAGGTCGTGCTGACCACGCCGCTGCTCCTGAGCTGGGACGGCGAGAAGATGTCCTCCTCGGTCGGAAACAACATTCCGCTCCAAGCTGCTCCGGAAGAGCAGTTCGGTCGGACCATGCGGATCTCCGACGAGCAGCTCCCGCAGTGGTACGAACTCGTGATGGAGCAGCCGGCGCCGGACGGCGACCCGCTGGAGGCGAAGCTCGCGCTCGCCCGATTCGTCGTCGGCCGCTCGCACGGGGAGGAGGCCGCGCGGGTGGCGGAGGAGCACTTCACCCGCGTCGTGCGTGAGCGGCAGGCGCCCGAAGACGTGCCCGAGGTTTCGCTCCCGGATGGCGACCCCGTCCACCTGCCGGCGCTGCTAGCCGAATCGCTCGGAATCGGCTCCACCAGCGAAGCCCG
>CAWJYU010000009.1:0-57500 GCA_963847235.1 uncultured Actinomycetes bacterium | reverse complement strand
GTGGTGTGATAGACGGCAGTCGTTGTCACATTGGTGTTGTAGGGCTTGCCTTGATCCGTCTGCCGGCGGGTCGGGAAGTTACAAAGTTCTGCGTTAGCCGAAGCGAATGGAAAGTCGCACCACAGCAGGTAACAGTCCTGTAGGCGAAAGCGCAGAGCCTTCCTTGGCAAGTTCCTGAGTACGGCCGGGCACGGGAAACCCGGTCGGAACCCGCGGGGACCACCCCGCAAGGCTAAATACTCCTTGGCGACCGATAGTGAACTAGTACCGTGAGGGAAAGGTGAAAAGTACCCCGAAAGGGGAGTGAAATAGTACCTGAAACCGTGTGCTTACAAGCGGTCGGAGCGGCCTTGTGCCGTGACGGCGTGCCTTTTGCATAATGAGCCAGCGAGTTACTCTTCGACGGCAAGGTTAAGGAAACGGAGCCGTAGCGAAAGCGAGTCCGAATAGGGCGATTTAGTCGTCGGAGGTAGACCCGAAACTGAGTGATCTACCCATGGGCAGGTTGAAGCGGGGGTAAGACCCCGTGGAGGACCGAACCGACCTAGGTTGAAAACTGGGCGGATGACCTGTGGGTCGGAGTGAAAGGCTAATCAAACTCAGAGATATCTGGTTCTCCCCGAAATATATTTAGGTATAGCGTCATGCGTTCAATGACGGCTGTAGAGCACTGTTTGGGCTAGGGGGCCTACCAGCTTACCGAACTCAGGCAAACTCCGAATACCGTCATTCCAGAGCATGGCAGTCAGAGTGCGGGGGATAAGCTTCGTGCTCAAAAGGGAAACAGCCCAGACCGTCGGCTAAGGTCCCTAATTCCTAGCTAAGTGGTAAACGATGTCTGATTGCTGAGACAACCAGGATGTTGGCTTAGAAGCAGCCACCATTCAAAGAGTGCGTAACAGCTCACTGGTCAAGTGGTCGGGCGCGGATAATGTAACGGGGCTCAAGCTAGGAACCGAAGCCACGGACTTCACGCTTGCGTGGAGTGGTAGGGGAGCGTTCCCGGGGCTGTGAAGCGGCGGCGGAAGCCTGTCGTGGAGCGCCGGGAAGTGAGAATGCTGGCATGAGTAACGAAAGAGGGGTGAAAAACCCCTCCTCCGAATGCCTAAGGGTTCCTGAGTAAAGCTAATCTGCTCAGGGTTAGTCGGGACCTAAGCCGAGGCCGAAAGGCGTAGGCGATGGAGAACAGGTTGATATTCCTGTACCACGTCATCCACCGTTATCACCGATGGGGGGACGAGGTAGGTCGAGGAAGCCCGGGCGATGGTCGTCCCGGGGTAACCGCGTAGGGCGGCCGGTAGGTAAATCCGCCGGCCATCAAGCCTGAGACGGGATGCCGAGCTCTTAACGGAGCGAAGTTCCTGCAGCCATGCCTCCGAGAAAAGCCTCTAGGGAGGTGGAGCGTGCCCGTACCAAAACCGACACAGGTAGGCAGGTAGAGAATACCAAGGAGATCGGAAGAACCCTCGTTAAGGAACTCGGCAAAATGGCCCCGTAACTTCGGGAGAAGGGGCGCCCCGGTAGGGTGAAATTCCTTCGCGGAATTAGCCCGAGGGGGCCGCAGTGAAACGGCCCAAGCGACTGTTTACCAAAAACACAGGTCTCTGCGAAGTCGAAAGACGACGTATAGGGGCTGACGCCTGCCCGGTGCCGGAAGGTCAAGTGGAGAGGTTAGTCTTCGGGCGAAGCCTTGAAACCAAGCCCCGGTAAACGGCGGCGGTAACTATAACCGTCCTAAGGTAGCGAAATTCCTTGTCGGGTAAGTTCCGACCTGCACGAATGGCGTAACGACTTGGGCGCTGTCTCAACGAGGGATCCGGTGAAATTGTAGTCTCGGTGAAGATGCCGAGTACCCGTGGTTGGACGGAAAGACCCCGTGAACCTTTACTACAGCTTGACGTTGGAGTTCGGTGTACGTTGTCCAGGATAGGTGGGAGACTGTGAAGCGGGGACGCTAGTCCTTGTGGAGTCAATCTTGGGATACCACCCTTCGTGTTCTGGGCTTCTAACCCGCTGCCGTGATCCGGGGCGGGAACAGCGTCAGGTGGGTAGTTTGACTGGGGCGGTCGCCTCCTAAAATGTAACGGAGGCGCACAAAGGTTCCCTCAGCACGGTTGGAAATCGTGCGTAGAGTGCAAACGCATAAGGGAGCTTGACTGCGAGACTGACAAGTCGAGCAGGTGCGAAAGCAGGTGTTAGTGATCCGACGGTAGAGAGTGGAATTGCCGTCGCTCAACGGATAAAAGGTACTCCGGGGATAACAGGCTAATACTTCCCAAGAGTCCACATCGACGGAAGTGTTTGGCACCTCGATGTCGGCTCGTCGCATCCTGGGGCCGGAGTAGGTCCCAAGGGTTGGGCTGTTCGCCCATTAAAGCGGTACGCGAGCTGGGTTCAGAACGTCGTGAGACAGTTCGGTCCCTATCCACCATGGGCGCTGGAAGCTTGAGAGGAGTCGCTCCTAGTACGAGAGGACCGGAGCGAACAGACCTCTGGTGTATCAGTCGTCGTGCCAACGGCGCTGCTGATTAGCTACGTCTGGACGGGATAACCGCTGAAAGCATCTAAGCGGGAAGCCCACCTCGAGATGAGGCTTCCCATCCCCTCGAGGGAGTAAGGGCCGTGGGAGACCACCACGTCGATAGGCCGGCCGTGGAAGCGCAGCAATGCGTGAAGCGGACCGGTACTAATTGCCCGAGGTCTTGATTTTGAACACTTGCCGAAATCCACTATGGAGTTTTGAGGGTGCGCACGGCGCCCCTTGACAGTTTCGGCGGTCATAGCGACGGGGGTACACCTCTTCCCATTCCGAACAGAGAAGTTAAGCCCGTCAGCGCCGATGGTACTCGGAGGGCAACCTCCCGGGAGAGTAGGTCGCCGCCGATTTTTTTCGAATCAGGGCCCGCATCGGGCCCTTTTTCGTGGACCTACGCAGCCTGGATTCGTTCCTTCCAGTCCGGATCCATCGCCCGGAGGCGGGCCACCCGGTCGGCGGTAGGAGGATGCGTCGAGAACAGCGCCGCGAGCCCCTGCTCTTCGAACGGATTCACGACGTAGAGCGGCTCCAAGGCAGGATTGCCCGCGAAGGCCACGAGCTCGTTCGCTTGCTCGAGCCGCAGCAGAGCATCCGCGAGACCGTGCGGTGATTCGCAGAGCTCGGCGGCTTCCGTATCCGCCGTCAGCTCACGTCGAGGCGACAGCAGCCCATGCTCGACGGCCGAGGCGAGCGGGCCGAGAACGAACAGCAGCCCACGCTGGAACCAGCCTCCCGCCCGGCTGATCTCGAGCAGTGTCGATCCCACCACGGCGGCGACCGTCTGCGTGAGGAGGTCGCGGCGCGCCGAGTGGGCGATCTCGTGAGCGATGAGACCTTCCAGCTCCGCGGGCTGGGCGGCCGTCAGGAGCCCGGTCGTGAAGACGAGAGCGTGGCCCTTGCCGCCCCGCCCAGCGGACAGCACCCGGGGATGCCCGTCGCCGACCACGTAGAGCCGGGGTCGTGGCGTACGCGCTCTCGCCGCGATCCGGTCGGCTGCGGCGAACAGTTGCACCGCTTCCGTTTCGACGAGCTCCCGGGCGCGAACGATTCCCAGGATCGCTCGGTCTGCGTACCAGTACAGGGCGATGCCCGCCAGCAGTCCAGCGAAGAGCACGATCGAGAAGAGGCGATAGCCGCCGATCAGCCAGCCGAGGCCTGCGAGGAGGGCGGAAGCGCCGATCAGCAGCGCCCACGTCTTGATGAGGTTGACCGCGGCGGCCAGCCGGCGGCTCACGGTTCAGGACTCGTTTCAGAATGAGGCTCGTCGCCGGCGCGGCCTGGCGGCACCGCTCTCATTTTGGAACGAAGTTCTCAGGACTCGTCGTCGCGATCCTCGTCGGTGAGGCCGCGCGGAGGCCAATCCGGCTCGGGTGCGTCACACCTGCTCGTGCAGTGGAGCGAGGCAATGTTCTGGAGCGGAATCAGGATGTGGCCGTTGAGCTCGATGTGCGGGACCTCGTCGACTGCGCAGTACGCGGTGAGCACGCCGTCCTGGTAGTCGCCGCCGAAAAGCGCGAGCTCGACCTGCTCGCCCTTGTACTTGCTCGTGTAGTCCTCCACCGCGGCTCAGTCTAGAGCGAGGCCTCAACCGGCCGGAGCGGGCGGCCGAGCGGCCGCGGCGCGCCGTCGTTCCTGCTCCTCGACGAGGAAGTCGTCGAGATCCTCGACGCGGCAGAGCTCGGTGAGGCGACCGTCGTCGATGCAAACCGCCGAGAGCGTCGCGTGCGGTTCGACGCGTTGGATGCGCCGGTACGTGTGGACGTCGACCGAGAGCGCTGCGGCATGGATCGCGCGGATGGAGCCACCATGCGCGACGATCAGAACGCGTTCCCCGAGACGGTGCGCTGCGATCGTCAGGACGGCCCCGACCACCCGCTCGCCCAGCTGCTCGTACGTCTCGCCGTCCTCCCAGCCCTCGCGGCCTCCGAGCCATCGTCGATACCCATCGGGAAACCGCTGCTCCGCCTCGATTCGTGTCAGGCCCGACCACGAGCCGACATCGACCTCACGCAGAGCCGCCAGCTCGCGGACCGGGAGGCGATGCGGTTGCGCGACGATCGCGGCGGTCTCACGCGCCCGCTCGAGGTCGCTCGAGTAGACCGCGTCCAGCTCGGTGCTCGCCAGCCGCTCGGCCAGCTCGCGGGCCTGCTCGCGTCCCAGATCCGTCAGGGGCCGGTCCGCGTGGCCCTGCCAGCGGCCGGCGCGGTTCCAGTCGCTCTCACCGTGGCGCGCAAGAAGGATGGTGGTCACGGCGGTACGCTACTCGGCCATGGATCTCGGCCTTCGCGACCGGGTCTGCGTCGTGACCGGGTCGACCGGGGGCATCGGTCTGGCGGCTGCCCGAATGCTCGTCGAGGAGGACGCCCGAGTCGTCGTGACGGGACGGGATCCGGAGCGGGTCGAGGGGGCAAGGGAGGCGACGGGCGCCGAGCTCTCCGTCGTCTGCGACCTCGCCGAGCCCGCCGGGCCTGCGACGCTGATCGACCAGGCGCGTGCATCGCTCGGCCCGATCGACTGCCTCGTCAACAACGTCGGTCTCGCATACCAGGCGTCGTTCGAGGAGCTCTCCGATTCCGATTGGGAGTCGATGTGGCAGCTGAATGTCATGAGCTTCGTGCGGACGATCAGGGCGGCCCTGCCCGACATGCGCGGTCGCGGGCACGGCGCGATCGTCAACGTCTCGTCGACTGCGGGAAAGCGGCCGTCGACGTCGATGCCCAACTACACCGTCACGAAAGCCGCCGTGCTGTCGCTGTCGCGGCTCGTCGCGGACCTCTACGCCGGGGATGGGATCCGGTGCAACGCGGTCGCGCCGGGTCCCACTGCGACGGACGCTTGGCTCGGCTCCGGCGGCCTCGCGGATCAGCAGGCGGAGCGAACCGGGGCGGACCGGGAGGAGGTGCTTGCCGCCGTGGGAGCCGGCCGCCCGCTCGGTCGCCTCGCTGAGCCCGACGAGATCGCGAGCGTCATCGCGTTCCTGTGCTCCGAGCGGGCGTCGTACGTGACCGGCGCGGCCTGGAGTGCGGACGGCGGAACTGTCCCGATCATCATCTGAGCTGTGGACGAGTTGTTTCCGATTCGGCGCCGAACGGTTCCAGACGCGCGCGTCGGAGCGGTCTAGCGTGACAATCCCACCCCAATCCCCTGGGAGGGTGGGGGGTGGTGGGTGGGTCCGCCGTGGGCTTCGCGCGCGCCGGGACAGCCACTAGCCTTGCCTCTATGACCGAGCTCGCCGGATGGGTCGCCGACGCCTTCGAGGCGCGGGTTCGCGACCACGAGGACCGGTGGCTCTCGCCGCTCGCCGTGCGCTCCTACGAGACACGCGGCCGAGCGCGGGAAGAGGAGCCCTGCCGCCTGCGGACGCCCTTCCAGCGCGACCGGGATCGGATCGTCCACTCGAAGGCGTTCCGCCGCCTCCGGAACAAGACGCAGGTCTTCATCGATCCGGGCGGCGATCACTTCCGCACGCGCATCACGCACACGATCGAGACGACCGGGATCTCCCGCGGGGTCGCCCGGGCGCTCGGGCTCAACGAGGACCTCGTCGAGGCGATCGGGCTCGGCCATGACCTCGGGCACACGCCGTTCGGGCACACGGGCGAGGAGGCGCTCGACCGGCAGCTTCGAGAGCGGTTCGGCCGGCGGTTCCGTCACAACGAGCACTCGCTCCGGATCGTCGACGTCCTCGAGAAGGACGGGCAGGGCCTGAACCTCACGGCCGAGGTGCGCGACGGGATCCTCAACCACACGGGCCCGAACGAGCCGGAGACGCTCGAGGGGAAGGTCGTCCGGATCGTCGACCGGGTCGCGTACATCAACCACGACATCGACGACGCGCTGCGGGCCGGGGTCCTCACCGCTGACGAGCTTCCCCGCGCCGAGGTCGAGCTGCTCGGCGAGACCGGCTCGCGTCGCATCGACGCGCTCGTCCACGACCTCGTGGAGACCTCGCACCGGGAGGGCGACATCCGACAGAGCGAGGAGGTCGGAAGCGCGATGCTCGAGCTGCGCAGGTTCATGTTCGAGCGTGTCTACCTCGGCCCCCACACCGAGTCGCAGCACGCGCGAGCCCGCGCCGTCGTCGCCCGCGTGTTCGGACATCTCGCCGACCACCCGGAGCAGGTTCCCCAAGGCCCCGGAGACATCGGGCAGCGGATCGCCGACTACGTTGCAGGCATGACCGACCGCTTCGCTCTCGCCTACTCGGACAGCATGTAGTGGCGCGGTTCACGGAGGAGTCCAAGCAGCGAGTCATCGCCGCCGCAGACATGGTCGAAGTCGTCGCGGGGCGGACGCAGCTCCGGAAGGTCGGCTCCCGCTACACGGGTCGCTGTCCGTTTCACGAGGAGCGGACGCCGAGCTTCTCTGTCAACGCCGTCGACAAGCTGTACTACTGCTTCGGCTGCGGCGCCGGCGGCGACCTGATCAAGTTCGTCCGCGAGACCGAGCAGCTGGACTTCGCCGGCGCGGTCGAGTGGCTCGCCGAGCGATTCCGGGTTCAGCTCGAGTACGAGGAGATGTCGCCGCAGCTCGAGGCGTCGCGAAAGCGTCGTGACCGGCTACACGAGGTGCTCGATCAGGCCGCGTCGTTCTACGAGCGACATCTCTGGGAGACCGAGGCAGGGGCGCCGGTTCGCGCCTATCTCGAGTCGCGCGGACTCGGGGAGGCGGTGTGCCGCGAATTCCGGCTCGGTCTCTCGCCCGGCACGGGGCTCGCGCAGAAGGCGCAGCAGAAGGGCTTCACCCGGGACGAGCTTCGGGGGGCAGGCCTGACCAATGCTCGTGGCAACGACTACTTCCCACGTCGGCTCATGTTCCCGCTCGCGGACGCGCGGGGCCGGATCGTCGGATTTCAGGCTCGCAAGCTCCACGACGACGACCCTCTGCGCGGCAAGTACGTCAACTCACCCGAGGGCGAGCTCTTCCACAAGTCGGCGATCCTCTACGGGCTCCACCTCGCCCGGCACGCGATCGCGAAGCAGGAACGCGGGATCGTCGTCGAGGGGAACACCGACGCGATCGCGCTCCGCCAGGCCGGCCTCGAGCCGGTTGTCGCGTCGATGGGGACGGCGCTGACCGAGCGCCACGTCAAGGAGCTCTCGCGTCTGACACGGCGGCTGTATCTCTGCTTCGACGCGGACGCCGCCGGGGAGGCGGCGACCCTGCGCGGCATGGAGCTCGCGGTCGGGCAGGGGCTCGACGTCCGGGTCGTCACGCTTCCGCCGGGCCAGGATCCCGCCGACGCGTCAGGCGAGTTCGAGGGCCGGCTGGGCGGCGCCGAGAGCTATGTCGGCTACCGCGTCCGCCTCGAGCTCGAGCGGGCGCCGGATCGGCAGACGGCCCACGAGCGCGTCCGGGACGTTCCTCGACGGCGTCCCCGACTCGCCCGAGCGCCAGGAGGCGTGGCGGCACGCGAACGACAGGCTCGGGATGACCGTCCAGCTGCAGAGCGCGCGTCTCGACGATGAGGGCCGCGCCGGTATCCCGGCGTGTCATGGACGCCGGCGACCGGCTCGAGCGGGACGTCCTCGCCGCCTGCATCGCCTTCCCGTCACTTCTCGATGACGCTCCGCCAAATGGTCCCGGAGGACCACTTCGACAGCGAGCTTCACCGTCGGCTCCGAGCAGTGATCCTCGACGGCGGAGTCACGAGACACGGTCCCCGCGAACTTGCCGAGCTCGACGCCGTCGCCGCCGTCCGAAGCGATCGACGAGAGACCGCACGGAGCTACTCCTTCGCCTCCGCGACGCCAGCTTCAGCGCGAACGTCTGGCGCGCCGAGCCTCGAGAGACGTCAGGGCTTCAGCAGCGTCTGCTCGAGATCCGCAGACGCCGTCCTCAGCCCACTAGAGCGGGAAGAAACCCGCTCCCTCACCCGTCTGGGGTCGAATGGGCGAGGGGAAGCGGAACGGAAGCACCGCTATCATGCGGCCGCTGCTGCCGCGTTCCCCGGTAGCTCAATTGGCAGAGCATCCGGCTGTTAACCGGAGGGTTGTTGGTTCGAGTCCAACCCGGGGAGCTTCTCCACTCGCGAAGGTCCGCCTCCAGCTCGAAACAGCGCATCTGCTCCTCGTCGTCGGCGCCTCTGGCCCGACTCGTAGCCGGGCTGCACACGGTTTCAAAGCGTTTGGCTCATGGACAACGACTGTGGGCCCCACACGGGCCGAAATAGTCCATTCGGCCCATTGAACCGATGGGTCCGGTTGCTGAAAGGTCTGAGGTGGGGAGCCAGCTGCGGCCCTCCGTACTCGGGAGAGGAGCCGTTGAGCAAACCTAGCGCTGGCCGTCGACCCAGAACCGGGCTTAGCCGATGCATGCCGGCGGGCGCGCTCGTGGTCGTCATCCTCGCGCTGACCGCGTTGTCGCCCGCGGCGGCTCACTCGCTCTCAGCGTCGAGCACGTCCTCCTGCACGGCGGTCACGAACATCCTCTCGAACGGGAACCCGGAGACGATGGACGGGGCGCTGAGCGGTCAAGGTGGACGGTCTGGGCAGGTTCGGCAGCTCCGGCGGCTTCGGGGACTCCGCAAGGTTCAATCCGCCCGGTGCGACAGCGGCGGCCGGGACCGTCTACTCGTCGAACGTGTACCTGAGCTCCGCCGACAGGCTGCTCCGGGACTGCATCGAAGACGATGACGACGATGATGACGGCGGCCACGGGGCGGGTGCGCGAGAGATCTCGCGCTCCCCGCGTTCTCTGGTCACGCAAAGCACCGTCGGACGCGCTCCGCATCGACCTGGATCAGCAGCTCGGGCCGATCACCGACGGCACCTCGACGCTCACACAGACCTACACACTGACGAACACACGCAGCTCGTCACTCTCCTTCGCGCTCGTGCGTCATCTCGACGGCGATCTGCGCTTCGACGGCTCGATCGCCGACGGAGGTGCGGTCACCGGCGCAGGGGAGGTCCTGTATCGAGTACGACCGAAGCGACGAGCCGGCCTCCCCGAGCACGTTCGTCGGCATCGCGGGTGCCCTCGACGCAGACGCCACCCCCGACCGCTGGACGATCCAGAAGTTCGACTACCGCTGGGACATCCTGTGGGCGAACGGGATCCCGGCGTACCATCACGGCCGCGTGCACAACGACGCGAACGGTGACCGCATCGTCGACACGCCGTTCGACGTCACGCTCAGCCAGCAGTGGAACACGTCGCTCGCCCCCGGTGCCTCCGTGACGTTCGTGACGACGACGCAGTTCGGCCGGAAGCCGCCGAACAGGGCTCCGAACGCGGTCGACGACTCGCTGACGACGAACGAGGACACGTCGCAGAGCGTCGACGTGCTCGCCAACGACAGCGACGCCGACGCCGACTCGATCTCGCTCACGAGCGCGACGGACGGCGCGCACGGCGCGGTCAGCTGCGCCGGCGGCGTCTGCACGTACACGCCGTCACCGAACTTCAACGGCACCGATTCGTTCACGTACACGATCACCGACGGGCGCGGCGGGAGCGCCTCCGGCACCGTGAACGTGACGATCGCGTCGGTCAACGACGCGCCGGTCGCGGCTGCGGACAGCTTCGCGACGGACGAGGACGCCGCGCTCACAGTCTCGGCTCCGGGCCTGCTGGCGAACGACGCGGACGTCGACTCGGCGGCCCTTGCCGCGGCCCTGGAGAGCGGCGTGGCGAACGGCACGCTCACGCTGAACTCGGACGGCTCGTTCTCGTACACGCCCACCCCGAACTTCAACGGCACGGATTCGTTCACGTACAGGGCCGGCGACGGCCAGCCAATTCGAACGTCGCCACGGTCACGATCACGGTCAACCCCGTCGCCGAGCCACGGCAGACGGTGACGGTGACCAAGGTCGGCAACGCCCGGATCATCAGTTCGCCCGAGGGAATCGACTGCGGAGACACCTGCAGCGCCGAGTTCGATCTCGGAACCGTCGTCACGCTCACGGCCACTCCCGATCCGGGTTGGGCATTCACCGGCTGGGCCGGTGCGTGCGCCGGCCGCGAAGACTGCACCGTGACGGTCGACGAGGGGAAGGCCGTGACCGCGAGCTTCGTGCTGCCGCCCCCGACGGCGGGCCAGAGCGCCAACGCCATACCCATCGCGGGAGAGGTGCTCGTCCAGGTGCCGGGCAGCGGTCGGTTCGTCCCGCTGCCCCAGCCGCGCCAGGTTCCGATCGGCTCGCAGTTCGACGCCACCCAGGGTCGGGTCGAGCTCACGGTCGCACGCGCCGGCGGGATCACCGACACCAGCGAGTTCCGCGAAGGCGCATTCGAGCTCATCCAGCAGACACCGACGGCGCTCGCGGAGCTCCGCCTCCAGTCTGGTGATTTCAGCGTTTGCTCGCTGCCGTCGTTCGCAGCGGCGGACGAGAACAAGCGCCGTGTCCGGCGGCTCTGGGGCAGCGGCAAGGGCAAGTACCGAACGCGGGGCCGATTCAGCTCCGCAACCGTGCGGGGAACGGTCTGGAGGACCGAGGACCGCTGCGACGGCACGCTCACGACCGTCGGCGAGGGCGTCGTCGGCATCCGTGACTTCGCGAAGCAGGTCGACGTCGTCATCCGTGCGGGACAGAGCTATCTCGCGGAGCCGCTTGACGCCGGCGTCTCAGGCGCAGGCTGCACGCTGTTCGGGACGCCCGGCAGGGACATCCTGCGCGGGACGCGAAAGAACGACGGCCTCTGCGGGCTGGGTGGGAACGACGTGCTGCTCGGCCTCGGCGGTGACGATCGTCTGTACGGCGGCGACGGCAACGACTTCCTCAACGGCGGGTACGGCAACGACCTGCTGAACGGCGGTCGCGGCCGCGACCGGCTCGACGGCAGGCTTGGACGTGATCATCTCTTCGGCGGCCCGGGAAACGACCTGCTGCTCGTTCGCGACGGCTGGCGCGGGAACGACCGCGTCGTCGGCGGCCCGGGGCCCGACCGTTGCCGGACCGACTTCGTACGCGTCTGTCCGTAGTCTTCGCGAGGTGGGTCAGGACGAGACCGGGGGGCGCCCGCCGCTGATCGATCGCGTCCGCGCTCGCCGGGACCGGCACAAGAAGCGCAACCGGATCTACCGGGCCGTCTTCGCGGTCATGGGATTCGTCGTCCTCGCCGCAGGCGTGATCATGCTGGTCACGCCCGGGCCTGGGATCCCGGTGATCATCCTCGGGCTCGCGATGCTCGCGCTCGAGTTCGCCTGGGCGGAGCGCTCGCTCGAGCGGCTCCTCGAGCGGGCCGAGCAGGCGGTCGACCAGGTGGCACAGGGGAGCCCGCTCCGCCGGGCCCTTCTGCTGGGCGCCGGCGCGGTCGCCGTCGTCGCGATCGCCGTCGTGGTGATCTTCTGGGACGTCCCGTTCCTTCCCGGGTAGAAACAGACTCCCAGGCATCGGGCTAAGATTCAGACGTGGGCTGGGTCTGGTTGACGTTGCTCGCCTGCGCCGTGGCCGTGCTCGTCGCGGCTGAATGGCCGAGGCTGTCGCCGCGGTTCGGGCTGGAAGGACGCCGGCGGCGGACGCGTGAACGGCGCAAGTCCAACCTGCGCGTCCTCCGTCCGGAGGACGACGACTTCGCCGCGAGCGTGGAGCGCGACCTCGCGCAGCTCCCCACGACGAAAGAGCGGGACCGAAAGCCCTAGCGGGACCGAAAGCCCTAGCGCACGGTGACCGTGGTGTCGATCACGGTCGTGTTCGGCAGGATCCGCAGCGCGTTCTCCATGTTCTTGGCCTCCTGGTGGTCGGAGACCTGGAGCCGCACCCGGTGGCGACCGGCGGGGAGCCGTCCAACCGGGACGGTGATGGTCATCCGGTTGCCGTGCGGCGCATAGGTCGGCGTCCTGCCCGAGCCCGCGACGCTGGCGAAGATCGACTGCGGGTCGAGACCGGCGCCGGCGTCGGAGGCGACGAACGTCAGGACTCCGCCGCGCCGCACCGACCGTGAGAGCAGTCGGAGCCGAGGCGGGGTCTCGTCCCCGATCCAGAACCGGAATGTGAACCGTCCGGAGCCGGCTCTGGTCGTGCTGTCGAAGACGACGTGGTAGGTGCCCGGCGCCGGGCGGATCACCGCCGAGACAGGTGACGGCTGACCGAAGGTGGGCAGGTAGGGGTTTGTGTTGAGCGGCAGCGCCGTCGGGCCAGCCTGACGGTTCTCGTCCTCGGCGAGCACGATCCGCGGCTGCACGCGCACGCCCTGTCCCCGCTCGAGGATCGCGACTCCGAAGTTCCCGGCCGGCCGGCGCAGGCGCACGCGGAAGAGCTGCTCGGGGCCGCGCAGAAGCCTGTCGACGCCGCTCCCGGTCGGGTTCTCCGGGTAGCGGTAGATCGACACCAGCGCGCGCCGCCCTCGTGTGTTCCCGCGGTAGGTGCCGGTCCGAGCCAGCGGCCTGGCCGAGTGCCGGGCCAGCTGCCGGGCCGTCACTCTGGCCCAGAAGGGGACTCGGCGCGTCTCGCCCTCACGGGTGAGCACGACATACCCGCTGACCTCCTCGGCGCGCGCGGTCCGCGACGCGATCAAGCGGATCGTGAGCGTGCCGGGCACGGAGACGCTCGACGGAGCCGAGACCCGGACGCCCGTGCGCTTCTGGAGGACGTGCGAGACGGCCCACGCGCCGGCGCCGCCCCCGGCATCCGTGAGCGCCACGCGCTTCGCCGCCAGGCGGCCGCGCCTGAGGAATCCGAACGAGAGCGTCGAGGGCGAGGCGAAGGCCAGCGGCCGATCGGCGCGGGTGAGGTCGACGAATCCGCCGCCCGAGCGCGTGGTCGAGGCGCTGCCCCGGGTCTCGCGGGCCTCCTGTCCCGTTGTGACGAGGGCCGACTTGACCTGCGCCGGCGTCCAAGTCGGATGGCGTTGGAGCAGGACGGCCGCCGCGCCGGCGATGTGGGGCGCCGCCATGCTTGTGCCGCTCAGTGACTGCCACTGACCCAGCCGGTTCGGTGCCGCCGACAGGATCTCGACGCCGGGCGCGGAGACCTCCGGCTTGAGGCGCAGGGACAGCGGTGTCGGGCCGGCGGAGGAGAAGCCGGCCAGCTGCCGGTTGACGGTGGTCGCGGCGACCGTGATCGCAGAGGCTGCTGAGCCCGGCGAGGAGACCGAGCCCCGACCGAAGGCGCCGAAGTCGTTGCCTGCTGAGACCGTGGACACGACGCCGGCGGCGGCGGCACCCTCGATGGCGCGAACGACGAGGTCGCGGCTCGGCGGGATCTCCGGCTCGCCGATCGACAGGTTGATCACGTCCATGCCGTCCTGCACCGCTGCCTCGATTGCCGCGGCGATCTCGGGCGAGTTTCCGTCCAGCCCGACATTGGAAACGGTCGGGACCGTGAGGACACGGTAGTTGCCGAGGTAGGCCCTCGGTGCGATGCCCGACAGCGTCGCGCGGCCGCCGCCCAGCGGAACCTGCGTGCCGTTGTTCCCCGCCGCGATCCCGGCGACGTGCGTGCCGTGCTCCGACTGTTCGGGGTCGAGCGGGAGCTCGGCGTACTGGGGCCGCGGGGAGGGTGGAGGGAAGGAGCGGGCGGCGATCACCTTGGCGGTCGTGTACGCCGCCTGGCCCTTCGGGAAGCCGGGCGGCATCGTGTAGCCGGCCGGGTCGAAGAACGGATGCCGGTGGTCGACTCCGTCGTCGATGATCGCGATCTTCATCCCCTGGCCCGCGGTCGAGAGGCCCTGGCCCCAGAGACTGGGTGCGCCGATCGCGGCCGGGCTTCGGTCGAGCTGCGGCCGGTAGACCGAGCTGCGGTGCACGGCGGCGATGCCGTCGACCTGCTCCAGCCGCCCGACCGATCCGGCCGGGACGACGACGGCGAGCGCGTTCAGGACGACCCGGTAGCGCCAGCGGACCTGCGCGGCCGGGACGGCGTCGGCGATCCGGCCGGCAACCTGCTCCTGCTCGACCCGGAGCCGCGTCAGCCGGCGAAGCGTCGAGCGCGCGTCGAGGTCGAGCCGACCCTGCCCGCGGGGAAGCTGCGACCGTGCGGCGGACGGCGACCGGAGCTCGACGACGACCTGCACCAGACGACTGTCGGGAACCGGCGCGGGACCGCGCGCAGAGGCAAGCGCAGGCAGCGCCGCCAAGAGCAAGACCCCGAGGAAAACGGCACGTCTCAGACGCAGAATCGTACGCACGAGACGTAAAGAACTTCAGCAGATCCCGGCTGTAGGATCCGGTCAGGCGAAAGGAGGATCGATGCGCAAGGCATGCGACTGCGACTGCTGCGGACCCGACTGCGACTGCACGGACTGCGACTGCTAGCTCCGCGGTTTCCGCGGCAGTCCAGCAAGAAGGGCGCGGCTACAATTGCCGTCCGCGCGGATGTGGCGGAATTGGTAGACGCGCACGGTTCAGGTCCGTGTGAGCGAAAGCTCGTGGAGGTTCAAGTCCTCTCATCCGCATAGCCATTTCTCGCGGCTTCTGGGCAAGAGGCTCGCCACCGACCCTCGCCCGGAAGCGGCGGCTCAGGCCCGCCGGAATCGGCTGCGAGGAGGCGACCGTCGACGTCCAGCATGCGGAAGCGGCGGAGGTCGACGCCTACGCACGTAGACCTTCGAGGTCTCGCGATTCGCGTGAAGCGCACGAGCCATACGGCGCCTCTCGGATCGGGCGGCGCGAGAACAAGATGCGCGGGTATTGGGTGACGGTCGTTTGGCCCTTCCGGCTCGGGGCACGTAATATCTCGTCGTATATCCGAGAGGGAGGGGTGAGTATGAAGAAGAAGGTGCTTTTGCTTGTGCTCGTATTGCTCGTGGCCGCGGCGACCGCGGCTGCTGCAAGAGCGGTGACTCCGCTACGGCCGGCGCCAACGACGCCGGACACGGACAGCGTCCTGATCCTCCATGGCGCGTTCAACGTGGCCGGCTACTGGTGGAACCACACTGACTTGACGGTGGCGGTGCAGGCGCATCCGAACGTCGACGAGGAGTCGCTGGCCGCAGTGCATCAAGCGATCGCCGACTGGGACCATGCGCTGCGGCAGGAGTTCGGTGGGCTGATCACGGTCACTGACGTGACCGATCAGTACACGGCCAAGCACAAGGCCGACATCGTGCTCCACTACAACCCGACGGCGGGCGGGAACGTGTTCGGGGGGATGGCGGTCTGCGGGGCGCACAAATGTTCGAACGTGATCGTGCGCTCGGATCTGCCGCCACCCATCGGGTTCACCTACCCACCGCAGTATCTGTACTACGTGACGATGCACGAGCTCGGGCACGCGCTGGGCCTCGGGCATGCCCAGCCACTGATCGAGTCGACGGACCTGATGGGCTACGGCTGGCACTGGAGCAACGGAATCGTGCCGACGCTGTCTGAGTGCGACCTCGCAGGCATCGCGATCGTCTTCGCGTGGGCCCTCGAAGGCGTCAACCCATATCCGCCGACGCAGCCGTCGGTCGCCTGCGACTGAGGACCTCTCCCGCGAGGGGCAGCCGCTCGGCTGTCCCTCGCGGTTGGCCGTGACGTTGTGCCAAATCAGACGCTGTCAATCGATGCGGCGTAAAACCACGAAACCATCTTCCGGTTCCGTTTCGCTCCACGAGAAGCCGCTGACGAGCCTTGCGGTGTCCAGAGGGATGTCGTACACGTAGTCGACATCCGCTTCGGCTCCGCCTTCGGCGTCCTGCTGAGAGAGCAGGTGGTCGCGAAGCTGGTCGAAGCCTCTCGGCATCTGGCCCTCCACGTCCAGATGACGAATCCCCTCCTGCGCGTCGTGCATCGCGCACCAGACGCGCTGCCCGTGCTGCCAAGCGCCCGAGTACGAGCACATCACGTGCTCCTCGGCCATCCCCGCAACGACCTCGCCGACCTCGGACACCTGGCTCAGCGTCTCGTCGTTCAGTAGCGCGTGTCCGTACTGATCGAGCACGACGACGTACCAGCCGTCAGCGAGCGCGGCCCCCTGAATCGGCGATTCCGTCGGAAACTCGTCGCGCTCGCCCGTCTCCGCAAGACGCAAGAGCTTCCAGAACAACGTCCCTCTCGGCGCCCCGCACCGCCAGCCAGGAGATCGAGATCCCCACGAGGCGACCTTAACGCCCAACTCGCAGGCCCCAGTGCGAAACTGTTCGGTCTTGATGGCCGTCGGCCGAGCCGAGCGATTCGAGGAGCGGAAGCCTCGGGTGATCACGGTCTTCGGCGACGACGAGGCGACGCTACGCGCGGTCTCTCAGGTACTCGAGCTCATGGAGATGGCGTGGCACGACTGCTACGAGGAGATCACGCCGCCGGAAGAGGTCATTGACAATCTCCTCCTGTGCTCAGGCGGAACCCTCGGCGGCCTGATCCACGCCGCCCACCTGGCCGTTATCGACTCGCGCGATCTTGCTGTGTGGGCGTCCGACATTCGCAGCAGGACTGGCGGCTGAGTCGAGCGCGTCCCGCTAGCCGATCGCGGCCTCGGGCTCAGGGTCTTCCCGCACTTCTACTGCGACGACAGCGCTTCGGGCGATCCAGGCATTGCCGTCGACCCTGATCCAATTTCGGAGGTACTCGTCGTGGCGGTCGAAGAATTTCTTGACCTGCGCCACCGCGGCCTCTTCCGATTCGACCTCGCGGCTATACGAATCGCCTGTTGAAAGCTTGAAGAGGACGCTGGGCATGGCGGGCGGAGAATAGCCTCGTGACCCGATCCCGGCTGCTCCGTCGGTCGGACGGTCGCCAATCCCGCGTCGCTGCCTCAGCAGCGCGCTTCGACCTCGCCGCTCTCGGCGTACGCCTCGTCCCAGGCATACGCACACCCGTCGAACGTGCCCTGGCGTCGGCCCTCGACCTTCGACTGCTCGGGATCGAAGGACGTGTTGCCCTCCATTTGCTCCACCGGCTGGTCGCACTGCACCCGAGCGGCCTGTTTCGCCGCGTCCTTACGGATCTTCGCCACGGCCGCCCTGCATGACTTGACCCACGCGGCCGCGTAGGCCTCTTGGTAGGCGGTGTCTGCCTCACCGCCGCCGACGATCGCGACGGAGTCGGCGCCGCTCGACTCGCCACCGCAGGCCGTTAGTAGCGCGACGACTGAAACGAGAACGAGTGTGTGCCTCATCCGCATAGCCGGATAGGCGCGACTACGAGCCGATCGGAGTCGTGTCCTCGTCGGCGTAGACGAAGATGTCGCCGTTGTCGTAGTTGTGGAGCACGACCTTGACACGGTACGTGCGGCCGTCCATCACCAGCTGCTCGCCCGTCCGCGGGAGGGAGGCCACGCTCGCCACGATCTCCGCGGGGTCGAAGTCCGGGCTTCGCAGGACGAAGGTGATCGCGACGGAACTCAGCCATACCGTCGAGTCTAGGCCGCGAGCGCCTCGAGCACCTTCTCGGCGTGCGTGTCCGGCTTGACTCGGAGCATCGCCTTCGCGATTCGACCGTCGCTCGTCGATCACGAACGTCGAGCGCTCGACGCCCCAGTACTTCTTGCCGGCGTAGTTCTTCTCTTTCCAGACGCCGTAGAGCTCCGCGACCTCGTGTGTGGGATCGGCGAGCAGCGTGAACGGCAGCCCGTACTTCTCCTTGAACTTGACGTGGGAGGACTCGTCGTCGGTGCTGACCCCGAGCACGACTGCGCCGCGCTCGCCGAACTCGTCGTAGCGGTCGCGGATCCCGCACGCCTGCGCCGTGCACCCGGGCGTGTCGTCGCGCGGGTAGAAGTAGAGGACGACCGGCCGACCGCGGAACTGCGAGAGCCTGACGCGCTCTCCGGTGTCGCTCGTCAGCTCGAAATCGGGTGCCTCGCCGCCCTCCTCGACCACGGTTTCACCCTATACATTGGCCGCCCGTGGCCGACGCCCATCAACTCGTGGGTCTCTCCGTCCTCGTCACCGCCGCGATCGCGACGGTGTGGGGCGGCCTCGCGTACTTCCGGCACCGGGACGCCGGCCGTCCGCTCGGCCACGTGCTCGCGCTCGTCCAGACACTGCTCATCGCGCAGGTCGCGATCGGCCTCCTGCTCGTTTCTGACGACCGCCGGGCGCCTGACGAGCTCCACTACGCCTACGGAACACTCGCCTTGGTTGCTGCCCTCTCGCCGTGGTTGTACGCGCCCGCGGAGCCGCGCCGCCGGCTGGCCTGGTTCGTGGGCGCGACCCTGCTCGCAGGGGCTCTGGCGACGAGGGCGTACCTGACGTCGGGATGAGGCGCTTCTTCGCAGACATGAACCCGACCCTCCGCGGGTTCCTGATCATCGCCGCGATCGTCCTCGCGATCATCATCCTCAACCAGCAGGTGGCCCTGCTGTCGCTGGTCTACCTGACGCGGATCGCCTTCTTCCTCGCCGTCGCCTTCTTCATCTTCATGCTGTGGCGGGAGCGGCGCGGCGACATCTCGACCTGGCCGGGCCGGGCGCAAGCCGCCTTCTACGGCGGCGCGATCCTCGCCCTGGTCGCGATCGGGATCTTCATCCTCTACGGCGCCTCCGGACAGGAGGCCCTGGCCTTCTTCCTCATCCTCGGGCTCTGCGGGTTCTCGATGTTCCGCACCTGGCGGGACC
Organism: uncultured Actinomycetes bacterium; assembly: GCA_963847235.1. Classification (GTDB taxonomy): domain Bacteria; phylum Actinomycetota; class Thermoleophilia; order Gaiellales; family Gaiellaceae; genus JACDAN01. The sequence continues at coordinate 38,540 of CAWJYU010000009.1, read as the reverse complement.
AGCACACGTACGGCTGATCTGGACCTGACGCGAGTAGTCGGTTGAGTCAGGTCGACTCATGGGGTCTGACCCCAAGCGGCCCGCCGGGAGCCCGGGAGGCCCGCTGACCAACGGGAGCCGGCGACCGGGTCTGACCCCAGGACTACGCCTCGGCGCGAACCCCGGCTCCGTCGAGTGCGCCCAAAGCCGCTCGGATCTCCATCGCCTGCCCGACGAAGATCGGCGTGTCGCGCTCCGTGTAGCGGCTCGCCTCGCTGTCGCGCAGCGTGAGCATCAGGTGCATGAAGTCCGCCGGCTCGTCGCACTCGAACGCGGTCATGAACTCCTGGTCGTCGATCCCGAACGAGTAGGTCGTGTGGTTGTGGATCGTCTCGAACTCGGCGCCGATTCGGATGTGCTCGTCCATCGCGCGCTGCCGGTCCCCCTCGGGGAGCGCGTACCAGGGCCGGGTCTTCACGAACGGGTAGACGACGAGGTAGGGCGAGCCGCGCGGGACGATCTTTCGCGCGCGCCTGGCTGCCGTGTACTGGGAGGCTTTCGTCGTCGCGAGGTATGAGTACGGCGTCTCGAGCCAGCCGGCAAGCGGCGTCGAGTTCAGCGCCGCGCCGAGCTCGCCGAGATCCTCGTAGCGCTGGGTGATCTTCCAGAGGAAGAAGTCCGAGTCGGGCCTGACGCCGGTGACGGAGTAGGCGCGGAGCGTCTCCATCCGCCCGGCCCAGTCCTCCACGACCTCCGCAAACGCGTCCTTCCCAGCCATACGCTCCTCGACCGGGAGCCGCCGCCAGGCCGGATCGGCGCGGAAGAACTGGTACGCGACGTACTGGCCACTCACGAGCAGGATGGTAGATCGAGGAGTGCGTCACGGCTCGACTTGGGCGTGCGGTCGGCGTAGTAGGGGCCCGACTGCCAGCCGAGCAGGTCGGGCTCGTCCCAGACGTGGAAGATGTAGAGCCCCTCCACGGTGTCCTGGTCGCAGACGAGCTCGAAGGCCTGGCGGTAGTACTCGGCCTGCGTGGACTCCGGCACGGCGTCGTTCGCGACCGGCGACTCGAGGTTCGTGTAGACGTCGCGCTTCTCCTCCGGGATCTCCGTCTGGACGCCGAACTCGGTGTAGAGGATCGGGAGCTCGCTCCCTTCCTGCGCGGTTCCGTCGAACGCCTCCTCGAGGAGCTCGACCAGCTTGTCGTAGTCGGCCAGGCTGATCGTCGTCGAGTTCGGGTGCGCGAAGTCGGGCGGGAGCTCGGAGCGCTCCAGGTAGGGGTGGTGGGCGTAGGCGTCCATCACGGGCTTGTCGCGCCCGCTCTCCCGGTAGAAGCGGCCGAGGTCGCGGATAAACGTCGTCGGCGAGTGGGTCTGGCGGGAGGACTCGGGGTCGTCCCCGCCGCGCGGAGCCGTCGCGCCGCCGATCACGCGAATGTCGGGCGAGACCGCCTTCAGCGCGTCATAGGTCTCGGCCAGCAGCGCCAGGTAGTCGCGGGCCGCCACGTTCTCGCCGTCGGGCCCGAACTGGGGGAGCCAGAAGCGGTTGAGGTTCGGCTCGTTGCCGATGATGAAGTCGCGGAACGCCGGGAGGCGGCGCGCGATCGATGCGGCATAGGCGGCGAACTCGGCGCGCCGCTCGGCCGTGTTCGGCGTCGTCCGGCTCCCGGGGCTCTGGACGATCAGCAGCGGCTGCACGTTTGCCTCCTCCGCCGCCCGAACGGCGTTGGTGAGCTCCGCGAGCTCCTGCGGCGTCGGCTCCCGGCGGCCTGGCTCCCAGAACGAGTTCGTGATCGCCGCGCGGAAGCCGGCGGCCGTCAGCTCCTCCATCTTCTGACTCGCCGTCGCCGGATTCGCGTCGCGGATGAAGTACTCCCAGACGCCGACGTCGACGATCCGCGCGTTCTCCTCGCACGTTGACATCGAGCAGCGCCGCAAGCGTGACGTAGTGCAGAGGAGTGCGACGCACCCGAGAAGACCCCATTTCGGCACGGGGGCACGAGGCTACATTGGATCGAATGGCCACGTCCCTCGAGCCCAAGCTGAAGGCGCTGCCCGCGAAGCCGGGCGTCTACCTGTTCCGCGACGCGCGACGGCGGATCCTCTACGTGGGGAAGGCGAAGTCGCTCCGCTCGCGCGTGCGGAGCTACTTCCAGCAGGGCGGCGACACCCGCTCGGGGATCGGGGGGATGATCGCGCGGATCGCCGACTTCGAGGTGATCGTCACCGGGACGGAGGTCGAGGCGCTGCACCTGGAGCAGAACCTCGTCAAGCGCCACCGGCCGCCGTTCAACGTCCGGCTGCGGGACGACAAGTCGTTTCCGTACATCGCAGTGACGGTCGACGACGACTACCCGCGCGTGATGTTCACGCGCGAGCGGCACAGGCGCGGGGTCGTCTACTTCGGCCCGTACGCGAACGCGAAGAAGGTGCGCGAGACGCTCGACGTCCTCAATCGGGTGTTCCGCTTCCGGCCCTGCGAAGGGCCGAAGCCGGGCCGCCACTCGGGGATCCCGTGCCTTGACTTCCACATCGACCGGTGCTTCGCGCCGTGCGTGGGCTACATCTCGAAGGAGGACTACCGGAAAGTGATCGACGGCGTGATCGAGTTCCTGTCCGGGGAGTCGCGGCCGATCATCCGCGAGCTCGAGCGCCGGATGGCCGAGGCGGCGGCGGACGAGCGGTTCGAGGAGGCGGCGCGGTTCCGCAACAGGCTCTTCTCGGTGCGGCATCTGGCGGAGCGCCAGGCGGCCGACAAGCGCGCCGTCGGAACGGTGGACGTGGTGGGCATCGCAATCGAGGGGAACCGCGCGGCGGTGCAGATCTTCCCGCTGCGCGACGGAAAGATGGTCGACCGGTACGCGTTCCACCTGGAGAACGTCGAGGGCCAGGACGTGGGCGATGTGCTCGAGGCGTTCGTGCTCGAGTACTACGGCTCGGCGCCGTCGGTCCCGCCGCAGATCATCGTCCCGCGCGAGGCGGGGGACACGTCGGCGCTGGCCGAGTTCCTCTCCGAGCGGCGCGGATCGCGAGTGGAGGTGCGGGCGGCCGAGCGGGGCGAGAAGCGCCGGCTCCAGGAGCTCGCGGACCAGAACGCGCGCCTCGCGCTCGAAGCGGACACCGAGAAGGCGGAGCAGACGCGGGTCCGGCGCGTCGAGGCGCTCGAGGAGCTGCGTGAGGTGCTGAACCTGGAGAGCCTGCCGCTCCGGATCGAGTGCTTCGACGTCTCGAACATCCAGGAAGAATCGCCGGTCGCCTCGATGGTCGTCTTCCAGGACGCGACGCCGAAGAAGGCCCACTACCGGAAGTTCGGCATCCGGCAGGCGGACGGGCAGGACGACTACGCCGCGCTGGCCGAGGCCGTCTCTCGGCGGTTCGCGCGAGTCGGAACCGCGACGCAGGAGGAATACGACGAAGGCTTCGCGCACGCGCCGAACCTGGTCGTGATCGACGGCGGCAAGGGCCAGCTGTCGGCGGCGATCCAGGCGATGCAGGCGTACGACCTCCCGCGGGTCGCCGTGATCTCGCTCGCGAAGCGCGTGGAGGAGGTCTTCGTCCCGGACCGGCCCGAGCCGATCTCTCAGCCATTTTATTCTTTATTTCATTCTTTTACTAGCGCACACTAAACAAACAGTGTGTCTCATCCGCATATCATACGCACTCACCATCAGTCGTGTCTCTCCGTAACAATATTCCCGTTGTCGTAGTTGTAAGCACACCTTGACACGGTACGTGCGGCCGTCTATCACCAGCTGCTCGCCCGTCCGCGGGAGGGAGGCCACGCTCGCCACGATCTCCGCAGGGTCGAAGTCCGGGCTACGCAGGACGAAGGTGATCCGACGGAGATCGCTCATCCCGTCGAGTCTAGGCTGCGAGCGCCTCGAGAACCCTCTCGGCGTGCGTGTCGGGCTTGACCCGCAGCATGGCCTTGGCGATTCGTCCGTCCTCGTCGATGACGAATGTCGAGCGCTCGACGCCCCAGTACTTCTTGCCGGCGTAGTTCTTCTCTTTCCAGACGCCGTAGAGCTCCGCGACCTCGTGTGTGGGATCGGCGAGCAGCGTGAACGGCAGCCCGTACTTCTCCTTGAACTTGACGTGGGAGGACTCGTCGTCGGTGCTGACCCCGAGCACGACTGCGCCGCGCTCGCCGAACTCGTCGTAGCGGTCGCGGATCCCGCACGCTTGCGCCGTGCACCCGGGCGTGTCGTCTCGCGGGTAGAAGTAGAGGACGACCGGCCGGCCGCGGAACTGCGAAAGCCTGATGCGCTCTCCGGAGTCGCTCGTCAGCTCGAAATCGGGTGCCTCGCCGCCCTCCTCGACCACGGTTTCACCCTATACATTGGCCGCCCGTGGCCGACGCCCATCAACTCGTGGGTCTCTCCGTCCTCGTCACCGCCGCGATCGCGACGGTGTGGGGCGGCCTCGCGTACTTCCGGCACCGGGACGCCGGCCGTCCGCTCGGCCACGTGCTCGCTCTCGTCCAGACACTGCTCATCGCGCAGGTCGCGATCGGCCTCCTGCTCGTTTCTGACGACCGCCGGGCGCCTGACGAGCTCCACTACGCCTACGGAACACTCGCCTTGGTTGCTGCCCTCTCGCCGTGGTTGTACGCGCCCGCGGAGCCGCGCCGCCGGCTGGCCTGGTTCGTCGGCGCGACCCTGCTCGCAGGGGCTCTGGCGACGAGGGCGTACCTGACGTCGGGATGAGGCGCTTCTTCGCAGACATGAACCCGACCCTCCGCGGGTTCCTGATCATCGCCGCGATCGTCCTCGCCATCATCATCCTCAACCAGCAGGTGGCCCTGCTGTCGCTGGTCTACCTGACGCGGATCGCCTTCTTCCTCGCCGTCGCCTTCTTCATCTTCATGCTGTGGCGGGAGCGGCGCGGCGACATCTCGACCTGGCCGGGCCGGGCGCAAGCCGCCTTCTACGGCGGCGCGATCCTCGCCCTGGTCGCGATCGGGATCTTCATCCTCTACGGCGCCTCCGGACAGGAGGCCCTGGCCTTCTTCCTCATCCTCGGGCTCTGCGGGTTCTCGATGTTCCGCACCTGGCGCGACCAGCACACGTACGGCTGATCTGGACCTGACGCGAGTAGTCGGTTGAGTCAGGTCGACTCATGGGGTCTGACCCCAAGCGGCCCGCCGGGAGCCCGGGAGGCCCGCTGACCAACGGGAGCCCGGCGACCGGGTCTGACCCCAGGACTACGCCTCGGCGCGAACCCCGGCTCCGTCGAGTGCGCCCAAAGCCGCTCGGATCTCCATCGCCTGCCCGACGAAGATCGGCGTGTCGCGCTCCGTGTAGCGGCTCGCCTCGCTGTCGCGCAGCGTGAGCATCAGGTGCATGAAGTCCGCCGGCTCGTCGCACTCGAACGCGGTCATGAACTCCTGGTCGTCGATCCCGAACGAGTAGGTCGTGTGGTTGTGGATCGTCTCGAACTCGGCGCCGATTCGGATGTGCTCGTCCATCGCGCGCTGCCGGTCCCCCTCGGGGAGCGCGTACCAGGGCCGGGTCTTCACGAACGGGTAGACGACGAGGTAGGGCGAGCCGCGCGGGACGATCTTTCGCGCGCGCCTGGCTGCCGTGTATTGGGAGGCTTTCGTCGTCGCGAGGTATGAGTACGGCGTCTCGAGCCAGCCGGCAAGCGGCGTCGAGTTCAGCGCCGCGCCGAGCTCGCCGAGATCCTCGTAGCGCTGGGTGATCTTCCAGAGGAAGAAGTCCGAGTCGGGCCTGACGCCGGCGACGGAGTAGGCGCGGAGCGTCTCCATCCGCCCGGCCCAGTCCTCCACGACCTCCGCAAACGCGTCCTTCCCAGCCATACGCTCCTCGACCGGGAGCCGCCGCCAGGCCGGATCGGCGCGGAAGAACTGGTACGCGACGTACTGACCACTCACGAGCAGGATGGTAGATCGAGGAGTGCGTCCCGGCTCGACTTGGGCGTGCGGTCGGCGTAGTAGGGGCCCGACTGCCAGCCGAGCAGGTCGGGCTCGTCCCAGACATGGAAGACGTAGAGGCCCTCCACGGTGTCCTGGTCGCAGACGAGCTCGAACGCCTGGCGGTAGTACTCGGCCTGCGTCGACTCCGGCACGGCGTCGTTCGCGGCCGGCGACTCGAGGTTCGTGTACACGCCGTGCTTCTCCTCCGGGATCTCCGTCTGCACGCCGAACTCCGTGTAGAGGATCGGGAGCTCGCTCCCTTCCTGCGCGGTGCCGTCGAACGCCTCCTCGAGGAGCTCGACCAGCTTGTCGTAGTCCGCCAGGCTGATCGTCGTCGAGTTCGGGTGCTCGAAGTCGGGCGGGAGCTCGGAGCGCTCCAGGTAGGGGTGGTGGGCGTAGGCGTCCATCACGGGCTTGTCGCGCCCGCTCTCGCGGTAGAAACGGCCGAGGTCGCGGATGAACGTCGTCGGCGAGTGGGTCTGGCGGGAGGACTCCGGGTCGTCCCCGCCGCGCGGCGCCGTCGCGCCGCCGATCACGCGAATGTCGGGCGAGACCGCCTTCAGCGCGTCGTAGGTCTCGGCGAGCAGCGCGAGATAGTCGCGCGCCGCGACGTTTTCACCGTCGGGCCCGAACTGGGGGAGCCAGAAGCGGTTCAGGTTCGGCTCGTTGCCGACGATGAAGTCGCGGAACGCCGGGAGGCGGCGCGCGATCGATGCGGCATAGGCGGCGAACTCGGCGCGGAGCTGGGGAGTGTTCGGGGTCGTTCGGCTGCCGGGGTTCTGGACGATCAGCAGCGGCTGCACGTTTGCCTCCTCCGCCGCCCGAACGGCGTTGGTGAGCTCCGCGAGCTCCTGCGGCGTCGGCTCCCGGAGGCCTGGCTCCCAGAACGAGTTCGTGATCGCCGCGCGGAAGCCGGCGGCCGTCAGCTCCTCCATCTTCTGACTCGCCGTCGCCGGATTCGCGTCGCGGATGAAGTACTCCCACACACCGACGTCGATGATCCGCGCGTTCTCGTCAACGTTGCACGAGGCGCCGGAGGTGACGAAGGCGAGGGCGACGCACCCGAGAAGACCCCATTTCGGCACGGGGGCACGAGGCTACATTGGATCGAATGGCCACGTCCCTCGAGCCCAAGCTGAAGGCGCTGCCCGCGAAGCCGGGCGTCTACCTGTTCCGCGACGCGCGACGGCGGATCCTCTACGTCGGCAAGGCGAAGTCGCTCCGCTCGCGCGTGCGGAGCTACTTCCAGCAGGGCGGCGACACCCGGTCCGGGATCGGCGGGATGATCGCGCGGATCGCCGACTTGGAGGTGATCGTCACCGGGACGGAGGTCGAGGCGCTGCACCTGGAGCAGAACCTCGTCAAGCGCCACCGGCCGCCGTTCAACGTCCGGCTGCGGGACGACAAGTCGTTCCCGTACATCGCAGTGACGGTGGACGACGACTACCCGCGGGTGATGTTCACGCGCGAGCGGCATAGGCGCGGGGTTGTCTACTTCGGCCCGTACGCGAACGCGAAGAAGGTGCGCGAGACGCTCGACGTCCTCAATCGGGTGTTCCGCTTCCGGCCCTGCGAAGGGCCGAAGCCGGGGCGCCACTCGGGGATCCCGTGCCTCGACTTCCACATCGACCGGTGCTTCGCGCCGTGCGTGGACTACATCTCGAAGGAGGACTACCGGAAGGTGATCGACGGCGTGATCGAGTTCCTGTCCGGAGAGACGCGGCCGATCATCCGCGAGCTCGAGCGCCGGATGGCCGAGGCGGCTGCGGACGAGCGGTTCGAGGAGGCGGCGCGGTTCCGGAACCGGCTGTTCTCCGTGCGCCACCTGGCGGAGCGGCAGGCGGCGGACAAACGCGCCGTCGGAACAGTGGACGTGGTGGGCATCGCGAACGAGGGGAACCGCGCGGCCGTGCAGATCTTCCCGCTGCGCGACGGAAAGATGGTCGACCGGTACGCGTTCCACCTGGAGAACGTCGAGGGGCAGGACGTGGGCGATGTGCTCGAGGCGTTCGTGCTCGAGTACTACGGCTCGGCGCCGTCGGTCCCGCCGCAGATCATCGTCCCGCGCGAGGCAGGGGACACGTCCGCCCTGGCCGAGTTCATGTCCGAGCGGCGCGGCTCGCGAGTGGAGGTGCGGGCGGCCGAGCGGGGCGAGAAGCGCCGGCTCCAGGAGCTCGCGGACCAGAACGCGCGCCTCGCGCTGGAGGCGGACACCGCGAAGGCGGAGCAGACGCGGGTCCGGCGCGTCGAGGCGCTCGAGGAGCTGCGCGAGGTGCTGAACCTGGAGAGCCTGCCGCTCCGGATCGAGTGCTTCGACGTCTCGAACATCCAGGAAGAATCGCCGGTCGCCTCGATGGTCGTCTTCCAGGACGCGACGCCGAAGAAGGCCCACTACCGGAAGTTCGGCATCCGCGGGGCGGATGGGCAGGACGACTACGCGGCTTTGGCAGAGGCTGTCTCGCGGCGGTTTGCCCGCGTGGGAACCGCGACGCAGGAGGAATACGACGAGGGCTTCGCGTTAGCGCCGAACCTGGTCGTGATCGACGGCGGCAAGGGCCAGCTGTCGGCGGCGATCCAGGCGATGCAGGCGTACGACCTCCCGCGGGTCGCCGTGATCTCGCTCGCGAAGCGGGTGGAGGAGGTCTTCGTCCCGGACCGGCCGGAGCCGATCCGGCTCGAGCGGCACTCACCCGGTTTGCAGCTGCTCCAGCGGATTCGGGACGAGGCGCACCGCTTCGCGCTCGGCTTTCACCGGCAGCGTCGAGACGCGAGGGCGCGGGAGTCGATCTTCGACACGCTTCCGGGCGTCGGCCCGGCGCGCCGGCGTGCGCTGCTGAAGCACTTCGGCTCGGCGGAGCAGTTCCTGGCCGCTTCCCAGGAAGAGCTGGAGGGCGTCCCCGGGATTCCGGCGAGAACCGCGCGCCAGATCTACGCGCAGCTGCACAAGGCCGGCCGCGCATAGCAGGGCCCCGGCGCGGGGGTCAGACCCCGTGTCCGGATCGTGTCAAGAGTGCGCCGACTTCAACGCGCGCGGCGCGCCAAGGTGTGACGCCGGTTCGCGCCATACCGCAGGCCATGTCCGGGACGTGGACTGATTGTCACAGTGCCGTGGCGGGGTCTGACCCCACGGCTGTTCGTGTGCTAGGGGCGAACGCGGAGGCGGCCGGGGAGGCGCTTGGCGTCGCTCCCGAAGCGGTAGACGCCCTTCGCGAGCCGGACGCGCCGGCGCCGGCGTGCTCGAGACCCGCCGCGAGGGCTACTACGTCCTCTACAGCCTGACGCCGGATCGCATCGACGCGCTCTCGGACGCCGTCCGCCGCTTCATGGACGAATGACGGTCGCGAAGAGCGGCTGGTCGAAGCGCGCGCCTCGCGACGAGGCGAGGGCGAACACCGAGATCGCCCGGCCGCCCGACCACGACGTCGAGATGTAGTCGCCGACCATCGCGCCGCCCGCCCACGCGATCCAGCCGAGGTTCATCGTCTGCGCGTTGAGGCGCCTTGCCGGACGCCAGGTCCGGCCGCCGTTCGGCGAGGAGATGAACCCTGCGTCGAGCCAGGGGCCGTAGGAGCTGTAGTAGGCGACCGCGAGTCGGCCAACACGAGTCGTGTCGACTCCCACACCAGGGATCACGTAGTCGGCGCGCGCGGCGTTCGGGCCCGTAGGGATCCTCGTCGGCCGGGACCAGGTCACCCCGTCCGCGGAGCGCGACAGCAGTAGCCGGGCGTACCGGCAGGACGGTGTTCGCTGACAGTCCGGCCAGACGACGTACACGGTCCCGGCAGCGTCGATCTCGGCGCTCGGAAGTGGCGGTGCGCGAAGGCTCGGTGTCCCCCGGTACCCCGTGGCCGCGACGGTGACCGGCGGCTGGAACGAGCGTCCACCGTCAACCGACCGGACGGACGCGACGCGGTTCTCGTCGTAGAACGGCACGACGAGGTCGCCGTCCGGCTGGACGACCGGCTGCGGCGCGGGCGCCCACCGGCCGAGGATCGACCCGCGGCCGGCGTTCTCCGGCGCCGCGACCTGCGGCTCCCACGTGAGCCCGCCGTCCCGCGACGCCTGGAACTCGAGTCGTTGCGTCCGGAAGTCGCTGTAGACGGCGTAACAGCTGCCGCGGTGCGGGCTCGCCGCGCCGTTGTCGCAGACGATCCACTCCTTGTCGAGCTGCAGGCTCGGCTGCGGTGGGGCCTCGACGACCGAGACCGGCGGGCTCCAGGTGATCCCGTCCGGGGAGCGGCTGACCACAATCGCGGCCGCCTCGCCGGCGCTCAGCGCGAGGGAGGCGATCAGCCAGGTCCCGTGCGCTGCGTCGTAGGCGACGACCGGGTCGCTCGCGCGCCGCCAGCGTCCGGCCGGTTGCGCGGCCACCGTCAGCGCGGGGAGGGTGCCGCTGCGCCAGGTCCGCCCGCCGTCCCTCGACGTCGCCCACCCGGTGTTGACCGCGCCGCCGTCGCGGAAGCGGCCGGACTGGTATGCGACGACGATCGTGCGTCCCCAAGAGAGCGAGTCCGGTTCCGCGATCGTCGCGTGCTGCGCCGGCGCCCGGTAGGGGTCGCGGGCGATCACGCGCGCGACCGTCTCGCAATCCGAGGCGACGCGGTCGGAGAGGTCGGCGTTGACGAGGTCGAACCGGCCAGGCCCACAGCGCACGGTGTCCCGCCCGCCGCCGTCGACCTTGATCTTGTCGTTCCCGCCGCGGCCGTCGACCCGGTCAGCCGTAGGCCCGCCGCGGAGGAAGTCCGAGCGCGGCGACCCGTCGATGCGTCCTGCGATCGCCGTCGCCGTAAAGAAGAGGGCCGCCGCAGTGACCAGGACGACCGGGCGGCCCATCGGCGACTTAGACGCCCAGCCCTCCCACCTGGTTGTTCAGCGCCGGTTAAGGACGATCGGCCGGCCCGGCGCCGTCCGTCGAGTCCGGCGCCATGAACGGGTAGCGGTAGTCCCGTGCCGGGACGAAGGTCTCCTTGATCGTCCGCGGGCTGACCCAGCGGATCAGGTTCCACATCGAGCCGGCCTTGTCGTTCGTGCCCGAGCCGCGCGCGCCGCCGAACGGCTGCTGGCCCACGACCGCGCCCGTCGGCTTGTCGTTCACGTAGAAGTTCCCGGCCGTGTAGCGCAGCCGCTCCCCGGCCTGGTCGATCGCCGCGCGATCCTCGGAGAACACTGCGCCGGTGAGGGCGTACGGGTTGTCGTCGACGAGCTCCAGCGTCTCGTCCCACTTGTTCTCGGGATAGACGTAGGTGGTGACGATCGGGCCGAAGAACTCGTCCCGCATCAGACGCGATGCCGGATCCGTCGTCTCGAGCACCGTCGGCTCGATGAAGAAGCCCTGGGAGTCGTCGGTCCCGCCGCCGACGACGACCTCCGCGGCGTTCTCGGACGCCGAGTCGATCGCAGCCTTGTGCCCCTTCCAGGCCTTCTCGTCGATGACGGCGCCCATGTAGTTCGTGAAGTCGGCCACGTCGCCCATGCGGATCGTCGAGACCTCCTTCACCAGCCGCTCGCGCAGCTCGGGCCACATGTTCGCCGGTGCGTAGATCCGGGACGCCGCCGAGCACTTCTGGCCCTGGTACTCAAAGGAGCCACGGAGGATCGCCGTCGCCACGGCGTCCACGTTGGCGGAGGGATGCGCGACGATGAAGTCCTTGCCGCCCGTCTCGCCGACGATCCGCGGGTAGTTGCGGTAGTTCGCGATGTTGTCACCGATCGTCTTCCACATGCCCCGGAAGACGGGCGTCGAGCCGGTGAAGTGGACGCCGGCGAGGTGCTCGCTCGCGAGGGCGGCATCGCCGACCTCGGCGCCCGATCCGTAGACGAGGTTGATGACGCCGGGCGGCAGCCCCGCCTCCTCGAAGAGCTTCATCACCCAGTGGGCCGAGAAGGCGGCCGTCGACGCCGGCTTCCAGACGACGGTGTTGCCCATCAGCGCCGCCGAGCTCGGCAGGTTCGCGCCGATCGCCGTGAAGTTGAACGGCGTGACCGCGAAGACGAAGCCCTCGAGCGGCCGGTACTCCATCCGGTTCCAGACCCCGGGCGACGAGTTCGGCTGCTCCGAGTAGATCCGGAGCATGAACTCGACGTTGAAGCGGAGGAAGTCGATCACTTCGGCGGCGGCGTCGATCTCGGCTTGGTGCGCCGTCTTCGACTGGTTGAGCATCGTGGCCGCGACGAGCGTGGAGCGCCAGGGGCCGGAAAGCAACTCGGCGGCGCGGAGGAAGACCGCCGCGCGCTCCTCCCACGGCCAGCGGTGCCAGTCCTCCCACGCCTCGCCGGCGGCCTTGATCGCGCGCTCGACCTCGTCGGGGCCGCCCTTGTGCACCTCGGCGAGGACGCTCTTCTTGTCGTGCGGCTCGACTGCCTCGAACGTGGAGCCGGTCTTGACCTCCTCGCCGCCGATCACGAGCGGGATCTCGAGCTGCTGGGCGCGCATCTCGTCGAGCCGGCGCTTCACTTCGGCCCGCTCGGGTGAGCCGGGTGCGTAGTCCAGAACAGGCTCGTTTCTCGGAGCGGGGGGACGGAAGAGACCGGGGGCGCTCACGCCTGTGATCGTATAGCCGGACGTGGCGCTTTCGGAGGACGTGCGAAACGAGCTGGCGGCGATCGCCCCGCGGCGCGAGTGCGACAAGCTCGCGGAGCTGTCTGCGCTCTTCCACACTGCGGGCTCGATCCATCTCCGCGGTCGTGGCGAGGTGTCCGTCCATCTCGACGTGTCCAGCTCGGCCGTGGCGCGGCGGTCGTTCTCGCTGCTTCGGGGCTTCGGCGTTCGCGGCGAGATCCGGAGCTACCGGCGCCGGGCCTTCGACGGCGGAACGCGCTACCAGCTCCACGTCGAAGGTGAGAGCCGCGCCCTCCAGGTGCTGCACGAGGCCGGTGTGGTCAGCGCGCGGCTCGCGCCGCTCGACACGCCGCCGAAGCGGGTCGTGGCGCGGTCGTGCTGCCGTGGCGCCTACCTGCGCGGGGCGCTGCTGGGCGCCGGAAGCGTCTCCCGGTCGCATCTCGAGCTGCGGACCAGCGAGCGGAGCGGCGCCGAGTTCATCGCTCGGGTCGCTGCGGCCGAGGAGATCGAGCTCGGTGTCCACGAGCGAAGCGGGCACGCATTCGCCTACGCCAAGGCGGTCGAGACCATCTCGGAGGTGCTCGCCGCGGCCGGGGCCGCCGGCGCCGTCTTGACGTTCGCCGAGCGAGGCGTCGTCGGAGCAGCGAAGGCACGGGCGAACCGGCTGGCGAACGCGGACCACGCGAATCTCGTGCGCTCGAGCCGCGCGGCGGGAAAGCAACTGAAGGCAGTTCGGAGACTCGAGCGCCGCGGTTTCGAACGGCTTGCCGGACGAACTGCGAGAGCTCGCAGAGCTCCGACTTGCGCATCCATCGATCTCGCTGCGTGAGCTGGGCTCAAGTGCCGGCCACCGGCGACGAAAGCGACAGTCCACCGGCGCCTCCAGAAACTCATTCGAATCGCCGAAACCTAGGACTCGCGGCGGGCCGCTAAGGCGTCGCTTGTCGACGCCGACCGTAGAGGCCGTACGGGCTCTGCCCGCGCGGCCGTGGTACGACGGCACGCCGCTCCAATCCGTCAACCAACGGCGATCGCCGAACGAGAGCGGCGGGCCGGAGGGGAAGCTCCGAGGACGACCTCCCCCTCCAGTTGAACCGCGCTCCGGACCTTGGCGTCGAACGGGGTCTGAATTCGACACCGGACGAGCGCAGACCCGCCGTCGAGTGAGTATGACTGAAACCCGGCGGGTGAACTACCGCGTGATGCGGAGCGGCGCCGAGAACGAGCTCCTGCGCGCCGGATTCAGCGACGCTCGAAGCGTGACGCGCAGGGTGTAGCGCCCCGGACGGAAGCGAGCCTTTACGCGGATCACGCGGGAGCGGTACGCCTTCACGGTCGTCCGGGTGCGCAGGATCCGCCGCTTACCGCGGTAGAGGGCGGACTCGGCCGTTGCGTCCTCCTCGGCGTTCGCGACGAGCGCCAGCGCCAGCCGCCGCGCCGGCAGGACCCGCTTCCTCGGGAAGCGAAGGCGGGCGCCTACGACGCGCGCGGTGTGGCGCCAGGAGCGGAGCTGCCCGGCGCACCTGCCGTTGCTTCGCCCGAGCTCGGCCTTCACGGAGTCGAACGAGGATCGCGGCGACCCGTCCGCGCGGAGCAGGCCGGCCTGCCAACGCTCGAGGTCCGGCTCGTCGCGGAGAAGGAAGAACAGGACCGAGCGCACCGACGCGTCACACGCGAGGTAGCGGATCGCCTGTGCGTAGATCCCCGACTGGTTCGCCTCTGTCGTCGGCCGCACGCTCTCGAAGCCGACGTAGGCCGCTGCCGAGCCCGGTGGGATTCGGACCTGCCACCCGAGCTCGTCGAGCCGGAACGCCATCCGTCCGCGGGAACGTCCTTCGCCGAACGTCGGCTGGCGCGTGCCGCGGAAGGCATCCCAGAACGCCTGCTTGATGCGACCGAGGTTGGGAACTCCGGCGTTCGGCCACCGGTAGCCCTTCATCAGGCTGTCCGTGTCCCGGTCCGGGTACGGGTGGAACGCGAGCTCGTCCATGATCGGGGCCCGTCGGCGGGAGCTCCGGTAGGCCCTTCCGAGCCCGCTGATGAAGCGCACCGGGGACACGGAGACGTTGTCGCCCGCGTTCGGCTGGTCGTTTCCGCGTGGCGAGAGCCCGACGCCGATGACCGTGATCGAGGGATCGACCGCCTTGAGCGCGTCGTAGGAGCGCGCGAGCAGCCGGTAGTACGCGGTCGGCGAGACGGCCGCGCCGCGCCTGAACTGCGGCTGCCAGAAGCGAGGCTGGTTCGGCTCGTTGCCGATCACGTAGTCCTTGACGGACGGGAACGTTCGGGCCAGGTGCGCGAGGAATGCGGCGTACTGCCCCGGCGCCGCCGAATTCGAGCTGATCGCGTCCGCCTTCGCGGGAGAGACCGCAAAGATGACCCGGATACCGCGCAGGGAGGCGAGCGGCAGGTAGAGCTCCAACGCCTCCTGACGTTCGATCGTCGTCGGCGCCGCCGGATCCCAGGCGATCGAGATCCTGTTCTCGCGCATGCCGAGGGCGCCGAGGGTGTCGAAGAACGCCGGCGAGTTCGCCGGTGCGACGCCGTAGTCGTCCACCACGCCGACGTCCATCGCCGAGGCTCCGCCGGCCAGCGACAGGGCGGCGAGTAGCGCAGCGGTCAATACGTGGATCGGCGTCACGGCTTCTACATTCGCAGCGCCCGGCGACTTCCTTCCTCGAGAACCGGCGGGAGCCGAATCCGATTTAGACTCGGTCGGAGCGACAAGGGGGATTCATGGCGAAGCGAGTAGCGATCAACGGATTCGGCCGCATCGGCCGCAACTTCTTCCGCGCCTACATGAAGCGCGACCCGGACTTCGAGGTCGTGGCGATCAACGACCTCGCGTCCGACGACGTGCTCGCGCACATGCTCAAGTACGACTCGACGCACGGCGTCCTCGAGGCGGAGGTCTCGCACGGCGAGGGCGAGCTGATCGTGGACGGGACCTCGTACCGCGTGCTCTCCGAGCGCGAGCCGCAGGCGCTTCCGTGGGGCGACCTCGACGATCGACGTCGTCGTCGAGTCGACGGGCCTCTTCACCGACCGCGAAGGCGCGCAGAAGCACCTGGACGCGGGGGCGAAGAAGATCGTGATCTCGGCACCGGCGACCGACCCAGACGTCACGCTGGTGCTCGGGGTCAACGACGACGCCTACGACCCCGACCAGCACAACATCGTCTCCAACGCGTCGTGCACGACGAACTCGGTCGCGCCGATGGCGAAGGTGCTCCTGGACGAGTTCGGGATCGAGTCCGGCTTCATGACGACGATCCACGCGTACACCACCGAGCAGCAGCTGCTCGACCAGATCGCGCTGACTCGCAAGGGCAAGCCCGACCTGCGCCGGATGCGCGCCGCGCCGCAGAACATCGTCCCGGCATCGACGGGTGCCGCGAAGGCGACCTCGCTCGTGATCCCGGAGCTGAAGGGGAAGCTCGACGGGATGGCGATGCGGGTTCCGGTCCCGGACGGGAGCGTCACCGACCTCGTCTGCGTGCTGGAGCGCGAGGCGAGCGTGGAAGAGGTGAACGCTGCCTTCGAACGGGCAGCCGGCGGCGCGCTGAATGGCATCGTGGTCTTCACCGAGGACGCGATCGTCTCGTCCGACATCGTCGGCAATCCCGCCAGCTGCATCCTCGACGGCCTGTCGACGATGTCGCTCGGTCGGATGGTCAAGACGATCGGCTGGTACGACAACGAGTGGGGCTACAGCTGCCGCCTCGCCGACGTCGTCGAGAAGATCGCCGCCTCGGTGGGCGAAGCGGTTCCCGCGTAGTTTGCGACGGCCGCGCTCGGTACGCGACGCCGACGTCGCGGGCAAGCGCGTGCTCGTGCGCGCGGACCTCAACGTGCCGCTCGACGACGGTCGCGTCGCAGACGACACGCGGATCCGGGCGGCGCTCCCGACGCTGGAGCTGCTGCTGGAGCGGGACGCGTCGGAGGTCGCGGTCTGCTCTCATCTCGGGCGGCCGAAGGGACCGGATCCCGCCTTCTCCATGGCGCCGGTCGAGACGCGGTTGCGGGAGCTGATCTCCGACGAGCGGCTGGTCGTGCTCGAGAACACGCGCTTCCATCCGGGTGAGACGAAGAACGACCCCCAGTTCGCGCGGGAGCTCGCCGACGAGCGCGACCTGTTCGTGATGGATGCGTTCGGTTCCGCGCATCGGGCGCATGCGTCGACGGTCGGCGTCGCCGAGCTCCTTCCTGCGTACGCCGGCCTGCTGCTGGAGCGGGAGCTGGAGATGCTCGGCCGGCTGCTCGGGGAGGTCGAGCGGCCGTTCGTCCTCGTCTCGGGCGGCGCAAAGGTGGAGGACAAGCTCGGCGTGCTCCGTAACCTGGGCGGGCGCGCCGACGAGGTGCTCGTCGGCGGCAAGATGGCGGAGGAGATCCGGGAGTCGAACCCGCTGGAGTTCGAGGTCGTGCTGCCGGTCGACGTCGTCGCGGCGTCTGCGTTCGAGGCCGATGCCGAGTCGCAGGTCGTCCCGTACGACTCGCTGCCGGAGGGCTGGCTCGGTCTCGACATCGGGCCCGAGACGCGCCGGCTCTTCGCCGAGCGTCTCGCCCGCGCGAAGACGGTGTTCTGGAACGGCCCGATGGGCGTCTTCGAGTGGCCGCGCTTCGCCGAGGGGACGAAGGCGGTCGCCGAGGCCGTCGCCGGCGTGGACGGCTACACGGTCGTCGGCGGCGCCGACTCCGTCCGGGCGATCACCGAGCTCGGGCCTCGAGAATCGGGTGTCGTGGGTCTCGACGGGCGGCGGGGCGGCCCTCGAGCTGCTCGAGGGCGAGGAGTTGCCCGGCGTCGCCGCGATCCCGGCGTCGTAGGATCTCGACGTGCTTATCGCCGGCAACTGGAAGATGTTCAAGACCCCGTCGGAGACGACGGAGTTCTGCGCCGAGCTGCGCGACCGCGAATCTGAGCTCGAAGGAACAGATGTGGTCGTCTGCCCGCCGTATACGTCGCTCCACCACGCCGTGTCAGTCCTCGCCGGGACCTCGATCGCCGTGTTCGCGCAGAGCGTCCACTGGGCGAAGGAAGGGCCGTACACAGGTGAGGTTTCACCGGTGATGCTCGCCGAGCTCGGCGTGACCGGCGCGATCGTCGCGCACTCGGAGCGGCGCCAGCTCTTCGCGGAGACGGACGAGACGGCCGCACTCCGAGTCGAGGGCGCGCTCGACGGCGGCCTAAGCGTCATCGCCTGCGTCGGAGAAACGGAGGGCGAGCGAGAGGCGGGGGAGACCGATGCGGTCTTGCGTCGCCAGGTGGAGGCGCTCCGCGTCGTCGTCGGCGAGGATCACCTCGACCGGCTCGCCCTCGCCTACGAGCCGGTCTGGGCGATCGGCACCGGTCGCACGGCAACGCCGGACCAGGCCGAGGAGGCGCACGCGCTGATCAAGAGCATCATGGACGTGCCGGTGCTCTACGGCGGCTCGGTCAAGCCGGACAACGCAGAGGAGCTCCTGCGCCAGCCTGACGTCGACGGCGCGCTCGTCGGCGGCGCCTCGCTCGAGCTCGACTCGTTCATCTCGATTTGCCGATCCGCCGCGACTTCGTAGCGCTGGTCATCCTCGACGGGTGGGGCTGCGCGCCGCCCGCGCCCGGCAACGCCGTCGAGCTGGCGGACACGCCGGTTTTCGACCGCCTCTGGGCCGAGTACCCGCACTCGCGCCTGAAAGCCTCGGGCGAGGCGGTGGGTCTCCCGCCCGGACAGATGGGCAACTCCGAGGTCGGTCACCTGACGATCGGTTCGGGCCGGGTGCTCTTTCAGGACCTGATGCGGGTCAACGTCGCGATCGAGAGCGGCGAGCTGTTCGTGAATCCGGTGCTCGTTGAGGCTTTCGAGCGCGCGAAGGAGCGCGGGACGGACGTCCACCTGCTCGGGCTCGTCTCCTACGGCGGCGTCCACTCGCACATCGATCACCTCCGGGCGCTTCTCGAGCTCGCGCGACGCCAGGGCATGGAGGACCGCACGTGGATCCACGCCTTCACCGACGGACGCGACGTCTCGCCGACGTCGTCCGTGTCGGACCTGGCCGAGCTCCCGGCCGACCGGATCGCAACCGTCGTGGGCCGCTACTACGCAATGGACCGCGACGGGCGCTGGGAACGCACCGAGCGCGCACTTGCGGCACTGATTCGTGGCGAAGGCGTTCAGGGGTCAGACCCCGTCACGGAAGTGCAACGCAGCTACGACGCGGGTGTCACGGACGAGTTCATCGAGCCCGTCGTGCTCGCGGGCCGGCCCCGAATCGCAGCCGGAGATGTTTCGATCGTGTTCAACTTCCGCCCCGACCGCGCGAGGCAGTTGACGCAGAAGCTTCTGGCCTCAGGATTCGACGTGGTGACGATGACGCGCTACCGCGACGACTTCGACTGCCCGGTCGTCTTCGGCGTGCAGGAGGTCGAGAACACGCTCGCGGAGGTCCTCGCCGAGAACGGCCTCCGCCAGCTCCACGTCGCCGAGACGGAGAAGTACGCACACGTCACGTACTTCTTCAACGGCGGCAGGGAGGAGGAGTGGCCGGGCGAGGTGCGCATCCTCGTGCCGTCACCTCGCGACGTTCCGAGCTACGACCACAAGCCGGAGATGTCGGCACCAGAGCTCACCGACCGCTTCGTGCAGGCAGTCGAGTCCGACGACTTCGCCTTCGCCGTGCTCAACTTTGCGAACCCGGACATGGTCGGCCACACCGGCTCGATCCCGGCGGCGATCAGGGCGGTGGAAACGGTAGACGCCTGCCTGGGACGCGTCGTGGAGGCGGTGCGAGAGCGGGGCGGCGTCTGCCTCGTCACGGCCGATCACGGCAACGCCGAGCAGATGCTCCAGCCCGACGGAAGCCCTCACACGGCCCACACGACGAACCTCGTGCCGCTTGTGCTGACCGATACGAACGCTTCCATTTCCGACGGAGAACTGGCAGACTTGGCTCCTGCGGCCCTCGAGCTCCTGAAGCTCGATAAGCCTTTACAGATGACCGGTAAAAACTTGATATCGGGTTAGCGAGTACCCGTCTATACTCCAGCGACTTGGCGCTCCCCCAGCCAGATTTCGGTGTTCTGAAGAAGGCTCAGCGCGGTGATGAGCGCGCTTTCAGCCTCATTGTCCGGGCCTACGAGACGCCCGTGTACAACTACGTCCTGCGGCTCGTCGGGGATCGCGCGCTCGCCGAGGACCTCACCCAGGAAGTCTTCCTCCGGGTCTACCAGGGCTTGCCGAAGTTCTCGCTCCGGTGCCGGTTCACGACCTGGCTCTTCCAGGTGACGAAGAACCGCGTGCTGGACGAGCTGCGAGCCGTGGAGAGACGCCCGCGCGCAGTCGTCTGCCTCGACGACATCCCGCCGCTCGAGGTGCTGGATGCGCCGGTCGAGCAGGTCGAGGCGATGGACGCCGTGTGGCGCGCCGTCAACGACCTCACGGTCGACCTGAAGATGGCGCTGCTGCTCCGGGACGTGGTCGGCCTCTCGTACACGGAGATCGCCGACTCCCTCGAGATCACGCTCGCGACCGTCAAGTGGCGGATCTACAAGGCTCGCGAGGAAGTCCAGCTGTCGCTGGCCCGCGAGGGCATCACCTTCGGCGAGCCCGAGAGGGCTCCCGAAGTCCTCGAAGCGCCGCTCGCCTAGCCGGCCCGAGCGCGCAGCCAGTCCGCAAGCACTCTCGCCGACTCGGTCGGCGTTTCTCCGCGAGGGACGTCATCCACGCGAGCGGGCTGTGCCGGCGGCGGCGGCGGGTCGTCTCCTCCACGCGAGAGCCCGAATGCCAGGCCGCCCACGAGCGCCGCAGCGCCGAGGAGGGCGGCGACCACGGCCTGCGACCGCGTCACGCGGACAGCGCGGCCGGGCCGTTCCATCACTTCGGTCGCGGCGGTGACCTCGGTCGCGGGCATCGCCTCCGTCGGCAGCTCCGATGCCTGCGCCAGCTCGTGCGCCAGCGCGGCTGCCGACGCGGGCCGGTCGGAGGGGTCCGGCGCCAGGCACCGGCACAGCACCTCGTAGAGCTCCTCGGAGACCCCGGCGATGGGTGGAGGTGGCCCCTCGCGCTGCTTGAC
Organism: uncultured Actinomycetes bacterium; assembly: GCA_963847235.1. GTDB lineage: Bacteria > Actinomycetota > Thermoleophilia > Gaiellales > Gaiellaceae > JACDAN01. Next base: position 18,018 of record CAWJYU010000009.1, on the reverse strand, counting down.
CGGGAGCTCGGCGAGTGACTCGAACTCGTACGGCGGCCTTCCGGACAGGACCTCGTAGCTCACCGCTCCCAGCGAGTAGAGGTCTGCGGCTGCGCTGACTCGCTCGCCCAGGGCCTGCTCCGGCGACAGGTAGGCAGCCGTCCCCAGGATCGTTCCGGCAAGCGTGAGTTGCGTGCCGTCGACCGGCCGGGCGATCCCGAAATCCGCGACCTTGAGCGTGTCGTCGTCGCGGACGAGCAGGTTCTGCGGCTTGATGTCGCGGTGGACGAGGCCGGCCGCGTGAGCGTGCTCGAGCCCCGCGCAGGCCTGGAGGATCAGATCGACGGCCCGGTCGGGGTCGAGCGGACCGCCTTGTGCGAGGAGGTCGGCGAGCGTGCGTCCGTCGACGCACTCCATGACGATGAAGGGGATCCCGTCCTCCTCGCCGACATCGAACACCGCGACGATGTTCGGGTGGGAGAGCCCGGCGGCCGTGCGGGCCTCGCGCGTGAAGCGCTCGCGAAAGACCTCGTCGCCGCTCAGCGCCTCGGAAAGACGTTTGATCGCAACATCCCGGCCGAGTCGCTCGTCCCGCGCGAGGTGCACAGTCGCCATGCCGCCATGGCCGAGCGAGCGCTCGACCCGGTACCGGCCCCCGACGGTCTGAGCGCTCATTCCTCGTCCTCCGTCGTCGTGACGGTTGGCGTCTCCTCCGTCGTCGTCTCTCCGTCGTGGTTTCTTCCGGAATCGTGGTCGTCTCCGTCGGGACGGACTCCGTCGTCGTGTCCTCGCCGTCGTTCTCGTCGTCCTTCTTCTTCCGCTTGCGCGTCTCGCCGTCGTCGTCCTCGTCCTCCTCATCCGTGTCCGGAGGCGGGGGAGGGGTCTTGTCGATGCACTTCGGCACTCCGAGCTCGAGCTCGTTCGTCGCGCCGGAAAGCTCCTCGAGGTAGGCCTCCGGCACCTTTCCCTCGTTGATCGCGGCGGTGAGTCGCTCTCGGAGCAGCACCGCAGACTCGGCAGCGCCGCAGGAGTCGCCGCTCTCGAGCTGATCCGCGACCTCGTCGCTCAAGTCCGCGAGCTCGTTCGCGGTCGCGCTCTCGATCCGGGGACCGGCGACCTCCGGTTCCTGCTCGCCGTCGGTCCCCCCGCAGCCGGCGAGGGCGCATGCGAGAGCAGCGCTACACGCCGTGAGCCAGACGCTCCGCGAGCGAATCGGGCAACCCCCTTTCCCTGATCTCCGCCTGAGTGCGCGCAACAGGGTAGGCGATCCGCCTGAACCGAGCCTCGCGCGACTCGAGGTCGAGGCGAAGCCAAGCGGCACGCGGATCGCCGTCCCGCGGCTGGCCCACGGAGCCGGGGTTCAGCAGCCAGCGCCCGGCGCCGAGCGCAGCCGAGAAGTCCGCCTCCGCGACGCCTCCCTCGATCGTCTCGCCCGACAGGACGGCGGCCGTGGCGATATGGCTGTGGCCGACGAGGATGACCGGCGCCTGGGTGAGCATGAACGACTCCACGACCGCAGCTTCGTCGAGGACGTACTCCCAGACCGGGTCGCGGGGGCTGCCGTGGTACAGCTCGAAGCCCTCGACCTTCGCCGACGGCTCGAGCGAGGAAAGGAACTCGCGCGACTCCGGCGTGAGCTCCTTGCTCGTCCAGACGGACGCTGCGGCGGCCTCCGGGTTGAAGTCCCCGACGCCGACCTTCGCCGAGCCGAGCACCAGGAGATCGTGGTTCCCGACGAGCGTTCGCGAGCAGCGGTCCCGGACGATGGCGCAGCACTCGTTCGGCCGCGGCCCGTACCCCACGGTGTCGCCGAGGCACCAGATCTCGTCCGGGGGATCCCGGTCGATCTCCTCCAGGACCGCCTCCAGCGCGTAAAGGTTCGCGTGGATGTCCGAGATCACGGCGAGACGCACGCGGAGATTGTGGGTGATCGGACTCGCCGCGGCCGGGTGGCTCATCGCCGCCGCGCTGCTGTGGCGGACCGCCGTCCCGGAGCTTTCGCTTGTGGACGTGGATCCAGCCGCGGTCTTCCCGGCCGAGTACCTCGAGCGCAGCGAGCGGTACGCCCGGTTCCACCGCGTGAACTGGGTGCTCGCGACGCTCGTGCAGCTCGTCGTGCTCGTCGTGTGCGTGCGGCTCGCCCCGCGGTTCCGCGTGCGGGGGATCGCGGGCGGTGTCTTGCTCGGCCTGGGAACGCTCGCCGCGGTCTGGCTCGCCGGCCTGCCGTTCGTGCTCGCGGCGCAGTGGTGGCGTCGCCGGTACGACGTGTCGGACGCCGACTACGCCACGATTCTCGTCGACCCCTGGCTGGAGCGGCTCGGCGGGCTCGTCGGGGCGGGAATCGCGATCGCTCTCGTCATGTTGCTGGCCCGACGTATGGGCGACCGGTGGTGGCTCGTCGGCGGGCCCGCGTTCGCAGCGGTCGCGGCCGGCTTCCTCCTCGCGCAGCCGTACCTGCTCGCGCCGCGCGTCGAGCCCCTGCGCGATCGCGAGCTCGCCGCCGAGATCCGCGAGCTCGCGCGAGCCCAGGGCGTGGGGGAGGTCGACGTCGAGGTCAAGGACGCGAGCCGCCGCACGCGCGCCCTGAACGCCGAGCTCTACGGGATCGGCCCGACCAAGCGGATCGTGATCTGGGACACGACCCTCGAGCGGCTGACGCGACCGGAGCTCCGGGTGCTCGTCTCGCACGAGTTCGGCCACGTCGACGCGAACCATGTCTGGAAGGGCATCGGCTGGCTGTTCCTGTTCGCGATACCCGGCGCGTACGTGATTGCGCGGGTCGCGAGGCGGCGAGGCGGCCTAGGCGACCCGCGGGCAGTCCCGCTTGCGCTCCTGGCGCTGACGGCGCTCCAGCTCGCGCTCCTGCCGTTGACGAACGCGATCACCCGCCGCTACGAGCGCGAGGCCGACTGGCTGAGCCTGCAAGCGACGGACGATCCGCGGGCATTCGAGAGCCTGACGATCAAGCTGGCGGAGGCGGCCCTCGCCGATCCCGACCCTCCGCGCTGGGCGCGAATCGTCCTCGGGACGCACCCGACACCCATGGAGCGGATCGAGCTCGCTAGGAGTCTTCCTCGCGGGGAGGAGCCTCGGGCAGGTTCCTGATCCCCTCGCGGCTCGACCACTTCGACCACGAGTCCTGCATCGCCTCGAGCAGCTCCTCGAGGAAGCGAGGCGAGACGTTCACCCGCGCGACGACCACGCCGGGAATGTCGCCTTCCTCGACCTCGTGGTCGATGCGGGCAAAGGTCAGCGTGAACTCGTAGTCGGAGAAGCTGATGTTCGCGAAGTTCGCGTAGACCCCGGCCATGTTCTCGGGGTCGAGGTGGATGTTCAGCTGGCGACCGGGGGAGCCGTCTTCCTCCATGTGGCGATACTACCCCCGTGCCTGCACGAGCGATTCTCGGCCTGGAAACCGCCCTGGAGCGGCTCGCCGGCGCGCCGGTGACGCTCGAGCGACCGAGCCGCTCGGAGCACGGCGACTACGCGACGAACGTGGCCCTGCGGCTTGGCCCGCAGAACGGCCGGCCGCCGAGGGAGCTCGCCGAGCAGCTCGCGGCCAGGGCGACGGAGCTCGACGTCGTCGAGCGTGCCGAGGTCGCCGGACCGGGCTTCCTGAACCTCTTCCTGACCCCCGCCTGGTACGCGGAGGCCCTCGGCGAGATCCTCGAAGCGGGGGAGGGGTACGGCGGCGGCTTCGTGGAGCCGGCGGAGCGCGTCCAGGTCGAGATGGTCTCGGCGAACCCGACCGGTCCGCTGACCGTGGGCTCGGCGCGGAACGGCGCCTACGGCGATTCCGTCGCGCGCCTGCTCGAGTTCGCGGGAAACACCGTCGAGCGTGAGTACTACCTCAACGACGTCGGCCGGCAGATCGACCTCTTCCGGGACTCGGTCGAGGCGCGCCGGCGGGGCGAGGAGCCGCCCGAGGCGGGCTACACAGGCGAGTACATCTCGGCGATCGCGGCGGAGCCCGGCGATCCGGTGGAGCGGATGCTCGACGAGATCAAGCGCGAGCTCGACGCGTTCCGGATCCACTTCGACTCCTGGGTGCTCCAGGGGGAGATCACGCTGGAGGTCGAGGAGGCGTTGCCGCACCTCGAGACGTACGAGTCCGAGGGAACGCTCTGGGCACGGACGAGCGCCTTCGACGACGACAAGGACCGGCCGCTCAAGCGCTCGTCAGACGGCAGCTATCTGTACTACGCGGCCGACGTCGCGTACGTCCGGAACAAGTTCGAGCGCGGCTTCGACCGGCTGATCTACGTCCTCGGCGCCGACCACCACGGGTACGTCCCGCGGCTGAAGGCGGCGGCGGCGATGCTCGGCTACGACCCAGATCGGCTCGAGGTGCTGATCTACCAGCTCGTCCAGATCGTCGAGGGCGGCCGGGCGAAGCAGTCGTCGAAGCGGCGCGGCGACGTCGTCTTCCTCTCGGAGCTCGTCGACAAGATCGGCATCGACGCGGCACGCTGGTACCTCGTCTCACGCGGATACGACCAGGCGATCGACATCGACGTCGACCTGGCGCGCGAGCGGAGCGAGAAGAACCCGGTCTACTACGTCCAGTACGCACACGCCCGGATCGCCGGAATCCTGCGGAATGCCGGCGCCGCGGAGGTCTCCGCGCGGGCGGGCGACCTCGCGCCGGAGGAGCGCGACCTCGTCAAGCGGCTCGTCGAGCTCCCCGAGGTCGTGAGAGAGGCAGTCGAGCGCCGCGCACCACACGGGCTGCCGAACTATGCGATCCGGCTCGCGGACGACTTCCACCGCTTCTACCACCACCACCGTGTGCTGGAGAGCGAGCAGCAGGCCTTCCGGCTCGGGCTCGTGACGGCGACGAAGGCCGTGCTGGCGCGGTCGCTCGACCTCATCGGAGTCGAAGCGCCCGACCGGATGTGACGCGTGACGATTCGGCGCCGAATCTGCGCCGACACGTCGTACGGGGTCTGACCCCAAGCCGAAGCGCCGAGCGCGCCGAGGCCCGATCGCTGCGGGCGGGGCGCCCCGGGGTCTGACCCCAAGGGGCGGTCGTCGTAGGATGGCGGCGTGGCCGCCCCCTCCAAGGCTCCCGACCGGAACCTCGCGCTCGAGCTCGCGCGGGTCACCGAGGCGGCGGCGATGGCCGCCGGGCGCTGGATCGGCCGCGGCGACAAGATCGCCGCCGACAAGGCCGCCGTCGACGCCATGCGCGTCGTGATGGACACGGTCTCCATGGACGGCGTGGTGGTGATCGGCGAGGGGGAGAAGGACGAGGCGCCGATGCTCTACAACGGCGAGGAGATCGGCAACGGCCAGGGCCCCGAGGTGGACGTGGCCGTCGACCCGCTCGAGGGCACCCGCCTCACGGCCCTCGGGATGCCGAACGCGATCACGACCGTCGCGCTCGCCGAGCGGGGGACGATGTACTTCCCGGGCGCGGCGGTCTACATGGACAAGATCGCGACCGGCCCGGAGTCCGCCGACGCGGTCTCGATCGACGCCTCGCCGACGGACAATGTCCGCGCGGTGGCCCAGGCGAAGGGCGTCTCCGTCAGCGAGGTCGCCGTCGTCGTCCTCGACCGGCCGAGGCACGAGGGGCTGGTCGAGGAGCTCCGCGAGGCCGGCGCGAAGGTGCTCCTCATCACCGACGGCGACGTTGCGCCGGCGATCGCCGCGGCGCAGCCGGGCACAGGCGTGGACATGCTGATGGGAGTCGGTGGCACGCCGGAGGGAGTCCTCTCGGCCGCGGCGCTCAAGTGCGTCGGCGGCGCGATCCAGGGCAAGCTCTGGCCCCGCACCGACGAGGAGCGGCAGAGCCTCGTGGACGACGGCTACGACCTCGACCGGGTGCTGACCACCGACGACCTCGTCGGGAGCCAGAACGTCTTCTTCGCCGCCACCGGCGTCACCACCGGCGCGCTCCTCCGCGGCGTCCGCTACACGCGCGACGGCGCCACGACGGACTCGATCGTCATGCGCTCCCGCAGCGGAACGGTGCGCCGCATCGAGGCGACGCACGCGTTCCAGAAGCTGGAAGAGATCTCGAACCTGGCGCTTCGCTAAGCGGGAACTTCCTCCCGCTCCCAATCGGGTGCGTAGGAGCCCGAGCGAGCGGCCCCGTTGAACTTGGCGCGCCGGTAGTAGGCCTGCTGCGCGGCCTCCACGTTGGCCTCGTCGCCGCCCCAGGCCTTGAGCGCCGGCGCCTGCAGTGCCCGTCCGTAGGAGAACGAGAGCTGCCACGGGTGCGGGCCGCGCTGGTTCATCGCGTTGAGGCGCGCAGTCGCGTCCTCGTCGGACATGCCTCCCGACAGGAAGACGACGCCCGGCACTGCGGCCGGCACCGTGTTGGCGAGGCAGCTGATCGTTCGCTCGGCGACCTCGTCCACGTTTGCCTGGTCGGACGAGTCGTAGCCCGACACGACCATGTTCGTCTTCAGCAGCGAGCCCTCGCGCTCGACACGCTGGTCGAAGAGCTCCGTGAAGACGGCGCGCAGCGTGCGCTCGGTCACGCGGAACGACTCCTCGATCGTGTGGTCACCATCCATCAGCACCTCGGGCTCCACGATCGGGACGAGCCCGGCCTCCTGGCTGAGCGCCGCGAACCGGGCCAGCGCGTGGGCGTTCGTCCAGATGGCGTACTCGCTCGGCCGGCCCTCGCCGATGTTGATGACCGCCCGCCACTTCGTGAAGCGCGCACCCAGCTCGTAGTACTCCTGGCAGCGCTCACGCAGCCCGTCCAGTCCCTCGGTGACCGTCTCCTCGGACGCGCCGGCCAGCGGCTTGGCGCCCAGGTCGACCTTGATCCCGGGGATGATCCCCTTGCTCTCGAGCAGCTTGGGAAACGGCGTCCCGTCCGCGGATGACTGGCGGATCGTCTCGTCGTAGAGGATGACGCCGCTGATGAACTCCTCCGCGCCCGGCGTCGTGAAGAGCAGGTCGCGGTAGGAGCGTCTGTTCTCCTCGGTCGACTCGACGCCGATCGAGTCGAAGCGCTTCTTGATCGTGCCCGAGCTCTCGTCGGCGGCGAGGATCCCCTTGCCCTCGGCGACGAGCGCACTTGCGATTTCGTGCAGTTCAGACATGCAATCCCTCCCTTGGTTCCGGCAGGGAGTTTATTCCGGGCAGTCCGTCCGCTCGAACCCGCGGGCCGCGCGGTCGGTGAGCACCCAGCGCCAGTTTCCGTCCACCTTGATCACGTGGTAGTCGGCGGTGTACTCGTTCTCGTCCGTCACGACCCGGACCTCGACGGCTTTCGCCGGCGTGCGTGGTGGGAGCCCGTAGACCGTCAGCGGCGCATCCTGAACGTCCAGCACGACGATCGATTCCAGCGTCCCCTGGACGTCGATGCCTCGCCGGCACTCCTCGTACTCCTGCTGGGTGACGAACCGCTGGTGGCCAGGATGAAGTGAGTCCCAGGCGAGGGCGTAGTTGCCGAAGTACTCCGTCTCGAGCAGGGTCTTGACTGCGGTACCCGCGTCGTGATCCTCCGAGTCCTCGGTCAGCGCGCAGCCGGCCACGAGGGCGAGGAGAGCGACGAGGAGGGCGGCTCGGGAGAGGGCCATCGACGATTCCGACGCTATCGTTACCTGCGACGCGGACGTAGCTCAGTTGGTAGAGCGTCGGCTTCCCAAGCCGAAGGTCGCGGGTTCGACCCCCGTCGTCCGCTTCCCAGGAGGCAGCTGCCATGACGGAGCACAGGATCGGCACTCGTGAGGAGTGGCAGGCGGCTCGCGAGGAGCTGCTGCAACGCGAGAAGGAACACACGCGGATGGGTGACGAGCTTGCTCGCGAGCGCCGCGAGCTCCCGTGGGTTCCGGTCGAGAAGGAGTACCGGTTCGAGACCGACGACGGCACGCGGACGCTGCCGGAGCTCTTCGACGGTCGCTCCCAGCTCCTCGTCTACCACTTCATGTTCGGCCCGAGCTACGAGGCCGGCTGCCCGACCTGCTCGTCCAGCGCCGACGCCGTCAACGGCGTGCTCCCGCACCTCCACGCGCGCGACGTGACGATGCTCTACGTCTCGCGGGCGCCCCTGGAGAAGCTCCAGGCCTACAAACGGAGGATGGGCTGGAGCTTCCCGTGGGTGTCGTCGTTCGAGAGCGACTTCAACTTCGACTTCGGCGTCTCGCGCACGGCCGAGCAGGTGCGCGAGCAACTGGGGCCGCTCCTCGAAGGCGATCCCCCTCCGATCCTCCAGCACAACGCGGCCGCAACGGGGACCGACACGGTCGGCTACCTCACGGAAGGTCCGGGCCTGAGCGCCTTCGCCCTGGCGGACGGCGTCGTGCACCACACCTACTCGACGGGGGCCCGCGGGCTCGAGTTCCTGATGGGCTACTACCCGATTCTCGACCGTGCGCCGAAGGGACGCGACGAGAACGGTGCCTTCCAGGTCTGGCTCCGCCGGCACGACGAGTACGAGGAAGACTGAGTTCGACCCTCGCGTCTGCCCTTTCACCTTTCGGTCGCAAAGAGCGACAACTTCTGTCCGGCGGGGTCTTGAAAGGACGCCCGCGCACCCCTAGTCTCGCGCGTGCGTCGAGTACGGGACGCGAGTAGGTCGAAGCCGATCGCGGCGGCCGTAGCCGGAAGGCGAAAGTCAGCGGGATCGGTGGACGGAAGCGAAATCGGCTCGGCGAAAGTTCTGCCACCGAAGGTGCTCTCGGGCACACTCGGTGGCAGAACTTGTTTATGGAGCGAGTGACCGGCATCGGCGGCTTCTTCTTCCGGGCGAAGGACCCGGATCGGCTCCGGTCGTGGTACGCCGAGCAGCTTGGGATCGACCTGACGCCGACCTCGTACGACGAGCGACCGTGGTGGCAGGAGGCCGGACCGACCGTCTTCGAGGCGTTCTCCGACGACGGCGAGTTCTTCGACCGCGAGAAGCAATGGATGATCAACCTCCGCGTCCGCGACCTGGACGCGATGGCCGAACAGCTGCGCGGCGCCGGGACCGCGGTCGAAGTCGACCCCGAGGTCTACCCCAACGGCCGCTTCGCGCAGCTCGCCGATCCCGAGGGCAACCCGATTCAGCTCTGGGAGCCGACCGCCGACGAGCCCGCGCGCTCGACGACGTCTGAGACCCACGGCTGAAGCTCTGCGACGAACGAGGGGTCGACGGCGTGAGGCATCGGCGACTCCCGGTAGAGCACCTCGGCGCCGGCGCCCTCGAGCAACTCCTTCGCCTGCCGGCCGAACTCGACCGAGATCACCGGGTCGTAGGTGCCGTGGCCGATGGCGGCCGGCGGCAGCGGCGGCGACAGGTCGAGCTCGAAGCCGTCGACGGTCGGGACGAAGCCGGAGAGCGCGATGATCCCCGCAGGTCGAGGACGGCCGCGGCCCAGCCCGAGCGCCCAGCTCATCACCGCGCCCTGCGAGAAGCCCCCGACGACCGTCCGCTCGATCGGGACCTCGAGCTCGTCGAGCCACGCCGACGCAAGCTCGTACGACTTCGTGAACGTCTCCTGGTCGGGGAAGCCGATCTCACGGACGACGTACCAGTGCGCGCCGCCGGGCGGAAGGACGAGCGGCCCGCGTGGGGTCAGGCCGAGCAGCCGTCGCTGGGGATCGAGCGCGTCGAGCAGCGGGTACAGGTCGTGCTCGCTCGTCCCGCGCCCGTGGAAGAGCACGAGCGCTCCCTCCGGATCGCCGGCGGCCGGCCGGACGAGGTGCTCGAGGCTCACGAGACGGGCGCCTTGCGCGGGTCGGGCAGCGGCGTCAGCGTCCGCTCGACCTGCTCCCGGTACTGCTCGAAGCTCGGCGGCAGTGAGAGGCGCTCGCCGAGCGACTCCAGCGGCTCGTCCGACGTGAAGCCCGGCCCGAGGGTCGCGATCTCGAACAGCACGCCGCTCGGCTCCCGGAAGTAGATCGACTTGAAGTAGAAGCGGTCGATGACCGGTGTGGGCATGGCTCCTCCGGCCATCACCCGGTCCCGCCAGGCCTCGTGGTCGGCCACCGGGGAGGACCAGGCGACATGGTGAACCGTCCCGGCGCCGGGAATCCCCGGCTCCTCGGTCCGGTCGTAGGCGTAGGACGAGCCGCGGGATTCGCCCCGTACGTCGTAGCTCGTCTCGTCGATTGGCTGGAACTCCATCGAGGCGGTCAGGAAGTCATGGCTCGCCGCCGGATCGGCCGCGTACGCGCGGACCCCGTCGAAACCCTGCAGCGCGACCTCGTCCGGGACGTCGGGGTGATGCGAGACCAGCGGCTCGTCGCGCGTCTCGACGACGGCCAGCTCGAGCCCCAGCCCCTCCGGATCGGCGAAGCGCAGCCGGCGAGAGGAGCGCTCGGTCTCGACGCCCTGCTCGCGCAGCCGCTCCTCCCAGAAGCCGATCGCCCCCTCGTCGGCAACCCGCCAGATCACGCGGTGCACCATCCCGGCTCCGGCACGGCCCCTCCGGGCGCCCGGGTACTCGAAGAAGGTGATGTCGGCGCCGGGGCTGCCCAGCTCGTCGGCATAGAACAGGTGGTAGACGGTCGGGTCGTCCTGGTTCACCGTCTTCTTGACGAGACGCAGCCCGAGAACCCGGCCGTAGAAGTCGACGTTGCCCGGCGCGTCGGCGGTGATCGCCGTGATGTGGTGGACGCCTTCGAGGCGCATGGCTCCCTCCCGGATGGTGTCGGGAAGGACGTTAGTGGCTGGAGGCGGGGTCGGAGCCCCAGCCGATCCGGCCGCCTTAAGAGGGCCAGGCCTCCGCGAGCCGTCTTCGCGTCTCGAGCAGGTGCTCCGGGATCACCTTCACATCGGCCAGCACCGGCATGAAGTTCGTGTCGCCGGCCCAGCGTGGCACGACGTGGAGGTGGACGTGGTCGACCACCCCCGCGCCGGCGATCCGGCCGAGGTTCCAGCCGAGGTTGTACCCCTGCGGCTCGTAGACCTGCGCAAGCGCGCCGATCCCACTCTGCGCCAACCGGTGGATCTCGAGCGCTTCTTCGTCCGCCAGCTCGCCGAACTCGCCGACGTGGCGGTTCGGCGCGACCATGAAGTGGCCGGACGCGTACGGGTACTTGTTGAGGATCACGGTCACCTTGCGGCCCCGGTGCACGACGAGCGCCGCCTCGTCATCGTTTGATTCGACGGCGTTGCAGAAGACGCATCCGTCCTGCTCGTCGGCGCTCGCGATGTACTCGAGCCGCCATGGCGCCCAGAGCTGCCTGGTCAAATCCAACGCTTCCAGCGGAAGAAGCCGACCAGGCCCGCAAACACGGCGACCATCGCGGCGACGATCACCCAGAACGCGCCCGCGCTGCCCGAGCCCGGGAAGTCCACGTTCATCCCGAAGATGCTCGCGAGGAGCGTCAGCGGCAGGAGGACGGCGCTGAAGACCGTGAGCACGCGGAGGACGTCGTTCTGGCGGTGCGAGATCGCCGACTCGTTCGTCGCCTCCAGCGCCTCGACGACCTCCTTGTAGTTGTCGAGGATGTCCCAGATCCGCTCGGAGGCGTCGACGAGGTCGTCGAAGTAGAGCTCGAGGTCTTCCGGGAGGAACCGCTCGACGTGCCGCTCGAGCAGGCGCAGCGTCGGGCGCTGCGGCTTGATGATCTTCCGGTAGCTGATGATCTCCTGCTTGGCGCGGGAGATGTCGCGAACGATCTCGTGCGACGAGCGCTCCTCCTCGATGTCGTCCTCGATCGAGTCGAGCTTGTGCCCGATCTTGTCCAGGATCGGGAAGCAGTAGTCGAAGAGGTCGTCGAGGACGTGGTACAGCAGGTAGCCGGAGCCCTTGGCGAAGAGGCTGTCCCGCAGCTCCGCGTCGTCACTGACGCGCTGGAAGAGCCGCGTAACCGGCAGGAGCTCGACGGTGGGGAGCGTGACCAGGTAGTCGGGGCCGAGGAAGACGTCCAGCTCGCCGGCGTTCAGCCGCTTCGCCGCCTTGTCGTAGACCGGGAAGTGGAGGACGACGAAGCGGTAGTCGTCGTACTCGTCCACCTTCGGGCGCTGGCGCTTGGAGACGACGTCCTCGATGTCCAGCGGGTGCCAGCCGAAGTGCTCGGCGAGCGCCATGGCCTCCTCCGTCGTCGGAGAGTCGAGGTGGATCCAGGTCAGGCCGTGAGCGGAGAGCTCAGCAGGCTGGCGCGCCGGAGGTGCCGAAACCTCGCGAGCGATGTCGCGCGAGCGAGCCCGGATGCGGGGCAGGCTGGGCATCGGTACTGAGCGGATCCTCGAGGCGCATTGCCTCGATTCTAGCCGCGTGGCCGCTTTCCTAGCCCCCGGGTCGAGGCCCGTCGCGGAGCCGGAGGACGCGGAGCGCCCGCAGTGTGTTCCAGCGACTGTCCTTGCCGGGCTTCTCCATCTCGACGAGCAGCGTTCCGGGGATCCGCTTTTGCAGCGGCCACCGCCCATTCGGCTTGCGCTTGTCGCGCAGCAGGTCAATCGGGTCGGTCATTCGTTCGTCGGAGATGGCAGGCGTCAGGCGCATGTAGTCGAGACCGCGCAGGACGGTGTAGTGCCAGTGCCACGGGTAGGTGAGGTGCATGAACCGCTCCGAGATGACCTCGCCCGTGCGGTCCGAGCGGTACAAGCGATGGGAAAGCATGAACTCGACCGCCCGCGCCTCGGCCGCGCGGAACGCACGCTCCGGAACGATCCCTCCCTCGGCTGCGATCCGAAGGTTCTCGAGCACGTTGAAGGTCGTGTGGAAGGAGCTGTGACGCGTGGCCGGACGGTTCCGTACGTGGCAGTTCCATCCGCCGTCGTCGAGCTGGGCACTCAGCACGGCCTCGCCGAGGGGAGGAAGCCGCGGATCCTCTCCCATGAAGTGCGCGCCGAGGCCCAGCCAGAACCCGAGGTGACAGAGATCCACGCGCTTCAACAGGAACGCACCGTCGACCGCCTCTCCCGGAGGCATGAAGCGACCGAGCAGGCGCTCGAGCGGCGCCCCTGCGGCCGGGTGGCCTTCGGGGACCCCGCATGCAACGAGCAGTAGGAGCGTCCACGTGGAGGCGGTCCAGCGTCCCTTCGGCCACTCGCCGTCCGGATCCCTGGTGCCGCGAGGAGCTCGGCGATCCAGCCGCTCTCGACCGCCCGGCGTCGCTCACGCTCCCAGGTCTCGGCCGGCTCGTCGAGGAGGTCGCGCATGACCTGCCAGCGGACCGCTGGGTCGCCGGCGAGCAGCCAGTCGATCACCGACTCCTCGCTCGTCATGCGCTAGGACTCGGCCAGCGCGGGCTGCGCGCGCTTCGGGGTCGTGCGGGCGCCGGCCGGGATCGAGCGCTCCAGCGCGAGGGCGGCGGCTCCTGCGGCGAGACAGACGGCGGCCGCCGCCGGCCAGAGCAGGTGCGGCGACTGGCCGAGCACGACCCCGCCGATCGCCGGCCCGACGGCGAATCCGACGCCCCAGGAGAACGCGGACGCCGCCATGTACCGGCCGATCAGGCTGTGGTCTGCGAGGTCGGCGACGAGCGGAGCCTGGACGGTTCCGTGGAGGCACTCACCGACGGCGATGATCGCGAAGGTGAGGGCGAGGAAGCCCCACGCGACCCAGACATCCTCGGCGATCCCGGCGATCGGCACGATCAGCAGCCCGACGGCCCAGACCACGCCGAGCGCGCCGAGCGTCCGCATCCGCCGGTGTCCCTCGAGGAGCCTCGCCATCGGCAGCTGGGCGAGGACGATCACGAGCGTGTTCAGGAAGAAGAGGACGCCGATGCCGCGCTCGGTGACTCCGGCCTCGTTCTTGGCGTAGACCGGAAGCGTCTCGAGCTGCGCCATGCCGGCTCCGATGAAGACGAAGTTCAGCGCGACGACGGCCATGAACACCTTGTTTCGGACGACCTCGCCGTAGCCGCCGCGCTCGCGGCCCTCCGGCCGGGGCGTCCTCGCCGGCGCCGGCACGCGGAGCAGGAAGGCCGAGTAGACGAGAAACGTCGCGGCATCGCCCAGGAAGAGGACCTGGAACGAGGTCGGGTTCGCGGTCGTGGCGATCAGGCCGCCGACGAGCCCGCCGAGGCCGATCCCGAGATTCATCATCACGCGCTGCATCGCGAACGCCTGGTGGCGCTGCGCCTGCGGAGTGAGGCCGGCGATCAGGGACGACTGGCTGGGCCAGAAGCCGCCGTTCCCGATCCCGGCGATCGCGCTCGCGAGGAACCCCTGCCACGGATGCTCGACGAAGGCGTAGGCGCCGAAGCCGACCGCCATCAGCCAGAGCGAGAACGCGAGCGTGATCCGGCCGCCGACCTTGTCGATGAGCGAGCCGATGATCGGGCCGGCGACGAGCCCGGCGGCCGCGTTCGTCCCGACGATCAGTCCCGCCGTGGCGAGGTCGATGTCGCGGACGTTGTGGAGGTAGATGAAGAGGAACGGGTACGCGAGCCCGTTTCCCAGCGCATTGATCAGCGCGCCGGCCTGCAGCGTCCGCACGGAGCTCGGGAGCGGGGGGTTCAGCGTCCGCAGGTACGCGCGCAGGAACTCCACGGGAACGGAACCTACCCACGGCTACACTGGCCCCTCCGGGCCAGTAGCTCAGGGGATAGAGCGCGCGCCTCCGGAGCGCGAGGTCGCAGGTTCGATTCCTGCCTGGCCCATTCCGGACCAGGCCGCCATGCGGAAACCGCATGGTTGCGCGGGACAGGTGTGACGCCGGGGACGGAAATGAGCACCCCGTGCTGTCCCGGTGCTGTCTCAGGATCTCGCCTTATGAGGCAACGCGCTAGATCGGGTGTACGTCCGTGCGCTGCTCGTGAGGGCCGAAGCCGTCCCGCCAGCTGAGCACGAAGACCAGGCTCGGGAGCTCGTGCTTGCCAGTAGAGACACCGAGCATCCTCGACTCCTCATCCTTCGCGATCGTGATGCCGGGTTCGGTCTCGACGCTTGACACCGTTTCGCCCCGTTCGTCGACAAGCCATGCCTGTACTAGGTGAGCTGAGGCTTGGCCGATGTTCCTGATCGTGAACTCGTGGCGGAAGTTGGCGCCGTCGCTTGAGCCGCCGAAAGGAACGAGGATCAACTCGGCGCTCGTGGTGGCGCGTTCGGCGCGTCCCGACCGCCGATCGGCGCGGATCGCAAGAAGAAGAGACCCGACCGAAATGAGGATGGCGAGGCCGGCGCCCTCCAGAGTGAGGACGTCCATGGCGCCGAGGTTCCCCTTGGCCGAGCTGGTTCCTCTGCTTCCGTCGGGTGCGTGGGTCGAGGGCCGCGGCCCTTCCCACGCCCCGCCCGAGCGTAGGACGCCGGCACCGGCGCGGCTAGATGGCCGTTCGGACCAGGCACCCCCTCCCCCCTCGACCCGAAGAACTTCTTCGTGGTCGAAGACACAATAAACCCGCACGAATCTTGTGGCGACAAGGCCGGCCAGCGGTGGAACGATCGTCCACTGCACCTCGAGGACGAAACCCGCGAACGCTGGCGCATCCACTTTGCCCACCAGCCGGACGTCGAGCTCGTCGTCGACCTGCTCACCGTCCACAAGCTGGTCGAGCACCAGGCGCACGGCAAGGCCCGCTACCTCGCCCAGCTCGAGGCGACCGCGATCACGAGCGCGTTCTCGTCCCGTACAGGAGGAAGGCCCGCTGGAACGGGCCTTCCCTTCGGTTCAGTCACGACTGTTGCTTGTTATGGACGACTGATGTTGCAGAAGCAGAACTCGTCAATGCCGCCGGAACCGTCGCCAGGAGCGAGGAAGTGCAGCTTGTCGACCATGTGGTTGTGGCCGCCGGCGAAGGGTTTATAGATCCCGGTTCCCTCCAGGATCGTCAGTTCGAAGGTTCCAACCAGGAAACGCCCGCCCGCTCCGTCGTCTTCGAAAACGAAGTCGTTCCCTGTGAACCGCATCGCAAACGAGCCTCCGGGGATGTGGTAGGCACACAAGTCCCCGGCGAACAACTGCACGTAGAAGTTGCCGATCGCTTTGTTCGGGTTTGTGTTGCCTGGAGTGCCGCTGACGGGGTAGATCTTCGTTTTCAAGTACGAGCCATCGCTCAGGTCCACCGCGGAGAGGCCGAGGTTCGGCCCGTGAACCACGGGCTGATACAGGCCCTTCAGCAGGACCACGAAGGTATCGCCGGGCGCAGCCCTCCCTTGCGCCCGTACCCGGCCTGGGAGGAGCAGCGGGGACGCAGCAACGAGCGCCGCGCCGATCGCCGTTCTCCGGTTGATCTTGGTCTTGCTGTCCATCTGCTTCCTCCTTCCCCTGATTCCCCGCTCCGGTTGGAGCAGAGTCACTGCAGCAGCGAGGAAAGAGGGCTTGGCGTCGCAGGGCCAGTACGATGGCGGGCTGGCTCAGGAGGGCGTGTGGGCCCGACTCGACCCGCTGAACGGCCGACGCTACGCCCTCGTACCAGATGAGTCAAACACTGCCTGGCGCAGCCCCTTCTTGGACCCCGTTTCCTGCCGCGAGATCGTGAGTCAGGTGAGCACGATGGGGGCAAGCGGACGATCGCGCGACTTTGGCGCGACGCAGTGGCGAAGAAGCTGACCACGCCTGCGTATCTCGTGCAGGAGGGAGACGACTGGCAGCCGCTCTCGTGGGCCGAAGCGGCCGAGCGGGTCGACGCGTACGCGAACGGCCTGCTCGCGCGAGGGATCCGCCGTGGCGACGCCTTCGCGATCCTGGCGACGACGCGGGTCGAGTGGGCGCTCTTCGACTTCGCGCTCGGTCAGGTGGGTGCGATCGGAGCCGCGATCTACGCGAACAGCTCCGCGAAGGACGTCGCCTACATCCTCGAGCACTCCGACGCGGTCGGGATCCTCTGCGAGGACGAGGACAGCTGGCGAAGGTCGAGACGGTGCGCGGTAGGCTCCCGAGGCTGCAGCACGTCCTCGGCTTCGCCGGGCTCGACGAGCTCGCCGAGGAGGGCCGCGCCTTCGCCAGCGCCAACCCGGACGCGCTCCGCGAGGCGGCCGACGCCGTGGAGGAGGACGATCTCTTCACCTACATCTACACGTCCGGCACGACCGGCCCGCCGAAGGGCTGCATGATCTCGAACCGCAACTACTACGCGATGGTGGCCGTCGTCGACGACCTGGAGAACTTCACGGGCCGAACGACACGATGCTGCTCTACCTCCCGCTCGCCCACAACTTCGGACGGCTGATGCACCTCTCGGGGCCGTACGTCGGCTACACGATCGCCTTCCTCCCCGATCCGCTCCAGGCGGCCGCAGCGCTGGTCACGGTTCGACCGACCGTCTTCCCGAGCGTGCCGCGCGTCTACGAGAAGATCCACACCGCAGTCCTCGCCAAGTTCGACGAGACCACGGGAGCGAAGCGGAAGCTGATCGACTGGGCGCTTCCCGTCGGCCGTCGCGTCAGCGCGCTCCGCCGGGCCGGCGAGCCGGTTCCGCGGTCGCTCGCGCTCCAGTACCGGCTCGCGGACAAGCTCGTCTTCGCGAAGGTCAAGGAGCGTCTGGGCGGGCGGCTCGTCACCGCGATCTCGGGTGGTGCGCCGCTCGGGATCGAGGTCGCGGAGTTCTTTCACGGGCTCGACATCCTGCTGATCGAGGGCTACGGGCTGACCGAGTGCACGACGGCTGCGACCACGAGCACGCATTCCGCCTTCCGCTTCGGCACGGTGGGCCGGGCGCTCCCGGGATTCGAGCTGCGCGTCGCCGACGACGGCGAGCTCCTCGTGCGCTCCGAGACCGTCTTCCAGGGCTACTACAAGGATCCCGAGGCGACGGCCGAGGTGCTGACGCCGGACGGCTGGCTGCTCACGGGCGACATCGCCGAGATCGACTCCGACGGCTACGTCACGATCACCGACCGGAAGAAGGACATCATCGTCACCGCCGGCGGGAAGAACGTCTCGCCGCAGAACCTCGAAAACGACCTCAAGGGCTCGAAGTACATCTCGCAGGCCCTGGTCGTCGGCGACCGGAAGCCGTACGTCGCCGCCCTCATCACGCTCGACGCGGACGCAAGTGGGCCGCCGCCGAGGGGCTGGAGGGTGGCGTCCCGGAGCTCTCGCAGGAGCCGCGGGTGCACGAGCTCGTCCAGGGCGTCGTCGATGCCGTCAATGCCGACCGCTCGCGGTACGAGCAGGTGCGCCGCTTCTCGATCCTGCCGCGCGACTTCACGATGGCCGACGACGAGCTGACGCCGACGCTGAAGCTGAAGCGCCG